>NZ_AUIV01000013.1 GCF_000423885.1 Thermomonas fusca DSM 15424 | reverse complement strand
CGTCGCCATGCCGAGCGCTGGGAGCACTGCAAGGCCAGCCTGCGGGCGAAGGTGGAGCACCCGTTCCGGGTGATCAAGCGGCAGTTTGGCTACGTCAAGGTCCGCTATCGCGGTCTTGCGAAGAACAGCGCGCAGGTGCAGACCTTGTTCGCCCTGTCGAATCTGTGGATGGCGCGCCGGCAATTGCTGCCGGCGGCGGGATCAGTGCGCCTGTAAGGCGGGGAAACCCGCCGGAAAACGCCGGAAACGGCGCGTAAAGGCGGTGACGAAGCAAAAAAGCTGCTCTGTGGCCCAGGATTGAAGCCTCAGGGTGTGTTGATCAGACCTTCCCTAGCGTGATCAGCATCTTTCCGGGAGCGCACCAATGACGGGCAAAGACGAATCAGCGCCGCCGCTGATGACGGTACGCCAGCTGGCACAGCAGGGGGACGTCACGGTGCATGTGGTGCGCAACTATCTGCGGCGGGGCCTGCTACAGGCGGCCACGCATACCGAGGGCGGGTATCAGCTCTTCTCGGCTTCGGAGCTCCAGCGCCTGCACTTCATTCGTACGGCGCAACAGCTCGGCTTCACGCTGGCCGAAATCGAGGAAATCATCCGCCACAGCCTGCAGCGGCATAGTCCCTGCCCGCTCGTGCGGGACATCATCCGGCGCAGGCTCGACGACACCCGTCACCAGCTGGACACGCTGCTCGCCATGCACGGACGGATGGAGCATGCCGTGCGCGCCTGGGCTTCGCTGCCGGACTCCATTCCAACTGGCAACGATGTCTGCGCATTGATCGAATCTGTTGCCGCTGCTGAAGGCGGCGGGTTCGTCAAGTCCACCCCGCGGCGACTTCTTGGACGCCGCCCCACAGAGGAGAATTTGCCATGACAGCCTCCAGTCCTGCCCCCTCAGGCTCCCGACGCTGGGTCTTCTGGATCTTCCTGGCGCTGGCCGTGTTCTATCTCGCCGTCGAGCACCGCGCCCACCTTGGGGGGACGCTTCGCTGGTTGCCCCTGGCCATCCTGCTGCTATGTCCCTTGATGCATGTGTTCATGCACAAGGGGCATGGCGGTCATGGAGGTTCCGGAAGTCATGGGCGCGACGGCAATGCCGACGACACACCCCATGGCCAGCATGAGAGCCGTAGCAAGCGGGCACTGAACGACGAAACGTCCGACACCTCGAACGGAGGGCACTGACATGCAGGCACCCGACTCCGGCTACGGCCTTTGGCTGCTGGCCGCCATCAACACCGCGTTCTTCATCTTCTTCGCCTGGAGCTTCTACAAGCCCTTGACCCGCTGGGACTGGCGGGGGTTCGGGATGTTCTCCGCCTTCGTCGTGGCCCTGTTCGCGGAAATGTATGGCTTCCCGCTGACGTTGTACGTCCTGGGCGGGTGGCTCAGTGCCAATTATCCGCAAGTGAACTGGCTCAGCCATGACGCGGGCCATCTGCTGGAGATGTGGTTCGGCTGGCGCGCCAATCCGCATTTTGGTCCATTCCACATGGCGAGCTTCGTCCTGATCGGCGGTGGCTTCTGGCTGCTGTCGGCCGCCTGGCCAGTGTTGTATCGGGCGCAGCGTGAGGGCCGGATGGCCCGAGACGGCGTGTATGCGCGCATGCGCCACCCGCAGTACGTCGCTTTCGTGTTGGTGCTGACCGGTTTCCTGCTGCAGTGGCCCACGCTGCTCACACTCGCCAGCTATCCGGTGCTCGTGTGGGCCTATGCCCGCCTGGCGCGCCGTGAGGAAAAGGACTGCCTGGGCCGCTTCGGCGACGAGTACGTCCGCTACATGCAGCAGGTGCCGGCCTTCATTCCGCGACGCAGGCGCGGCCCCGCCCCATCCCAGGGAGAAGTCCGATGACACACGTCCACGAACCGCCAGTGCGCACGCGCACCTGGCCCATCGGCGACATGGTGAGTGCCGGCTGCGCGCGCACGCTGGAGAGGGCCGTAGCCGCGTTGCCCGGAGTCAACGCCACCATCGCGAATTTCGCCACCGCGACCCTGCAGGTGTCCTACGACCCGGCCCGCCTGTCGTCGGGCGCGGTCGCCACCGCGATCCGCGACTGCGGCTTCCAATGCGACGCCTCGATGCCCGCTGCCGGCCCGGGCGCAGGCGCGCACGCCCACGCTGCGCATGCCCGGCACGGACCGGGTACCACCGCGGAGCACCCTGCCGACGCCCACGCCGGCCACGGCGATGACGCCAAGGATGCCGGGGGTCACGACGCCCATGCGGGCATGAACCACGGCAGCGATCTGCACGCCGCGGCGCGCGACATGGGCCGCCGCTTCCTGGTCGCTCTCGCCTTCGCGATCCCGGTATTCGTGTGGTCGCCCATGGGCGGCCTGATGGAGCCGCCGCCGGTGCCGTTTGGACTGCGCGAGAACGTCTGGTTGTTCCTGCTGGCGACCGGCGCCGTGCTGTATCCGGGCTGGCCGTTCTTCAGTGCGGCGATTCGTTCGCTGCGCCGCGGCGTGCTGGACATGGCGGTGCTGGTGCTGCTGAGCGTGGGCACCGGCTACGGGTTCAGCATCGCGTCGACGTTCTTCTTCGACGGACCGAACTTCTACGAGGCCTCGGCGGTCCTGCTGACCTTCGTCCTGCTCGGCCACTGGCTCGAGATGCGGGCACGCGCCGGCGCTTCGGACGCGATGAAGGCGTTGTTGAAGCTGTCCCCGCCCCGCGCGGTGGTGCGCCGTGACGGACAGGAGCTCGACATCCCGACCGCCGAAGTCCTGGTCGGCGATATCGTCGTGGTGCGGCCGGGGGCGAAGATCCCCGTCGACGGCACCGTCGCTGAAGGCAGCTCCCAGGTCGACGAATCCATGCTGACCGGCGAGTCGATGCCCGTGCGCAAAGACCCAGGGGCCTCCGTTGTCGGCGGATCGATCAACAAGAGCGGTGCATTTGCCTACACCGCCACCAAGATCGGCAGCGATACCGCGCTGGCGCAGATCATCAAGCTGGTCCAGACCGCACAGAACTCCAAGGCGCCTGCGCAACTGCTCGCCGACCGCGCTTCGCAGTGGCTGGTGCTGGCCGCGATCGTGATCGGGCTGCTGACCTTCGCGGTCTGGTTCTGGTGGCTGGGACAGCCGCTCATGTTCGCGCTCACGCTGACGATCACCGTCTTCGTCATTGCCTGTCCCGACGCACTGGGTTTGGCCACCCCGATGGCGATCATGATCGGCACGGGCCTGGGCGCTCGACACGGCATTCTGTTCAAACACGCCGAAGCCATCGAGAAGAGCGCCCGGCTGGACGTTGTGATCTTTGACAAGACTGGAACCCTGACGGTCGGTGCACCGGAGGTGGTCGACATGGCGGTCGCACCGGGCTGGACGCAGGAGCGGCTACTGGCCACGGCCGCTGCGGTCGAGGCGCATTCGGAGCACCCGCTGGCGCAAGCGATCCTCAAGCGCGCCGGTCCGGCAGCCGAACGCGCTACGGCCTTCACCAACATCGACGGCCAGGGCGCCACCGGGGTGGTTGACGGGGTGCAGGTCCTGCTGGGCAATCGCATCCTGATGGTCGAACACGGAATCGATCTATCCGTGCTGGAAGCGGAGGCCGCGCGCCTTACCGGCGCCGGCCGCACCGTGATCTATGCAGGGGTAGGCGGCGAGCTTGCGGGCTTCTTCGCAATTGCCGACGCGATCCGCGAGACCTCGCGCGCCGCCATCGACGAACTGCATCGTCGCAACATCAAAGTGGCGATGATCACCGGCGACAATCGCCCCACCGCCGAACGCGTGGCGCAGGATCTGGGGATCGACATCGTACTGGCAGACGTGTTGCCTGGCGGCAAGTCCGACGAGGTCATCAAGCTGCAGTCGCAGGGCCTCAAGGTCGGCATGGTGGGCGACGGCATCAATGACGCACCGGCGCTGACCCAGGCCGACGTGGGCTTTGCGATCGGCGCCGGCACCGACGTCGCGATCGAAAGCGCGGACGTCGTACTCATGCATAGCGACCCCTATGACGTCGTTCGCGCGACCACCATCGCCCACGCCACCCTGCGCAAGATGCACCAGAACCTGGGCTGGGCCGTGGGTTACAACGTCCTGGCGTTTCCGCTGGCTGCCGGCGTGCTCTATCCGTTCGTGCTGTCGCCCGAGATCGCCGCGCTGTCGATGTCCGGAAGCTCGGTCATCGTGGCGGTCAACGCACTACTGCTGCGCCGTGTTCGGCTGGCCCCGCGCAACGACGCGGTTCCCTCATCTACCTCCGCCAATGCCGCAGCGTAGCCGTCAACCCACAGGAGCACCCATGAACAACGAAACCAGCCCCACCCTGCAATTCCTCGGCGCCGCGGGCACGGTCACCGGCTCGCGCTATCTGGTCGAGGCCAATGGCCAGCGCGTGCTGGTCGACTGCGGCCTGTTCCAGGGCTACAAGCAACTGCGCGAACGCAACTGGGCTCCGTTTCCCGTTGAGCCGTCTTCGATCGACGCGGTCGTCCTGACCCACGCCCACCTGGATCATTCGGGCTACCTGCCCGCACTGGTCAAACAGGGGTTCCGCGGGCGGATCCACTGCACCCACGGCAGCGTCGCCCTGTGTGGCCTGCTGCTCCCCGATAGCGGACACCTGCTCGAAGAGGAGGCGAAGTACGCCGCACGCAAGGGCTACTCGAAGCACAAGGAGCCGCGACCGCTCTACACAGAAGACGACGCCCGTCGCAGCCTGAAGCAGCTCAAGGGGAATGACTACGAGCGGGACATCGAGGTCGCGCCCGGCTTCACAGTCCGTTTCCATCCCGCCGGCCATATCCTGGGCGCCGCCCACGTCAGCCTGGACGTGCAAGGCCAGCGCCTGCACTTCAGTGGCGACCTGGGCCGGCAACAGGAGTCGCTGATGAATCCGCCGACGCCCCTGCCCGCCTGTGACGTACTGGTCTGCGAATCCACATATGGCAATCGGGAACACGTTCCGATCGACCAGGAGGCGGAGCTGGCCCCCATCATCCGCCGCGTCGCTGCCCGTGGGGGCGTGATCGTCATCCCCGCCTTTGCCATCGGCCGCGCCCAGGCGCTCATGCTTCACATCGCCCGGCTGCGTGAGCGGCAGGAGATTCCCCGCGTCCCGGTCTACCTCAACAGCCCGATGGCGATCAACGCCACCAGGCACTACCACGACCACCACTCCGAGCACCACGTGTCCGACGAGGACTGCCAGCGGATGTTCGACGTGGCCACCTTCGTCAACACTGTAGAAGAGTCGAAGGCGCTCAACCGACAGCGCGGCCCGATGATCATCATCTCGGCCAGCGGCATGATCACCGGCGGGCGCGTGCTGCACCACATCGAGGCGTTCGGATCAGACGACCGCAACGCAATCCTGCTCGCGGGTTACCAGGCCGGCGGAACACGCGGCGCCGCGCTGGCGGCAGGAAAGCGCACGTTGCGCATGTTCGGCCGGGAAATTTCCATCCGCGCCGAAGTGGTGCAGCTGGAAGGCTTCTCCGGCCACGCCGACGCCGGGGAGCTGCTGGACTGGATGCGCACCGCGCCGTCCGCCCCGCGCATGGTCTACCTCACCCATGGCGAACCGGATGCGGCCGATACGCTGCGCGGACGCGTAGAGCGCGAGCTGGGCTGGCATGCGCGCGTGCCGGAGCACCTGGAGCGTGTTGGCCTGGGGGATGCGCGATGACCGGGCAGGCCGCAGGCCACACCCGGCTGCGCGTCACCCGTGCCGGGATCGACACCTACCAGCAACCGGTGGTCTACATGCATCGCGACTGTGAAGTCTGCCGCTCGGAAGGCTTTGCCGCGATGACGCGCGTGAGGCTGGACGTCGGCGCGCGCACGCTGGTGGCGACGCTGAACGTGGTCGTCGACGATCGGCTCGGCCTCGACGAGGTGGCGCTGTCGGAGGCCGCGTGGACGCTCCTCGATCCCATGCCCGATGCCCTCGCCCGGGTGCGGCATGCGGAACCCGCGTCGTCGGCAGGCGCGCTCCGCGCCAAGGTGTTCGGGGCACGGCTGGACGACGCGCAGTACCTCGCCCTGGTGCAGGACGTGATGGAAAGCAGGCTGTCGGACCTGGAGCTTGCGGCTTTCGTCACGGCCAGCGCGGGCGACCGCCTCGACAACGCCGAGACGACCTCGCTGACACGGGCCATGATCGCCGTTGGCCAGCGCCTGGATTGGGGCGATGGGCCGGTGCTGGACAAGCATTGCGTCGGCGGCCTGCCCGGCAATCGCACCACGCCGATCGTGGTGGCCATCGTGGCTGCGCTGGGCTACCGCATCCCGAAGACGTCCTCGCGCGCGATCACGTCGCCCGCGGGCACCGCCGACACCATGGAGGTCATGGCGCCCGTGGCGCTCGATCTGGCGGCGATGCGCCGGGTGGTGGAGCGCGAGGGCGGCTGCATCGTCTGGGGTGGCAACGTGCGCCTGAGTCCGGCCGACGACATCCTGATCCGGGTCCAGCGCCCGCTGGACTTCGACAGCGACGGCCAACTGGTCGCCAGCGTGTTGTCGAAGAAGATTGCCGCTGGCTCCACCCACGTCCTGATCGACATGCCGGTGGGTCCGACCGCCAAGGTGCGTGGCGAGGCCGCGGCCAACAGCCTGGGCACGCGGCTTGAACACACCGCCGCTGCGCTTGGATTGCAGCTGGGGATCCATCGCTCGGACGGCACCCAGCCGGTGGGCCGCGGAATCGGCCCGGCGCTCGAGGCGCACGATGTGCTCAAGGTGCTGCGCAACGCAGCCGATGCACCCGCCGACCTTCGCGAACGCGCACTTGCGCTGTCCGCGGCGCTGCTGGACATGGCACCGGGCAGCAACGCCGGCACCGGACTGGAGCGCGCGCGCGGCGTGCTGGATTCCGGGGCGGCGCTGGCCAAGTTCCTGGCGATCTGCGAGGCCCAGGGAGGCTTCCGCGAACCGCCACGGGCGGCGTTCACCGCCGACGTCCCGGCGCCTGCATCGGGCCGCATCGCGGCGATCGACAACCGCAGGCTGGCCAAACTGGCCAAGCTGGCCGGCGCCCCGACATCCCCCACCGCCGGCCTCGAAACCGGTCTGCGGATCGGCGATACGGTCGAGCGCGGACAGCCCATGATGACCCTGCATGCGGAGTCGCCGGGAGAACTGGCCTACGCCCTGGAGCACGCCGCGACGCTGCAACCCTTTGTGCTTGGAGAGGTTCCATGACCCGTGTGCTGATGCCCTTCCCGGCCGATGCAGTGTTGGCCGGCAACATCAACCAGCCCCTGCAGGCGCGCATTGCACCCGTGGCTTGGCGGCACTTCCCAGATGGCGAGTCGCTGGTCACCCTGGACGACGCACTGGCCGGAGCCGATGTTGCGCTCCTGGCCAGCCTGCGCAACGCCGATGCCACGGCCCTCCCGTTGCGCTTCGCCGCCCGGACCGCGCGCGAGTTCGGGGCTCGTTCGGTCGGCCTCATCGCACCCTACCTGGGGTATATGCGCCAGGACACCCGCTTCCATCGCGGCGAGGCGGTCAGTACACCGCTGTTTGCGCAATTCCTCGAAGAGGCTTTCGACTGGCTGGTGACCGTGGACCCGCACCTGCACCGCGTCGAGCGCCTGCAGTCGCTCTACCGCATTCCGACGGTCCACGTATCGGCGACGCCGGCCGTGGCCCGCTGGATCGCTGAGACCGTCCCCGACGCTGTGCTGATCGGCCCTGACAGCGAGAGCGAGCAGTGGGTAGCGGACATCGCCGCCCTGTCCGGCATGCCCTACCAGGTGCTGGCCAAGGAGCGGCACGGCGACTACGACGTGCGCGTCAGCCTGCCCGACCCGGCAGCCGTGGCTGGTCGGACTCCGGTGCTGATCGACGACATCGTGTCGTCCGGCCACACGATCCTGGAGACCCTCGCACACCTGCGCCGGTTGTCGTTGCCGTCGCCGTTGCTGGTCGCCATCCATCCGGTGTTCGCAGGCGACGCCTATGCCCGCCTGCAGGACGCGGGCCTGGCCCGCATCGTCAGCACTGACACCATTTCCCACCCCTCCAACGCCATCGCGCTGGGTGCGGACCTCGCCGCCGCGGCATCGACCCTGATGACCGCTTCGACCGATTCCCCGGAGGACCCATGAACCTGCATCTCAACTGCTGCACCGCCGACCAGCTGTCGGCCGCCGAGCGCCAGCGGATCCTTGAACTCGCCGACGCCCACCGGCAGGCCGATCCGGCGTTCGCCCATTGGGCGGCCGGCTACGGCGTGATCCGGCATGACCCGCTCACCCAGCTGCGCGTCCGCCAGATGGTGCACGAGCTGGTGGCCCTGGGCCGCACACCCGATGCCGGCACCGCCTGGCAGCGGCTCGCCGCGGCCGACCGCATCACCAGCGCCGGCATGTGGCTGGTGGCGCACATGACCTACAGCCAGCGGGTCCGCACCGACGGCGCGGCCCTCGAGGCCGATGACTTCAAGGCCACGCCCGAAGGCCACACCGGCGGGTCCCTCAACATGGTGCCCGCCTACGCCGGCTACCTGCTGATGGATTCCCTGGATGGCGTCACCCGCGCGTGGATGATGGGCCAGGGGCACTGCGTGGCCGCCATCGACGCGCTGAACGTGCTGGTTGGCAACATGACCGACCGGCACGCCGAACGTTACGACCGCACCGGCGAAGGGCTGAGCCGGTTCGTAAGCGACTTCTATGCCTACACCCTCAATCCGGACGGAACGCCGGCGTCGCCCCTCGGCTCCCACGTCAATGCGCACACCGCCGGGGGCGTGATGGAAGGCGGCTATCTCGGCTTCGCCGAACTGCAGTACGTGCATGCGCCACTGAAGGACGAGCGTCTGGTCGCCTTCCTGAGTGACGGGGCGTTCGAGGAACAGCGCGGCAGCGACTGGGCGCCACGCTGGTGGCGTGCCGAGGACAGCGGGCTGGTCAGCCCGATCATCATCCTCAACGGGCGGCGCATCGAACAACGCAGTCAGATCTCCCAGCAGGGCGGCGAGCGGTGGTTGGACCGGCACCTGCGCTTGAACGGCTTTGATCCGGTCGCGCTGGACGGGCGCGATCCGGCCAGCATCGCGTGGGGCATCCACGTGATGGAGTCGCGCCTGCAAGCGGGCGCCGCCGTTCCCGATGCCGACGTGCGGCTGCCCTATGGCATCGCCGAAACCGTCAAGGGCTTCGGCTTCCCCGGCGCCGGGACCAATGCCTCGCACAACCTGCCCCTGCCCGGCAATCCGGCGAAGGACGCCGAGGCACGCGCGCTGTTCAATGAAGGCACGGCGGCGCTGTTCGTGGCTGCGTCCGAGCTCGATGAGGCCATTGCCGCACTCAACAGCCACGATCTCCAGCAGCGGGTGCGCGAGCGCGACCATGCGTTGGCTGATCGTCAAGTGGATCCGCCCCGCGCTCCAGCGATTGCCGACCGCACCGTCGGCGGTGAAAGCTCGCCAATGACCGCGCTCGACGAGCAATTTGTCGCCATCGCCGAAGCGAACCCGGGGCTACGCGTGCGCGTGGGCAATCCTGACGAGCTGCGCAGCAACAAGCTCGACCGCACGCTGGACGCGATGAAGCACCGGGTGCACGAACCCGAGCCCGGCGTCGCCGAATCGCCGACCGGCGCGGTCATCACCGCGCTCAACGAGGAAGCCGTGGTCTGCGCCGCGCTCGGCAACAAGGGCGGGCTGAACCTGGTGGTCACCTACGAAGCGTTCGCACCGAAGATGCTCGGCGCCGTGCGCCAGGAACTGATCTTCGCCCGTCACCAGGCACAGGCGGGGCGACCGCCCGGCTGGCTGGGCGTGCCTCTCGTGCTGACCTCGCACACGTGGGAGAACGCGAAGAACGAGCAGTCCCATCAGGATCCGACCATGGCCGAGGCGCTCCTGGGCGAAATGGCCGACATATCGCGCGTGGTGTTTCCCCCGGACGCCAACGGCGCCGCCGCGGCCCTCGCCCACGCCTACGCGCAACGCGGCACGGTCACCACCCTGGTCGTCCCCAAGCGACCGGTGCCGCACGAGCTGACACCGACGCAGGCGCAGGGGCTGGCCACCCAAGGTGCGCTGTGCCTGGCCGGCAACCCGGCGACAGCGGCGATCCTGCTGGTCGCCACCGGTGCTTACCAATTGCAGGAAGTGCGCCACGCGCAGGTGCGCCTCGTTGAACGTGGCGTGTCGGCAGCGATCCTGTATCTCGGCGAGCCCGGCCGGTTCCGCACGCCGCGCGATCCGGACGAGGCGCGGTACGTGCACTCCGACAGCGAGGTCCATGCACTGTTCCCGGCGGAACGGCCGCGCATATTCGTCACGCATACGCGGCCCGAGCCCTTCCTGGGCGCGCTGCGCCGGCTCGACACTGGCCCGGCCACGACCGCGGCGCTCGGCTTCGTCAACCGCGGCGGCACGCTGGACGTGCCGGGACTGCTGTTCGCCAACCGCAGCACCTGGGCGCACGTGGTCGATGCGGCTGCAAGCGTCCTCGGCGAGTCCCGTGGCAACCTGTTGACCGAGGCGGAGCTGGCGGCAGTGGATGGCCAAGGCGATCCGGCCACCATCCTGCGCCCAGCAACGGGCCCGGCATCGTGAGCCGGCCGGCCAGGGCCGCGCGCTGATGGCGGGCACGGTGCGGCGCGGAGGGCAGATCGCCTGGGCCGGACTGAAGCTCGGGGCCGCCGTGCTGCGCCTGCGCCGGCGCGCACCCGAACGGCTTCCCGCGTACGTCAGCGCCACCTTGGTCGGGCTGGGCACCACCTTCGTCAAGCTGGGCCAGGGCTTGAGCCTGCGTTGGGACCTACTGCCGGTGCCCTATCGCGAGGCGCTTGCGCGGTTGCACAGTGACGTGCCGGCGTTTCCGGCGGACGAGGCGAGACGCATGGTTGAACAGGCGTTCGGCGCGCCGGTGGACGCGCTCTTCGCAAGCTTCGATGACAAGCCGTTGGCCGCGGCGTCGGTGGCCCAGATCCATCCGGCGCGCATGCAGGATGGTCGCGATGTGGTCGTCAAGATCACCCGCCCCGGGATCCATGCCCAGGTGCAGGCCGACCTGCGGCTCCTGCGGCGCACAATGCGCGTGGCCCAGTGGATCTGGCCGCCCCTCAAGCGACACCGCCCGCTCGAACTCGTAGACGAACTAGGCGCATTCCTGCGCGACGAGATCGACATGCGTCACGAGGCGCAGAACATGCGGCGCATGGCCAAGGTGCTTGATGCGCTGCCCGGCATCACCCAGCCGCACGTCGTCGAGCCGTACGCCACCCGCGACGTGCTGGTCCAGGATCGAAGCCACGGCACCCGTCTGGAGGCCGCCTACGGGACAGCGGCCGCTCCCGAGCTGGCACGGGCGTTGCTCGATGCCTACGTGCATCAGCTCTTCGGCGCCGGCGTATTCCATGCAGATCCGCATCCTGGAAACCTGTTCTTCTTCGACGACGGTCGCCTGTGCCTGCATGACTTCGGCTCGATCGGCGTGCTCGACCCGGCATCCCGCCTCGCGCTTGGCGGCATGGTCGAGGCCATCGCGGCCGACGACGCCGAGGGCGTGCTGGATGCGGCAATCGCCTTGGGTTTCTTCCCGCCACAGGTCGAGCGACGCTCACATGTGCGAGAGATCCACCTGATCCTGGCCGAGATGGCCAGCCGCCCGCTGGCGGAATGGTCCATTGCCGAGGCGATCTGGCGCGTGGCACGCATTGGGCAGGGCGCTGGCTTCCGGCTACCCGCCCACCTGTTGGCCCTGATCCGCACGTTGTTCTTGGTCGAGAACACGCTGCGGGCACTGGATCCGGACATGGACCTGCTGGGCACGCTGTCGGCGCAGGCAGCCGACGTCATGGCGATCGTCGACGCCAGCCGACCCGCGCGCCGTCCGCTGGCGATGCGGCTGGCACGCACCGCCCGCCAGCTGCCGCAGATCGCCACCGACCTGTTGCGACAGGCACAGCTGAGTGACGGACGACCCGCGTTCTCGGTGCACCACCACGGCCTGGCTCCCACGCACGAGGCGCTTGCGCGCACCGGCAACCGGCTGGCGCTGGCCCTGGTGACCTTGGGCCTGTACGTGAGCGGCTCCCTGCTCGCCCTGCACAGCACCGGTCCGCTGCTGGCCGGACATCTGCCATGGCTGTCCGTCATCGCGTTCGCCGGCGCAGCGCTCCTGTCGCTGCGGCTCGTCGTTGCCATAGGGCGATCAGGCCACCTGTAAGCGCAACAACGCCACTGATGTCCGGAGGAACCGCCATGAAACGTCGCCTTGTCCTGTCCCTCGTCGGCATGCTGTCCCTGGCCGTCGGCAGCGCGTCCGCCACCGAGGCGCCCATGGCGGGTCCAGTCCAGCATATCGATGGATACACGCTGTATTTCGGCATGGTGCCCAGCGCGATTGCTGCGCCCTCGATCGGAACCCACAGCCCCGGTCCGCGCGACGCGCACGGATTGCCGCGCGGGGACTATGCGCGCGAACATCACCTGCTGGTCGTCGTCGAGCGCATGCGCGACGGGTGCGTCCGACAAACGTGCAGGTCGTGGCGACCGTGCCGATCGCCGGGCAGACGATAAGTCGCACGCTCGGGGCGATGTCGATCAACGGCTCGATGAGCCACGGCGCCGTGTTCGTACTCGCGGGCCCGGGGCGCTACGTCTTCACCACCACCGTGCGCGTGCCTGGCGAGCCCGAACTGATCGTCGCCCGCTCCTCCTATACGCTGGCGCACAATCCATGACCACGCTGCCAGGCTTTGCCGACCCGGCACATCCCGGTCTTCCCGAACGCCTGCATGTGGAGTCTCTCGGCCGGGGGTCGCTACGGGTGACGTTCCTGCCGGGCTTGGGTGGCACCACGCGCTACTGGACCTCGACGCCGGTGGCACCGGCGTTCCGGCATGCGCAGACCGAGCTGGTCGATCTCTACGGGTTCGGGCACTCGCCCCGGCCCTGGTGCCGCTACACGGTCGAGCGGCACGTCGACGCGCTCGCACGCACCCTCCAGGCCGGCCCGCCGCGGGTCCTCGTCGGCCATTCGCTCGGCGCGGCGCTGGCGCTCGCCTTGGCCGCGCGCCACCCCGACCGGGTCCAGGCGCTGTGCTTGTTCAGCCTGCCCGACTACGGCTCGCGCGCTGGCGCGATCGAATGGTTCGCCAGTCAGCGCGGTGGCTGGGTCTACACGAACATGCTGGCGACCGCGCTCGCGTGCCTGGTCACTCGCCGCGTGGCGGGCCGTTGGCTGCCTTATCTGGTGCACAACGTTCCGCCCGAGGTCGCGCGCGACCTGGTGTTGCACAACATGGCCTCGTCCACCACATCGCTGTGGGAGGTGCTCTACCGGCACGACGTGCGGGCCGACGCGGCCGCTCTGCCACCGGACCTGCCAGTAGCGTGTGTGCACGGCCTGCGTGACGCGACGGCACCGCCTGCGCGCGTGAACGAGCTGGCGGCGCGTTTCCCGCTCTGGCGCCATGTGACGCTGGATGCCGACCATCATCCGTGGTTGCGCGATCCGGGCGCCTGCCATGGGGTAGTCGACGCCCTCTGCGAAGCGGTGCGGCCCCAAGCCGTCCGCGCCGAGGCGATCGCGTGATGGCCGGACGCGAACCCGTCGGCATCCCGAGCGCGCGGCCGGGGTTGGCGGCGAGCGCAGCGGTTGCGCTCGCCTACGGCGTGGTGCTGCCGGTCCTGCCCACGGTGGTGGCTTCGTCGCCTTCGCCGGCGCGCGCGATCGCCGAGTTGATGGCGGTCTACAGCGCCGCCATGGTGGTGACGGCACCGATCTGGGTACGGGTCTGTCGCCAACTTCCGGCACACCTGCTCGTGCGCCTCAGCCTGCTTGGCCAGGCCGCGGCGATGATCATGCTCCTCTGGTCTTCGGAAACGACGATGCTGCTGTTGGCGCGCGGCCTGCAGGGCATCTTCGCAGGTGCCGCACTCCCCGCCCTGCAGACCGCCGCTTCGCGCGCCGCTGGCAGTGAGGGCGACCGCTCGCAGCGCCTGTCGGACCTGACCCGCGCCGCGCTGGTCGGCGGCCTGCTTGGCCCCGGCGTGGGGGCGGTCGCGGCGCCCGACGACAGCCTGGTCGGCCCGGTCCTCGTCGGCGTTGCCGTGCTCGTGCTTGCAGCCGCAGCGCAGCGGCCGGCGACCGGGTCCTCCACCATTGTCGTGGCCGGCCCGGGTTCGCCACGCGATCGCGACGTCGTCGTCCTGATTCTGCTGGCTGCCCTGGCGGCTGCGGCAATGAGCGTTTACGAGGTGGGGCTCGCGACGCAGGGGCGCCTGGTGGATGGCCTGTCGGCACGCGCGCTCGGCTTCATGTTCACGGGCTGCGGGGTGGTGATGCTGCTCAGCCAGTCGCTCGTCTTCCGCCCGCGACACGACCCGTTGCGCGCATTCGCCTGGGTGGCGCCCTCCTTCGTCGCCACCGCTGCCGGCCTCGCGTTGCTCGCCTGGCTCGGGGGCCGGTGGCCGAGTGCGCTCGGCCTGATCCTCGTGGCGGCAGGTGGCGGCGTGCTGCAGCCGGCGCTCGTCTACTGGACCTCCCGCGCCGCGGGGCCCGCCGAGGCCACCGGTCTGGGGTGGCGCGCTTCGTTCACGAGTGCCGGCCAGGCGCTTGGCAGTCTTGCCGGCGGTTTCGCTTTCGCTGCGACCCTTGTGGGAAAGATCGCGCTGGCCACCCTCCTCTTGACCCTGCTCGTCGCGGCCATGCTCGCCCTCGCACGACGCCGTGCACCGGCCGGGCTTCCATATTCCGTACCGACTCACGAGCGATGACCATGTCCAAGACCACTCATCCTGCTGCCCACCGCGCCGCCCCTTCCGGCGACGCCCCGCATGCCACCCCGCCGACGCGCCGTCCGTTCCCTGGCCAGGCGGCCGTCACCGCTGTTCTTGCACGGGCCGACGTCCTTGTAGACGGGCCGCACCCCTGGGACATGCGTGTCCACGACCCTGGCGTGTTTCCCCGCCTGCTGCGTAACGGCTCGCTCGCACTTGGCGAGACCTACATGGAAGGCGCCTGGGACTGCGAGGCGCTGGACGAGATGCTCACGCGCCTGCTGTGCGCGGGGCTGGAGGAGGCCGTCATCGGCTGGGCCGACCGCTGGGACGCCTTGCGTGCGCGGCTGTTCAACCGCCAGCGCGGGCGGCGCGCGTTCAAGGTCGGCGAGCGCCACTACGACCTGGGCAACGATCTCTACCGCGCCATGCTGGGCACGCGCCTGGTCTACAGCTGCGCGTACTGGAGCGAGGCGGCCGACCTCGACGCCGCGCAGGTCGCCAAGCTCGACCTGATCGCGCGCAAGCTGCAGCTCGCGCCGGGCATGCGTGTGCTCGATATCGGCTGCGGCTGGGGCGAGGCCCTGCGCCACTTCGCCGAGCACTACGGCATCAGCGGTGTGGGCCTGACCATCTCCAGGGAGCAAGCGGACTTCGCGCGCGAGCGTTGTGCCGGGTTTCCCGTCGAGATCCGCGTGCAGGACTACCACGATGTGCGCGGCGAGTTCGACCGGGTGTTTTCCGTCGGCATGTTCGAGCACGTCGGCGTGCGCAACTACCGCGCCTACTTCGAGACAGTGCATCGCTGCCTGCGGCCGCACGGCCTCACGCTGCTGCACACCATCGGCACCAACCGCTCGACCAACCACACCGACCCCTGGATCGAGCGCTACATTTTCCCCAATTCGATGCTGCCCTCGGCGGCGCAGATCACCGCCGCCAGCGAGGGTCTGTTCGTGCACGAGGATTGGCACAACTTCGGTGCCGACTACGACCGGACGCTGCAAGCCTGGCGTGGCAACATCGAAGGTGCGTGGTCCCGGCTGCCGGCCCGCTACGATGAACGTTTCCGCCGCATGTGGCGCTATTACCTACACGCCAGCATGGCCGCATTTCGCAGCCGCAACGCGCAACTCTGGCAGCTTGTCCTTTCCCGCGACGGCGTGCCGGGCGGCTACGTCGCGCCCCGCTGACAGGAGGTCGCCATGTGCTTTTCCGCCACCGCAAGCTTTTCCGCCAGCGTCGCACTCACCGGCATCGGCGTGCTTGCGCTGCGCGCCGCGCACACGCCCGGCGAGCGCATGTTCGCCTTGATCCCGCTCCTGTTCGCCGCGCAGCAGGCGACGGAGGGCCTCGTATGGATGAGCTACCCGTGGGATGCACCGACCTTGCGCGCCTGGGCAACGCAGGTCTATTCGGTCTTCTCCCACCTGGTCTGGCCCGTCTTCATCCCATGGGCGGTGCGTGCACTCGAGCCCGTGCCATGGAGACGGCGCGTGTTGGTCCTGCTCGGTGTCGCCGGCCTCGCGAGCGCCCTGTTCCTCCTCTTCGGCATGGTCGTCACGCCGATTGACGTGGTCCCGACCGGGGGCCACCTCGCGTATCGCTCACCACATTTCTTCCTGCCGATATCACTGACGCTGTATCTCGCCGCGACGACGGTGGGGCTGGGCGTGTCGAGCCAGCCGGTGATCCGCTGGTTCGGCGTGCTGGCACTGGCATCGGCGGGCTTCACCTACCTGGTTTATGCGCGCTGGTTCATCTCGGTCTGGTGCTTCTACGCCGGCTTGCTCAGTGTCATGGTCTACATCGAGCTCGCGTCGCGCCGAACCGCAGCTCGCCCTGCACCCTGACCTTCTTGCACTTCATGATTCCCGCGCTGGCCCGCAGGCACACGAGAGATTCTGGCTGCCGCCAGCCCGGCTTTCATGGCGGTCTTATCTTGTCCTTCCCGTTGTCTCACGGCGCGCCTGCGCCACTTGGCACATGGCGTAGACCGGAGGTCTGATAGAGTGAGCGCCATTCGAGGATCTTCATCAAGCCTGGTGTCCAAGCGACAGCAGCTGACCCGCTACGTGGAATACTCGGCCCGCGTTCCTGAGACAACCGGCGACACTGACAGCCGAGCGAACTCCGCTGTGAGGAGAAGACGATGAGCCAAGCGAAGAAGTGCAGAGTCGCCGTCAACGGCTACGGCGTGATCGGAAAGCGTGTCGCCGAAGCCGTGGCCAGGCAGGACGATATGGAGCTCGCAGGAGTGGCGGATATCAGTACCGACTGGCGTCCGCGCGTGGCGCTGCAGAAGGGCTTTCGCCTGTTCGGGGCCACCGGGGAACATACGCAGGCGATGCGGGAGTCAGGCCTCGAAGTCGTGGGAAATCTGGAAGATCTGCTCGGGGTGAGCGATCTGGTGGTTGACTGCACGCCGAAGCGAATCGCGGCGCTGAACGTTGACATCTATCGACAAAGGGGCATCAAGTTCATCGTCCAGGGTGGCGAAAAGCACGAGGTGACCGGACACTCCTTCGTCGCCGAGGCCAGCTATTCGAGCGCATTGAACCGGGAAAGCACGCGAGTCGTCTCCTGCAACACCACCTCGATCGTCAGAACACTTACTGCATTGAAGCACGCGGGTCTGCTGCGCCGCGCGCGCGGGACGCTGCTGCGCCGCGCCACGGATCCGTGGGAAAGCCATCTCGGCGGCATTATGAACACCCTCGTCCCCGAGCCTGAAATTCCCAGCCATCAGGGGCCGGACGCGCAGTGCGTCGACCCCGCTTTGGATGTCATCACGATGGCGGTCAAAGTGCCGGAGACCTTGGCGCATCTGCATTACTGGTCGGTGCAGTTGACGCGACCGGCCTCCACTGAAGAGGTGCTCGACGCCTTTGCCGCATCGTCCCGGATCGCGCTGATACGCACGGATGCCGGATTGTCGGCTCTCAATACGGTCAAGGAGCTCATGGCCGATCTCGGCCGGCCGCATGACAATCTCTATGAAGTGGCTCTGTGGTCGGACATGTTGAAAGTCGAAGGGGACGAGCTGTTCTACGCTTACATGGTCGACAATCAGGCGATCGTCATTCCAGAGACGATCGACGCCGTCCGGGCGTTGACCGGAACGATGAGCAACGCTAAAGAATCGATCGCCAAAACCGATGCAACACTCGGGATCGGCTTGCTGACCCAAATCGCCGGGCGACGATGATTGCAAAAATATTCGGCGCCCACCTCGGGCTTCAAGCGCGTCCGATCCGGGCGCAACAACGGCTCTGCGATCGATGAACCTTCCAGACCCCGCGTCCTCGAGTCCAGGTCAGGCGATATGTTCGCCAATTTCACGGGACGACCGGGTCCACTTCCGCCAGAAAGTTCGCCCGGCGCGTCCACTTTCGCTTGCCCAGTCACTCGGCACCACCGAAGGCCAGCTGCATTCATCGTCTGCCCCCTGAGGTCGCGCAATGCTGGCCTGGACGTGGGTCAAGCGCTCACGGGCTTCAGGCAGTGTCAGCGATGACGACGCAATGCCAGCGGGCCGGTTGCGCGACGACACCGGAACGACGGGCAGCCGCGACACAACGGATTCGACGGGGCGCCGCCCCGGCCAAGTCCGCCCCTGCGGTCTTGGCGCACCCACTCCGGGTGTCGTCAGAGCCAGCGGCGTGCCCACCAACCGATCAGTTGGGTAACCGGCGAGTGCCATGGCCTGCGCCGCGACCAGTCTTCGGTGACTTCGGCAGCGTCGTCCAGGTCCAGTAGAAACTGGCCGGCAAGCTGTCCATTCAGCGCCGGTCCGTGTTCGAACAGATTGAGCTCATCGTTGACGAAGAAGCTGCGGTAATCGAAGTTCGCCGTACCCACCGTCGCCCAGTCGTCATCCACCAAAACCGTCTTGGCATGGAGGACGCGGGACTGGTACTCCCAGATCCGTACGCCCGCCGCCCGCAAGCTGCCATAGGCGGCGCGCGCGGCCCACTGGGTGATGGGAACGTCGCTCTTGCCCGGCACCAGCAAGCGCACGTCCAGGCCTCGCCTGGCAGCGTCGCGCAGCGCCGCTTGGCTGTGCTGGTCGGGGACGAAGTAGGGAGTGGTCAGCCAGATCCGGTGACGCGCTGCACGGAACGCATCGGTGAATTCGCAGTGCAATACGTGCCGGCAGCGGCGGTTGCTGTTGGGCACCAGCTGCCGGCCGGAGTGCGTTACCGGTGGCCAAGGCGCGCGCGGGTAGGCATCGAAGTGGCGGATGGCATCCTGCACGAGTTCACACTCGAACCGCAGGTGGGTGTCGCGCCACCGGCCGGGGCCGACGGCGGCGGCCGAACTGTCCCGATGAATGTTGAAGCCGCCCAGATAGGCGGCCGTGTCGTCCACGACCAGCAGTTTGCGGTGGTTGCGCCGATGGTACGCCAACGGCCGCCTCCACGACCAGGGGCGGCTCCAGTGCAGTTGGACCCCGGCGGAGCGCAACGCGGCAAGCCGCGCACTGGAAAGCATGCCCCAGGAGCCGACGGCATCGATGCGCAATCGGACCAGTATTCCGCGCGCGGCCGCACTGGCCAGGAGATCGAGGATCGGGTCTCCGGCCTCATCGTCCGCAAAGATGTAGGACTCCAGACGGATGGTGGAACGGGCCGCCGCGATATCTGCGCGCAGATCGGCGTAGAGCGCGTCGCCCTCAATATAATGTCGCATGGCTCAACGAGCGGACGGACGCGACAGATGCGTGGCCGCCAGCGCAAGTACCTCCTCGTCGATCACAGTGGCCGGTCCTGCTGACCAACCCTTATGGCACACTGCCTTGGCAGCCCCTCTCAATGCAACGAGTACCTGCATGAACTCGCCCTCTTCTCATCATCATCCCCGTGCTGAAGGCGCGAGAACCGCTGTTGAGACGGTGGATGGACGGGTCACCGACCCGGTCTGTGGCATGCAGGTGGATCCCGCCACCACGCCGCATCATGCGACCCACGACGGCGCGGCTTTCCACTTCTGCTCGGAGCGATGCCGCGCGAAGTTCGTGGACGATCCGCAGCGTTGGCTGTCGCCCCGGGACGAGCCCGAGGTGGCACAGCCGGGCGCCATCTATACCTGGCCGATGCACCCTGAAGTCCGGCAAGAGGGTCCTGGCACCTATCCCTTCTGCGGCATGGCGCTGGAAGCGGAGATGCCGAGCCTGGAGGACGATGACAATCCGGAACTGCGCGACTTCTCGCGCCGGTTCTGGGGGACGCTTCCGCTGCCGGTGGTGACGCCATGGTCGCCACCGGCAAGGCGGCACAGCTGGGCGTGTTGTTCCGCGATGCCGAGGCCATCGAGCACAGTGTTCGGTCACATGCCTTTCCTGGCGATCGTGGCTTTTGCTGCTGCGGGATTGCGCTCAATGCGGCTGGTGACGGCCATCGCCAGATCGGGGCACTTGTAGCAGAACACTGATCTATCTCCCCGCTGATGCTCGGTGCATCAGTGCATCCAGGAAGGCAGACCCATGACGCAACACACTCATCATCAAGATCATCAGGCGCATGGCGAGCAACCGCCGCATCCCCCCAAAGGTGCCGATGGCGACGCCCATGCCGGGCACGACAAGCATGCCGGCCACAGCGCGGCGGGCTTCCGCGACAAGTTCTGGCTCACGCTGCTGCTGACCATCCCCACGTTGATCTGGAGCGGGATGATCCAGCATTGGTTCGACTACACCGCACCCCAGTTCCCGGGGTCGGCGTACATCCCGGCGGTGTTCGGCACGATCGTGTACTTCTACGGCGGCTCGCCGTTCGTCCGCGGCGGATACCACGAGCTGAGAAATCGCCTGCCGGGCATGATGACGCTGATCTCGCTTGCGATCACCGTCGCCTTCCTTTACAGCGCGTTGGTCACGCTCGGCGTTGTCGAGGGCTTGGACCTGTGGTGGGAGCTGGCGACGCTGGTGGCGATCATGTTGCTCGGCCACTGGATCGAGATGCGTTCGATCAACCAGGCACAGGGCGCTCTCAAGGAACTCGCGAAGCTGCTGCCTGATATGGCGGTGCGGTTGGATGAGGCCGGTACCGCGAAGGAAGTCCCTGTCGCGGAACTGAAGCGCGGCGACCTGCTGCTCATCAGGCCCGGCGCGAGCATTCCCGCCGACGGCGTCGTGAAGGAAGGGACCAGCGCCGTCAACGAAGCGATGATCACCGGCGAGTCCAAGCCGATGGACAAGTCGGCGGGCGACCGGGTGATCGCCGGCACCGTCAACGGACAAGGCTCGCTGCGGGTCGAAGTGACAGGCACCGGCGACGAGACCGCGCTCGCGGGCATCATGCGGCTTGTCGAGCAGGCCCAAACGTCGCGTTCGCGTGCCCAGGCCCTGGCGGACCGGGCGGCGTTCTACCTCACGATCATCGCCATCGTCTCCGCCGCCATCACCGCCATCGTCTGGCCACTCCTCGGTCGACCGTGGAGCTTCACGATCGAGCGCGTAGTGACCGTGCTCGTGATCGCCTGCCCCCATGCGCTGGGTCTGGCCATCCCGCTGGTGACCGCCATTTCCACCACGATTGGCGCCCGGAACGGCCTGCTCGTGCGCGATCGACGCGGCCTCGAAGAGGCCCGTCTGCTGAACACGGTCGTGTTCGACAAGACAGGTACGCTCACCCTCGGTTCGCACCGCGTCGTGAAGACCACTGCCGCCGATGGACTCACCGACGACGAGGTGCTTCGCGTGGCCGCGTCGGTCCAGCGCGACGCTGAACATCCGATCGCGCAGGCGCTGATGACCAGCGCCAAGGAACATGGCATCGACGTTCCGATGTCGCAGGACTTCGAGTCCATGCCGGGACGCGGCGTGCGCGCAGTCGTCGAGGAGCGCTCGCTTCACGTTGGCGGGCCGGGTCTGTTGAGAATGCTCGCGGTCGAACCGCCGGAGACGCTTCGGCGGGCTGCCGAATCAGCGGCAGCCGATGGTCAATCTGCAACCTACCTGGTGGAAGGCGACCGGGTGCTCGCCGTATTTGCGATCGCGGATGCCATCCGTCCCGAATCGTTCGACGCGGTCAAGCGGCTGCACGACGAAGGACTGGAGGTTGTCCTGCTGACGGGTGATTCCACGGCGGTCGCAAACGCGGTCGCGAAGGAACTCAACATCGACACCGTCTTCGCCGAGGTATTGCCCGAGGACAAGGTGGCGAAGATCGAGGAGCTGCAGGCCCAGGGCAAGCGCGTCGCGATGGTGGGTGACGGTGTCAATGACGCTCCGGCGCTGCTCACGTCCGACGTCGGCATCGCCATCGGCACAGGGACGGACGTCGCGGTCGAGGCCGGCGACGTCGTACTCGTGCGCAGCGACCCGCGCGACGTGCCAGCGATCATCGAATTGAGCAAGGCCACCTATCGCAAGATGATCCAGAACCTGTGGTGGGCCGCCGGCTACAACATCGTCGCCATCCCTCTCGCCGCTGGCGTTCTCGCCGCATGGGGGATCCTGCTGCAACCTGCGCTTGGGGCAGTGCTCATGTCGCTGAGCACCGTCGTTGTGGCAATCAATGCGCAGTTGTTGCGCCGGGCGGTGCGGTCCCCATGAACATGATTCGGGGACACCTGTGACCACGCGCCGGCTTCTTGCACTCAACGTTGGCTCGTCCACCCTCAAGGGCGCGTCCTATCTGTTCAACACTGAGGGACACGGCGCGCAGTCTCGTCTGCTCGAGCGCTCCCGGGCCGAAATTCCAGTCGGCGTGGATGCGCAGGAGCGCCTTGCCACCCTGCTCGAGGCATTGTCGGAGCCGTGGCCCAGCCCCGACGTGGTGGTGCACCGAATCGTACATGGCGGTGACCTGCACGACGCCCGCGAGCTCGACGAAACCGTGCTCGCGAAACTGGATGCATTGGTGCCGTTCGCACCCTTGCACCAGCCGGTAGCCCTCGCTTTCGCGCGTGCCGCGCGCATGCGTTGGCCGCACGCGCGCCAAGGCGTGGCCTTCGACACCGACTTCCACGCGTCGCTCGCGCCCTGGAGCCGGCGCTTGCCTGTCCCTGAAGCATGGGATGCGCTGGGCATCCGCCGCTACGGTTTCCATGGACTCGCCTTTGCCTCCGCGCTCCGCATATTGGCCAGCCACGACGCTGGAATCCTGAAGGGCCGCGCTGTCTTCGCGCATCTGGGGGGTGGCTGCAGCGTCTGCGCCGTCGAGGGCGGCCGCAGCCGCGACACCACCATGGCGCTCACTCCGCTGGGTGGAATCCCGAGCCCTACCCGCTCCGGAGATCTCGATCCCGGCGCGTTGCTGTATCTGCTGAGGCATGAACGCC
The DNA here is from genome assembly GCF_000423885.1 of Thermomonas fusca DSM 15424. Taxonomy (GTDB): domain Bacteria; phylum Pseudomonadota; class Gammaproteobacteria; order Xanthomonadales; family Xanthomonadaceae; genus Thermomonas; species Thermomonas fusca. The sequence continues at coordinate 96,349 of NZ_AUIV01000013.1, read as the reverse complement.
TGGATGCGCAGGCGCTTGAAAACGGCCTGTACCGCAGTGCAGGCCTTGCCGGAATCGCCGGCCATGGCGACATGCGCGTGTTGCTGACGGATCCCGGCCCGCAGGCCCAGCTTGCCGTGGAGCTCTTTGCAGTCCGGATTGCGCAGTCCATCGCGGCCATGGCCACGGCAATTGGCGGTCTCGACCATGTCGTCTTTTCCGGCGGCATCGGCCATCGCGCGCCGGTTTTGCGGGCTCGCATCGTCGCGCGACTGGCCTGGCTCGGCCTGGCGCTGGCACCTGACGTCAACGATGCTGGAGCCACGCGGATCGACCGCGGCGGCGGGCCGAGCATATGGAACGTCGCGATCGATGAGGAACGCGAACTGGCTGAATCGGCACTCGCCTGGCTGTAGCCACGACACGCCCCAAGGGTCGGCTCCGGTGGGGAATCACTCCTCGATCCGTGACGACGTGAGCACCGCTGCGAATCCACCACCGGGGGTGCGCATGTTCGTGGTCTGGCCCTGGTACAGCCTGGCCGCGAACAACAGGACACCCGCCTCGGACGCGAAGCAGCGCACATCCGCCTTGAGGGACTGGCCCCCATGCACGATCCGCATGCTCGGTGGCGCGAAGGCCTGTGCGATGTAGGTCGCCGACGCCATAGACGCCCAAGTCCGCCGGGTCAACTTGTCGCCCCGATAACTCCCACGGCTGCCAAACCCTGCTGCAGGCTTGAAGAAATATCCGTTGCGCACTGCCCACAACGCATCCCGGTTCGCGGGCACGAGTTCGACCGTGGGCGGGATCACCTGGCCCAGCAGTGCCGTCGAACCCGCATCGACCCCGAACCCGCCGAGCAGAGCCGGGTCCCCGAGCACCGCAAGGTTGCGCTTGTCGGCAAACAGCGCGTGTGCTCGGGGATGCGGCATCAGCGCGACGTCCCCTGCCAGGTAAGCCTCACGAATGTCTGCATGCGAGGCATCCTCGAGCGCGAAATCGGTCAACCGGTTGTAGACAGTGTCGATTCGACCGTGGGCATCCTCAAGCCCGTCCGAACCAAACGACAAATCCTCGGGAGCGCTGATCACGCAGTCCACGCCATGGTCCCGAAACGCGTTCGCGTACAGCTCAAACTCGGGGTAAAGGAACTGCGCTCGCGGAGTGCTGTCCACGATGGCCAGGCGCGACGGCGTGCGCCCGGATTGCTGCCGAGCATCCTCCATCCAGGCCGTGACGGCCGCATCACGCGCTTGGGCCGCGTTGGTCCAGGTGGCCCATGCTGGCGGCGCGCAAGACCGCACGGCATCGAGCAACAAGGCATTGAGGAGCAGACCGCCTGGATTGGTGTTGACCTCGATCAGCCGCGGCCCATCGACCGTCAGGTGAAAGTCCAGACCCAGGACGCCCCCCGCCGAACCCGGATCATGGGTTGCAATGTCAGGGGCCCATTGCAGGACCCGTTGGCTATATCCCGGGTTTCCTGCGACGTCGAAGACCGCCGCCGCGACTCGTCCCATGGCCTCCAACGCGGGCCGATCAACGAACAAGGCATAGGGTGAAAATAAGTGCGCGTGTACGGCGGGATCAGTCGTGAACTCCGGAAAGGCACCCCGGATCGACTCGTGCAGACGGAGGATGTCGACCACTTCGCATGCACACCGCTGGTTGAGCGGCGCGCTTTCCAGGGTGGCACAGTCGATCTCGCAGCCTGTCTGTCCAACTATTATCGGAGTCCGCGGTTCAACCACAACAGGGATTGTTCTGTTGGATCGGTGGACATGGCACTGTTCCGAACGAGCAGAACACACAGCAGTCGCCTTGATGCGGACGCAAAACCGCTCCACAGCCCGTGCACTCATAGAAGAATTGACACGCTGTGATGGGCATTGTCTCGGTCGCCCGATGGCCGCACTCCGGGCAGGTCAAGATGCTTTCCAGCTTGACGTCACTCACCGCCAGTCCGCACCTTGGCCGGGAAGCCTGCTTCCGTGACTGCACGCGCGATTCCGGCTGCATCCGTCTGGCTCGATTCGAACGTCACCGTGACTGTTTCAGCCCGGGTGTCCACCTTCACATCGGCCACGCCCGGCACCTTCTCCAGCGCCTTCCTGATGGTGATGCCGCAGGCGGGACAGGTCATGTTCTCAGCATCGAGCATCACTACGGTTGCGGGCGTCGCAAGAGCGGCACCGACCGACAGAGCAGCCACCAGGGCCAGTATCCACTTGTGCATCGCGCCTCCTACAGAATCCAGACGATGTAATAGGGAAACAGCAGCAACAGGACGATGAGGGCTGTCGCCAACCAGAGCCAACGTCGCCTGCGTCGCAGAGCGTCCGGGGCGATGCAACTGCCATCCACACCGCACCGTGCCGCCGGTCGATACAGCATCCAAAACGCCACGGCCAAGGACAGTACGGCGGCGGCGCTGAACCAGGGCCTCAAGGGATCGAGAGCTGTCAGGGTGCCGATCCAGGCGCCACTGATGCCCAGCAGGACCAGCACCAGCGGCACGACGCAGCAGACCGATGCGCCAATGGCGGCGATGCTCGCGCCAACGATGGCTGGAACAGACGATTTGGCCGGGGTTGTTTGCATCAGAGCATACTAGCCTCTGTACCTAGGTACGGAGTCAAGCCGTGCGTCCGAACACGTTTACGATCAGCCGGCTGGCGGCGGCGGCCGATGTGCACGTCGAAACCGTGCGCTACTACCAGCGACGTAGGCTGCTGCGTCAACCCGAGCGACCCATAGGAGGCGTGCGTCGTTACGACGAAAACGATGTCAATCGGCTTCAGTTCATCCGGCGCGCTCAGATGATGGGATTCAGCCTCGACGAGATCGCTGGCCTGCTAGAGATCACAGGCGAACGTTCTTGCGAGCAGACCCGTCAGCTGACCGAGCGAAAGCTCGTCGATGTCCGTCTACGAATCCGCGAGCTGCGACAGCTGGAGAGGGATCTCGAACAGAAAATAGCGCGGTGCGCCCAAGTGCCGGCGGGAGAGTGCTGCCCAACCCTCGATTTTCTGGAGCGGCCAAGAAAGCCAGCTGCGACAGGCAGTTAGCTCACTTTCGGCCCGTTTTTACACGAATCCCTGCCGACCCTCATCTACACACCAATGTCTCCGATGGCTCACCAAGCCGCCCTGCGCGACTAACCTAGTTGCTCATCCAGATATTTTCGCAAAGCGGCCAATCCATCGACGCCCTCTTCCGCTACAAAGTTGATCGCGGATCGCCCGGCAAATAGCGGCGCACTGTTTGGGCGGATCATCCAACTGTCAGCCTGGTGTTCATTGGGGAAGATGGTGTGCAGGGCCTTATAGATGCCAAGAAAGTAGCTGATGCGGACGAGTACATCACGAGGCATCTCTGCAAAGTCGCCGTCTAGCAATGAATCTAGAGCCTGTTGATCTTGGCAGCCCAACAGTAAGCACTGTTGGGCGTGGGATATTTGCCACTTTTCGGCTATGCGGAAAAACGTCCGGAGGCCGGGGCCCAACAGCCCTTGCTCGGTCATAGAACGGCTGCCACTGGATCGACCAGTCTTTCGTAGACATCCAGCCACCCTTACCCAACCGGCGTATGGTGCCGAGATGATGCATGACTTCCTCATCGCGAATCGGACCGAGCTGATCGCCAGATGCAGGGCGAAGGTGGCCAAGCGCGCATCGCCGGGTATGCTCGAGGAAGAGCTGCAACACGGCGTCACCGTCTTCTTGGACCAGCTCATCAAAACGTTGGCGGTCGAACGCTTCGTGGACACGTCCCGCAGCCGTAAGATCTCCGGGCGTGCGGGCGGCGGCAAGCCGGCATTGTCGGGGATCGGCGAATCGGCGGCCTTGCACGGCAAGGAGCTGCTGCAGCATGGCTTCACGGTCGAGGAAGTCGTCCACGACTATGGCGACCTCTGCCAGGCCATCACCGACTTGGCATTCGAGCGAGGTGCGGCCATCGGCGTCGATGAGTTCAGGACGCTCAACCGGTGCCTGGACAACGCCATCGCCACGGCGGTGACCGAGTTCGGCTATCAGCATGACTTCGTCATGGCGGGCCTGCAGGCCGACGCATTGAACGAGCGATTGGGATTCTTCGCCCATGAGTTGCGCAACCTGCTGTGCACCGCAACGCTTGCACTATCGATCATCAAGGAAGGCAATGTCGGCCTGACCGGTGCCACCGGTGGCGTGCTTGACCGCGCCCTGATCGGCCTTGCCAACCTCATTGGTCGCTCCTTGGCCGACGTCCGCGCCACCGCTGACATGGAGGTACAGCATCGGCTGTTCTCGCTGGCCGACTTCATCGCCGAGATCAAGTTGTCGGCGACGCTGGAGGCGAAGGTCAAGGGGTGCGTGCTGACGGTATCGCACGTCGATCCGTTACTGGCGGTTGATGCGGACCGGGACTTGCTGCTGTCGGCAACGGGAAACCTGTTGCAAAACGCGTTCAAGTTCTCCCACGCGCATAGCGAGGTCACCCTCAATGCCTATTCCTCGGCCGACCGGATCCTGATTGACGTCGAGGACCATTGCGGCGGCCTGCCGCCCGGCGCCGCGGAGCGCATGTTCAACTCCTTCACTCAGATGGGCGCCGACACCAGCGGACTAGGGTTGGGCCTGTCCATTTCACGACGTAGCGTCGAATCGAACCACGGCATCCTCAGTGTACGCGACATACCCGGCACGGGCTGCGTATTCACCATCGATCTACCACGTCATGCGTTGGTGACAGGGGTTCTATCCTGAAGTTTAATTTCAACGACGGCGATGGTCTGGAAGAAACGTCACCCCAGCCACATGTCGACACGTTCCGTCGCTTTCTCACCCGCTATAGACTGGTTCACTGAAAAGCTCAGGGCGAGAAACGCCACGATGTCATCCATCCGACGCATCCCGGCGGCGAGCCTGCGCACCGGCATGTATCTGCACAAGATCGGGGGCTCCTGGCTCAGTCATCCGTTCCTGCGCAACAGTTTCCTGCTGGAGAACCCGGAGGATGTCCGGCGCATCGTCGAGGCCGGCATCGAGAGCGTGTGGGTGGACGAATCCCGGGGCGATGCGCTGCAGGATGCGGAAGGCATCGGCGAAGCCCCGTGCGCCAATGCCACGGACGAAGATCCGGCCCGAGCGGCGCTCCCCGGTGCCGACGCGCAGGCGCCCGCCTTCACCACCCGCCCGCGGACTCTGCTTGCGGATGTTTCGATGGAAGCCGAGCTGGCGCGGGCGCGCAACATCTGCCTGGCCGGCAAGGCGCAGGTCGCGGAAATGTTCGCCGAGCTACGGTTGGGCAAGACCGTCAGCCAGGAGTCCGTGCTGCCGCTGGTGGATGAGATCGCGTCCTCGGTGTATCGCAACCCGGCCGCGCTGATCAGCGTGGCGCGGCTGAAGACCCACGACGATTACACCTACCTGCATTCGGTGGCGGTGTCCGCACTGATGCTGGCGCTGGCCCGCCAGTTGAAGCTGGACGAACGGCTGGTGCGCATCGCCGGGATCGGCGGGCTGATGCACGACCTTGGCAAGGCGTTCATGCCGCTGGAGATCCTCAACAAGCCGGGGCGCCTGACCGACGAGGAGTTCGCAATCATGAAGCAGCACTCCGGCGCGGGCGCGCAGGCGTTGCAGGAAGGCGGCTGCGAACCCGACGTGGTCGACATCGTCCTGCATCACCACGAACGCATGGACGGGCGCGGGTATCCGCACGGCCTGCGCGAAGACGAGATCTCGCTGCTGGCGCGGATGGGTGCGGTATGCGATGTCTATGACGCAGTGACGTCGGTGCGCCCGTACAAGCGGCCGTGGGACCCGGCGATGGCGATGCGCGAGATGGCGCGCTGGGACGGGCATTTCGACACCCGCGTATTCAACGCGTTCGTCAAATCGGTGGGCATCTATCCGGTCGGCTCGCTGGTCAGGCTGTCTTCCGAGCGGCTGGCGGTGATCCTGGAACCGGGCGTCGATTCGCTGCTAAGGCCCATCGTGAGCGCGTTCTACTCGATCCGTTCGCGCGAGAAGATCCTGCCGCAGACCCTCGATCTGGCGGCACCGGATTGCCGCGACAGCATCGTCTCGCCGGAAAGCCCGGAACAATGGGGACTGGGCAACCTCGAGGCACTGTGGCTGTGAGCAGTCTGCTGCCGGCGGACGGAACCATGGGTGGCAAGTCGCCGCAGGCCGAAATCTATCGCCTGGGCGCCAGCGGCCCCAGCCTGAATTCGGTGCTCGCCTCGGTGGACGGCATCACCCGCAGGCTCGCCCTGCTCCATATCGACGTCGATGGCATCGGCACCATCAACGCCACCCTTGGCGAAAACATCGTCGAGCAGGCGCTGCGCGTGGCCGCCCGCCGGCTGGTGCAGGCGGTGCCGGACGACGCCTGGCTGTGGCGTCTGGGCAGCGAGGAGTTCGTCGCCGCGATCGCCTATCGCGACGGCGACAGCGACGGCGAGACGCTGGCCGAACGGCTGCGCGAGGCGTTCGACGCGCCGGTGCAGGTGCCGCCATTCGTGCTCGACGTGACCCTGTCGATCGGCATCGCCGTCTATCCCGACCACGCCCATGACGCCGCCGCGCTGCTGGTTGCGGCCGAGCAGACACTGCGCCGCGCCAAGCGCAGCGGTCCCGGCGGCCAGGCGATCTACGTGCCCGATGTGCCGCTGGATCCGGCCAACGATCCCGGCCGCGAACACTCGGGCCACCGCTTCGTGGACGCCATCGCGCAGAGCGAATTCCGGCTGTATTACCAGCCGGTGGTCAGCGCGCAGGACGGCAGCATCGTTGCCTGCAGTTCGCTGCTGCGCTGGCACAACACCCAGGAAGGCGTGCTGCGCGCAAACCGCATCCTGCCGGCGGTGGAGCGCGCAGGCCTGGCCGGCGCGGTAGGCCTGTGGACGATCGAAACCGCGATCGGGCAGGTGCAGCGCTGGCGCGGCATGGGCATCGACTATCTCAATGCCTCGGTGCCGCTGGAAGGCGCGCTGCTCAGCCGCGGCGAATGCCTGGACCTGATCGGCGAGCTGCTGCACCGCTACGACGTGGCCGGCGCGGCGATCGAATTCGAAGTCTCCGAATCGGTGCTGACGCTGGATGCGCCGCACGTGGCGGCCAATCTGGCCGGGCTGCGCGCGATGGGCGCGGTGCTCACCCTCGGCGACTTCGGTATGCGCGGGCTGAGCCTGGCCACGCTGGCGCAGTTCCCGCTGGACCGGCTCAAGATCGACCGCAGCCTCCTGCGCAACATCACCACCAACCCACGCAGCGCGGCGCTGGTGCGCGGCATCATCGCGATGGGCCACCAGCTGGGCATGACGCTGGTGGCAAAGGGGGTGGAAACCGACGCCGAGCTGGGCTTCCTGCGGCGCAATCACTGCGACTTCTTCCAGGGCTATCTGTTCAGCCCGCCGCTGCCCGGCACCGACATCGACGAACTGCTGCGCCAGCGCTTCCTGCTGCCGCATGTGTTCCAGGACAGCGTGTCGATGCAGCCCACCCGCACCCTGCTGCTGCTGGACGACGAGGAGAACGTGCTGCGCTCGCTGGTGCGGCTGCTGCGTCGCGACGGCTATCGCCTGCTGGCGGCGAACAGCGTCAGCGAGGCCTTCGACCTGCTGGCACGCAACGACGTGCAGGTGGTGCTGTCCGACCAGCGCATGCCGGACATGAGCGGCACCGAATTCCTGGCCCGCGTGCGCGACCTCTACCCGGATACCGTGCGGTTGGCGCTGTCCGGCTATACCGACCTGGAAACGATCAGCCAGGCGATCAACCAGGATGCGGCCTACCGTTTCCTGATCAAGCCCTGGGACGATGCCGACCTGCGCGAACACGTGCGCGCGGCGTTCCGGCTGGTGGAACAGCGCGGCAACGGCGGCCACCGCGAATAGCGCGGGCCGCTGGGCTCAGGCTGTTGGCGCCGGCGGCTCGGCGCGCGGCTGGCGGATCGGCAGGACCACCCGGAAGGTACTGCCCTGCCCCACCCGGCTGGACACGTCGATGCGGCCGTGGTGCTTGGCGATGATGCCGTAGGAAATCGCCAGCCCCAGCCCGGTGCCGCGACCGATCGGCTTGGTGGTGAAGAACGGATCGAACAGGTGCGGCAACGCCTCCGGCGGGATGCCGCAGCCGCTGTCGGTGATGCTGATCCAAGCTTCCTGGTCGTCGCAGCCGCTGGCCAGCTCGATGGTGCCGCGCTGTTCGATGGCCTGGCCGGCATTGAGCAGCAGGTTCAGGAACACCTGGTTGATTTCCGAGGCCAGGCATTCCACCGGCGGCAGGCTGCCGTAGTGTTTTTCCAGCCGGATCTTGTACTTGAGGTCGTTCCAGACGATGTTGAGGGTGGAATCCAAGCCCTGCAGCAGGTCGGCCGGCTGCATCTTCTGGTCACGGCCCACCCGCGAGAAATCCTTCAGGTCCTGCACGATCTTGGTCACGCGCTCGATGCCTTCGCGCGATTCCTTCAGCAGGTTGGGCAAGTCGCCGACGATGTAGTCGATGTCCAGCCGCTGGCGCGCCTGCAGCAGTTCGTCGCGGCGCGCGCCCGGGTCTTCCGAGAACATCGCCTCGTGGTATTTCTGCACCAGCGCCAGCAGCGCGGTGGAATAGTCCTGCAGGGTGCCGAGGTTGGAGCCGACGTAGCCGATCGGGTTGTTGATCTCGTGGGCCACGCCGGCCGCGAGCTGGCCGATCGAGGCCATCTTCTCCGACTGCAGCAGCTGTTCCTGGGTGCTAGCCAGGCGGTCGACCGTGCGCTGCAATTCTTCGTATTGCCGCTGCCGCTCGCCGCGTTCGCTGATGTCCAGCACCACCATGAAGCAGTGCGCGCTGTTCGGGGCATGGCCGCAATGGATCTCCAGCGACAGTGGCGATGCCGACTGCGGGCGCACCGCGCCCTGCCAATGGCCGCGGCGCAGCGATTCGGCCCAGTCTTCGTCGGACATCATCGCCACCAGCGATTCCGGACCGCTGCCGGGCGCCAATTTCTCGGCCAACACCAGCGCCGCCGGGTTGGCGGCATGCACGGTCCGGTCGCCGTCAAGGAACAGCACGGCGAATTTCACCGTGCTGGCGGCCCAGATGGCGTCGTCGCTCCACAGGGAGGACGGCGCGGCGTCCATGTTCATCCGCTGCCCAGCCACCGGGACTGGGTTTGCGCGCTGGCGTAGCCGGCGCCGTTGTAGACGCCATTGGCCTCGCTGCGGCCAAGGTGCCGCAGCGTCCACGCCACCTCGCGGCGGCGACGCGCCAGCAGCACCGCGTTGGCGCGGTTGAGTTCGTGCAGCTCGGAGACGCGGGCCATGTCGTCGGCGCCGGCGCTGCGCTCGGCGTCGGCCAGCGCTTCCAGCTTGGCCTGGGTGGAGCGCAGCAGCGCGTCCACGTCGTGCTCCAGCAGGGCGCGACGTTCGGCCTGCAAGGCCGATTCGAGCGCGTCCAGCGGATGCACGGCCAAACTCATCCCAGCAGCTCGCGTTCCAGCGCCAGCAGGCGGCTGGCGATTTCCTGCGGGTTGATCTCGTAGGTACCCGAGTCGATGGCGTTGCGGATCTCCTCGATCCGCGCCATGTCGGGCTTGCCGGGCGAGGCCAGGTCGCGTGCCATCGCCTTCAGGCCCACCGCCTGGCCGGTCAGGCGCAGGCTGTCCACGGGTGGAGTTGCAGCGACCGCCGCACCCCGCGCCCCGCCGGCACGCACCGGGCCGGAATCATTGACAGTCGCGGCCTCCACGGGTTTCGCCGGCAGCCCGCCTTCGATTTTCGTGGTCATGGGAATGTGACTCCGGTCAAGTGGCTCGCAAGTTCTATCGGCAGGGCAGCGTGCGACTTTAGGGGAATATCGGAATAATTTTCAATTGACCACTTCCACCGTCCCGTCGGCCGCCAGGCGGCCGCGGATGATCCGGTGCGAACTGTCGTTCTCGACGTTCAGGATACCGCCCGCGCGGGCCTGCCCCAGCGCCTTGCCGCCCATCCGCACCTCCGTGCCGCCGAGGCTGGCACGCAGCACCACCGGGTCGCCCCGCTTGACCATGACGGCCAGCGCCGGGTTCTCTTCAGCCGCCCGCGCTGGCTGCGCCATGGCGCCCAGCCGCAGCGGCACGAACAGCCGCCAGCCGGGGCTGTCCGGGCAGCGCACGTCGGCCACCGTGGGGCTGCTGGCGCTGGCTGTCAGCGGCTGGCGGCAGGCCGGCAACCGCAGCCCCGGGGCCACCATCGCCTGTGCCGAGGCGTCCGCCTGCAGCGCCGAGATCGCGGCGTCGCGGATCGGTTGCAGCGGCTGCACGTCCTGCGCCGCGACCGCCGCGGTGGCGGCCAGCAGCAGGCAGGCGAGGAACTGGCGGGGACGATCCATCGGGCTTTCTCGCAAACACGGTATTCCCGCAGCCGGACGCAAGAAGCATGCCGGACTCAAGCTGGCGCATTCCGGGCCGACAACGGCGTCATGCAACGCAACCAACTGCTCGATCGCATCGACCAACGCATCCGCCTGGCTGGCCATAACCGGTTGGCCCTGCTGTTGTTCCGCCTCGGCGGGCGTCAGCTTTTTGGCGTGAATGTCTTCAAGGTGCAGGAAGTCCTGCCGCGCCCGGCGCTGTTCACCATGCCGCAGCTGCCTGCAGGGTTCCTCGGCGCCGCCGATATCCGTGGCCGCAGCGTGCCGGTGCTGGACCTGGCCAGCGCCATCGGCCAGCCCGCCGACGGCCCCGCCAACTATCTGGTGGTGACCGAGTTCAACCGCAGCGTGCAGGGCTTCCTGGTGTCGGCGGTGGACCGCATCGTCAATGTCGCGGTGGAAGACGTGCAGCCGCCGCCGGAGCTGGGCGGCGATCCGCACTACCTGACCGGCGTGACCCGCTATCACGACGAGCTGATCCAGCTGGTGGACGTGGAAAGCGTGCTGGCCGAAGCGCTGCCGCCGCCGGCCAGCAAGGTCCGGGTCGCCCCGATCGCCCATGCCGGCAACCGCGAGGTGCTGGTGGTCGACGACTCGCGGGTGGCGCGCAACCAGATCCGCCACGTGCTGGACCAGCTGGGCCTCGGCTGCACCCAGCTGTCCGATGGCAAGCAGGCGCTGGATCACCTCAAGCAGATGGTGGCGTCCGGGCAGGATCCGGTGCAGCGCTACGGCATGGTCATCTCCGATATCGAGATGCCGGCGATGGACGGCTACACGCTGACGTCGGAAATCCGTCGCGACCCGGCGCTGAGCGGCCTGTACGTGCTCCTGCACACCTCGCTGTCGGGTGTGTTCAACCATGCGATGGTCGAACGGGTGGGCGCGGACGACTTCGTGCCAAAGTACTCGCAGCAGGAGCTGGCCGACCGGATCACCAGCAGGCTTGCGGAAGTTTCTCGGAACTGATTTTCAAGCCATTGTTTTTCATTGATTTTTATCTGAACTGACGGCGCGGACATTCGCCCCTGGTGGGGCGATGGCACACGCGTTGCATCGGCTCATGCGGACAAACCCCCTCGGAGGGGCGCATGAGCGATTTCCTTGGCATCCACGGTACTGCGCTGGCGCTGCGTGAGCAGCGGCTGCAGGTGCTCGCTTCCAATCTGGCCAACGCCGATACCCCCGGCTTCCAGGCCCGCGACCTGGACTTCAGCACCGCCCTGCAGGCGGCGCTGTCGCCGGCCACCGGCGAGGGCGTCGATGCCCTGAGGGCAGCCGCGGACCAGGCCACCTACGCGCGCCCCGGCGTCCAGCCCAGCATGGACGGCAACACCGTGGACACCCAGCGCGAGCAGGCCACCTACGCCCAGGCCGCGCTGGAATACCGCGCCTCCATGGCCTTCGTCGAATCCAAGGTGAGAACCATGCTCACCGCCATCACCGGCCAGTAAGGGGGCATGCCATGAGCAACCTGCCGATTTTCGACGTCGCCGGCTCCGCCATGCAGGCGCAGTCGGTGCGCCTGAGCACCGTGGCCAGCAACCTGGCCAATGCCAATACCGTGGCCGGCACCGCGGAGGGCGCCTACCGCGCCAAGCAGCCGGTGTTTTCCGCCGAGCCGCTGGCGGCAGACCCGGCGCTGGCCGGGGTACAGGTGCTGGAAGTGCGCGAAAGCGACGCCGCTCCGATCCGCCGCTACGACCCCGGCAACCCGCTGGCCGACCCGCAGGGCTATGTCTATGCCCCCGACGTGGACCCGGTGGCGCAGATGGTGGACATGATCTCCGCCTCGCGCAGTTACCAGGCCAACGTGGAGGTCTTCAACAGCGCCAAGGAATTGGCCGTCGCCACCCTCAACATGGGCCGCTGAACATGAGTACCGTGACTCCCGCAACGGGCAACGACAGCGCCTACGCGCAGTACGCCTTCCCGACCGCCAGCAATGGCAAGACCGACAGCATGGGTCAGGCCGACTTCCTGCGCCTGATGACCGAGCAGATGAAGAACCAGGACCCGCTGAACCCGCTCAAGGGCAACGAGTTCCTGGGCCAGCTGGCGCAGTTCTCCACCGTGCAGGGCATCGAGAACATGCAGCAGGCGATGTCCGCCATGGCCAGCGTGATGGAAAACGACCAGTCGCTGCGCGCCGCCAGCCTGGTCGGCCGCGACGCGCTGGTGGAAGTGGACAAGGTGAGCCTGGCCGAGGGCGCGGGCGCCAGCGGCGAGATCGTCGCCACCCACGCCGGCCCGGTGCAGCTGGAAGTCGTGGGTGCCGGTGGCCAGGTCGTGCGCCGAATCAGTGTCGAAGCCGCCGGCGCCGGCCCGGTGCAGTTCGCCTGGGACGGCAAGGACAGCGACGGCGACGCGCTGCCCGCCGGCACCTACACCTTCCGCGCCAGCAGCGGCAGCGGCGATGCCAGCGAAGCGCTGGGCGTGCGGATGGCCGCACGCATCGACAGCGTTTCGATCGAGCCGACCGGGCTGGTCCTGAACCTCGCCGGCCTCGGCAGCATCCCCCTGTCTTCCGTCCGTCGCATCGGCTGACCGCCGTCCAACCCTTTCCAAGGAGCGCACCATGAGCTTTCGCATCTCCGTCAGCGGCATGAACGCCGCCAGCCAGGACCTCAACGTCACCTCGAACAACATCGCCAACGTCAACACCACCGGCTTCAAGCAGTCGCGCGCGGAGTTCGGCGATCTGTTCGCGGTATCGGCCTACGGCCTGTCCAGCGCCGCCACCGGCGCCGGCGTACGCATGCAGGCGGTGGCCCAGCAGTTCGACCAGGGCAACATCGACTTCACCGGCCGCGCGCTGGACATGGCCATTTCCGGGCAGGGCTTCTTCACACTCACCAACAACGGCGCAACGGTCTACTCGCGCGCCGGCAACTTCGGCGCCGACCGCGAGGGTTACGTGGTCAACCCCGCTGGCCATCGCCTGCAGGTGTTCCTGCCGAACACCGCAGGCGGCTTCGACACCGGCCGCATGGGCGACCTGCAGCTGCCCACCGGCGACGCGCCGCCCGCCGCCACCGGCAACGTCACCGTGGAAACCAACCTGCCCGCCGCGGCCACCGCGCCCACGGTCACGCCGTTCGATCCGCTGGATCCCAACAGCTACAACCACACCACCGCCGTGACGGTGTACGACTCGCTGGGCGCCGCGCACAGCCAGTCGCTGTATTTCGTCAAGACCGCCAACCCCAACGAGTGGCAGGTGCATACCCTGGTCGACGGCAACGCGGTGGGCGGCCCGCAGACCCTGCAGTACTCCGACACCGGCGCGCTCACCTCGCCCTCGCCGGGCCAGATCAGCCTGCCCGCCTACGCCACCACCAACGGCTCGGCGCCGCTGAACCTGGTGCTGGACCTGGGCCGCTCCACCCAGTACGGCGACAAGTTCAGCGTGTTGGGGCTGACCCAGGACGGCCATACCACCGGCCGCCTGACCGGCGTGGAGACCTCCCCCGAAGGCGTGGTGTCGGCGCGCTACACCAACGGCGTGGTGCAGCCGCTGGGCCAGGTGGCGATGACCAACTTCGTCAATCCGCAGGGGCTGCAGTCGCTTGGCGACAACGTCTGGGCCGAAACCTACAACTCCGGCGAGCCGCGCCGCGGCCAGGCCAGCACCGCCGACTTCGGCATGGTCCAGGGCGGCGGCCTCGAAGCCTCCAACGTGGACCTGACCGAGCAGCTGGTGAACATGATCACCGCGCAGCGCAACTTCCAGGCCAACGCGCAGATGATCCAGACCCAGGACCAGATCACCCAGACGGTGATCAACATCCGCTGATGAACCGCCCCGCCCCCGCCACCGCGGGGGCGACCGGAGGCTGCCATGACCGACCGAGCCCTTTACGTTGCGATGACCGGTGCCAGCGCCATGCTGCGCGGCCAGGCCACCGTGGCCAACAACCTCGCCAATGCCGACCGGGTGGGTTTCCAGGCCACCCTGGAAGCCACCGCGGCCAAGCCCATCGAAGGCCCGGGCTATCCCTCGCGTGTGGCCACCGAAGCGCGCACGCTGGGCATCGACGCCCGCATGGGCGCGATCCGGCAGACCGGCAACCCGCTCGACATCGCCCTGCACCAGGAGCGCTGGCTGGCGGTGCAGGACGGCAACGGCGCCACCGCCTACACCCGCGCCGGCGACCTCACCATCAATGCCAACGGCCTGCTGTCCACCGCCAGCGGCCAGCTGGTGCTGGGCGCGGACGGCGCGCCGCTGGCGATCCCGCCCAGCCAGAGTCTGGACATCGCCGGCGACGGCACCATTTCCATTGTTCCGCAGGGCCAGCCGCCCTCCACCATCGCCGAGGCGGGTCGCCTGCAGCTGGTGACGGCCAAGACCACCGAACTGGAACGCGGCGACGACGGCCTGCTGCGCCCACGCACCGGATTCACCCCGCAGCCGGCCACCGGGGCGTCGCTGACCTCCGGGACGCTGGAGGACAGCAATGTCCGCCCGGCCGATGCGCTGGTGTCGATGATCGAACTGGCGCGCAAGTTCGAAATGCAGGTACAGCTCTTGCAGCGTGCAGACGAGAACGCGCGCGCCAGTGCTTCGCTGGTGTCGATGCGCTGACCGCAGCGCCTTGCATCCCCGAATTGAATTGAAAGGACACACGCCATGACCCAGTCCCTGTGGATCGCCAAGACCGGCCTCGATGCCCAGCAGACCAAGATGGCGGTGATTTCCAACAATCTCGCCAACACCAACACCACCGGCTTCAAGCGTGACCGCGCCAGCTTCGAAGACCTGCTGTACCAGACCATCCGCCAGCCGGGCGGCGCCACGTCCGAGCAGACCCAGCTGCCCACCGGCCTGCAGATCGGTACCGGCGTGCGGGTGGCGGCCACCGCCAAGCAGTTCGCCCAAGGCAGTCTGAACCAGACCGGCAACGCGCTGGACACCGCCATCAACGGCCGCGGCTTCTTCGAAGTGCTGATGCCCGACGGCAGCTCCGCCTACACCCGCGACGGCAGCTTCCAGATCAATGCGCAGGGCGAAGTGGTGACCAATGAAGGCTACCCGGTGCAGCCGGGCCTGCAGCTGCCGGAAGGTGCGCAGAGCGTCACCATCGGCGCCGACGGCACGGTCAGCGTGCAGCTGGCCGGACAGGCGCAGCCGGTGCAGATCGGCGCGCTGACCCTGGCGGACTTCGTCAACCCGGCCGGCCTGCAGGCGCTGGGCGAGAACCTGTTTGCCGAAACCGGCGCCAGCGGCCCGGCGCAGACCGGCGGCCCCGGCACCGGCGGCCTTGGCCGGCTGATCCAGGGCGCGCTGGAAGCCTCCAACGTCAACGTGGTGGAAGAGCTGGTGTCGATGATCGAAACCCAGCGCGCCTACGAAACCAACGCCAAGGCGATCTCCACCACCGACCAGATGCTGGCGTTCCTGAACAACAACGTGTGAGTACCGCCATGAGCCGCGCCGCCCTCCTCGCCCGCACCGCCATGCTGGCTGCCGCCGTTTTCGGCCTGTCGGCCTGCGCTACGGCCAACCGGCTGCAGGGCGACGTGCGTCCGTTCGACGCCCCGGTCGCGCAGTACGCGGAACCGGCGCCGCAGCCGGTGCGCGCCGCGCCCAGTCCGGGCGACGGCGGCGGCTCGATCTATGCCGGCCGCAGCGGCAAGCCGATGCGCCTGTTCCAGGACAACAAGGCCAGCGACATCGGCGACCTGCTGACCATCGTGCTGGTGGAAAGCACCAGCGCCACCACCAAGGCCAATACCGCGGTCACCAAGAAGAGCGGCGTCGACATGGCGGCGCCGACCCTCGCCGGCCAGCAGGTCACGCTGAACGGCAAGTCCCTGCTGTCGGCCTCGGTGGAAGGCGGGCGCGACTTCGCCGGCAACGGCAACAGCGCGCAGAGCAACCAGCTGCAAGGCCAGCTGACCGTGCGGGTGGTGCAGGACCTCGGCAACGGCAACCTGCTGGTGCGTGGCGACAAGCAGCTGCGCCTGAACCAGGGCGACGAGCTGGTGCAGGTGCAGGGCATCGTCCGCCGCGCCGACATCGGCTCCGACAACCGGGTGACCTCCGACCGCGTGGCCGACGCCCGCATCGTCTACGGCGGCCGCGGCACCCTCGCCCGCTCCAACGCGATGGGCTGGCTGGGCCGCTTCTTCAACTCCGCGCTGTTCCCCTACTGAGGCGGCCCCGATGAAACGTATTGCAATCGCGGTTGCCGCCCTGCTGTTCACGCTGGCGGTGGCGCCACCGGCGCAGGCCGAACGCGTCAAGGATCTGGCGCAGGTGGCCGGCGTGCGCGGCAACCCGCTGATCGGTTACGGCCTGGTGGTGGGCCTGGATGGCAGCGGCGATCGCACCAGCCAGACGCCCTTCACCGTGCAGAGCCTGCGCACCATGCTGGACCAGCTGGGCGTGTCGATCCCGCCCAACGTCAATCCGCAGCTCAAGAACGTGGCCGCGGTGGCCGTGCATGCCGAACTGCCGGCGTTCGCCAAGCCCGGCCAGCCGATCGACGTGACCGTGTCCTCGATCGGCAACGCCGGCTCGCTGCGCGGCGGCAGCCTGCTGATGACCCAACTCAAGGGCGCCGACGGCGAGGTCTACGCGATCGCCCAGGGCAGCCTGGTGGTCAGCGGCTTCGGTGCCTCCGGGCGCGACGGCTCGCGGATCTCGGTCAACGCGCCCAACGGTGGGCGGATTCCGTCCGGGGCCATCGTCGAGCGTTCGGTGCCCGCCTCGAACACCGGCGACAAAGTCGTGCTGAACCTGCACGAAGCCGACTTCACCACCGCCTCGCGGATCGTGTCGGCGGTCAATCGCAGCTTCGGCGCCGCCAGCGCCCGCGCGCTCGACGGCGTAACCATCGAGATCGCGCCGCCGGCCGGCGACCGCGTGAGTTTCCTGGCCGCACTGGAATCCCTGGACGTGGATCCCGGCACCGCCGCCGCCAAGGTCATCGTCAACGCCCGCTCCGGCACCGTGGTGATGGGCGGCCAGGTCAGCGTACTGCCGGCGGCGGTCGCGCACGGCTCGCTCACCGTCACCATCACCGAAGCCACCCAGGTCAGCCAGCCGGAGCCGTTCGGCCGCGGCAGCACCGTGGTGGCACCGCAGTCCACCGTCAGCGCGGAGGCCGAGGGCAGCCACATGGTGCTGTTCAAGGGCGGCACCTCGCTGGAGGAGATCGTGCGTGCGGTGAATGCGGTCGGCGCGGCGCCGGGCGACATCGTGGCCATCCTCGAGGCGCTCAAGCAGGCCGGGGCCCTGCGCGCCGAGCTGGAAGTGATCTGATGCCGATGGCATGCCGTTTGCATCCATCCTGACATGCGCCTGCCCGTCGCCACCGCCTTCCCCCTGCAACGCCCCGAGGCG
Organism: Thermomonas fusca DSM 15424; assembly: GCF_000423885.1. Taxonomy (GTDB): domain Bacteria; phylum Pseudomonadota; class Gammaproteobacteria; order Xanthomonadales; family Xanthomonadaceae; genus Thermomonas; species Thermomonas fusca. The sequence continues at coordinate 78,628 of NZ_AUIV01000013.1, read as the reverse complement.
ACCCCGCGCGCCCGCGTGGAGGAAGCCGCGCGCGGGCTGGAGAGCCAGTTCGCCCAGATGCTGATCAAGAGCATGCGCAGCGCGACGCCGGGCGACCCGTTCGGCGGCGACAACAGCTATCGCGACATGTACGACCAGGCCCTGGCGAAGGAATTGACCAAGGGTCGCGGGCTGGGCCTGCAGCCGATGATCGTGGGCCAGCTGTCCGGCGCCACCGCCACCCCGGCACCGCCGGTTGGCGGGCTGCCGCTGCGCCAGCCGAATGCGCCGATGGCGCTGCCCGCGGCCGACACTCCCTCCGGGCTGCCGCTGCCGGCCGGCCTGCGCGGCAGCTCCCTGTCGCTGGCCCCCGCCAGCAGCGGCACCTCCCTGCAGGCGATGGCGATGCCGCCGCGCCCGCCGCTGGCCGCCGCGGTCATCAGCTGCGACGAGAACGCGCCGCTGGACTGCAGCAGCCCCGAAGCCTTCGCCCGTTCGGTCTGGCCGCATGCGCGCAAGGCCGCCGAGGAGTTGGGCGTGCCGGCCAAGGCGCTGGTGGCGCAGGCCGCGCTGGAAACCGGCTGGGGCCGTCGCCTGGCCGGGCGCGAAGGCGTCACCTCGCACAATCTGTTCGGCATCAAGGCCGGCGGCAGCTGGCGCGGCGGCAAGGTCGAAACCGCCACCCACGAATACGTCAACGGCCAGCGGGTCAACGAACGCGCCGCGTTTCGCAGCTACGGCAGCCCGGCCGACAGCTTCGCCGACTACACCCGGCTGCTGAAGAACCCGCGCTATGCCGACGCGCGCGGGACCGGCGGCGACGTCCATCATTTCGCGAAGGCGCTGCAGCGCGCCGGCTACGCCACCGACCCGGCCTACGCGGCCAAGATCGTGGCGATTGCCGACGGCGCTACCATGCGTCGTGCGCTGGCCGGACTGGAGGGTTAAACGATGCCGACTGGAGGCGTACTCGGAACCGGCGCATCCGCCCTGCTGGCGTTCCAGCGGGCGATGTCCACCGTCGGCCACAACGTGGCCAACGCCACCACGCCCGGCTACAGCCGCCAGCGGGTGGAATTCGAAGCGCGAGCGGGCCAGCCGGGCCGGATCAGCATCGGCCAGGGCGTCGACGTGGCCAACCTGCGTCGGCTTGCCGACGGCCTGGTGTATGCGCGCCAGCTCGACAGCGCCGGCGAAATGGGCCGGCTGACCCAGATGACCGGACTGTCGTCGCGGGTGGACAAGCTGATTTCCGACCCCACTACCGGCCTGGCCACGGCCTGGTCGAGCTTCTTCAGCGCCGCCAAGGGCGTGGTGGCCGACCCCACCTCCACCGCCGCGCGCAGCCAGATGCTGACCACTGGCGGCCAGCTGGCCACGCGCTGGCGTTCGCTCGACGGCCACCTGACCCAACTCGGCAACGAGGTCGAGGCCAGCCTCAAGGACAACATCACCGCCGCCAACCAGCTGGCCGGCGAGATCGCGAACCTCAACCGCGACATCATCGCCTCCGGCGACAACGCCTCGCCCGATCTGCTGGACCAGCGCGACCTGCGCGTGGGCCAGCTATCGGCGCTGGTCGGCGCCGAAGGCGTGCTGCAGGACGACGGCGCGATGAACGTGTTCACCATCGGCGGCCAGCCGATGGTGCTGGGCGCGCGCGCCATGCAGCTGTCCACCGTGGCCGACCCGTATCAGGCCAACCGCGCGCAACTGGCCGTGCAGTCGCCGGCGGGGCCGGTGCCGCTGCCGGCCGGTTCGGTCTCGGGCGCCATCGGCGGCCTGCTGGAATTCCGCAGCAACGTGCTCGATCCGGCCCGCGCCGAACTGGGCCGCCTGGCCACCGCCTTCGCCGACACCTTCAACGCCACCCAGCGCGGCGGCATCGATTACGCCGGCAACCCGGGCACCGACTTCTTTACCCTGCCCGACCCCAAGGTCTATCCGCACAGCGGCAACGCCGCGGCGTCCACCGCCAGCTTCGCCACCAGCGTTGCCGACGTTGGCGCGCTCACCGGCAACAACCTGGTCCTGCGCTTCGACGGCGCTGCATGGAACGCCGCCCGCGCCGATACCGGCCAGGCGGTGGCGATGACCGGCACCGGCACCGGCGCCGACCCGTTCGTGGTCGAAGGCGTGGAACTGGTGCTGTCGGGCGCGGCCGCAGCCGGCGACCGATTCCTCCTGCAGCCCACCGCCGCGGCCGCCGCCAATATCCAGCTGGCGTTGACCGATCCCGGCCAGATTGCCGCCGCCGCGCCGATGACAGTGGGGTTGGATGCCGGCAACATCGGCAACGTCAGCGGCGGCACCGCCAGCGTCACCGATCCGGCGCTGTTCGCCGGCTTCACCAGCGCCAACATCAGCTTCATCGACGCCAATACTTATACCGTCGACGGTGGCCCGCCGGTCGCCTATGCGCCCGGCGACACCATCACCGGCAGCGGCTGGTCGCTGGTGCTGAAAGGCAACCCCGCCGCCGGCGACGAAATCAACCTCGGCCGCACCGGCCCGCGTTCCTCCGACAACGCCAACGCGCGCCTGTTGGCGGCGGTGGACGCCAAGGCCGTGCTCAACGGCGGCCGCAACGACGTCACCGCGGGCATGTCGCAGCTCACCGCCCGCGTCGGCGGCGACGCCCGCCACGCCCAGCTCAACCTCGACGCGCAGCAGGTCATGGACGACCAGATCCTGGCCGAGCGCGAATCCGTTTCCGGCGTCAACCTCGACGAGGAAGCCACCAACATGCTGCGCTACCAGCAGGCCTATCAGGCTGCCGCGCAGGTGATCGCCACTGCCGATACCATGTTCCAGGCACTGCTCGGCGCCGTGCGCCGCTGATGCCATGAAGGAGGCCCCATGACCCTGCGCATTTCCACCCAGAGCCTGTACATGCAGGGCCTGAACAGCCTGCTCAGCCGGCAGAGTGAAATCGCCCGCACCCAGCAGCAGATCAGCAGCGGCGTCAAGCTCACCCAGGGCAAGGACGACCCGGTCGGCATGGCCACCGCGCAGCGGCTGGACCACCTGCAGGCCGCGCTGACCCAGTACGACAGCGACGCCCTGCGCGTGGACCACCGCCTGCGCATGCAGGAAAACGCGCTGACCGACGCCAACGACAGCCTCACCCGCGCCCGCGAGCTGGCCATCCAGGCCAACAGCGGCGCACTTGGTCCGGACGACCGCAAGGCCATCGCCACCGAAGTGCTGCAGCTGCGCAAGAACCTGCTGGACATCGCCAACCGCGACGACGGCAACGGCCGCCGCCTGTTCGCCGGCACCCGCGACGGCGTCATCCCCTTCTCCGACAACGCCGGCAACGTGATCTACCACGGTGACGACGGCCGCAACGCGGTGGAAGTGGGGCCGGATGTCGCCATCGAAGACGGCGATCCCGGCAGCGCCGTGTTCCTGCGCGTGCGCACCGGCGACGGCTATGCCCGCGGCAGCGCCGGCGCCGGCAACACCGGCAGCGGCCTGCTGAACAGCGCCCAAGCCACCGACGCCAGCACCTGGAACGGCGACGCCCTCACCCTGCGGTTCACTGCCCCCGATGCTTACGAAATCGTCGATGCCGGCGGCAACCCGCTGGCGCCGCCGGTGACCGGCAGCTGGACCAGCGGTAGCGCCGTGCCGCCCGCATCGTCCGGGCTGGGCGTGGAGTTCAGGATCAGCGGCAGCCCCGCCGCCGGCGACACCTTCAGCGTGGAAACCGCCCCCAACCAGGACGTGTTCGCCACCCTGCAGGCCTTCGCCGACGCGCTGCTGCTGCCCGGCACCGGCCCCGCCGACAACGCCCGCCGCGTCAACGCCTTCGGCAGCGCCATCGGCGACATCACCACCGCGCAGGGCCACATGCTGTCGCTGCGTTCCGGCGTCGGCGCGCGCATGAACGACATCGACACCGCCAACGACGGCCGCAGCCTGCAGAGCCTCACCCTGTCCGAATCGCTGGCCAGCCTGCGCGAAACCAATCTGGCCGAAGCCATCAGCCGCCTCAACATGCAGATGCTGGCGCTGGAAGCCGCGCAGAAGACCATGCTGCAGACGCAGGGCATGTCGCTGTTCAACAAGCTCTGAGGCGGCACCGGGGCTAATATCCGCCGCCCGGACATCAGGCCGCTGCAGCCCGCGTCCGCCGGCTGACCACAACCAACCCAACCAGCGCCAGCAGCGAAAACCCGGCGCCGGCGGCGAAGGTCATTGCCGGCCCCGCCGCCGTCCACAGCGCGCCGGCCAGGAAGCTGGCCAGCAGCAGGGCCAGGCCGGTCATCAGGTTGAACAGGCCGAACGCGGTGCCGCGCAGGTCGGCGGGCGCGGCGTCGGCGACCAGCGTGGCCAACAAGCCCTGTGTCGCCCCCATGTGCAGCCCCCACAGCACGGTGCCGGCCAGCACCCAGCCCACCGACGTTGCCAGCGCCATCACCACGTCGGCCACGATCAGCAGCAGGATGCCCAGCGCCAGCAGGCGATGGCGTTCGCCGCGGTCGGACCAGTGCCCGAACGGCCATGCGCTGGCCGCGTAGACCACGTTCATCACGACCAGCACCAGCGGCACCCAAGTCGCCGCCAGCCCCACGCTACTGGCGCGCAGCAGCAGGAAGGCCTCGCTGAACCGCGCCAGCGACAGCGCCCCGGCGAACCCGATCACCAGCCAATAGGACGCCGGCAGCCGGCGCAGTTCGTCGCGATGGATCGGCGAGCGCCGCCGGTGGGTCACCGCCAGCGTTTCCGGCTCCTGCACGCCCCACACGATGAACAGCACCGAGACCACCGCCGGCACCACCGCCACCCAGAACACCAGCCTGAAGTTGTCGCCGCTGGCAGCCATCAGTAGCAGCGCGATGCAGGGCCCGGCGAACGCACCCACGGTATCCATCGACTGCCGCAGCCCGTACGCCGCGCCGCGCGACTCCGGCGGGGTGATGTCGGCCACCAGCGCATCGCGCGGCGCCCCGCGGATGCCCTTGCCGATCCGATCCACGAAACGCGCCACCAGCACCATGCCCAGCCCCGACGCCAGCGGGAACAGCGGCTTGGTCAACGCGGCCAGCCCGTAGCCCAGCAGCACCAGCGGCTTGCGCCTGCCGATCCAGTCGCTGAGCGTGCCCGAGAACACCTTGACGATGGCCGCAGTCGCCTCGGCGATGCCTTCGATGATCCCCACGGACATCGCACTGACCCCCAGCACGCTGACCAGGAACACCGGCAGCAGGCTGTGCACCATCTCCGACGAGGTGTCCATGAACAGGCTCACGAAGCCCAGCGCAACCACGCCGCGCGGCAGATGGGGAAGTTTCATCAGGCGGCTCCTGCGGTCGCATAGCATCGCTATGCCGGCAAGCTTGCCGGCGCACGGCGCGATTGTCGCGCGCGCCACGTCGACAAGCCGTGGCAAGGCCACCCGCTTGCCGAACACCGCCGATTACAGGCTGCCAGCACATTGCCGATACCGGTTTGCAGCCCGGCCGCCGCACTGCGAAGGCAGGCTTTAGGAATCTTTAGGGCCTCCACGGAAATTTTTTTATTTCTGCGAAGCAGTACCCAAATCCAAACATTCCCCTCAAGAAACCCCAGCGGGGTCCGTTACCGGGATTGCAGAGGACAGGGCCGCACCAAAAACCGGCAAGCCCCTGCGGACCCCAACCGGCAACGCCCTGACCCATTCCGGCATCGCCCTTCCACGGAGAACACGCAATGTCCATCATCAACACCAACGTGATGTCGCTGAACTCGCAGCGCAACCTCACGACCAACAACGCCAGCCTGGGCACCACCATCCAGCGCCTGTCCTCGGGCCTGCGCATCAACAGCGCCAAGGACGACGCCGCTGGCCTGGCGATTTCCGAGCGTTTCACCACCCAGATCCGCGGCCTGAACCAGGCGGCGCGCAACGCCAACGACGGTATCTCGCTGGCGCAGACCGCCGAAGGCGCGCTGGGCGAGATCGGCAACAACCTGCAGCGCATCCGCGAGCTGGCGGTGCAGTCGCGCAACGCCACCAACTCGACCTCGGACCGGCAGGCACTCGACGCTGAAGTCCAGCAGTTGAAAGCTGAAATCCAGCGCGTTTCCGAGCAGACCTCGTTCAACGACACGAAGCTGCTCGATGGTTCCTTCACCGCTCAGGCGTTCCAGATCGGCGCCAACCAGGGCCAGGTCATCAGCATTGATTCCGTCGCCGACGCGGGTACTGCTTCCCTCGGCAGCTGGTCTTCGTCGACCGCCGCGGGCGCTGCTGTTGCTGGGGCGCTCACCGCGGGAGAGCTGACCATCAACAATGTCGCCGTGGGCGCGGCCGCTCGGGATGCCAAGGCGCAGGCTGCGGCGATCAATGCCATCAGCAGCCAGACCGGCGTGACCGCAACCGCGAGCAGCACCACGGGTTCGCTGGGCGTTTTCGCCACTTCTGCCGGCGGCACGTACAGCCTGAGTGTGGGCGGTGTAAACATCTCTCAGAACGAAGCGGCTGGCTATACCGCTGCGAATCTCGATACCGATCTGGATGCCGTCAAAGACACGCTCAATGCCGCAGGCATCACTTTTACCGGCACTGCAGCCGGGAGCAATTTGACGTTCAGCCGCGCTGATGGCGCCAACATTGATGTCGTTGAGGCTTGGGGCGCTGGCGCCACCGCTGGCGGTTTCGCCGGACAGGCCAACGATCCGACTGCCGGCAACTCTGCAACGAACACCTATTACGGCACGATGACCCTCACCAGCTTCAATGAAGGTTCCTTCACGATCGCGGGGGGCACTGATGCCGGACTGACCAATGGTGTTGCTGCTGTCACCACCAACAACGGATTCCAGAACGAAAACGTTCTGACCACCGCTGGTGCCGACAAGATGATCGTGGCGATGGATGCCGCCCTGAAATCGGTCAACAGCTCTCGCGCCGACTTGGGTGCGATCCAGAACCGCTTCAGTTCGGTGATCAGCAACCTCAACACCACTTCGGAAAACCTGACCGCTTCCCGCAGCCGCATCCGCGACACCGACTTCGCCAAGGAAACGGCCGAACTGGCCCGCACCCAGATCCTGGCCCAGGCCGGTACCGCCATGCTGGCCCAGGCCAACCAGTCCACCCAGAACGTGCTGAGCCTGCTGCGCTAATAGGCCATTAGCAACAACGGTACGGCAGGACGGCCCCGACGCAGATCGCGTCGGGGCCAACCTGCTTTCCGGCAACACCCGGTTCAAGGAGCAACACGCAATTGCGGCAGGAAAGGCCCCGGCCCGGACTGCAGGAGAGTTGTCCCAACCCCTTCGATGAGCCGTCATGTCCAGCATCACGCCCATCAGCGCTCCGCCTAACGGAGCCGTTCCCGCCTCGACGCCCGGCGCCGGGGCTTTGCCGCGTCCGCTTGCCGGTACGCCCTCCCCTGATGCTGCCCTGCAGGCGCGAGAGGCGCAGGCCAAACAGGCCCTGGCAATACAGGCATCCAACAAACCAACGGCCAGCGAACTGCAGAAACAGCTTGAACAGGCGATGGCGGACGCCCGCGGACAGACCAACCTGCGCTTCCGGGTGGACGAGGATGCGAACCGCATCGTGGTGTCGGTGGTGGATTCGGACACCGGCGAGACCATCGTGCAGATCCCCGACGAAACCGCATTGACGGTGGCAAGGCGACTGGCCGCCACCGGCCGCGGCTTGTTTGATCGGGAAGCCTGACAAGCATCCGGTTGGACGTAAGCCGTGGTCTCCCGACCACGTTGGGCGTGACCGCTCAATTGACACCGGATGGGTTTAAGGTACGGCCAGCGCTGCCGTTATATTCCCTGCAACCCACAAAGGCGCCGCGCGTGCGGCCGCCACGGAGGACGCCAACATGGCCAGCATCACCAGCGCGGGCATCGGCTCGGGCCTGAATGTCACCGAACTGGTCGGCCAACTGGTCGCGGCCGAACGCGCGCCGGCGGAAAACCGGCTGACTGCGATGGAGACGTCGACCAAGACGCAGATTTCCGCCTTCGGCGCAATCAAGGCCGCTCTGGCTGGCGTGGAGAGCGCGCTGAAGAAGTTGGACGGCGCCGGCGGCCTGCCCGGTCGCAAAGCCACCGTGGGCACGGATGCGGGCTTTACCGCCAGCGCCGGTAGTTCCGCCGCGCTGGGCACCTATTCGATCATCGTCGAGAAGCTGGCCACTGCGCACAAGCTGCAGTCGGCCGCTGCCACCAGCACCACCCAGGTCGGCGATGGCACGCTGACGCTGAAAGTGGGCGATGGCGATGCCTTCGATGTCACTATCGAAGCCGGCAAGGGCACGCTGGCCGACATCCGTGACGCCATCAATGCGCAGGCGGCCGGCAAGGGCGTGAACGCCACGCTAGTCAATGGCGATGCCGGGCAGGTGCTGGTGCTGAACTCAAGCAAGACCGGTTCCGCCGGCGCGCTGACCATCAGTGCCAGCGGTGGCGACGGCGGACTTTCGGTGCTGGCAACGTCCGGCGGCACGATGACCGAAGTCACGCCGGCGCAGGATGCCGTCGTGCAGGTGGACGGCATCACTAGAACCTCCTCCTCCAATACCTTGGCCGATCTGGTCGATGGTGTCACCCTGACCCTGGCCAAGGCCAAGCCCGGCGAGGCATTCACGCTGGACGTAGGTTCCGACGCCAGCACGCTGAAGGCCTCCATGCTCGGCTTCATCAGCGCCTACAACACCGCGCTGGGCGCGCTGCGCACGCAGAGCGCCGCCGGTGGCGAAGGCAAGACCGCTGGCCCGCTGAGCGGTGATGCCGCGCCGCGCGCGATCACCGCATCGCTGCGCAACGCGATCGGCAACAACTACGCCGAGCTTAGTGCGATGGGCCTGAAGACCGCGGTGGATGGGTCGCTCAGCCTGGACGGCACGAAGTTCGACGCGGCCCTTGCCGCCAATCCCGGCGCGGTCAAGAACCTGCTGGGCGAAGACGCCGATTTCGGCAAGAGCATGCGCGACCTGCTGCACAACTACGTGGGCGCGCAGGGGCTGCTGGCCGATCGCGGCAAGACGCTGGCCGACCGCATGAAGTCGGTGGGCCAGCAGCGCGCCGATCTCGATGCCCGCATGGAGCGTCTGGAAGCCTCGTATCGCCGCCAGTTCACCGCGCTGGACGCGATGATGGCGCAGATGCAAAGCACCTCCAGCTATCTCACCCAGCAACTGGGTGCCCTCAGCAACAGCAACAGCAACCGTTGATCAATGCCATGAACGCACGCGGCTATGCCAACCAGTACCGCCAGACCGCCGTCAACAGCGCGGTGCTGGACGCCACTCCGCATCGGCTGGTGAGCCTGATGCTGGCCGGTATCCGCGAACGCCTGAAGCTGGCCAGCGCCTGCATGGAAGTCGGCGACCTGCCGCGCAAGGGCCAGGCCATCAGCGAGGCCAGCCTGATCATCGGCCATCTGGATGGTTCGCTGGATCACGCCGCCGGCGGCGAGATCGCCGACGGACTGGCCGCGCTGTACGACTACTCGCAGCGCCGGCTGACCGAGGCCAACCTGAACAACGATGTCGCCGTGGTGCAGGAGGTCGACGGCCTGATCGCCGACATCGAATCCGCGTGGCAGCAGATCGACCCGGAACGCGCGCGGTGACCGACTACACCACCGACGCCCCGCCCGCCCTGCCTGTGGAGGCCCTACGCGAAGCGCTGGGCCGGGCCGATCTGGACGCGGCTGCGGCGCTGGTGGATGCGCATGATCGCGCCGTGCGTCAGGCGCTGGGTGGCGCGGACACCGCGCTGTTGGACCCGCGCCAAGTGCAGGCGTGGGTGCAGCTGTTGAACGACCAGCAGGCGATGCTGGAAGAATTGGGGCAGCGGCGCGACTTCGTCGCCGACCAGCTGCAGCAGCTGCAGCGCCACCAGCGAGGCGCCAACGCCTACCTGCAGGCGATGGGATGAACCGCGAACACGCCGACGCGGCCCTGTTCGGCGACGCGCTGGCCTGTGAAGACCTGCAGCGGGCGGCATTCGTGCCACAACAATTGGATCCGGCCTGGCTGGAAACCGTCTGTTCCCGCGCCGAGATCCACCTGTCTGCGATCGCCATCATCGAAGACAGCCGTAACGAAGAAGAAGAAGGCCCGCAGGGGCTGGCGCTGCGACGCATCGAAGCCAAGCTGGACCTGCTGCTGACCTTGGTCGGCAACCTGAATGCGCAGGCCAACGCCGATCCGCGGGTGCTGCTGCGCTGGTCAGCACAGGGCGTGCGGATGCCGGCTGGCAATGCCTGCGTGGAAGGCAGCACCGGCCTGTTCCGCATGCAGGCCACCCCTTGGCTGCCGGAACCGCTGGTACTGCCGGCGGTAGTGCTCGCCTGCGCACCCAGCGACGACGGCACCCCAAGCCAGTGGCTGCAATTCGCCCCCCTGCCCGACGCCACCCGCGCGGCGCTGGAGCGCCACGTGTTCCGCCAGCACCGTCGGGCCATCGCCGAGCTTCGCGCACAGCGCGACCAGTAATCCTGGCTTCCGCCCTGCCGGACGCGCGACCACGTCCGCGTTTCGAGCGCGCCTGTCGTCGTGTCGATTTTCCGACTCCGGTCGCGCCTATTTCCATGGATTCGCCTACACTGCATGCAAGACGCGTGCGCGGTTACTCGGTAGGGGCGACTTAACCACTGCAGATGGGCAGTTCAGGCAGGACCACGGGGGGCCGGGATGAAGGCTAGCTTGCAGGCCAAGATGGGGCAGTCGATGACGCTGACCCCGCAACTGCTGCAGTCGATCCGCCTGTTGCAGGTCACCTCGCTGCAGCTGGAACAGGAACTCCATCAGATCCTGGAACGCAACCCCCTGCTGGAGCAGGAGGCGGACGAGGAAGAGCCCGTTTCCGCCGGTGATGGCCATGACGCCGCGCTGGAAGCCGCCGCCTGGGACGAATTGCCTGAACCGATGTTCCTGTCCGGCGGCAGCCATGCCGGCGATCCGGACAACGATGCCACCGCCCGCATCGCCGCCGGCGAATCCAGCGACCCGCGCCAGCGCCTGTTGCAACAGCTGCAGCTGCGCTGCAACGCGCGCGAACTGGCGATGGCCGCATGGTGGCTGGACTGCTGCGACGACCGCGGCTATCTGGAAGGCGATCCGTTCGACCTGGCCCGCCATGGCGCTATGCAGCTGGCCGACGAACTACCCGACACCGACGCCACGGCCCTGCTGGCCGCACGCCAGCGCCTGCTGCTGGAGGGCGACTGGCCGGGCATGGCCGCGGCCGACCCGCGCGAATGCCTGCTGGCCCAGCTGCGCACCCTGCCCGCCAGCGATGCGCGGGCGCTGGCGCGGCGCATCGTCGGCGAGCAGTTGGAAACGCTGGCCCGGCACGAACTCCCGGCCTTGGCCAGGCAGCTGGACGCATCGCCCGCCGAGGTGGCGACAGCAGTGGCGCTGGTGCTGTCGCTGCAGCCGCACCCGGTGGAACAGCCGCCGGAGCCGGAACCCGCATTCATCGTGCCGGACGTGATCGCCTGGCGCGGCGGTGGCGGCTGGCAGGTACGCCTGAATACCCGCAGCGCGCCGCGCCTGCGCCTGTGCGCGCATGCGGAGCAGGCCTCCGGCCACGCCGGCATGCGCGGCCTGCTGGACGAAGCGCGCTGGCTGCTGCGCAGCCTGGGCATCCGCAACGAAACCCTGCTCAAGACCTCGCGGGTGCTGGTCACGCGCCAGCAGGCCTTTCTCGAGCAGGGCGAGGAAGCCATCGCGCCGCTGACGCTGAAGGATGTGGCCGAGGAAATCGGGGTGCACGAATCCACGATCTCGCGCATTACCACCGGCAAATACATCCAGACCCCACGCGGCACGCTGGAACTCAAGCGCCTGTTTGCGGTGCGGCTGGAGGGCGCGGAGGTGTCCGGTGCGGCGATCAAGGCGATGGTGCGCCGGCTGATCGAAGACGAGCCGGCGCACGCGCCGCTGGCCGACGAGGTGATTGCCGCGATGCTGGCCAGACAAGGCATTCGCGTGGCGCGCCGCACCGTGGCCAAGTATCGTGAACAGCTGTGCATCGCACCGGCGCGGATGCGCCGCCGCGAGCGGGGCCCGGCCCCGATGGCGCGGCTGGGCTGATCTTCTCAAGGGGGGAAGAAGATGTTGAGAACCATCAGGGTGCTGCTCGTGGATGACCACGAAGGCTTCATCAACGCGGTGACCCGACACATGCGCAAGCATGCGTGGATCGACATCGCCGGCACCGCGGCGAACGGCATCGAGGCGGTGGCCCGTTCCGAATCCCTGCGTCCGGACGTGGTACTGATGGATCTGGCGATGCCGGAAATGGGCGGATTGCAGGCCACGCGGCTGATAAAAGCCCAGGACGCGCCCCCATTTGTCGCCATCGTCAGCCATTTCGACGACAGCGAACACCGCGAGCATGCCCAGCGCGCCGGCAGCGATGCCTTCGTCAGCAAGCTCAACTACATGCAGGAAGTGCTGCCGCTGCTGGAAAGCCTGGCCGGGAACGAGGCCGGCGCATGAGTGAATCGCGCATCCTGGTGGTCGATGCCGACGACGCCCGCACCGAACGGCTGGCGACGCTGCTGGATTTCATGGATTTCACCCCGCGCATCGTGGTCGATGCCGCGGACCTCGACCTGGGCAAGGCGCGCGCCACCGACTGGGTCGCGGTGATCGCCGGCGACGTCGGCGATGCCGGCGCGTGGGATGCGTTCGCTGCCTGGCTGGCGGCGCAGCCCATGCACCCGCCGATGATCGCCCTACCCGGCCCGGCCGACGCCAGCGGCTGGCGCCGGCACCTGCACCCCGAAATGGTCTGGACGCTGGACTATCCGATCCGCCGCAACCAGCTGCAGGACGTGCTGCGCCGCGCCAGCATCAAGCGCATGGACGACGACGAGCGGCGGGAAATCCCGCAGCTGGGCCCGACCGGGCACAGCGCCGCGGTGCTGCGCCTGAACCGGCTGATCGACCAGGTGGCCCGCTTCGACACCACCGTGCTGCTCCTGGGCGAGTCCGGCACCGGCAAGGAAGTCGCCGCGCGTTCCATCCACGGGCTTTCGCAGCGCAGGGACAAGCCGTTCGTCGCCATCAACTGCGGCGCGATCCCGCCCGACCTGTTGGAAAGCGAGCTGTTCGGTCATGAGAAAGGCGCGTTCACCGGCGCGCTGACCCAGCGCAAGGGCCGTTTCGAGATGGCGGAGGGCGGCACCCTGCTGCTGGACGAGATCGGCGACATGCCGATGGCGATGCAGGTGAAGCTGCTGCGGGTGCTGCAGGAGCGCGTGTTCGAGCGCGTGGGCGGCGGCCCGCCGATCACCTGCAACGTGCGCGTGCTGGCGGCCACCCACCGCAACCTCGAGGCCCATATCGCCGATGGCCGGTTCCGCGAGGATCTGTTCTACCGCCTCAACGTGTTCCCGATCGAACTGCCGGCGCTGCGTGAACGCGGCGACGACCTGCCCGATCTGGTGATGGCGATCACCCGCCAGCTGGCCGAAGCCGGGCGTGGCCGGGTGACCCTGACCGACGAGGCCATCGCGGCGCTGCAGCATTACAACTGGCCGGGCAACGTCCGCGAGCTCAGCAACCTGCTGGAGCGGCTGGCGGTGCTGCACCCGGAAGGCCGGGTCGGCGTCGGCGACCTGCCGGCGCGCTACCGCGCCGCGATTCCGGAAGACCTGCTGCGCGATGCACCGCCGCCGCGCGAAACCCAGCTGCCGCCGCTGCAGCCGGTCGCGCCCTCGCCCGCGCCGCCGCCATCGCCGCCCGACCCGGCCACCCTGTCGCCGCTGGTGTCGCTGCCGGCGGGCGGCCTGGATCTGCGCCAGCACATTGCGGAAATCGAGAACGAGCTGATCCGCCAGGCCCTGCAGCAGAGCGGCGGCGTGGTCGCCCACGCAGCCCCCCTGCTGGGCCTGCGTCGCACCACCCTGCTGGAGAAGTTGCGCAAATACGGGATCGGCCGCGGCAGCGAAGCGCCGCTCGAAGACAGCCATCGCGATTCCTGAGCGAATCTCGGGCGCCATGCGCCGTTCTGGAACAGCTTTCGTAGGACTTTCGTTGGCGGGGCTGCGGCCCCGACGCCATATCGGACGCGAGAAGTTTCCGGCCGCAGGCAATGGCCGCGGCGGAAACCGCTTCTAGATGAAGCATGAGATATGCCTCATATTTCATTGAAATATAAGATATTTAAGTTTGCCGCATAACCACCGGCAGTTTTCCGTCACCGCCCCGGCATGGGTTTTGCACGAAAGGCGACAGGCTTCCCTGTCCCCGTGCCCAGATGACCGATGCCATCAGCTCGATCCTCTCCCAGATCCGCGCCCACGAGACGCGGGCGCAGGGTCCGCTGGGCAATCCGGCGGCCGTCGATGCCCGCCCGTCCAATGCCATCGAGACCGGGCAGCCGGCGCGCGCCGACTTCCAGAAGACCCTGAGCAACGCCATCGACGGGGTCAGCAAGACCCAGAACGAGGCCGGCGCGCTGCAGCATGCGTTTGAAATCGGCGATCCGCGCGCCGACCTGGCCCGGGTCATGGTGGCGATGCAGCAGTCCCAGGTCGCCTTCAAGGCGGCGGTGGAAGTGCGCAACCGCCTGGTCCAGGCCTATCAGGACGTGATGAACATGCCGGTCTAGCAGGCCTGACCGCCACCCGGCGCCGCGCGCCCGGCCGTTTTCGCTTCACCCCTTCCACCCTTTCCAGCCAGAATCCCGCCAGCCATGAGCGCCATCGCACTTCCCAAGAACACCGAAGGCCTGAAGAACCTGGGACGCCTGCAGGACATCCCGATGGTGCGGCAGCTGCTGACCCTGGGCGTGACCGCGGCCGCCATCGCGCTGGGGCTGTGGCTGTTCTTCTGGACCCAGAAGCCCACCTACGCGCCACTGCCGGGGCTGGACGCCAAGACTGCCGGCGAGGCGCGCGACGTGCTGCGCAATGCGCAGCTGCCGTTCAAGATCGACCCGACCACCGGCGCGCTGTCGGTGCCGGAAGACCGCATCGGCGAAGCGCGGATGGCGCTGGCCGCCGGCGGCATCGGCGCGGGCGAGGATCGCGGGTTCGCCGCGATGGAAGGCGACCAGGGCTTCGGCACCAGCCAGTTCGTGGAAAACGCGCGCTACCAGCATGCGCTGGAAACCGAACTGGCCCGCACCATCTCCAACCTGCGCCCGGTGCGCGAGGCGCGGGTGCACTTGGCCATGCCCAAGCCGTCCGCGTTCACCCGCAACAAGGACCCGGCCAGCGCCTCGGTGGTGCTGCAGCTGCAGAGCGGCGCCAGCCTGGAGCAGGGCCAGGTGGATGCCATCGTGCATCTGGTGTCCTCGTCCATCCCCGGCCTGCCGGCCAGCAATGTCACCGTGGTCGACCAGTACGGCCGCCTGCTATCCAACCCCGATCCGGACAGCGACGCCGCCATCAGCGCCAAGCAGTTCGAACGCCAGCGTCGCCAGGAAGCGGTGTTCGTGCGCCGCATCCAGGAATTGCTGGAGCCGATGACCGGCCCCGGCCGGGTTCGCGCCGAAGTCAGCGTGGACATGGATTTCAGCCAGACCGAGCAGGCCAGCGAGAAGTACGGCCCGGACCCGGCCATCGTGCGCAGCGAGCAGCTGTCCGAATCCGGCAACCTGGCCGCCGCCACCCCTCCGCAGGGCGTGCCGGGCAGCGCCACCAACACCCCGGCCGCCGCAGCAGCCGCCAACCCCGCCCCCAATGCCGCCGGCGCAGCGCCGGCAACCGCCGCGCAGACCACCGCGGCCAATGGCAACGGCACCCGCAGCTCGGTGCGCAATTACGAGATCGACCGCACCCTGACCCACACCCGGCAGGCGCCGGGCCGGATCAGCCGGGTCACCGCCGCGGTGCTGGTGGACAACCTGGCCGGCGCGCCGGGCAAGAACGGCAAGCCCACAGAACGCGCACTCAACGCGCAGGAAATCCAGCGCATCCAGTCGCTGGTGCAGCAGGCGATCGGTTTCGACGCCCAGCGTGGCGACGCCGTGACCGTGGTCAACTCGCCGTTCGCGCGCCAGCCGGAACTGGCCATCGAACCGGCGCCGCTGTGGGAAAATCCGAAGGCCCGCGACCTGCTGCGCACCCTGCTCGGCGGCCTGGCGGTGCTGGCGGTGGTGTGGTTCGTGCTGCGCCCCGCCTTTCGCGCGCTGACCACGCCGAAGGTGCTGGTCAAGCACGAAGCGCAGGATGCGGAGATCACCGAGATGCTCGACCACGACGACCAGCCGCTGCCGCCGGCGCTGACCCAGGAGCGCATCGCCAAGCGGCGCGATTTCGAAGCCAAGGTGCAGGTGGCGCGCGACGCCGTGGCCACCGATTCCAAGCGCGTTGCCTCGGCGGTGCGTGAACTGGTGAATGCCGATGAGTGACTACGCCCTGACCGGCGTCCAGCGCGCCGCCGTCATCCTGCTGTCGCTGGGCGAGCAGCAGGCCGCCGAAGTGCTCAAGCACATGGGCGCCAAGGAAGTGCAGAAGCTGGGCGTGGCCATGACCTCGGTCGGCGGCGTGTCGCGACAGGACGTCGAGAAGGTGATCGACGACTTCGTCGACACCCTCGAACAGCCCAACATCGGCAGCGGCGCCGACGAGTACGTGCGCAGCGTGCTGGTGCAGGCGCTGGGCGAAGAGCGCGCCAGCAGCCTGATCGACCGCATCCTGCTGGGCCGCAACACCACCGGCCTGGACACGTTGAAGTGGATGGAGCCGCGCGCCATTGCCGATCTGGTGCGCAACGAACACCCGCAGATCATCGCCATCGTGCTGTCGCACCTGGACCCGGACCAGGGCGCCGACGCGATCAAGTTCCTGCCCGAGCGCACCCGCGCCGACGTGCTGATCCGCATCGCCACCCTGGACGGCATCCCGCCGCACGCGCTCAATGAATTGAACGACGTGATGGCCAAGCAGTTCGCCGGCAACCAGAACCTGAAGTCGTCCTCCATCGGCGGCATCAAGGTGGCGGCCAACATCCTCAACTTCATGGATGGCGGCCAGGACGAGGTCATCCTCGGCACCATTGCGCAAGTCGATGAAACCCTGACCGCCAGCATCCGCGACCACATGTTCGTGTTCGACAACCTGGCCGAGATCGACGACCGCGCCATGCAGTCGGTCCTGCGCGAAGTCCCGGCCGATCGCCTGGCAATGGCGCTGCGCGGCGCCGATGCCAAGGTCAAGGACAAGATCACTTCCAACATGTCGCAGCGCGCCGCGGAAATGCTGGTCGAAGACATGGAAGCGCGCGGCCCGGTGCGGCTGGCCGAGGTCGAGGCCGCGCAGAAGGAAATCCTCACCATCGTCCGCAAGATGGCCGAAGACGGCACCATCCAGCTGGCCGCCAAGGCCGAGGTCTTCGTATGAGCAATGCCGTGCGCTGGGCTGCGCCGGAGCTGGCGCCGCCACCGCCACCCCCACCGCAGGAGCCGGTGCGGCACATGCCCAGCGTGGAGGAAGTGCAGGCCATAGAAGAGGCCGCGCATGCGGAAGGTTATGCTCGCGGGCACGCCGAGGGCGTCGCCGCCGGCCAGGCCGAAGTGCGCCGCATCGCCGCGCAGATGGAAGGCATCCTCGATGCGTTCACCCGCCCGCTGGCGCGGCTGGACGCGGAAGTCGGCGATGCGCTGGGCGATCTCGCCGTGCGCATCGCCGGCGCCCTGCTGCGCCGCGACTACGCCGCCGAACCGGCACTGCTTGAGGCGCTGGTGCGCGAAGCGCTGGAACTGGCAGGCAGCGATCAACGCCAGCTGGAATTGCGCCTGCATCCGGATGACCTGGCCATGCTTGCCCCGCAGCTGCTGGCGCTGGAAGGCGTGCGCCTGAGCGGCGACACCACCCTGGCCCGTGGCGACCTGCGCCTGCATGCCGACAGCGTGCGCATCGACGGCAGCCTGTCGACGCGCCTCAACGCGGTCCTGCAGCGGATCGTCAGCGGAGCCGGTGCATGAACCGACCTGCCGCCCCCTTGATCTTTGCTGCGAAAAAGCGCTGGATAGGCATGGAGAACCGTGACGCCTGTCGCGGTTCGTGGAAAGCCGCCAAGCGCAGCCTCGCGGGACGCAGCCGATGAGCATTGCCGCCGCACAGTGGGACGAAGCACGCAGCCTGCGGCTGGCGATGCGGCTGCGCGGCATGGACACCGCGCGTGTCGACGGCATGGGCATGGTTCGCGAAGGCGTGCTGCGTCGCGCGGTCGGCCTGACCCTGGAAGCCACCGGTTGCGAAGCGCCGCTGGGCGCGCGCTGCAGCGTGGAAAGCAGCGGCGGCCGCTGGGTGGATGCCGAAGTGGTCGGCTTCGCCGGCGACCGCGCCTTCCTGATGCCCACCTCCGACCTGTCCGGGCTGCTGCCGAACGCCCGCGTCATCACCGGCTCCAGGCGCGGTGAAGTGGCGGTGGGCGAAGGCCTGCTGGGCCGCGTCATCGACAGCGACGGGGTGCCGCTAGATGGCCGCCCGCCGCTGCGCCCGGAGGATTTCGTCGGACTGGCCGGCGTGCAGATCAACCCGCTGATGCGCGAGCCGATCACCCGCTCGCTGGACGTGGGCGTGCGCGCCATCAACGCCCTGCTGCCGATCGGCCGCGGCCAGCGCGTCGGACTGTTCGCCGGCTCCGGCGTCGGCAAATCGACGCTGCTGGGGATGATGACCCGCTACACCGCCGCCGACGTGATCGTGGTCGGCCTGATCGGCGAACGCGGCCGCGAAGTGCGCGATTTCGTCGAGAGCACGCTGGGCGAGGAAGGCCTGCGCCGTTCGGTGGTGGTGGCCGCCCCGGCCGACCGGCCGCCGCTGGCGCGCCTGCACGGCGCCCTGCGCGCCACCGCCATCGCCGAATGGTTCCGGGACCAGGGCTTGCATGTGCTGTTGCTGATGGACTCCCTGACCCGCTTTGCCCACGCGCAGCGCGAAATCGGCCTGTCGGTGGGCGAACCGCCGACCACCCGCGGCTACCCGCCGTCGGTGTTCGCGCGCCTGCCGGCACTGGTGGAACGTGCCGGCAACGGCGCCGACGGCCGCGGCTCGATCACCGCCTTCTACACCGTGCTGACCGAAGGCGACGACCAGCAGGAGCCGATCGCCGACGCCGCCCGCGCCATCCTCGACGGCCACATCGTGCTGACCCGTCGGATCGCCGACGCCGGCCTGTACCCGGCCATCGACGTGGAAGTCTCGGTCAGCCGCGTGATGCAGGACATCACCGACCCGGCATGGCGCGGCCGCATCCGCCGGCTCAAGCAGCTGATGTCCGCCTACAACGCCCAGCGCGACCTGATCGCCATTGGCGCCTACCAGCGCGGCAACGATCCGCTGGTCGATGACGCCCTTGCGCTGTGGCCGCAGATCCTCCAGTTCCTTGGCCAGGACGTCGCCGAGTCGGCCGATGTCGAAACCAGCCGCAATGCCCTTGCCCGTCTGCTCGACGGCGTACCGGAGATCGTTCAATGACCCGTTCGCAACGACTGGACCCCCTCCTCCGGGTCACCCAGCAGCGCCAGGACACGGTGGCGAAGATGCTGGCCGAGCGCGACAAGACCCTGGCCGAGCAGCAGCAGCGCCTGGACACGCTGAAGGAATACGCCGACGCCTACAGCGTCGCGCCGTCGGGCGGCACGCTGGCGCCAGCCATGCTGGCCAACCACGTGGCGTTCCGCGCCAAGCTCGACACCGCCCTGCAGCAGCAGGCGCAGGTGGTGGACAGCTCGCGCCAGAACTGCGAGGTGGAGCGCGCCCGGCTGATGCTGGCGAGCCGCGACAACAAGGTGCTGGAGCAGCTGGCCGCCAGCTATCGCGCCGAGGAAGTGCGCGTGGCCGACCGCCGCGAGCAGCGTGAACTGGACGACCTGGGCGCGCGCCGCGTCCGCGTGGCGCAGGAAGGCAACGAATCATGATGGGCGAGACCGCCAGCCTGCCGCTGCCGTCCGCGCTGCCCGCAGCCGTGGTACCGGCGGCGAACACCACCGCCGCCAGCGGCACGGCGGCCCCGAAGGCCGCTGCCGTCGGCACCCCGCAGGACGCCGCTGCCGGTCCGGCCGGCAACCCCGGCCTGTTGTTCGCGCTGCTGCTGGGCGAGCAGCCGGAAGCAGCCGGGATTTCACTGGCCGGCGCGGTGCCAGCGGCCACCCGCACCGCGGCCGGCGAACGGCAGGAAGAAGCACCTGCCGCTGATCCGCTGCTGAGCGTGCTGGCGCAGATGCCGCAAACACAGCAGATGCCGGTGCTGCCGGTGGCGCCAACCCTCCCGCCCGCATCCGTGACCACCGCCGCCGCGGTCGCCGTCGATGCCGGCACACGCTCGTTGTCCGCGCTGGCGGCCAGCCAGCCGGTTCCGGGGCTGGCAGCCGGCGCCGGCGCCGACATCGCCATGTCCGCGCCCACAACCGTTACCTCCGCCAGCGCCGGCCTGCCGGGGAAAACCGCAGCCGATACCGGCTTGCCCAACGCCCGCGCCGCGCGCCTCCCGCTGCCGCAGCAGGGGGCTGCCAACCAGGTCGCGCTTGCCGAAGCACCGCTGCCGGGCTTCGTGTTGCCTGCCGCGGAACAGGCGGGCGCTCCGATCGAGGCCGCAGCCGCGGTTTCCCCCGCGCCGCTCAACGCGCTGCAGTCGCTGGCCGGGGTGCAGCCGCTCGGCGCCCCCGCTGCGCCAGTCGCCGTGCCCATGCTGTCGCAGCCGGCGGACCCCGCCCAGGGCTATGACGACGGCTTCAGCGGCCACGTCGCCTGGCTGGCAGGGCAGCGCATCGGCCAGGCCGAAATCCGGGTGGTGCCCGAGCATCTGGGCGCCATCGACATCCGCCTGCAGATGGACGGCAGCAACGTGCGCGCGGAGTTCCACAGCGCCCAACCGGAAGTCCGTCAGGCGCTGGAAGCCAGCCTGCCGCGGCTGCGCGAAATGCTTGGGCAGCACGGCCTGCATCTGGCCCATGCCGGTGTCGGCCAGGGCCAGGGCGGCCAACGCCAGTCCGGCGACCGCACGCCCCAGCCCGGCCACGCCGGTGGCCTGACCCTGCCGGACGAAGCGGGTTCGCCGCTGCCGCCGGATTTCCGTCGCGCCCGCGGGCTGCTTGACGTCTACGCCTGATCGCGCGGCAACCCTGGCGCGGTTTTCCGCCCGCCTGGCGCGGCAGCGGGCGGGTGTGGCGTCACGGCGTCGAGATTGCCATTGCAATGACGGCACGCGATTTGCACCATGATGGGCATAGCCCGCTCAAGGATGGATCGATCCGTGTCAGCCGCACCCGCCAAGTCTCCACCCGGCAAGCCCGGTGCCGCAGCGCCCGAGGCGCCGCCGCCGAAGAAGTCGAAGAAGCTGATGTTCATCGTCCTGACCCTGGTGGCGATCGTGGCCGCCGGTGGCGGCGCGGCGTTCTGGTTCCTGAAGCCCTCCGCCCCGGCCAGCGCCAAGCCCTCGGGCCCGGCGCGGTACATCGCGCTGGAGCCGGCCTTCGTGGTCAACCTGGCCGACGAAGGCGGCGCGCGCTACCTGCAGGCCGACGTGCAGCTGCAGACCCGCGATGCGGACACCGCCGCGGCGGTGGCGCTGCACACGCCGATCATCCGCAACAAGCTGCTGCTGCTGTTCGGCCAGCAGACCTCGCAGCAGCTCACCGGCCGCAACGGCAAGGAACAGCTGCAGGCGCAGGCGCTGGCGGAGGTCAAGAAAACCCTCAGGGCGCAGCACGCGGCCAACCAGGTCGAAGCGCTGCTGTTCACCAGCATCGTGATCCAGTAGGCGGACCAGCCCGATGACCACCGACCTGCTCAGCCAGGACGAGATCGACGCCCTCCTCCACGGGGTGGATTCGGGCGCGGTCGACGTCGAACCGCCGCCGGTCCCCGGCGAGGCGCGGACCTACGATTTCGCCACCCAGGAGCGGATCATCCGCGGTCGCCTGCCGACCCTGGAGATGATCAACGAACGCTTCGCGCGGACCTGGCGGATCGGCCTGTTCAACCTGCTGCGGCGCTCCGCCGACCTGTCGGTGCGCGGCATCGACATGATCCGCTTCGGCGAATACATGCACTCGCTGCAGGTACCCACCAACATCAACCTGGTGAAGATGAAGCCGCTGCGCGGCACCGGCATCGTGATGTTCGAGCCGCGCCTGGTGTTCACCGTGGTCGACAACTTC
The DNA here is from genome assembly GCF_000423885.1 of Thermomonas fusca DSM 15424. Classification (GTDB taxonomy): domain Bacteria; phylum Pseudomonadota; class Gammaproteobacteria; order Xanthomonadales; family Xanthomonadaceae; genus Thermomonas; species Thermomonas fusca. Next base: position 56,560 of record NZ_AUIV01000013.1, on the reverse strand, counting down.
TTCGGCGGCAACGGCAAGTACCACACCCGCATCGAAGGCCGCGAGTTCACCCCCACCGAGATGCGGGTGATCCAGCTGCTGCTCAAGCAGACCTTCTCCGACTTCGCCGAGGCGTGGGCGCCGGTGATGAACGTTGAGTTCGAGTACATGAACTCCGAGGTCAACCCGCACTTCGCCAACATCATCAGCCCGCGCGAGTACATCGTGGTCTGCCGCTTCCACGTCGAGCTGGAGGGCGGCGGCGGCGAGCTGCACCTGGCGCTGCCGTGGTCGATGCTGGAGCCGATCCGCGAGCAGCTGGACGCCGGCGTGCAGAGCGACCGCGTCGAGAAGGACGAGAGCTGGACCAGCGCGCTGCACGCGCAGTTGCAGGACGTGGCGGTGGACCTGAAGAGCACCCTCGCCACCCGCCAGATCAGCCTGCGCGAACTCAGCAAGCTGAAGGTCGGCGACGTGATCCCGATCGACCTCAAGCCCGACATCCCCGTGCACGTCGAACACCTGCCGCTGTTCTCCGGCGAATTCGGCGTCCACAACGGCAAGAACGCGGTGAAGATCACCGAAGTGCACGCCACCCGTTCCCCCCAGAATCCGGTACCGACGCTATGACATCCTCCGACGAAGCCGCCCAACTCGCCGCGTTCGAGGCGTTGACCGCCACCAGCGCCAGCAAGACTTCCAATGCGACCGGCGAGAAGAACGACCTCAACCTAGACGTCATCCTCGACGTGCCGGTGACCCTGTCGCTGGTGGTCGGGCATGCGCGCATCCCGATCCGCAACCTGCTGCAGCTCAACCAGGGCTCGGTGGTGGAGCTGGAACGCGCCGCCGGCGAACCGCTGGACGTGTACGTCAACGACACCCTGATCGCGCAAGGCGAAGTGGTGGTGGTCAACGACCGCTTCGGTGTGCGCCTGACCGACGTGGTCAGCCCCAGCGAGCGCATCAAGCGCCTGCGCTGAGCCGATGGACAACACCGCACTTCCCGGCAGCGCACCTGCGCAGAACGCGCCGCGGCCCGCACCCGCGGGCGCCGCACTCGTGCAGGACGCCAGCACTCCGGCCAATACCGACTCCGCAAGCATGCAACCCGCGCAGCCGCAGGCGCCAGTCGCGGCAGCCGCGACCGATGCGCAGGCCACCCCTGCCACGACCGTTGTCGCGGCGCCGGTCAGCGCACCGCCGGCCACCGCGGCCAGGACCATCGCCGGCATCCCGGCGCGGCCCGCCAAGACCGGCGCGACCGTGCAGCAACCGGCGCATGCGTCCCCGCCCAGCGCGGCCGGCAGCATCGGCGGCACCGTGTTTGCGCTGGCACTGGTGCTGGGGCTGATCTTCGGGCTGGCCTGGCTGGCGCGGCGGATGCCGGGGATGACCGGCCTGCGCGGCAATTCCGGCCTGCGGGTGGTGCGTTCGCTGGGACTGGGCGCGCGCGAGCGGCTGGTGGTGGTGGAAGTGGGCGGTACCCAACTGCTGCTCGGCACCGGCGCCGCCGGCACCCGCCTGCTGCACACCCTGGAAACTCCGCTGCACGACGACGCGCCGGTGCAGCCGACCCCGTTCGCCCAGCTGCTGGCACAGCGCCTCGGGAAAAAACCGGCATGAAGCTGTCCCTGCCCCGCCCGCGCACGCTGCTGATCCTGTGCGCCCTGGCCTGCTGCCTGTTCGCCGGCGACGTGTTCGCGCAAGCCGCGCAAGCTGCACCGGCAGTGGCCCCCGCGTCGCCGTCGCTGCCGGACGTGAACGTCGGCCAGATCGGCAACCAACCGGTCAGCATGCCGATGCAGGTGCTGCTGCTGATGACCAGCATCACCCTGCTGCCGGCGCTGCTGCTGGGGGTGACCGCGTTCACCCGCATCATCATCGTGCTCAGCCTGCTTCGGCAGGCGCTCGGCACCGGCCAGGCGCCGTCCAACCAGGTGCTGCTGGCGCTGGCGCTGTTCCTCACCGTGATGGTGATGCAGCCCGTGTTCGACCAGTCGTGGAACGCCGGCATCGCGCCCTACCTCGACAAGCAGATGGATTTCCGCACCGCCTGGGAGGCGGCATCCGGGCCGTTCCGCGCCTTCATGCTGGCGCAGGTGCGCGAAAACGACCTGATGACCTTCGCCAACCTGTCCAACACCGGCCCTTACGCCACCCCGCAGGACGTGCCGTTCGGGGTGTTGGCCGCGTCCTTCCTCACCAGCGAGCTGAAGACCGCGTTCGAGATCGCGTTCCTGATCTACATCCCGTTCGTCATCATCGACCTGGTGGTGGCCAGCGTGCTGATGTCGATGGGCATGATGATGCTGTCGCCGATGCTGATCTCGGCGCCGTTCAAGATCCTGCTGTTCGTGCTGGTGGACGGCTGGGTGCTGGTGGTCGGCGCGCTGGCCGGCAGTTTCAACACGATCTGACCGGAGCCCGCCGATGAATCCGGAAACCGCCCTCACCCAGCTGTCCCAGGGCCTGTACATGGCCCTGCTGCTGGCCATGCCGCTGCTGTTGGCGGTGCTGGCCACCGGCGTGGTGGTGGGCATCCTGCAGGCCGCCACCTCGATCAACGAGCCCACCGTGGCGTTCGTGGCCAAGGTCATCGCGCTGGTGGCGGTGGTGGCGCTGACCGGCAATTTCCTGCTGGGGCGGCTGGTGTCGTTCACCACCGAGCTGTACCAGCAGATCCCGCACCTGATCGGCTGACGCCGCCGACATGGACGACGTCACCTTCATCAGCGCGCAGGGCGTGAACCTGTTCGCGATGCTGGGCACGGTGCTCTGGCACTCGATCCGGATCGGCGCGGCGCTGCAGGTGCTGCCCTTCGTCGGCGGCCAGGGCATGCCGGCGCGGGCGCGGCTGATCATCACCCTGGCGGTGTCGGCGGCGCTGTCCGGGATGCTGCCGGTGCCGCCGCCGGCGGCGGTGGACGCGCTGACCGCGTTGAACGTGCTGCGCGAGTTCGCCATCGGCATTTCCATCGGCATGGTGCTGCGGCTGGCGTTCGAGGTCGGCATCCTGGCCGGCCAGTTCATCTCGCAAGACATGGCGCTGTCGTTCGCGACCATGGCCGACCCCGCCAACCAGAGCCAGATGTCGGTGCTGTCGGTATGGTTCTACCTGTGCTTCGGCCTGATCTTCTTCACCCTGGACGCCCACCTGGTGCTGTTCCGGTTGCTGGCCAACAGTTACATGATGCAGCCCATAGGTGCGCCATTCGCCGATTTTTTCGCTTTTTTGTCGGTGGTTCCCGACTTTTTCACCACCGTCCTGCGCGCCGCCGTGCTGCTGTCGCTGCCGGTCACGGTGGCGATGCTGGCGGTCAACATCGTGGTGGGCGTGCTGTCCCGCGCCGCGCCGCAGTTCAATCCCATCCAGATCGGCATGCCGCTGGCGCTGCTGGTCGGCCTGACCCTGCTGGTGGTGCTGGTACGCGAATTGCTTCCCCCCGTTGAGGCGTTGTTCGGGCAGGCATTCGAGGCCGCCCGCGCCATCACGGGTTGAGTTGGAATGAGTGAATCGGCGGACCGCGAGGACCGGACAGAAGCCCCCAGCCCCAAACGCCTGCGCGAAGCCCGCGAGCGCGGCGACGTGCCGCGTTCGCGCGAGTTGGCCAACGTGGCGGTGCTGGGTGCCACCGCGGTCGCGATCCTGGCCAGCAGCGGCTACATGGCGCGCACCGCGCTGGGCTGGATGCAGGGCGCACTGAGTTTCGACCCGACGCTGGTTGGCCACCCCGACCGCCTGGCCAAACACGCTGCCCTGCTGGTCGCCGGCGCCACGCTGCCGGTGCTGCCGCTGCTGGCGGTGGCGCTGCTGGCCTGCTTCATCGCGCCGTTGGCGATGGGCGGTATCGTGTTCAGCAACCAGGCGCTGCAGCCCAATTTCGAGCGTCTCAGCCCGATGGCGTGGCTGCGCCGCACCTACGGCCAGGAAGGCGCGGCCGAGCTGGTCCGGCAGATCCTGCGCATCCTGATCATCGGCGCCATTGGCGCGTGGGCGGTGCATCGCGCGCTGCGCTTCATCCCGCAGCTGCAGAAGATGCCGCTGGAAGCGGCGGTGTCCGAGGGCATGGGCTTCATGCTGCACGTGCTGGTGGCGGTGGTCGGCGCGATGGGCCTGCTGGCCGCGGCCGACGTGCCCTACCAGCACTGGAACTGGCGGCAGAAGCTGAAGATGACCAAGCAGGAGCTGCGCGACGAACACAAGGAAAACGAGGGCAACCCGGAGGTCAAGGGCAAGGTCCGCCAGCTGGCCCGGCAGATGTCGCAGCGGCGGATGATGGAAGCGGTGCCCGAGGCCGACGTGATCGTCACCAACCCCACCCACTACGCGGTGGCGCTGAAGTACGAGGCCGGCAGGATGCGCGCGCCCAAGGTGGTGGCGATGGGGGTGGACGAGATCGCGCTGAAGATCCGCGAGATCGGCAATGCGCACCGGGTGGCGACGGTCGCGGCGCCGCCGTTGGCACGCGCCTTGTATCGGAACGCCAAGCTCGATCAGGAAATCCCCGTGCAGCTCTACGCCGCCGTCGCCCAGGTGCTCTCCTACGTGTTCCAGCTGCGCCGCTGGCACCCTTCGCACGGGCCGATGCCGCAGCTGGCCACGGTTGCCGTGGATCCGTCGCTGGATGACGGGAAGTCGCCGCGATGAGCGCCGCCCCCGACAACCGCGCGCAGGGCGCCAGCTCGCTGTCTTCGCTGCTGCAGTCGATGCGCAGCGGCGCCGCCGCGCCGGTGGTGGTGCTGGCGATGCTGTCGATGGTGGTGGTGCCGCTGCCGCCGTTCCTGCTCGACCTCCTGTTCACCGTCAACATCGCGATGTCGCTGATGGTGCTGTTGGCGGTCGTCTACGTGAAGCGCCCGCTGGAGTTCTCGGTATTCCCCAGCGTGCTGCTGATGGTCACCCTGCTGCGGCTGTCGCTGAACGTGGCCTCCACCCGCGTGGTGCTGCTGCACGGCCACCAGGGCGGCGCCGCGGCAGGCCACGTCATCGAATCGTTCGGCAACTTCGTGGTCGGCGGCAGCTATGCGGTCGGCATCGTGGTGTTCGCCATCCTCACCATCGTCAACTTCGTGGTGGTGACCAAGGGCTCCGGGCGCATCTCGGAAGTGTCGGCGCGCTTCATCCTCGACGCCCTGCCCGGCAAGCAGATGGCGATCGACGCCGACCTCAACGCCGGCCTGCTGACCCGCGAAGAAGCCAAGCTGCGCCGCGAGGAAGTGCGCAACGAAGCCGATTTCTACGGCTCCATGGACGGCGCCAGCAAGTTCGTCCGCGGCGACGCCATCGCCGGCCTGCTGATCCTGTTCATCAACCTGATCGGCGGCGTGCTGATCGGCATCCTGCAGCACGACATGGCCTTCGGCGATGCCATGCAGACCTACACCCTGCTGGCGATCGGCGACGGCCTGGTGGCGCAGCTGCCGGCGCTGCTGGTGTCCACCGCGGTGGCGATGCTGGTCACCCGTGCCACCCGCGAACAGGAAATGGGCGCGGCGGTCAGCGCGCAGGTGTTCGGCCAGCGCCGCGCGCTGGTGGTGGCGGCCGCGCTGATGGGCCTGATCGGGATCGTGCCGGGCATGCCCAACCTGCCGTTCCTGCTGTTCGCCGGCATCCTCGGCTATGGCGCCTGGCGGCTGAAGAAACACGAGGACGCCGAGGCGGCGCCCGCCGCTCCGGAATCGGTTGCGCCGGGCTCCAGCGCGGTGGCGGAACTGAGCTGGGACGAAGTGGCGCCGGTGGAGCCGCTGGGCCTGGAAGTGGGCTACAAGCTGATCGCGCTGGTCGACAAGGCACAGGGCGGCGAGCTGTTGACCCGGCTCAAGGGCGTGCGCCGCAAGCTGACCCAGGACCTGGGCTTCCTGATCCCGGCCGTGCATGTGCGCGACAACCTCGAACTGGCGGCCGGCCAGTACCGCGTCCTCGTCCACGGGGTGCCGGTGGCGGGCGGCGACCTGCACCCGGACCGGATGCTGGCGCTGGACCCGGGCCGGGTGTTCGGTCCGCTGGAAGGCATCCCCGGCAAGGACCCGGCCTTCGGGCTGGATGCCACCTGGATCCTGCCCAGCCAGCGCGCCCACGCCGAATCGCTGGGCTACACGGTGGTCGATGCCGGCACCGTGGTCGCCACCCACCTGTCGCATCTGGTGCGCGAACGCGCCGCCGAACTGCTGGGCCATGACGAAGTGCAGCAGCTGCTGGGCAGCGTCGGCAAGGCGTCGCCCAAGCTCGTCGAAGACCTGACGCCGAAGCTGCTGCCGCTGTCGGTGATCGTGCGGGTGCTGCAGTCGTTGCTGACCGAGAAGGTGCCGCTGCGGCAGATGCGCCGGATCGTGGAGGCGCTGCTGGAGCACGGCATCCACACCCAGGACCCGTCGGTGCTGACCGCCGCCGTGCGCACCGCGCTGGGCCCGTTCATCGTCCAGGAGCTCAACGGGATGGCGCCGGAGCTGCCGGTGTTCACCCTTGCCCCGCAATTGGAACGCATATTGCAGGACTCGGTCAGCGGCCAGGGCGCCGCGTTGGAACCCGGACTCGCCGAGCGGCTGCACCAGAACCTCAGCGAGTGCGTGGCCCGGCAGGAACAGCGCGGCGAACCCGCGATCCTGCTGGTCCCCGGCGGGATCCGCGCGGCGATCTCGCGGCTGGTACGCCACAGCGTGCCGCAGCTTTCGGTGCTGGCCTACGGCGAAGTGCCTGAAGACAAGCGGTTGCGGTTGCTGGGGGCGGTTGGCTGAGCTTGGCACTCCACAGACTGGATAGCGGATCGACACCATGAGAATCAAACGCTTCATCGCCCCAGACATGCGCACCGCACTGCGCATGGTGCGCGACGAACAGGGCCCCGACGCGGTGATCCTGTCCAGCCGCCAGGCCGCCGAAGGCGGCGTGGAAGTGGTGGCCGCCACCGATTACGACGAAGCGCTGGTGCAGCAGACCCTGCGTACCATGAACGTGCCCACGCTTGCCGCCGAAGCGCCGGCCCGCACCCCGCCGGCCCGCGCGGTGTTCCGGATCGACGGCGTGGAAGTGGCGGCGCTGGAAAAAGCCGCGCCACCGGAACGCCAGAGCAGCCGGCTGGAACAGATGATGGCCGCGTTCAAGCCCGCCCGCGCGCCGGCTGCCGCCGCGACCAGCCCGGCGCGGGCGCTGCCCGAACCCGCCGCTGCCGCGAAGGCGCCGCGCATCGACGTGCGCATCGACGACGAGCAGACCGACCAGCCCGTCGATTTCGCCCAGGCCCTGCGTCGCGCCACCGCCCCGCCGGCACCGGCCGAGGTGGCGAACGTGCCGATCCAGGCGCCCGTCGCCACCCCCGCACCGCAGGCGCCGGCAACCATCGATGCCTCCCCGACCCTGCGAGTGATCGAAACCGATCCCGCGGTGTCCGCGCTTCGCGCCGAACTGGCGGCGATGCGCAAGGTGATCGAGCGCGAGATGGGCCAGTTCGCCAGCGAACGCCTGCGCGGTTCGCCCGCCCGCGCCGCCGCGCTGGACGCGCTGGCCGCATTCGGATGCGACGATTCGCTGGCGCAGCGGATCGCCCAGCGCCTGGACCCGACCCTGCCGACCGAAGCCATCCTCGCCCCGCTGCGCGAAGCGCTGGCTGCGGAGCTGCCGGTTGCCGCCGAAGAACTGCTGGAGCGCGGCGGCATCGTCGCCCTGCTCGGCCCCACCGGCGCCGGCAAGACCACCACGATTGCCAAACTGGCCGCCCGCTACGCGGCGCGCCACGGCACCCGCGACGTGGCCCTGGTCAGTGCCGACAATGAACGCGCCGGCGCCCGCGAACAGCTGCATGTGCTGGGCCGCCGGCTGGGCGTGACCGTCTGCGATGCCGACGGCCCGGAAGCCCTCGCCCACGCGCTGGAGCAATTGGCGGACTATCCGCTGGTGCTGGTCGATACCGCCGGCTACGGCCTGCGCGACCGCGCCCTGCTGCGGCAGATCCTGTGGGTGCGTGCCGCCAGCAACGTGCGCAGCCTGTTGGTGCTGCCGGCGAACGCGCACCCGGCCGACCTCGGCGAACTGCTGCGCCGCTACCGCCCGGCGGCGCCGGAAGCGGTGATCCTGACCAAGCTGGACGAAAGCATCCGCCCGGGTGCGGCACTCTCGGTACTGGTGCAGCATAATCTGCCTATGGCCTACACCACGTCGGGCCAACGGGTACCCGAGGACATCGAGCTGGCCGACGCGGAACAACTGGCCAGCACCCTGGACTTCCCGCGCCGCGACAGCGCCGCCAGCCCCCACCAAGACGAAGGCCGCCATGCATCCGCTTGAGTCCCACCGCCCCGCGAACGCCAATGCCGCGCCCCGCGTGATCGCCGTGACCGGTGGCAAGGGCGGCGTGGGCAAGACCACCACCTCGATCAACCTCGCCATGGCGCTGGTCAATGCCGGCCAGCGCACCATGCTGCTGGATACCGACCTGGGGCTGGCCAATGTCGACGTGATGCTGGGCCTGTCGCCGCGCTTCACCCTGGCCGACGTGTTCGCCGGCCGCTGCGAGCTGCGCGACACCGTGATCGAAGGCCCGCGCGGCCTGATGGTGGTGCCGGCCGCCTCCGGCAAGCGCCACATGACCGAGCTGCTGCCGCAGCAGCACGTCGGCCTGGTCAACGCCTTCTCACACCTGGACATCCCGCTGGACGTGATGATCGTGGACACGCCCGCCGGCATCAGCGACGGCGTGCTGACCTTCTGCCAGGCCGCGCAGGACGTGATCCTGGTGGTCTGCGACGAGCCCGCCTCGGTCACCGACGCCTACGCGCTCATCAAGGTGCTCAGCCGCGACCGCGGCGTGAACCGCATCCAGGTGCTGGCCAACCAGGTGCCCAACGTCAACGAGGGGCGCGCGGTGTTCGACAAGCTGGAGCGGGTGACCTCGCGCTTCCTCGACGTCACCCTGTCCTACCTCGGCGCCATCCCGCGCGACGAATGGCTGCGGCTGGCGGTGCAGCGGCAGGAATCGGTGGTCGATGCCTTCCCCACCGCGCCCGCATCGCTGGCGTTCCGCGATATCGCCCGCAAGATCGGCCAGTGGCAGGCCCCGCAAGGTCCGCGTGGCCACGTTGAATTCTTCACCGAGCGCCTGGTCGCCGCCCAGGGGAGCGCCTGTGCATGATGAATACCGGGGCCGCCCAGTACCGCGCCCAGCAGACCGGTGACGCTGCCGCCATCGTCGCGCGCCACGCCGAACTGGTGCGCCGGATCGCCCACCACCTGGCGGCGCGGCTGCCCTCCAGCGTCGACATCGACGACCTGATCCAGGCCGGCATGATCGGCCTCATCGAAGCGGCGCGGAACTTCCAGTCCGACCAGGGCGCCACCTTCGAAACCTATGCGTCCATCCGCATCCGCGGCTCGATGATCGACGCGATCCGCGCCGGCGACTGGGTGCCGCGCTCGGTCCACCGCCGCTATCGCAACGTGGTTGCCGCCACCCGCAACGTGGAACAGCGCGAAGGCCGCGCCGCCACCTCGCAGGAAATTGCCGAGGCGCTGGAGATGAGCGTCGACGACTACCACCACGTGCTGCAGGACGCCGCGCGCGGCCAGCTGCTGAGCCTGGACGAATACGCCGAGGAGCACGATGGCGAGCCGCGGCTGGAACAGCAGGACAACATCACCCCCGCCCGCCGCTTCGAGCAGGGCGCGTTCCGCACCGCCCTCGGCGATGCCATCGAAAACCTGCCCGAGCGCGAACAGCTGGTGCTGTCGCTGTACTACGAGCAGGAACTGAACCTGCGCGAAATCGGCGCGGTGCTCAACGTCAGCGAATCGCGGGTCTGCCAGATCCACGGCCAGGCGATGCTGCGGCTGCGCTCGCGGCTGACCGACTGGCGCAGCGAAGTCGACGCCGAAACGGCCTGAGGCGGTGCGTCCCGGGCTGCATCCCCGGCGTGGATGCGGCACCATCAAGATTCCCGGTCGCCGACCGTTACCGTTACCGAATATCCACAGGATCCACTATGGACAAGGGCATCCGCATCCTCATCGTCGACGATTTCTCGACCATGCGCCGCATCGTCAAGAACCTGCTCAACGACCTGGGTTTCACCAATACCGCCGAGGCCGACGACGGCACCACCGCGCTGGTCGAACTGCAGAAGACCAAGTTCGACTTCGTCGTGACCGACTGGAACATGCCCGGCATGGCCGGCATCGACCTGTTGAAGGCGATCCGCGCCGATGAATCGCTGGCCAAGATCCCGGTGCTGATGGTCACCGCCGAGGCCAAGCGCGAACAGATCATCGAAGCGGCGCAGGCCGGCGTGAACGGCTACATCATCAAGCCGTTCACCGCCGCCACGCTGGAAGACAAGCTGGCCAAGATCTTCGAACGGATGGAGAAAGCCGCATGAGCCTGCCGCTGCGACCGCCGTCCGTGCCCGCCGGCGACGCCCAGGTCATCGAGCGCCTGCACGGCGCCATGGCAGCGCTGGAACAAGGCGATGCCGCCGCCTGGAAGCACCATCTGGATTCCCTGCTGGAATGGCGCCGCCAGCCGGTGGTGGAAAGCCTGGTCAAGCTGGCGCGCGAACTGGACGACCTGGAACGCGCCATCGACGTGCGAATCCCTGCCGCCGCCAAGGCGTCCGCCGGCGGCCTGCCGGACGCCTGCAGCCGGCTGGAGCACGTGGTCAAGATGACCGAGGAAGCCAGCATGCGCACCCTCGATCTGGCCGACGAGTGCCGCACCCTGCTCGGCACCATCGGCGCCGAACACGAGGCCACCGTCGATGCGATCCGTTCGCGGCTGTCATCGATGGTCGAGGCGCAGAGCTTCCAGGACCTCACCGGCCAGATCATCCAGCGGGTGATCCAGCTGATCCGCTCGCTGCAGTCCGGCCTGGGCGACATCCAGGCGCTGCATGGCGAGGACAGCAGGGGCAACGGCCCGGCGGTTTCCGGCGTCGACGCGCCGGCGGCCACCCAGGACGAGGCCAACGACCTGCTGGCCGATCTCGGGATCTGACCATGTCGGCGGACGGCTACGACGCCCGCGCGGACTTCCTGGTCGAAGCGCGCGAAATCCTCGATCGCCTCGGCGAGCAGGTCGTGGCGCTGGAGCAGCAGCCCGGCGACCGCGCCACGCTGGACGCCGTGTTCCGCGGTTTCCACACCATCAAGGGCGGCGCGGGCTTCCTCGACCTGCCGCCGATGGTGCATCTGTGCCACGCCTTCGAGGACCGCATCGACGCCGCCCGCAGCGGCACCTGCGAACTCGACGCCGCCGCCTTCGACGGCGCCCAGCGCGCGGTGGACATCCTGCTGGACATGCTCGACGGGCTGTGCCGCGGCGAGGAGCTGGACGAAGTCGATCCCGCTCTGCTGCAGCAGGTGCGGGGCGCCGACGCAGCGGCCGCGCCGGTGGCCGAAGCGGCGTTCGACATGCCGGACGACCTCGACGACCTCGACTTCGACGCCCTGCTGGACAGCCTGCACGGCGAGGGCGCCATCCCCGGCGCCGCGCCGCCGCCACCGCCGAAACCGGCACCGGCGCCCAAACCGGCGCCGGCCAAACCTGCGGCGACGGAAAAACCCGCGCTAGCACCCGCCGAGGCCGAACACACCGTCCGCGTCGACGTGCGCCGGCTGGACGCGCTGGTCAACCTGGTCGGCGAACTGGTGCTGGCGCGCAACCGGCTGAAGACGCTGCGGCCGGATCTGCACGACGAACATCTCGACCGCGCGGTGACTGCGCTCGATACCGTCACCGCGCGCCTGCAGGGCGCGGTGATGTCGGCGCGCATGCAGCCGGTCAGCCGGGTGTTCACCCGTTTCCCCAAGCTCGCCCGCGACGTCGCGCGCCAGCTCGACAAGCAGGTGGAGCTGGTGGTCGAAGGCGGCGACACCGAGCTCGACCGCAATCTGGTTGAAGCACTGGCCGACCCGCTGGTGCACCTGGTGCGCAACGCCATCGACCATGGCATCGAAATGCCCGCGGTACGCCACGCAGTCGGCAAGCCGGAGCAGGGGCGCGTGCGCCTGGCCGCGCAGCAGGAAGGCGACCACGTCGCCATCGAGGTCAGCGACGACGGTGCCGGCATCGACGCCGAGACGATCCGCCGCAGCGCCATCCGCAAGGGCCTGATCGACAGCGAAAGCGCCGGCCGGCTGTCGGAGGACGAGTGCCTTTCGCTGCTGTTCCTGCCGGGTTTCTCCACCCGTACCGAGGTCTCGGACCTGTCCGGGCGCGGGGTCGGCATGGACGTGGTGCAGTCCAAGATCCGCGAGCTGTCCGGCCAGGTGCAGATCCAGTCGGAGCTCGGCCGCGGCTCGCGCTTCATCATTCGCGTGCCGCTGACTCTGGCCATCCTGCCCACCCTGCTGGTGGAACTGGATGACGACGTCTATGCGCTGCCGCTGGTGCGGGTGATCGAAGTGGTCACCCATGACGACAGCCAGGTGATGTGGATGGACGGGCAGAAGATCCTCGACCTGCGCGAACGTCCGCTGCCGGTGCTGTCGCTGCGCGAGTGGCTGGGCAAGGGCAAGGGCGTGACCGATGCCACCCGCGGGGTGGTGCTGCAGGCCGGCGAACAGCGCTTCTGCATGCTGGTGGACCATGTGCTGGGCCGCGAGGAAGTGGTCATCAAGGCGCTGCCGCGCAGCCTGCGCGGACTGCCCGGTTACGCCGGTGCCAGCCTGGTCGGCGACGGCCGCATGGCGTTGATCCTGGATGTGGACGCACTGCTCGAATCCGCGCAGCGCGGCTCAAGCGCCACCGCGCGCAGCCGTTAGCGTGGACATATGGATATCCTCAGTGTCATCGGCGCGATCCTCGGACTGGTCGCCCTTGTAGGCGGCAGCATCCTCAAGGGCGCGGGCCTGTCCGGCCTGTGGTCGCCCGCCGCCTTCATGATCGTCATCGTCGGCACCATCGCCGCGATCCTGCTGCAGACCCCCATGCACACCTTCCGGCGCGCGCTGGGCATCGTGCGCTGGGTGTTCTTCCCGCCGCCGCAGGACCATGCCGGCCTGATCGCGCGGATGGTGGAATGGAGCACCATCTCGCGCAAGCAGGGCCTGCTGGCGCTGGAGCCGGTACTCGACCAGCTGGCCGATCCGTTCCTGCGCAAGGGCCTGCAAATGGTGGTGGACGGGGTGGAGCCGGAAACCATGCGGCAGATGCTGGAGATCGAGGCTCAGGCGCAGCAGCACCGCGACACCGCCGCCGCCAAGGTGTTCGAGGGCATGGGCATCTATTCGCCGACCATGGGCATCATCGGCGCGGTGCTGGGCCTGATGGCGGTGATGAAGAACCTCAGCGACCCCAGCAAGCTCGGTCACGGCATCGCCGCTGCGTTCACCGCCACCATCTACGGCATCGGCGCGGCCAACCTGATGTTCCTGCCGATGTGTTCCAAGCTCAAGGGCGTGATCCATCGCCAGCAGGTCGAGCGTGAAATGCTGATCGAAGGCCTGATCGCGATCGCCGAAGGCGAGAACCCGCGCAACCTCGAAAGCCGCCTCAACGGCTTCCTGCACTGAGGGGCCGCAGCCATGGCCCGCCGCCCCAGCCACCAACACGAAGATCACCTCAACCACGAAGCGTGGGCGATCCCGTATGCCGACCTGCTCACCCTGCTGCTGGCGTTCTTCGTGGTGATGTACGCGATCTCCTCGCTCAACGAGGGCAAGTACCGGGTTGTGGCGGACTCCCTCTCCGCCGCGTTCGGCGGCCCGCCGCGTTCGATCAAGCCGGTCCAGGTTGGCCAGGTGCAGCTGCGCGGCGGCGACTTCGACCATCCTTCGGTGATCGACACCGGCGCGCGCCGCGGCCCGGCCCAGCCCAGCCGCGTCGAGGTTCCGATGCCGGTCAGCCGGCGCGAACAGCAGAACCAGCCGCAGGCCGCCGCCAATGCCCAGGCCAGCCAGGCGCAGCTGCAGGCGCTGGGCGACGAGATCGAAAAGGCCCTGTCCGGCCTGGTCGCCAGCGGCCTGGTACGGGTGCGCCGCGGCGCGAACTTCCTGGCGGTGGAAATCCAGAGCGACCTGCTGTTCGCCAGCGGCGTCGCCACCCCCAGCGCCGCCGCGCTGGGCACCATCCGCCAGCTTGCCGGCGTGCTGCGCAAGGCGCCGAACGCAGTGCGGGTGGAAGGCTATACCGACAACCAGCCGATCCGCACCGCGCAGTTCCGCTCAAACTGGGACCTGTCGGCGGAACGCGCCACCAATGTGGTCTACGAGCTGATCGATTCCGGCATTGCGCCAGAGCGGCTGGCGTCGATGGGCTATGGCGAATACCAGCCGATCGCCGACAATGGCACCGTGGCCGGCCGCAGCGCCAACCGGCGGGTGGAACTGGTGATCCTTGCCAGTTCGCGCGGGGTCGACAGCGTGATGGAAGGCCTGGACATGCGCGGCGCGGCCCAGCCCGCCGGCGCCGCGGCCGCAATCGGGAGCAAGCAGTGATGCGCGTGTGGGCGATCGCCAACCAGAAAGGCGGGGTAGGCAAGACCACCAGCACGCTGTGCCTGGGGCGCAGCCTGGCCGATGCCGGCAACCGCGTGCTGCTGGTGGACCTTGATCCGCACGGCTCGCTGACCCGTGCCTTCGGCGTGCCCACCGAGCCGCCGCCGGTGGGCACCTACGAGCTGTTCAACGACAAGAATATTTCCGAGGTCGCCCGGCCCAGCGGCTACCCGGGCATCGACCTGGTCGCCGCGCAGCCAGCCATGGCCACGCTGGAACGGCGCAGCGCCACCCAGCCCGGCCTCGGCCTTGCGCTGGGACGTGCGCTGCAGGCCGAACCCGACGGCCACGACTACGCCCTGCTGGACTGTCCGCCCACCCTCGGCCTGCTGCTGGTCAACGCGCTGGCCGCCTGCGACCGCCTGATCGTGCCCACCCAGACCGATCCACTGGCGCTGCACGGCCTGGCCGGCATGCTGCACACCGCGGCGATGGTGGAACGTTCGCGCGCGCGCCCGCTGCTGCGGCAGATCCTGCCCACCCTGTTCGACAAGCGCACGCGCACCGGCCAGCAGACCCTGGAACAGCTACAGTCGCACCCCGGTGCCGGCGCCTGTCCGCACCCGATCCCGGTCGACACGCGCCTGCGCGACGCCGACGCGTTGGGCAGCCGCGAACACATGTACGGGCGCGGCCTGATCGCCTACGAACACGCCATGCAATGGCTGCTGGACACCGCCCCCGCCGAACAGGAGGCCGCATGAGCGCGCAGGCAACCATCCTGGCCAGCCAGCAGGACGACGGCGCGATGGTCGATGCCTACGTCGACTCGCTGCTGGCGATGCCGCTGTCGCCGCCATCGCCCGCGGTCGAAGCACCCACCGCGCTGGCCGAACCGGAACCTGAAGTATTGCCGGCGTCGGACGCCGGGTGCGCGGACGCACCGCAACGCCCCGTCGCGATGGAAGCCGAGGCCGCCATCGACGTCGATGCGCTGCCCGAAGCCGATGCGCGCGATCTTCCCGAGCCGGACGTCGACGCCTGGCCAGACGACGACGTGGTGTTCGATTGCGTGCAGCCGTCGCCCGCCGTCGCCGCGATCTCCGCCGGCCCCGAGGCGGCATCGCAGCCCCTGCAGCAGGCCATCCCCGCCGCGCGTGCGCCAACGCCCATGCCACCGATGGCCGAGCCCGAGGAGGACCGGGTGGCGGTCGCCGCGCCGGTCGGCCAGCGCTGGCTGCGGGTGGCGGTGGGCGACGACCGCTATGCGGTCGAGCTGCTGCGGGTGCAGGAAGTGGTGCGGCTGGCGCCGGTGATCGCGGTGCGCGGCGCGGTGCCGTCGCTGCTGGGGGTCATGAACCTGCGCGGCCGGGTGGTGCCGGTGCATGACCTTGGCCGCTGGCTGCGCCGCAGGCCGGTCGAGCCCGACGAACGCGCCCGCATCGTGGTGCTGGAACACCAGGACGAGCTGGTGGGCCTGATGGTGACCGCGGTCACCGACGTGGTCACCCTCGACACCCCGCAGATCGAGCCGCCGCCTCCCGGCGTGCGCGACCGCATCGGCATGGGCATCGCACGCACGCCGGGCGCACCGCCCACCGTGCTGCTGGATGCACGCGTGGTGTTCGACTGAGGCCGGGCAGTGCAAACTGTGCACTGACGCGCAGTTCGTTCCGCCCCCCTCAAGTCGCGGCGCGCCGCGCCGTTAAACAGTCCGGGATCAAGCCCCTCACGAGACGTCCAATGCCATTGTCACTGCAAGCCGACCTCGGCATCGAACAGGTCGCCGACCTGCAAGCGGCGCTGCAGTCGCACTTCGACGACGAAGTGCTGGAACTGTCCGGCGCCGAGGTGCGCCGCGTGCACACTGCCGGGCTGCAGCTGCTGCACGCCTTCATGCGCGACCGCGCCGCGCGCGGCCGCGTCACCACCATTACCCTTCCCTCTCCCACCCTGGTGGAAGCCGCGCGCCAGCTCGCGCTCGCGGCCAGCCTGGGTGTCGATCCCGCCCCCGGAGACACCGCGTGAGTGCAAACCTTCTGATCGTCGACGATTCCACCTCCATGCGCCAGATGGTGGCCTTCGCCCTGTCCGGCGGCGGCTACAACGTCAAGGAAGCGGAGGACGGCATTGCCGCGCTGGAAGTGGCCAAGACACAGAAGTTCGACGCGGTGATCACCGACGTCAACATGCCGCGGATGGACGGGATCGAACTGATCCGCCAGCTGCGCGCCCTGCCCAGCTACAAGTTCACCCCGCTGCTGATGCTCACCACCGAGTCCGGCGTCGACAAGAAGAGCGAAGGCAAGGCCGCCGGTGCCACCGGCTGGCTGGTCAAGCCGTTCGATCCCGAGCAGCTGCTCGCCACCGTTCGCAAGGTTCTCGGCTAAGCCGTCTCGGGGCATCCATGGACATCACCCGCTTCCACGCCACCTTCTTCGAAGAAAGCCGCGAAAACCTCGCCGCCATGGAAGCCGGACTGCTGGACATGGAATCCGGCGGCGGCGGCGGCGACACCATCCACGTGGTGTTCCGCGCCGCGCATTCGATCAAGGGCGGCAGCGCCACCTTCGGCTTCACCGCCATCGCCGACCTGACCCACCTGCTGGAAACCCTGCTGGACGAAGCCCGCAGCGGCAAGCGCACGCTCGAGGGCGTGGCCATCAGCGCCCTGCTGGGCTCGGTGGATGCGCTGCGCATGCTGCTGGCCGCAGCCGAACACGGCGACGCCATCGACCAGGCCATGCTGGCGCGCGCGCGCGCCGAGCTGGAGCGCCTGCTGTCGGGCGCAGGCGCCGCTGCCGACATCGCCGCGCCGATCGCGGCGGCAGCCGCACCGGCCGCGAGCGCCGACCCGCAGGGCTGGTCGATCAGCTTCGAGCCGGAGCGCTCGCTGTTCCTCAGCGGCAACGACCCGCTGCGCATGCTGCGTGAACTGGAGCAGCTGGGCGAACTGAAGGTCGCCTGCCGCGACGACGCACTGCCGCCGTTCGCCGAACTCGATCCGTTCGAAGCCTGGCTGGCCTGGGACCTGCAGCTGATCGGCAACGTCAAGCGCTCGGCCATCGAAGACACGTTCGCGTGGGTCGAGGATCAGTGCACCCTCAATATCGAACCGCTGGCGGCTGCCGCAACTCCTGCAGCGACGCCGCCTGCCGCGGCAGTGGCCGCCGCCGTGCCTGCCGCGGCGGAAGTGCCCGCGCCTGCCAGCGCCGCGCCTGCGGCAGCTGCAAGCAACGCCCGCCATGACGCCGGCGAAACCACCATCCGCGTGGCGGTCGACAAGGTCGATGCACTGATCAACCTGGTCGGCGAGCTGGTCATCACCCAGGCCATGCTGGCGCAGCGCTCGGCCGAACTCGATCCCGGCCTGCACGAGCAGCTGCTGGCCGGTCTCGGCCAGCTCGATCGGAACACCCGCGACCTGCAGGAAGCGGTGATGTCGGTGCGCATGCTGCCGGTGGATTTCGCGTTCAGCCGCTTCCCGCGGATGGTGCGCGACATCGCCTCGCGGCTGGGCAAGAAGGTCAACCTCAAGACCTCCGGCGAAGGCACCGAGCTGGACAAGGGCGTGATCGAGAAGATCGTCGACCCGCTGGTGCACCTGGTGCGCAACGCCATCGACCACGGCCTGGAAACCACCGAGCAGCGCATCGCCGCCGGCAAGCCCGAGGCCGGCACGGTGACCCTGTCGGCCGCGCATCAGGGTGGCCACATCATCATCGAAGTGGGTGACGACGGCCGTGGCCTCAACCGCGAGCGGATCCTGGCCAAGGCCACCGAGCGCGGCATCCCGCTGCCGGAAAATCCCACCGACGCGCAGGTGTGGGATCTGGTGTTCGCGCCCGGTTTCTCCACCGCCGAAGCGCTCACCGATCTGTCCGGCCGCGGCGTCGGCATGGACGTGGTGCGCAAGAACATCAACGCGCTGGGCGGGCAGGTGGAAATCCGCAGCCGCCACGGCGAAGGCACCACCGTCTCGATCCGCCTGCCGCTGACCATGGCCATCCTCGACGGCATGACCGTGGCGGTGGGTGGCGAAGTCTTCATCCTGCCGCTGAACGTGGTGGTGGAATCGCTGCAGCCCGCGGCCGACCACATCAAGACGGTGGCCGGCGACTCGCGCCTGCTGCGCGTGCGCGAGGACTACGTGCCGCTGCTCGACCTCGCCAACCATTACGGCCTGCCCGCCACCCGCACCGACGCCCAGCCGATCGCGGTGGTGGTGGAGAGCCAAGGCCAGCGGCTGGCGCTGGAAGTGGACGAGCTGCTGGGCCAGCAGCAGGTGGTGGTCAAGAACCTGGAGCGCAACTACCGCCGCATCGCCGGCGTGGCCGGCGCCACCATCCTCGGCGACGGCCGGGTGGCGCTGATCGTGGACGTGGGCAGCCTGTCCACCAAGACCCAGGCCGCGCCCGTGGCGATCACCGAGGAATACCTGCAGGGCGAGATGGCCAAGGTCATCGAACTGTCCAAGCGCGTGCGCAAGGTCGCCTGACCCGTACGCGCAACGTCTCGCGGCAGCGCCGCGAGGCACGTGGCTTCAACGGTTGGACAGCAGCCCGCGGTGCCGATACCAGAGTTCCAGCGGCCAGGTGACCAGCGGCGGGATCGCCGCCAGCACGGCCAGCAGCAGCGCCCACATCGGCCAGCGCAGCCGCGAACCGACGATGAAACAGATCACCACGTAAGCCAGGAACGCCGCACCGTGCAGGCGCCCGAACAGCCACACGCCCAGATCGGTGGTGCCGCTGACGTACTTCAGGTACATGCCGACCAGCAGCCCGGTCCAGGTCAACGCCTCGATCAACGCGATGGCAACGAACAGTTTCCCGGAGGGGGCGAGCGGCGGCCTGGTGGTCATTGCGGAGTCGTAGGGTGTGGTCTGGCAAACGGCCGCACACCATACCTTGTTCGTTGCGGGATGGCTGCGTCGTGATTCGCGGATTGCGACGCGTCTCTATCGCAGCGTGCGCTGGCCGGCAGGTACAGCGCCGAATGTCCCCCGGCATCGGCGCCGGCGCCGCTGCCTCCTCCTTGATTTCGGCGCCGCACCCACCCGCCACCGCACGCACCCGATGAAATCGCGATCCGGAGCAACGTCACACACCCCGCCCATTGATCAGGCGATACCGTCATCAGGTGAGAAACACCGCCCTCCCCTCCGCCGCCACGTAATTCCGTGACGTTCCCCGTCGGGCCGGCGCTGCTGCGAAATCAAGGAGGAGGCAGCGGCGTTCACGCCGATGCCGGAGGACATTCGCAGCGGCGCCGGCCCGGCGGGGAACGCTGCGGGAACCCACGACAGCCCGCGCTGATCACCAGTCGCCAAAAGAAACGCCCGGCAATGCCGGGCGTTTGCTTGTCCCACATGGAGCGGAGAACGCTTACGCCGCGACCGTCGCCGCCACCTGCTGGTAGTCCGCGATCTGGTCGAAGTTCATGTAGCGGTAGATCGCATCGCCGTTCGCGTTGACCACGCCGATGTCGGCCAGGTACTCCTCGCGGGTCGGGATGCGACCCAGGCGCGCGCAGATCGCCGACAGCTCGGCCGAACCCAGGTACACGTTGGTGTTGCGGCCCAGGCGATTCGGGAAGTTGCGGGTCGAGGTGGACATCGCGGTGCTGCCTTCGCGGATCTGCGCCTGGTTGCCCATGCACAGCGAGCAGCCGGGCATCTCCATGCGTGCGCCGGCCGCGCCGAAGGTGCCGTAGTGGCCTTCGTTGGTCAGCTCGGCAGCGTCCATCTTGGTGGGCGGCGCGATCCACAGGCGGGTGGGGATGTCGCGCTTGCCTTCCAGCAGCTTGGCCGCGGCGCGGAAGTGGCCGATGTTGGTCATGCACGAACCGATGAACACCTCGTCGATCTGCGCGCCGGCCACGTCGGACAGGGTCTTGGCATCGTCCGGATCGTTCGGGCAGCAGACGATCGGCTCCTTGATGTCGGCCAGGTCGATCTCGATCACTGCCGCGTATTCGGCATCGGCGTCGGCTTCCAGCAGCTGCGGATCGGCCAGCCAGGCCTCCATCTTCTCGATGCGGCGCTGCAGGGTGCGGGCATCCGCATAACCTTCCGCGATCATCCACTTCAGCAGGGTCACGTTGCTGGTGAGGTATTCGATGATCGGCGCCTTGTCCAGGCGCACCGTGCAGGCCGCCGCGGAACGCTCGGCGGACGCGTCGGCCAGCTCGAACGCCTGCTCGATCTTCAGGTTCGGCAGGCCTTCGATCTCGAGGATGCGGCCGGAGAAGATGTTCTTCTTGCCCTTCTTCTCGACGGTCAGCAGGCCGGCCTTGATCGCGTACAGCGGGATCGCGTGGACCAGGTCGCGCAGGGTCACGCCCGGCTGCATCTCGCCCTTGAAGCGCACCAGCACCGATTCCGGCATGTCCAGCGGCATCACCCCGGTGGCGGCGGCGAACGCCACCAGGCCGGAGCCGGCCGGGAACGAAATGCCGATCGGGAAGCGGGTGTGGCTGTCGCCGCCGGTGCCCACGGTGTCGGGCAGCAGCATGCGGTTGAGCCAGCTGTGGATGATGCCGTCGCCCGGACGCAGCGACACGCCGCCGCGGGTGGAGATGAACTCCGGCAGGGTGTGGTGGGTCTTCACGTCCACCGGCTTCGGATAGGCGGCGGTGTGGCAGAACGACTGCATCACCAGATCAGCGCTGAAGCCCAGGCAGGCCAGGTCCTTCAGCTCGTCGCGGGTCATCGGGCCGGTGGTGTCCTGGCTGCCCACCGAGGTCATCCGCGGCTCGCAGTAGGTGCCCGGGCGCATGCCCTTGCCCTCCGGCAGGCCGCAGGCGCGGCCGACCAGCTTCTGCGCCAGGGTGAAGCCCTTGCCGGTATCCGGCGGCACCACCGGCAGGCGGAAAAGATCGGTCACCGGCAGGCCCAGCGCTTCGCGCGCCTTGGCGGTCAGGCCGCGGCCGATGATCAGCGGGATGCGGCCGCCGGCGCGGGCTTCGTCCAGCAGCACTTCGGACTTCAGCTCGAAGCTGGCGATTTCCTTGCCGTCCTTCAGCGCCTTGCCTTCGTACGGACGCAGCTCGATTACGTCGCCGTGGTTCATCTGCGAGACGTCCAGTTCGATCGGCAGCGCGCCCGCGTCTTCCATCGTGTTGTAGAAGATCGGCGCGATCTTGCTGCCCAGGCAGACGCCGCCATCACGCTTGTTGGGGATGTGCGGAATGTCGTTGCCGGTCCACCACAGCACGCTGTTGGTGGCGGACTTGCGGCTGGAGCCGGTGCCGACCACGTCGCCCACGTAGGCCACGGTATGGCCCTTTTCCTTGAGCTTGAGGATGGCGCCGATCGGGCCGCGCTTGCCATCTTCCTCCGGCACGAACGGCGCATCGGGGCGCTTGTTCTTCAACATCGCCAGCGCGTGCATCGGGATGTCCGGGCGGGTGGTGGCGTCGGGCGCCGGCGACAGATCATCGGTATTGGTTTCGCCCGGCACCTTGAACACGGTGATGGTCAGGCTCTGCGGGACTTCCGGCTTGCTGGTGAACCACTCGGCGTCGGCCCAGCTCTGCAGCACGGCCTGGGCGTTGGCATTGCCGGCCTTGGCCTTGTCCTGCACGTCGTGGAAGGCATCGAACACCAGCAGGGTGTGCTTGAGCGCATTGGCGGCCACGCCGCCCACTTCGGCGTCGTCCAGCAGCTGCACCAGCGGCGCCACGTTGTAGCCGCCCAGCATGGTGCCCAGCAGTTCGGTGGCGCGCGCGCGCGGGATCAGCGGGTTTACCTCGCTACCGAACGCCAGCGCGGCCAGGTAGCTGGCCTTGACCTTGGCGGCGTCGTCCACGCCGGCCGGCACGCGGTTGACCAGCAGGTCGAGCAGGAATGCACCCTCGCCTGCGGGCGGGTTCTTCAGCAGTTCGATCAGGTCGGCGGTCTGCTGCGGGGTCAACGGCAGCGCGGGGATGCCGAGGGCGGCGCGTTCGGCTTCGTGTTGGCGGTAGGCGGCGAGCATGTGGGGGTTTCCTTGGCAGGTGTTACGTGTGGAGAGGGCCGTCAGTCCCGGGGGACGATCAACTTCAGGCCCTTGAAGTAATCGCGATGGAACTCGGCGTCGAAGGTGATCAGCGCATCGCACTGCAGCAGCGCGTGGGCACCGACCAGGAAGTCGGAAATCGGGCGCGGTTCGCCGCCGCGCTGGCGCTGGCGGCGCTGCATCTCGCCGGCGCGCAGCGCCGACTTGGATTCCACCGCGCTGTAATGGATGCCCATTTCCTCCAGCGCAGCCAGTGCGTCGGCGCCGTTGCGCAGCGCGGCGGACAGCTGCGCCAATGCAGCGTCGCTGACCACCACCCGGCCGGCGCCCAGCGCTTGGCGCAGGGTCGTCTCCACGGCGTCGGCATGGACGCCGTCGGCCAGCAGCTCGACCAGCACCGGCGCGTCGACGGCGATCACGCGGGCTTGCCCTTGCCGCCGGCGTCCAGCGCGAATTTGCCGCGCACCCGCGAAATGGCGTCGTCGACATGCTTGCTCAGGACGATGCGGCCGCCGTCCAGTTCGACCTTGAGCACGCTGCCCTTGGTCAGCCCCAGGGCATCACGCACCGCCTTCGGCAGGGTGATCTGGCCGCGCTCCGCGACGGTGGCTTCCATGGGCAGCCCTGCGCTTTGGGTAGGCCCGAATTATACATACTTTTCGATGCATACTCTAAACCGCCCGGCAAGCGGAAGCCCGGCCGGCGCCTCACGCCATACGGTCACCTGCTCGATCTGCCGGCCGCCACGAAACCGCCCTGCCCCGCGCGAATTCAGCCCAGGCTGGTGCGGGCGCCGCCGGCGTGCTTGGCCAGGTACAGCGCCCGGTCGGCGCGCTGGCGCAGCTGCGCCGGAGCCATGTCGTCCTCGCCCAGCTGCACCAGGCCGGCGCTGAAGCTGACGTAGTTCGGGCCGGCCGCGGCGGTATGCCAACTCCTGCAGCTGGCGAAGGCGGCGTGCAGGCGTTGGCTGAAGCGCTTGGCGCCTTCCATGTCGGTATCGGTGAGGATCACCGCGAAGGCATCGCCGCCCAGCCGCGCCGGCAGGTCGGAGGTGCGGCAGACCGAGCGCAGCAGCCGCGCGGCCTCGGCCAGCACCTCATCGCCGATCGCATGCGACCAGTTGTCGTTGATCTGGCGGATGTGGTCGAGGTCCAGCAGCATCAGGCTCAGCGCCTGCCCATGGCGCTTGGAGCGGGCGAAATGATGGGCAAAGCCCTCGTCGAAGGCGCGCCCGTTGGGCAGCCCGGTCAGGCCGTCCTCATGGGCCTGGCGGCCGAACTCCACCGCCTGCTGCTGCAGGCGCTCGACCAGTCCTTCGCGTTCCCGCCGCGCCGCCTGCAGCTGTTCGCCCTGCTGGCGCATGCTGGTGGCGTATTCGTCCAGCTGCCCCTGCAGGCGCTCGCGCTCACGGCGCTCACGCAGGCCCCAGACCCACGCGGCCCCGGCCCCCGACAGCGCGAACAGCAAGAGTGCCCACGGCCACACGCTGCTGCCCTGCCCGCCCGCGGCGTGCGTGGGTGGCGCTGCCAGCAACACCGCCAGCATTGCGCCGGCACGTGGGCCGGTCTTGAAGTGGATTGCCCGCGTGGGTTTCATCACCGAACCTCGCCCCTTTTCAATCCGGCTTAACATTGGAACCGCAAGATGTCGCGGGGACCCCCCGCTTTTTTTCAGCGTCCGGATGCACGCGGACGCCGCCACGCATTTCCGGGAGCACGTCCATGAGCAATACCTTCGCCACCCGCGCCACGCTCAACGTTAACGGCCAAGACTACGCTTTCCATAGCCTGCCGGCGCTGGGCGAACGCTTCGACCTGAAGCACCTGCCCTGGTCGATGAAGATCCTGCTGGAGAACCTGCTCCGCCACGAAGACGGCGTGAGCGTGCTGCCAGCGCATATCGAGGCGGTGGCGAAGTGGACCCCGAAGGCGCTGCCGGACACCGAGATCGCGTTCATGCCGGGCCGGGTAATCCTGCAGGACTTCACCGGCGTGCCCTGCGTGGTGGACCTGGCCGCGATGCGCGACGCGGTGGTCAAGCTGGGCGGCCGGCCCGAGCAGATCAACCCGCAAATTCCATCCGAACTGGTCATCGACCACTCGGTGCAGGTGGACGCTTTCGCCCGCCCGGACGCGCTTGAAATCAACGGCCGCATCGAATTCGAGCGCAATGCCGAGCGTTACGGCTTCCTGCGCTGGGGCCAGAAAGCATTTGCAGACTTCAAGGTGGTGCCGCCCAACACCGGCATCGTCCATCAGGTGAACCTGGAGTACCTGGCGCGGGTGGTGATGACCCGGCAGATCGACGGCGAGCTGTGGGCCTTCCCCGACACCCTGTTCGGCACCGACAGCCACACCACCATGGTCAACGGCATCGGCGTGCTGGGCTGGGGCGTGGGCGGCATCGAGGCCGAGGCGGCGATGCTGGGCCAACCCTCGTCGATGCTGATCCCGCAGGTGGTGGGCTTCCAGCTCACCGGCCGGCTGCCGGAAGGTGCCACCGCCACCGACCTGGTGCTGACCGTCACCCAGATGCTGCGCCAGCACGGCGTGGTCGGGAAGTTCGTGGAGTTCTACGGCGACGGGCTGCAGCACCTGCCGCTGGCCGACCGCGCCACCATCGGCAACATGTCGCCGGAATACGGCGCCACCTGCGCGATCTTCCCGATCGACGCCGAATCGCTCAATTACCTGCGCCTGTCCGGGCGCAGCGAAGCGCAGATCGCGCTGGTCGAGGCCTATGCCAAGGCGCAGGGCCTGTGGCACGCGCCGGACAGCCCGCATGCGCAGTACAGCTCGATGCTGGCGCTGGACATGGCAACGGTGCGGCCCTCGCTGGCCGGCCCCAAGCGGCCGCAGGACCGGGTGCTGTTGCCGCAGATGCCCGACAACAGCCGCGCCGCGATCGCGGTGCTGACCTCCGCACGCGACAAGCGCAGCGAGGAGGTGGCCGACTTCATCGCCGAAGGCGGCGGCGCCGCAGTCGGCAACGAACAGCATGGCAAGGGCCAGGCCGACATCGCCATCGACGGCAAGCACATGCGGATCAAGGACGGCGCCGTGGTCATCGCCGCCATCACTTCCTGCACCAACACCTCCAATCCCGCGGTGATGGTGGCGGCCGGCCTGCTGGCCCGCAATGCCGCCGCGCGCGGGCTGACCCGCAAGCCGTGGGTGAAGACCTCATTGGCACCTGGCTCGCGGGTGGTGACCGACTACCTGCAGAAGGCCGGCCTGCTGGACGAGCTGGAGAAGATCGGCTTCTACACCGTGGGCTACGGCTGCACCACCTGCATCGGCAACTCCGGGCCGCTGCCGGTGGAAGTCAGCGCCGGCATTGCCGCCGGCGACCTGTGCGTGGCCTCGGTGCTGTCGGGCAACCGCAATTTCGAAGGCCGCATCCACGCCGAAGTGAAAATGAACTACCTGGCCAGCCCGCCGCTGGTGGTGGCCTACGCGCTGGTCGGCAGCACCACCGTGGATCTGACCAGCGAACCGCTGGGCAATGATCGCGATGGCAACCCGGTGTACCTGAAGGACGTCTGGCCGGCCAGCGCGGAGATCCATTCCACCATCGCCGCCACCATCGGCCCGGACATGTTCAAGTCCAACTACGCCGACGTGTTCAAGGGCGATGCGCGCTGGAACGGCATCGCCTCGCCCGACGGCCAGCTGTATGCGTGGAGCGGCGACTCCACCTACATCAAGAACCCGCCCTACTTCGACGGCATGACCATGGCGGTGGGCAGCATCGACGACATCGCCGGCGCGCGCGTGCTGGGCTATTTCGGCGATTCCATCACCACCGACCACATCAGCCCGGCCGGCAGCATCAAGAAGGATTCGCCGGCCGGCCGCTACCTGATGGCTCGCGGCGTGGCCCCGCAGGACTTCAACAGCTACGGCAGCCGCCGCGGCAACGACGACGTGATGGTGCGCGGCACCTTCGCCAACATCCGCATCAAGAACCGCTTCTTCGGCGGCGAGGAAGGCGGCAACACGCTGTATTTCGGCGCGCAGCCGCCGGAGAAACTGGCGATCTTCGATGCCGCGATGAAGTACAAGGCCGACGGCACGCCGCTGCTGGTGATCGCCGGCAAGGAATACGGCACCGGCTCCAGCCGCGACTGGGCCGCCAAGGGCACCCTGCTGCTGGGGGTGAAGGCGGTGATCGCGGAAAGCTTCGAGCGCATCCACCGCAGCAACCTGGTGGGCATGGGCGTGCTGCCGCTGCAGTTCAAGGACGGCCAGACCGCCACCAGCCTGGGGCTGAGCGGCACCGAGACCTACGCCGTCAGCGGCCTGGCCGACGGCAGCACCAAGACCGCCACCGTCACCGCCACCCGCATCGACGGCACCAGGATCGTGTTCGAGGTGGACGTGCTGCTGCTGACCCCAAAGGAAGTGGAATACGCCCGCCACGGCGGCCTGCTGCAGTACGTGCTTCGGCAGCTGGCAGCACGCCCGGCGAGCGCATAAGCGCCATCGACCGGTAGCGGAAGGCGGCGGCCTACAGCGCCGCCTTCCAGCCGGCGCTGCGCAATTTCCATTCGCCGTCGACATAGCGCCAGCCGGTTTCCACGCGATATGCCTGCCCGCGTTCCGGCAGCAAGCCGCCAACGCCGCCGGTGGCCAGCAGGTTGAAGCGGGCCACCGCATCGGCGTCGCCACGCAATTCCACTGCAACCGGGCCCAGCTTCGCCCCGACATCGCGGTAACGCAGGAAGATTCCTGCCGCCAACCGCTTGGCGCCGCGTCGATCCAACCCGTCGTTGCCGATGAAATCATCGGCCAGTAGCGCCTCCACGGCAGCGGCATCGCGCGCATCGATGGCGGCTTGCAGCGCCTGCAGCTGCGCGCGCACCGCCTGCTCCGGCGCCGGCTTGTTGCAACCGGTCAAGAACAGCGCCAGCAGCAGCGCGAACACGCCGAAGCGCCTTCCCATCGTTTGCAGGAAATTCACCGGATGCCGCACTGCAGCAGCCCCTTGCCCGTGGGCATCGCCTTGTCAGGCATGGGAGGCTATGCTCAAATCGAACGCAAATCCATACGCCGCCGCATCCGATGGCGGATCACACTCGCAGGGGAGCAGTGCATGAGTTTCGACCGTCCTTGGCTGGCCCATTACCCGGCCGGCGTGCCTGCCGAAATCGACATGAACGAGTTCGCGTCGATCAACGACGTGTTCGAAACGGCGCTGCAGAAGTATCGCGACAACACCGCCTTCATCAACATGGGCAAGGCGATCACCTACGCCGAGTTGGACCGCCTGAGCCGCGACTTCGCCGGCTACCTGCTGGGCGAGCTGAAGCTGAAGAAGGGCGATCGGGTGGCGATCATGATGCCCAACTGCCTGCAATATCCGATCGCCCTGTTCGGCGTGCTGCGCGCCGGTCTGACCGTGGTCAACACCAACCCGATGTACACCGCGCGCGAGCTCAAGCACCAGATGGTGGACTCCGGCGCCAGCGTACTGGTGGTGCTGGACAACTTCGGCAAGGTGGCGCAGGAAGTGCTGGCCCAGGTACCGGGCGTGCGCGCCATCACCACCGGCCTCGGCGACATGCTGGGCTTCCCCAAGGGCAGCATCGTCAACTTCGTGCTCAAGCACGTGAAGAAGATGGTGCCGGACTACGCCATCCCGGGTGCGGTGCGCTTCCGCGACGTCCTCACCCTGGGCCGCATGCACCAGCTGCCGCAGATCAAGAACGCACCGGAAGACCTGGCCTTCCTGCAATACACCGGCGGCACCACCGGCGTCTCCAAGGGCGCCATGCTGACCCATCGCAACATGGTGGCCAACATGCAGCAGGCCGCGGCGTGGGTGGGCACCAACATCAAGCCGGGCGAGGAGAAGATCGTCACCGCGCTGCCGCTGTACCACATCTTCGCGCTGACCGCGAACAGCCTGGTGTTCATGAAGTTCGGCGCAGCCAACCTGCTGATCACCAACCCGCGCGACATGCCCGGCTTCGTCAAGGAGCTGAAAAGTTCCGGCTTCACCGCCATCACCGGCGTCAACACCCTGTTCAACGGCCTGCTGCACACGCCCGGTTTCGATGAGGTGGATTTCTCGCGCCTGCACCTCACCCTGGGCGGCGGCATGGCGGTCCAGCGCGCCGTGGCGGAAAAGTGGAAACAGGTCACCGGTGTGACCCTGGCCGAAGCCTACGGCCTCACCGAAACCGCGCCGGCGGTGTGCATCAACCCGCTGGACCTGCGCGAGTACAACGGTTCCATCGGCCTGCCGGTGCCGTCCACCGACGTCTGCATCAAGGGCGAGGACGGCAGCATCCTGCCGATGGGCGAGATCGGCGAGCTGTGCGTGAAGGGCCCGCAGGTGATGAAGGGCTACTGGCAGCGCCCCGAGGAAACCGCCAAGGTCATGGATGCCGAGGGCTGGCTGCACACCGGCGACATGGCGAAGATGGACGCGCAGGGCTACTTCTACATCGTCGACCGCAAGAAAGACATGATCCTGGTGTCCGGTTTCAACGTGTATCCGAACGAAGTGGAAGACGTGATTGCGATGATGCCGGGCGTGCTGGAAGTCGCCGCCATCGGCGTGCCGGACGAACACTCCGGCGAGACGGTGAAGGTGTTCATCGTCAAGAAGGACCCCGCGCTCACCGCCGAGCAGGTGAAGGCGTTCTGCCACGAGAACCTGACCGGCTACAAGCGTCCGAAGCTGGTCGAGTTCCGCAACGAACTGCCCAAGAGCAACGTCGGCAAGATCCTGCGCAAGGAACTGCGCGAGCCGGTCAAGGCGGGCTGACGGGTCTGGGGCACAGGGATCGCGGCGCACGCCGCGATTCCCTCCCCCGTGCGGTGCCACCCGCATGGCGTGGCCTCCACGGGCAGCCGGGACCGACCCGACTGGCCGAAAAGGCACGCAAAGACGATCCAGATAAGAGGCACATTTTCGCCTCTTATCCTCATTAATCCAATTTGTAGGCAGAATTCCGCCCTTATTGGACACTTCAATTTTTTGGCGTTATCCTGCCCTCAACGATGGCCACGGCCGCGTAGAGGCAGGAATCCGCCCCATGGCTACTCCATCCTTCCAAACCCCGGAAGAGATCCAAACGGATCTGGGCCAGCGGCTGCGGCAGTTGCGGCTGGGCCAGCGCCTGACCCAGGCCGGGCTGGCCAGCCGGGCTGGCGTCTCGCCGCGGGCACTGCGCGGGCTGGAAGCTGGCGAAGGCTCATCTCTGATCACCGTGATCCGCGTGCTCAAGGCCCTCGGCGCGCTGACCAGCCTGGACGCGCTGGCGCCGCAACCCACGATCAGCCCGATGGCCCTGCTCGCCGGCAACCGCGCGCGCAAACGCGGCACCCGCCACTGATCGCGCATGAAACACGTCGACGTCATCGAGGTGCGGATATGGGGCAAGCGGGTCGGCGCCGTGGCGCAGGATCCCAGGCTGGGCGCGTACGTGTTCGAGTACGCGGACAGCTGGCGCCGCACGGGCATCGCGCTTTCGCCTTTCATGATGCCGCTGGATCGGGCCGAGGGCCGCTTCGCCTTTCCCGCGCTGGATCCCGATGCCTTCCATCGCCTGCCCGGCCTGCTTGCCGACGCATTGCCCGACGATTTCGGCAACCAGCTGATCAACGGCTGGATGGCCAGCCACGGCATCCGGCCGGAGGAAGTGACCGCGCTGGACCGGCTGGCCTACATGGGCCGGCGCGGGATGGGCGCGCTGGAGTTCCGCCCCACCCGCGGCGGCAACACGGAGACCGCAGCCCCGATCGAGATGAAGGCCCTGGTGGAGGTGGCGCGCAAGGCGGTCCACGGCGGCCTTGCCGGCGACCCGGAGGCGCAGGCGGCGCTGGCCAGCATCATCCGCGTGGGAACCTCCGCCGGTGGTGCCCGCGCCAAGGCGGTGGTGGCGTGGAACCCCGCCATCGGTGAGCTGCGCAGCGGACAGTTCGACGCGGCGCCGGGCTTCGAGCACTGGCTGTTGAAGTTCGACGGGATGGGCGCGGACCAGGAACTGGGCCAGAGCCAGTGCTACGGCCGGCGCGAATACGCCTACCACCTGATGGCCACCGCCGCCGGCATCACCATGAGCGCGTGCCGGCTGCTGGAGGAGAACGGCCGCGCCCACTTCATGACGCGCCGGTTCGACCGCGACGGCAACCGCAAGATCCACATGCAGACGCTGGCCGCGCTGCAGCACATGAGCCACAAGCAGCGCCGCACCCACGCCTACGAATCCCTGTTCATCACCGCCCACGGTCTGGGCCTGCGAGGGCGTGACATGGAGCAGCTGTTCCTGCGCATGGCCTTCAACGTTGCCGGCAAGAACCATGACGACCACACCAAGAACTTCGCCTTCCTGCTGCGCGAAGGCGGGGCTTGGGAACTCGCGCCCGCCTACGACGTGACCCACGCCTACAATCCCGCCGGCGAATGGACGCAGCACCACTTGATGAGCGTGGCCGGCAAGTTCGACGACATCAACGCCAACGACCTGCGCGAAGTCGCCGCGCGCTTCAGCATCCGCAACCCGTCCACGCTGATGGACCAGGTGGACGCGGCCATCGCGCGCTGGCCCGGGTTCGCGCAAGCGGCCGGATTGCCCGCTGCGGATCGCGATGATGTGGGCAGGTTGCTGATCCGGTTGCGGTAGAACCCGTCAGTGCAACCCCACGCTGCCGATGTTGTCGGCAATTGCTGTTTCGATACGCTGCACGCGCTCCCCATCGCCCCCCTGGTTCACGATGCCGGCAGCCACCGCGGGCAGCAATGCCAGCATCCGGCTGGACATCCAGCGCACCCGCTCAAGCACGAAGGCCTTGCGATACCCCGCGTCCTCCGCGAACACGGCCCAGTCGTCCGGGCCGATGCCGTCGATGCGCGCCGCACGGCCGATGCGCATGGCCGGCGCACGCTCCACCAACGAAGTGGGCAGGTAGACCGTCGGCACCAGGTCGTACAGGGGCGCCAGCCGACGCCGACCGTCGCGGCCGCACAGCAGCGCCAGATTCTTGGCGTGCGCGTCGGCATTGCCAAGCAGCGCATTGAACACCACCCAGTCCAGCAGGCCCTGCACCGCCGCGGGCCCAAGCGCCAGCCTTCGGATCAATGCGGAACACGCCGCCAGTCCCGGCCCGCCATGGCCCTCGTACTTCATGCGTTCCGGGTAGCCGAGCGCCTGACAGAAATCCTCCTGATGGAGCCGTTGCACTTCACCCCCCGGCGCGCGCGCGCGGTCATAGCGTTCGATCAGCAGCGCCGGCCGGCCCAGTACATCCACCAGACGGCCGTTCGCCGCATCCAGGCCCACCTTGCGCGCCAGCGCCAGTCCCAGCGCCTCGGCATCGCGCAGCCCGCGGAAGCGGCGGCTGTCCGGCTTGAGAATATGGGTGCTGGGCTCATTCGCGCGCGGCAGACGCAAGCGCCCATCGGCCTCGGCCACAACCGCCAGCTTGTCCTGTGCCCCAGCCAGCGACAATCGCAGCGGCGTTCCGGCCAGCGCCCAGCTGCCTTCGCCAGCGTCATCGCCCTGCAGATACAACAGGGTTTCCAGATCCGTTTCACCTGCGTCCTGCGGCGCTTCCACGCGCTCCGAAGCCGTCAATCCGGGCACCCGCAAGCTGACGGCGCCCGCACACTCACCGCCGATCGCCGCCAGCAAACCGAAATCGTCATCAAGCGCCAGGCGCAGGCGCCCGGCGATGGCTTGCCGCACCGCGCCCTCCGGCAGCAGGTTGCAGAACCAGTTGCGCACCACGGCGCCAGTCCAGGGCGCGGCGCGCACCGGCATGCTCACCGACAGCGCGGGCGGCCCGGATTCGACATAGGCAGGGCTGTAGGCAAACGCCCAATCCTCCGGACTGCGCAGCGGCCCTGAAACCGCCAGCACGCCAACCGGTTGCCCGAACAGTTCGACCTCCAGCCGGTCGGTCATGTCGCCTCCCCGCTCAACAGCAGCCGCAAGCCCAGCACCGCCAACACATCCAATACCTTGCCGAACTCCACGCCAGGCTTGCCGCGCTCCAGGTCGCCGATGAAACGCGGCCCGGTCCCGGCCAGACCCGCCAACCCCGTTTGCGTCAAACCGCTCGCCTTGCGGGCGCGGCGCACCGCCTGCCCCAGCCCCTTGGCATCGGAAAGGACGAGGGGCGACCCCGTATGGGAAGAAAGTCCGTTCATGGCGGCAGCAATGGAAGAAATATTCCCGAACGGGAAACTGCGCCTGCAGAACAACGATGTCAAGCGAAAATATTACCGTTCGGGGTCATTCATGACGGCATGGAGGACAGCGAACGGTACGGATGCGGTCTGGTGTGGATCTTGCGCGCCCCGATTGTATTGACAACAGATATACACATCGCCACTATCTGTATATCTGTTGTATCCACAACTGGAACCATATATGCGTGCCGCCGCCATCAATCTCCGTGCGTTGCCGGAACAGCGCGACCTCATCGACCAGGCCGCCCATCTGCTGGGCAAGAATCGTTCGGACTTCATGCTGGAGGCCGCCTGCGAGCGTGCCCAATCGGTGGTGCTGGACCAGGTTCATTTCAGGCTGAACGCCGACAGCTTCCAGCAGTTCGTGGACCTGCTCGATGCGCCGCCCGCGCCCAATGCCGGGCTGGAGCGCCTGCTCGCCCTGAAGCCCATCTGGGACAAGGCATGAGCCTTGAGCTTGTCGCGCCGGAACCACTGGCGCCCAAGCACCACGTGTCCGGTTTCGCCTGTGGCGAGCCCGTACTGGACGACTGGCTCAAGCGCCGGGCGATGGCCAACCAGGCTAGCGGAGCCAGTCGCACGTTTGTCGTTGCCGATGCGCGGCACAGCGTTCTCGGCTACTACGCGGTGGCCGCCGGTGCGGTATCGCACGCACTGGCCACCGGTGGCGTGCGCAGGAACATGCCCGATCCCGTGCCCGTCCTGATGCTGGCCAGGCTTGCGGTCGACCAGCGCGCCCAAGGCATCAAGCTGGGCAGCTCACTACTGCAGGATGCGGTCAACCGTGCGTTGACCGTTGCGCAGAACACCGGCGTTCGTGCCTTGTTGGTACACGCCCTGCACGAACGCGCCCAGCGCTTCTACCAGCACTACGGGTTCCAGGCTTCGCCGGTTGACCCGATGGTGCTGATGCTGCGCGTGCGCTAGATGCGCGGAAACCCGGATGTGATGATCCTCATGATCATGAGGAGTTCGGCAGCATCTATCCCCGCATACCTCGCCCCGTTTTGGTTTCAGACCTGTCCCACCGGGTTTGGCTGCGCATGCAATTCAATGCCAAGTGCACGCACAAGCTTGATGACAGTGTCGTAGCGGGGCTTCGCGCCGGGTGCGAGCGCCTTGTACAGGCTTTCGCGGCCAAGGCCGGTATCCCTGGCAAGCTTGGTCATGCCGCGGGCCTTCGCAACGTCCGCGATTGCCTGAAGAAAGACATCCGGATTCGCGTCCTCCAGCGCAGCATTCAGGTACTCCGCAATGACAATGTCATCGTCCAGATAGTCGGCTGCATCGAAAGCGGCTATGTTTTTCATGAAGATTCCAACCCCTTGAGCAGGTCCTTGGCAGTGCGTATATCCCTTGGCTGGGTGGACTTGTCGCCAGCGCACAAGAGTAGATAGGTGATTTCGCCACGTTGGCAGTAGTACAGCCTGTAACCCGGACCAACGTGGATCCGCATCTCGGAAATCCCGTCACCTACAGGCGCACAATCCCCGAAACTCCCCGCCTCCGCCGAACGGATACGGGCAATGACGCGGGCTTTGGCTATCGGATCGCGCAAAGCCTTGAGCCAAGCATCGAAGGCAGCCGTGCGTAGAAACGTGGCCATGCCGCAGCGTATCCGCATGGATACGCTGTCGTCAAGACTGCGTCGCCCCCACCGGAACCCTACGCAGCCTTGTGCTGCAGGGGCAAGCGCAGGTCGATCTCGTCCCAAGGGACGGAAACCAGACCGCGATCATCGCGTTCGATCGCCATCCACTCCGCAAGAGCGGCCACGTCGCCATGCACGTTCTTGTAGTCGCGCTTCAGCGCACGGGCAAGCGCGGCGACAGTCATGGGCCCGTTCTCGCTGAGATAGGCCAGCAGCTCCCACCGACGAGGTGTGAACACGGCCAGCAACTGCGGCAGGGATGTGAAGTTGATGCCGAAGTGGGGTTCGGGTGCCTGCCCGCGCTGCAGTGCCTCCATGGCTTGCCGGGCGCGTTCCAGACTCGCCTCGACAGGCTCGGCTACCTTGATCCGCAAGATATTGGTCATGGTGTTGCCCTCTTCACATCGTTCCAGAAATCACCGATCAGGGTGGCCACGTCCGTGAAGGTATAACCCTGCTCGTCCCCGCCCAGATGCTTGTGATCGCCTTTGCCGCGCTCGTTGTCGTAACCGACTATCCGCGCTCCTCCGACCAGATAGACCATCCGGTACTTGAACGGATGCTCCGACGGCGGCACGGGTTTGGGCACCTGCCAGACGATCAATTCCACAACGCCAGCGCCGAAGGCGAATTTTTCGTGCAGGACGCGAGTGGCGGAGGGCATATGGTGTATCACACCATGCCCTACATATGGTGTCAAGCGCCATATATGAGAGAAGGGTGCACCCTCAAACCCCGTAATACCCCCGATACCAGCGCACGAAATTCGCCACGCCCTCCTCCACCGGCACCACCGGGCGATAGCCCACGTTGGCGATCAGGTCGGACACGTCGGCCTCGGTGTCGGGCACGTCGCCCGCTTGCAGCGGCAGCATCTCCATCACCGCCTTGCGGCCCAGGCAGTCCTCCAGCACCTCGATGTAGCGCAGCAGCTCCACCGGCTGCTCGTTGCCGATGTTGTAGAGGCGGTACGGCGCCACGCCGCTGGTGGCCGGGTCCGGATGCTGGCCCGACCAATCCGGGTCCTTGCCCGGCACCCGGTCCAGCGTGCGCACCACGCCCTCCACGATGTCGTCCACGTAGGTGAAGCTGCGCTTGTGGTGGCCGTGGTTGAACACCTTGATCGGCTTGCCCTCCAGGATCGCGCGTGTGAACAGGAACAGCGCCATGTCCGGCCGGCCCCACGGCCCATACACGGTGAAGAAGCGCAGCCCCGTGCACGGGATGCCGTACAGATGCGCATAGCTGTGCGCCATCTGCTCGTTAGCCTTCTTGGTGGCCGCGTACAGGGTCAGCGGATGCTCGGCCGGCGCGTGCTCGGAAAACGGCATCGCCCGGTTTGCGCCGTACACCGAACTGGTGGAGGCATACACCAGGTGCTGCACATCGTGATGACGGCAACCTTCGAGGACGTGCAGGAAGCCGGTGACGTTGCTCTGCACGTACACGTGCGGGTTCTCCGCCGCGTAGCGCACCCCCGCCTGCGCGGCCAGGTTCACCACCCGCGCCGGCCTGTGCGTCGCAAACGCCTCCTCCACCGCCGCCCGATCCGCCAGATCGGCGCTGATGTGGGTGTAGCCCGGCTTGTCCAGCAACCGCGCCAGCCGCGCCTGCTTGAGACTGACGTCGTAGTAGTCGTTGAGGTTGTCGAACCCCACCACCTCGTCGCCCCGCGCCAGCAAGACCTGCGCCACGTGCGACCCGATGAAACCGGCGGTGCCGGTGACCAGAACCTTCATTTCATTCCCTCGATCAGTTGTCCGGCCACTTGACCGGCTGGCGCTCGCCTAATTGCTGCGTTTTCGCCCCTACGTAAATCCCCCACGGAGCCGTGTCCTTGGCCACTGTGACGCCGGCCCCAATGACACTACCGCGCTCGATGGTTACGCCCGGCAACAGAGTCGCGTTTGCGCCAATGAACGCATCCTTCCGTATCAACACCCTTCCTCGAAATACGTTCCGTTGATCTGCGCTGACCATCGGGCCGGAGCAGCGCGCGCCATCCTTCAACACCTCCGTTGAGGTGATGATGTTCGAATTGGTTGCGATGCAGGCGTAGTCTTCGATCTCGAAATCCCCGCCGCCGCTGACAAAGACGCGAGGCGCGATGTGGACACGCCGCCCGACCTTTGCAGTCCGACTCATGATGATCACGTTCTTGTCGATGTAGCTGAACTCCTTGAGCTCCACTTCTTTGGGGTAGGCAAAGAACACGCCCTGATCGATGAAGACGTTTGGCTCCATCAGGCCCAATTTTTCTCGGTAGTACAGCCCCCTCACATACATACCCAAGAAGTGGGGCAAGCCGCGCATCCCAGTTACCAGCGCATAAACAATAGAACTGTAAATTGGAACCGGGAGGGCGAGCACGAACCCGACAACATGCTCCACGATACCCAGCGGCACCGAAACCCAGCGGCACCGAAACCCAGCGCCGTTGCAGCAACCACTCCACAAGAGTCATCGCGCGTGACGCTCGCCCACGCTCCTTGATGGCGGACTCGTTGATGTGCTGGAACATTCGATGATCAAAGACGAGTCGCATCGCTTCCCCCTCAAACCGCCCCAACCAGTTCCGCCGGCACCGCCGGCAGCTGCGGGAACACCCGCCACGCCAGCCTTGACTCCGGGAACAACACCACCCACGCGGTGACGAAGATTGCCGCCAGATACGTCCACAGCCCCTGGTGCGCCACGTACCATTCTTCCAGCGCACCCTTGTACGGCATGATGACCTCGTCATAGAAGCGCTCCGGCTCCTTGCTGGCGTGCATCAGCTCTTCCTCGTCGCGGAAGACGATGGAGCCGATGCCGGACAAGCCTGGCCGCACCTTGATGATCTCCGCCTGCGAGCGCGCCGGGAACGCGTCGAAGCAGCGCTGCGTCTGCGGGCGCGGGCCGATGATGCTCATGTCGCCCTTGAAGATATTGAGCAGCTGCGGCAACTCGTTGATCTTCGTCTTACGCAGGAAGCGTCCCAGCGGCAGCACGCGCGGATCGTTCTTGACCGTAACGGTGCCGGTGCCCAGGTTCGGGCTGTTCTTCAGCATGGTGGCGAACTTGTAGAGCCCGAACGGCTGCCCGCCCCGCCCCACGCGTTGCTGGATGAAGAACACCTCACCCTCGCCAGTGAGGCGCAGGGCGATGGCGATGGGCACCAGCAAGGGCGAAAGCACCACCAGGGCCAAGCCGGAAAAGACGATATCGAGTATGCGCTGCATGTTACATCCGGCTGTCGAGGTACTTGCCGGTGTCCTTGTGCTGGAACTCCGGGATCATGTGGTTGAACAAGGCCACCAGCTCGGGCTTGTCCCAGGTGGGCTGGGCACGCAGGCGTTCGATGGTGGCAAGGAAGTATTCCAGCTTCGTGTCGTCGTAAACCGGCGCGTTCTTGATCACCCCGATGCTCTCGAAGCGCGCCATGTCCAGCGTCTCGGTGCCGGTGTAGAACTCCTCGAAATCCTTCTCGCCGGTGGTGTCGCTGGCGAAGAAGTACACCGGCCACTGCTTGCGCGCGATCAACTCGCTGGCGCGGCCGCGGGCCTCGTCCTCGCTCGCGCATTCGTACGGTTCGAAGCCCAGCGCCTGCAGGTAGCGCACGGCGATATCGGAGAAGCGGGTCAGATCCAGCTGTTCGCTGAGCTTGGGGAAGAAGATGTCGCGGTTGTCCCCCAGCAGACAAGACGACAGGCACAGCTCGCCGGATTCCTGCGGCGTGACGAAATACCGGCGCACGTCGTTGGGCGCGGAGATCGGTTGGCGCTTGGCAAAGCGCTGGTTGAAGCCGTGCAACAGCGATCCATCGGAGAACGCCACGTTGGCGAAGCGCGCGGTGGAAATGGGGAGCGATTCGCTGGCACGCATCAGGAACATCTCCATGATCCGCTTGCTGGCTCCCATCATGTTGACCGGGTTTGCTGCCTTGTCCGTAGACACACAAAAATACTTGCGCGCCCCGCCGGCCCTTGCCTGCGCAATGGTGCTGATGGTGTTCAGCACGTTGACCTCAATCAACCGCATCAGGGTGAACGGGTCTTTTTCGCTGCGCACGTGCTTGAGCGCGGACAGGTTCAACACGTAGTCGTAGCCGGCTTCCGTGGCCAGCAGCGCCGCGAACTCGCGGCTGCCGCAATCGATGGCGAACGTTCGGAAATCACCGTCGATGTAGCCCAGCGTGCTGCGGATGTCCCGCACCAGCTCGACCATGTTGTTCTCGCTGATGTCCACCACGTGCAGGGCACGCGGCTTGCGCTTGAAGATCTCGCGCGTCACCGCCTGGCCGATGGAGCCGGCGCCGCCGATCACGAGGAAGCGGCTGGACTGCACCAGGGCGGAAAGCTCCGCCTCGTGGCGCTGGATGTCGGTGTCGAAGAGCGGCGCGGTGCGGCCGATCAGGTCAAGGATGTTCATGTGGGTCCTGCGGCAACCTGCCGTCCGGGTCGTAAACGCTCAATTGGTGGGACAGGCGCAGGGAGCTGGCGTAGATCACCAGGTTGGTGCCACCGGGGCGGGCCTGCGAAGGGAAGAGGATGCCGTCCAGCCCTTCTGCCACCACGTCGTCGGCCATGTACCAGGTGGGCGGCTCGGTGCGGCGGCCGAACCATTCGGCGCGCCAGTCCAGCGCATGGTCCGCCCAGAGCAGGGGCCAATGGGCCGGGTCGAAGCCCGCTGCCAGATCAGCCACGCGCAGCCCCTCGACAAAGTAGGTGCACAGGGTGCCGGGCGGCAGCCAGGGGTTGTCCTGCTGGTACTCGGCCAAAGCGGTGGCTGTCTCCATGGCAAGGTAGAGCGCCTCCTGTCCCGGCCGGTTGAAACGGCCGCCTTGGCGCGCGGCCCCCATGCCGGAACAAGGCGTGCGTGCGTAAGCCGGCACGATCACGCGGTACCACGCCGGATGCGTGGTCCGCGCCAGGGTGCGCTGGATCATCCGGCGGCACCGCCGGCCAGCGACTCCAGATAGGCCACCACGGCGTCCGCCCGGCCTTCCTGCACCAGCGTGTCGGCCGTCTTGTAACCGAACGCCGCCAGCGGCTCGTTGCGCAGCAGGAACACGGCGCGGGCCTCGTCGCCGGTCATGGCGGTGGCGGCGGCCAGCACGCGGATCATCTCCTGCAGGTACCTCTGCAACTGGGGGGCATTCGGGCGCGCGGTGGGCGTGTTGCGGTGTACGTGCGCGCGTTCGGCCAGGTCCTGCACGCGCAGCCCGAACAGCGCCCCGACCCGCCCCGGCGACAGGAACGGGGTGTTGGGCTCGCGAAACCGTTCGGCAAGATCCAGGTTGAGGACCGCATTCATGGTGCATCTCCATGCCACCTACATGCCGCCATCATGCACTTTTTATGCACCGCCAGCAACGTGGGGGAATGCTGCCATCGCCCCGTCCGGCACGCTGGACGGCAGGTTGACCACCCGCGCCTCCAGCCAGTGCGAATTCTCCAGCCCGTCGTGCTGGCAGTGCTTGAACATCTCCAGCCGTGACATCAACCGCCAGATCGGCCGGGTCATCACGCCCTGGGCGTTGGTGTACTCCAGCAAGGCATCGCGCGCCGCCTCGTCCTCCAGCACGATGGCGTTGAGCCACCAGTTGGCGGTGGTGCCTTCGATCGGCTGCACGAAGCGGATGCCGCTGCCTTCGAAGAAGTCGGCATAGCGCCGGGCCACCTCGGCCTTGATGGCCAGCATCTCCGGCAACCGCTCCATCTGCGCGCAGCCCAGCGCCGCATTGAGATTCGGCAGGCGGTAGTTGTAGCCCACCTCATCGTGCACGAACTCGTACGGGTGCGGCACCTTGGCGGTAGTGGTCAGGTGCTTGGCGCGCCTGGCCAGAACCTCATCGTCCGTGATGATCATGCCGCCGCCGCCGGTGGTGATGACCTTGTTGCCGTTGAAGCTGAGCGTGGCCAACTTGCCGAAGGTGCCGGTGTGCTGGCTGCCTACGTAGCTGCCCAGGGATTCGGCGGCATCCTCCACCACGGGGATGCCGTATTCGTCGCACACTGCCACCACCTCGGCAATGCGCAGCGGGAAGCCGAAGGTGTGCATGGGCACGCAGGCGGCGATGCGCTTGCCCGTGGTGCGGTTGTACGCCTGCCCTTCGCGGACGTCGGCATTCGCAGTCAGCCAGCGGCGTAGCGCCTCTGGACTCAGGCCCAGGGTGTCACGGTCTACGTCGATGAAGACAGGCTCAGCGCCGGCGTAGGTTAGCGCATTGCAGGTGGCGATAAAGGTCAGCGCCTGGCTCAGCACCTCGTCGCCGCGCTGCACGCCGGCCAGTTGCAGCGCCACATGGAGGGCGGCGGTGCCGTTGACGGTAGCCACGGCGTACTTGGCGCCGGTGAAGGCGGCGATGCGCTCCTCGAACTCCGTGACCTTGGCGCCGACCGAGGAAACGAAGTTGGAGTCGATGCAGTCGACCAGGTACTGGCGTTCGTTACCTTCGAATACGGGGCGGTGGAGGGGGATGAAGCCATCGC
Organism: Thermomonas fusca DSM 15424; assembly: GCF_000423885.1. Lineage (GTDB taxonomy): Bacteria > Pseudomonadota > Gammaproteobacteria > Xanthomonadales > Xanthomonadaceae > Thermomonas > Thermomonas fusca. The sequence continues at coordinate 15,829 of NZ_AUIV01000013.1, read as the reverse complement.
CATAGATGGCCCTGACCTGCTGGATCAGCGCGGGAAACAATTCAGGCTGCATGAGCATTCTCATCCTGCGGCGGAGCGATGCCCATTTCGCGCAGCATCACGGCGTTGACCTTGTGCACGTCGTATTTCTCTTCAGCGATCTCGCGAGAGCGCCTACCCATGCGCGGCGCGAGCGTGGGATCTCCGATGAATTTCAGCATGGCCTCGACCAGGGCGTCGACCGACTTCACGGGAACCAGAAAGCCGTTCTCGCCGTCGATGACTGTTTCCCGGCAGCCTGGCGCGTCAGTCGTGATGATCGGGCGGCCCATGGCCATGGCTTCCAAGACGGTTCTGGGCGTGCCTTCGCGGTAGGACGGCAGCACGTAGACGGTGCTGGCTGCGATGGCGGGACGTACGTCATCCAGTTTCCCGAGGAATTCAATCGCCCCTTCGGCGATCCATGCATCAAGTTCGGCTTGAGGGATTGCATCGGGGTTACTGTCGATCCAGCCCACAAGCTGAAACCTGACACCCGGCACGGATGTCTTGATGCGACGGGCTGCTGCTGTGAACTCACGTACGCCCTTGTCGCCCAGCAACCTTGCAATCATCAGGAATTGTCGCGCTTGGCCGGCAATTGGCTGGAACGCGTAGCAACCCACATCCACTCCAGAGCCACTGACAACTACAGATGGGACCGATTCCGGCAGGATGCCGAGTTTTCGGAACAGCCGTTCATCATCGGGGTTTTGGAAGAACACCTTGTGGGTCTTGGAAAGTGCGAAGCGGTAGAGACCGTGCACCAGCTTCGTCAGGACACCCCCACGCGATCCTGTGAACGCATACCCAAGGCCCGAAATCAGCGCATAGCGACCCGGCACCCGCGCTATCCATGCGGCCAAAGTCCCGTAGATCACGGGTTTAATCGTGTAAGGCAGCGTAGCTGTTGGCGAACGGCGCCTTATCAGCCGAAGAATGGACAGAAACAGATTGATATCTGCGAAAGGATTGGTCCCGGTGCGGCGTAAGGGGAGATCATGAAACCCCACACCCAACCCACCCATCGCGTCCCGCAGTTCCGGCAAAGTTCCGACGCCTGGACCCGCTATATCGACGCTTGCGCCACTGCTTCGGATCGCCTGGATCAACGGGCCACGGAACTTCGTGACTGACTCTGCGAAGCTCGCAATTAGCAAAACGCGGTTCTGTCTCATTGCGGTTGGCTCTGGTCCGCTAACCACGCCTGGAACATGAGGATCGACCAGAGCCGATAACCGTAGTCTCCCTCGCCAGACAAGTGTGCGCGCCACGTCCATTGAACCCGATCGGGGTTTAAGAATCCTTCCGACTCGAGCCGCGTTTCAGCAAGCAAGTCACCTGCCCACTCGCGCAAAGGCCCTCGAAGCCATTCATCCAATGGAATTCCGAAGCCGTGCTTTGGGCGCTCTATTAGCGCTCGCGGCACATAGCGATCCAGCAATTGACGCAGGATCCACTTGCCCTTGCCATCCCTAACCTTCATGTGCATTGGCAGGCGCCAGGCGAACTCCATCACATCCCGATCCAGGAAGGGCGCGCGGGTTTCCAGCGAGACCGCCATCGAAGCACGGTCGACCTTGGTCAGGATGTCATCGGGCAGGTAAGTCAATCCGTCCAGAGCCATCATCCGGGCTACAGGGTCATGTACCCGGGGCCAACGCTCGCGGTCATCCAGCAAGTTAGGTGGCATGTGTCCGCCCACCACCATACCAGCCGGATCCTCCCACTCACCGACCAACGTCACGTAAAGGTCATCCACGCTTCCTGCTGGCCCACGGAAAATTCGTCGCACCTTCCCGATCTTCTGGCCCAAGTGACTTGCGCCAAGGGCCTTCCCCAAAAATTCTGGCGCTAGACCTGCAATGGCAAGTCCGCTATCCCTCAAGGGCTTGGGCCAGTTCCCCAACGCGGACCAGACCTTCGGCAAGAACATATAACGGTTGTATCCACCGAAGAATTCATCACCGGCATCGCCGGACAGTGCCACCTTGACGTGCTTGCGGGCCACCTGCATCACCAAGTGGGTGGGCAACTGCGAGGAATCCGCGAACGGCTCGTCGTACATCGAAGGAAGCTTCGGGATCAGCGCCAGGGCATCGTTGGCGGACAGGCGCAATTCGGTATGGGCGGCACCCAGGTGCTCCGCAACCGCACGCGCATGCGATGCCTCGTCGAACGCCTTGTCCTCGAAGCCGATGGTAAAGGTACGGATAGGCTGGTTGCTATGCGCCTGCATCAGCGAGCTAATGAGTGAGGAGTCGATCCCACCCGAGAGCAGCGCACCCAGCGGCACGTCTGCCGCTTGTTGGCCGGCCACGGCGTTGCCGATCAGGCGAGCCACCTCGTCCACCGCTTCTGAATCACTGCCCTTGAACGGATCGGCCATGCCGCGCTCGGCGACGTGTGCCAGCGACCAGTACGCCCTGGGTGTTGCGTCCCGCTGGCCTGGTCCGAGTTCGAGCCACGTCCCGGGTGGCAACTTGAAGATGCCTTGGTGGATCGAATATGGCGCCGGGATGTAGTTATGCCGGAGAAATAGGACAAGTGCGCCGCGATCGACTGCGGCGTTGAAGGCCGGATGCGCGCGCAGGGCCTTCAGCTCGGAGCCGAAGAGGAAGGTATTGCCCTGCCAGCCGTAGTACAGCGGCTTCTCACCTGCCCGGTCACGCGCCAGCACCAGGGTGGTTTCCTGCCGGTCCCACAGGGCAAACGTAAACATGCCGACGCTGCGCCCCAGTGTAGCTTCCAGACCCCACGCCTCGATGCAGGCCAGCAAGGTCTCGGTATCGGACTGGCCACGCCAAGCTGGCGCAGCGTTTACCAAGCCAAGCGCCTCCCGCAGCTCGAGATGGTTGTAGACCTCTCCGTTGTAGGCCAGCACATAACGGCCGCTGGCCGACTGCATCGGCTGGTGCCCGGCTGCACTCAGATCAACAATCGAGAGGCGGCGATGGGCAAGCGCTAGCCCCGATGTCTCATCGACCCAGACACCACCGTCATCTGGCCCACGATGCATTAGTCGATCGCCCATGGTGCGGGCGAATCGCGTCAGGTCCTCAGGCCCGGTGTCCTGTTGCCAGAAACCCGTAAATCCGCACATCAGGACCGCCCCAAATCGCGCAGCAACGCCGCCAAGCGAGGGGCTTGCGCTTGCACGCAGTAGGTCTCTTCCACACGCGAACGCCCCGCTTCACCCATCTCCTGCCTCAGTTGCGGATCAGCCAGCAATCGACCTAGTGCCTCCAGCCACTCTGCCTCAGTATTGGCCAAGAAGCCGTTTGACCCATGCGAGACGATGTCCTGGTTGACCCCAACGGGGGATGCGACGACTGGCAGTGAACCGGCCATGTACTGGATAAGCTTGTAACCACACTTGCCACGCTCCCAAGGACCGTCTCTCAAAGGCATTACTCCAAGGTCAAATTCTTGCAGCTGATCAACTTCAGTCGATTCGGTCCAAGGCCTGCTTTCGAATGGAGTTCCACTAACCTGATCTGCACGAGCGCCTATCGCAATGAACTTGACCGAGTAACGTTCCTTGAGTTTCACTGCTGCTGGTGCCAGCTCGTGGAGATACTGCGCCGTCGCAGGCGATCCAATCCAACCAACAATCAACGGACCCGCTCTAGACTGTCGCTTGGTGACAGGGTAACGCTCTAGATCAATGACGGTAGGTAAAAACTCGACTCTCCGGCAACCCGCTGCACGGGCTCGTTCCGCAAGATATGCGTTTCCTGCCGTAACTATCTCCGCGCTCGCCATAAGCCTGTCGATTTTTCCGCCGAGAATTTTTTTCACCCACCAAGAAGAATGAAGATCGTAATTGTGAAACACGGCATCGTCATAATCGACTAGCCATTTAGCGCGACGGGGAGCTATCGCCCGGGCAACCCAAACTGGCAACATTGGGAAGTACTCTTTTTCTACCCAGATGACATCGTATGCTTGGCCTTGGATTAAATGCACGACGCGTTGCGCATACGCACGCAGCACCGCTCTCCAAGATTTCTGACCCGCATACATCCGCTCCAAATACGCATCGTCTAGAAGCGGACAGACATCAAATTGGAAGCCTTCCGCCTGCAGACAAGGAAGATATTGGAGATGACGAAGGCGACTGCTCGCCCCGAGCCTGGAGTAACGCGTAAGCAGTAAAATCCGCATAGTAATGTTCAGCAATCATTCGTGTAGATGGGCAGTCGCTCGGCCGCCACCTCCGCCAGCAGCGGCGCCGCCGCATCCTTGGGTGACAGCGCGACATCCGCCAACGGCCAATCAATTGCCAGCTGAGGGTCGTCCCAGCGGATCGAATTGTCGCTGGCGCGATCGTAGGGCGCGGTGCACAGGTAGGTGAACACGGCGCTCTCGCTCAGGGTCAAAAAGCCGTGGGCGAAGCCTTCCGGCACCCAGAAATGACGCTTGTTGTCCGCGCTCAGGATCGCCGCCGCATGCTGGCCGAAGGTCGGCGACCCACGGCGGATATCCACCGCCACGTCGTACACCTCCCCTTCCAGCACGCTGACCAGCTTGCCCTGCACGTTGCCCGGCCACTGGTAGTGCAGGCCGCGCAGCACGCCACGCTGCGAGCGCGACACGTTGTGCTGGACGAACTGCGTGGGCAGGCCATGCTCGGCGAAGCGCGCGGCGTTCCAGCCTTCGTAGAACCAGCCGCGCTCGTCGCCGAATACCGCCGGCTCGATCACCACGCAACCCGGCAGTTTCGTTTCGATGATCTTCATGCGGTCACTGGATCCTGCCGTGCTCGAGCAGGCTCAGCAGGTACTGGCCGTAACCGTTCTTGGCCAGCGGGCGGGCCAGTTCGCGCAACTGGTCGGCGTCGATCCAGCCGTTGAAGTAGGCGATCTCCTCCGGGCAGCACACGCGCAGGCCCTGCCGCTTCTCGATGGTCTCGATGTAGGTCGAGGCCTCGACCAGCGATTCGTGGGTGCCGGTGTCCAGCCAGGCGTACCCGCGTCCCATCTTCTCGAGCTGCAGCGAGCCGTCCTCGAGGTAGCAGCGGTTGAGGTCGGTGATCTCCAGCTCGCCGCGCGGCGAAGGCGCAAGTCCGGCCGCGAAATCGCTGGCGCGGCCATCGTAGAAATACAGGCCGGTGACCGCGTAGTTCGACTTCGGCTGCGTGGGTTTTTCCTCAAGTCCGACCACTTTCCCGGAGCCATCGAACTCGGCGACGCCATAGCGTTCCGGATCGCGCACCCAGTAGCCGAACACGGTGGCGCCCTGCTCCCGCGCATTGGCGCGTTGCAGCAGGTCGGTCAGGCCGTGGCCATAGAAGATGTTGTCGCCGAGCACCAGGCAGCTCGGACCGCCGGCGAGGAATTCGCGGCCGATCAGGAACGCCTGCGCCAGCCCGTCCGGGCTCGGTTGCGCGGCGTACTCGATCTTCATCCCCCACTGCGAACCGTCGCCCAGCAGGTGCTGGAACAACGCCTGTTCGTGCGGGGTGTTGATCACCAGCACCTCGCGGATCCCGGCCAGCATCAGCACGCTTAGCGGGTAATAGACCATCGGCTTGTCGTACACCGGCAGCAGCTGCTTGCTGATCGCTTTGGTGATCGGATACAGCCGGGTGCCGGAGCCGCCCGCCAGGATGATTCCCTTGCGCGGCGTCATGCCGAAGCCCCGATCCGTTCCAGGCGATACGAGCCATCCAGCACCCGCTGCACCCAGTCCTGGTGGTCCAGGTACCAGTCGATGGTCTCGGCGATGCCGCGCTCGAAGTCGTACTTCGGCTCCCAGCCCAGCTCGTCGCGCAGCTTGGAGGCGTCGATCGCGTAACGGCGGTCATGGCCGGGCCGATCCGCCACATAGGTGATCTGCGAAGCCCGCGGCAAGCCGTCTTCGCGCGGCCGGCGCTGGTCGAGCAGCGCGCAGATCGCGTTCACCACCTCGATGTTCTGCTTCTCGGCATTGCCGCCGACGTTGTAGGTCTCACCCACCCGGCCCTTCGCCAGCACGGTGCGGATCGCCTCGCAATGGTCGGCGACGAACAGCCAGTCGCGCACCTGCTTGCCGTCGCCGTAGACCGGCAGCGCCTCGCCGGCCAGCGCCCGGGCGATGACCAGGGGGATGAGCTTCTCGGGGAAATGGTACGGACCGTAGTTGTTGCTGCAGTTGGTGGTCAGCACCGGCAGCCCGTAGGTGTGGTGGAACGCGCGCACCAGGTGGTCGGACGCCGCCTTGGAGGCCGAATACGGCGAGTTCGGCGCGTACGGCGTTTCTTCGGTGAACTTGCCGGTCTCGCCCAGCGAGCCGTAGACCTCGTCGGTGGAGACGTGCAGGAAGCGGAACGCGTCCCTGGCCTCGCCCTGCAGCGACTTCCAGTGGTCGCGCACCGCCTCGAGCAGGGCCAGGGTGCCGACCACGTTGGTCTGGATGAACGCCGCGGGCCCGTCGATCGAACGGTCGACGTGGCTCTCCGCGGCGAAGTTCACCACCGCATCAGGGCGATGCTCGGCCAGCAACTGCGCGACCAGTTCGCGATCGCCGATGTCGCCGTGCACGAACACATGGTTGGCGTCGCCGTCGAGCGACGCCAGCGTGTCGCGGTTGCCCGCATAAGTGAGCGCATCGAGGTTCACCACCTTGATGCCGTCGCGCACCGCGCCCAGCACGAAATTGCCGCCGATGAAACCGGCGCCGCCGGTGACTAGCCAAGTTCTCATAATCCCCTCAAAGTCGCGGGCAAGAATGCGGTATGCCCCCTATCGAATGCGAAACAACGGACCAGCATCACGCCGAACACCGAGTATCGAAACAAGAATGAATATTACCATCGGTACAAACATCCACTTCTGACGCACTGATATCCCCAAATTCGCAGTCGTGGAAGACAGCAGGACCCAACTAAACAGGACGTACGTAAGCATAAAAATCCAATTCGCACCAACGAGATTCCACTTGCCTCGCCCAAGCCCCCAACCCGCACAGCAGAACAACCCTAGCAGGATGACGTTATCTAACGAGGCCGCCAGAGAAGGAATATTATTCGCCTCGAATGGCAAAGGCCTAAACAAGTAAGAGAACATCTGCATCGGAAGCGACATTGAGCCAATATCAATCCCCCCACCACCATCCATGTTGTAACCCTGCCTCATCTCCACATAATCACCAACAGCCCCAATGCCTCCGACGGAGTCCAGCCCCGAAGTGCCAATCACCAAGGGAACCAGAAAAACGCTTGCCGCAATGGCGACAATCCCCATAGCCCCACGACGCGGAATCGAAACTCGAGAGTCGAGCATGACTGAAATGGCCAAGGCTGAACTCAAGAGCACGGCCATATGCGGACGAACGACAAGCATTAAGGCGACAGCCAACATCATCAGGAAAAATCTCCTTCGCATGTCGATTGCTGCCCATAGAGCCAATCCTACCGAAGCAAATGCGATTGCATCCTTACCAATTGCGGAGGACCAAAAACTAATTGATGGCAAGAAAACCAGGGCTGAAGCAGTGCGCCGAACCCAAAGACTCTTCCCCTCGGCGCTATATCGCAAAGCACCGTCAAGAGCGAGAAGCCCTATGAATCCGACGATGTTGAATACCAAGAAAACCCCAAGAATTGAAAATCCCAACCCGTGGTTCATAAGACGAGTGATGTAAAGGACCACAGACGTCCCAAGCGCCAGATCGACACTACCGTGCAAAGACGAATCGAAGTACATCAGCGCATCACCGCCGCTACTCGCCACATAAAACATATAGACGAAACAGAAGACAGTGTGCCAAAGGTACAGAATCAAGGAACGCCTCTGTCTAACCCTGAATCGCATGCTTATTTTTATGCTAATAAGCGCGCCAAGTAGAAATACCATCGACGCGCTAATGACACTCCATGCCGTCGGAATGAGTTCCATACTCAATCTCCCGACATGACATTAAGGCCCGTCAACGCCTCTTCATAAGAATTAATACTCGCGGCGAGCGAAAATCTCTCCACACCCAACCCTCTGCATCGTCGACGGAAGCCTTCACGGTCAGCCAGCACTGTCCGGACAAACCAGTCCGCAACACCTTCAAGAGCTTCGTTATTAACGTCATCGACAACAACTCCGCAATCGGCTTCGATTCTCCTCGCGTCTCCAATCCCTGAGGTGGTCACGACCGGCACGCCGGACAGCAAGTACTCTCCCCATTTGATCGGAGCAACGGCGGTCATTGAGTAGCATTGCTTAATTAGCGCAACACCCAAGTCCATACACTCCACTAAGGCGGGAACATGGGAAGGTTCAGCGCTCCTGACATGTACTCGATCAACCAACTCAGCCTTTAGCTTCACGACAGCAAGAACTTGCTGGGGATCGTTCGTTAGAATGAGGAAGTGAGAATCCGCGCGCTTTCTTAGTACCAATTTGAACAGCTCGAGCATCTCGGGAAGAAGGTACTTTGGTCCCATCGATCCGACGTAGCCAAGTAACGGTGCTGAAGGCTCTAGACCAATCGCCGCTCGCGTCTTGTTACGCCTATCAACAGAGGACGGCTCAAACACCGCCGGATCCCTGCCGTTACCAACAACATGAAACTTGGATTCGGAAACCCCGGCCCCGGCACGTGATACGAGGACATGAATTGCACCTCGGGATCGAACGAGTACGCGGTGGGCACGACGTACAATTTCAGCTTCTACATCCCTAAGGATACGAAGGATCAGGCTAGAGCCACTTTGCCCCCCAAACTCTATCCTCTCATCGAGGGGCAACCCGTCTGCGTCATAAACAATTGAAACATCCGTGCCTACGCGCCCCAAGAGAACCGCCAGAGCTGGCATAGTGCTTCGAGGGAGGAGGACATTGATCCCGAATTGCCGGATGTGCTTACGTATCACCAGCGCTCCGCGAAACGTGGTTATGAACTGGCCGATCGAACGCGGCTTCCGGAGAACCGACACCGAGTTATATGTAATTCCAACCCGAGCGCAGGCCACCCTATTGCGCTCCCTTACCTCTGGGCCTCCCCATGTGAAATGCAGCACATGAAACTTTTTGTTCGACGAGGCTAAACCCTCTAATATTGGTAGAAACAGACTTTCGAGGTAGTTCGACTGCGGGCTATCCCAAGTAATAAAAAGCACTCGCATAGGGCGAATTTGTATGTTCATAAGGGGCGATACCTTATAGCCCGAACGAAAACTTTCGCAATTTCAGGGTCCATGAGCATATGAATCATAAGCCTCCATGGCACAGCCGGAAATCCATCGTATGCTTTTAGTCGACGAATTATCCTACGCTCAAGAGAGGCCAACTCCCCACGCATGATCTGGGCGTGCGAGACCGACACTTTTCCTCTGGTGACGGCCAACGCCAGATCGCGTCGCCTTTGGGCCACCCCCGCGAGGGCCCACCTATTTCTTTGTGAAGCCCCCGCATACAAAGATGCAATATTGTCGTTCTTCACGTAATTCGTAATGTTTTGCGAATGCGTTCTGTACCGAACAAGACTTTCATTAAGGTACCTAATGCCGCCAAGAAGATAACTACGGAATGAAATGGCATTGTCTTCGAACATGACATCATTCATTAGGGGACCAAAAAAATCAAACACGCCCCTCCGCCATGCGTGCGTCGCTCCAATTACCGGAGACTCGTTCCTAATAATCGACCGTGGTGTATACCCATCAGGATTTCCGGGGAATTTGCGCCCAACAATATCTCCATGCTCGTCAACATATTCTGCTCGGCTCCAGATGGAGCAGGCGGAATCTCCGAAAGACTCGAAGGCGTCTACGATGCGCTTCGTCCTGTTAGGCAACGAGAAATCATCCCCAGCCGCGACAATCACAATCTCACCGCGCGCAAGGCTCATGATCTTATTTACATGAGCACCGATCCCGAGATTCCTCTTGTTTTGGTTTAGAAGAACATTGTGAGGCCCGCGATATTGCTCTATAACCTGACGCATTTGCTGAAATGTCGAATCAATCGATCCATCATCTGACAAAATCACCTGGAGCCTCGGATAGTCCTGCGAAAGGGCCCCGAGCACAGCCTCTCGTATATATTTTTCTTGGTTGTACGCAAACAACGCGAACGTCACCAGCGGATACTGCGATTCTTCCGTCATCTCACACCCCCACCACGTGCCGCATGCCAGGCACGCGTCGCATCCAATGCACCAGCCGGTGGCCAGCGCCCAACCGCAGCGCCAGGCCGCGCAAGCTCCATACCACACCCACCAGCGCGACCAAGCCACCCAGCAACATCGCATGGACGTCCGGCAACAACCGGTTGGCAGCGAACGCCGCGCTCATTAACACGCCTGACACCACCATCATTCGGAGCACAGACGCAGACCAGCGAAACCCGATCAGGCGATGTCCGACCCACGCCATGCCCGTTGTGTACAACAGGTAGCAGAGCGCGAACGCATATGCTGCACCGATGACGCCATGCCGCCGCACCAGCCATGTCGCCAGTAATGCCTGGACGGCCAGGAACGTGGCCTCGGTCGCCATGTACCAGCGCCCCGCCCCCAGCGACAGTTGGATGAAGCCCATTGGCCAGGACAGCACGCGCCCGAACACCCCCAGGACCATCCACACCAGCAGATCCGCCGCAGACGAGAACTGGGCGGAATACAGCGCCCATACCACCCACTTCGCGAACGCCAGCGTGGCGAGCAGCCCCGGCACCGCCAGCAAGATGCCGATTTCGGTCTGCTCGTTGACTGCACGAACCGCGGCCGCTCGGTCATGGATCACAGAGGTCAGGCGCGGGTAGAAGTCGGTACCCATCGCGCCCAGCACGAAGCCGGCGAACAGGCCGGATAGCGCCCATGCGGCCTGGTAAATCCCGGCCGCATCCACGCCCAAGGTGCGTGAGATCAGGGTGCGCGTGTACAGGTCCAGCGTGAGGGTCAGGACTCCGCTCCACATCATCGCCACGCCCAGCCCCAGCAACGGCTTGGCTTCCGCGATTGCCAGCGACCAGTCCATCGCCACGGCCGGCACTTCGACCCGCCGTGCAAACCACCAACTGCACAGCAAGGTGATCGCCGCGTTCGCCAGCAGCACCGGCACAATGCCGTCCTCGCGCAGCCAGGCGTACAGGCCGATGGTGACTGCCGTGTTCAGTACCGCCGCAGCCACCTGCACGCGGGCGATGTCGCCGATCCGGCGCAAGCCTTGCAACAGGCCCAACTGCCCATTGCTGACCGCGGTGAGCAGCAGCATGCCGCCCAGCACGGCAAGCGCCCATGCATGCTGCGTGGACTCGAACATCAGGCGGCTCAAGGGCAGTGCCAGCGCGATGGAGGCCAGCCAGCCCAACAGGCCGGTGGCCCAGACCAGCCGCCGCAACATCCGGATGGTGCGTGCGACCGCCAGCGGATCGTCCTTGCCCTGCGCCTGGGCGATGGCGCGCACTGCGCTGCCCTGCAAGCCAAGGCCGGTGACGGTGCCCAGCAGACTGGTGGCCGAGGTATACAACCCGATCACACCCACGCCCGCCGGCCCCAAGAGCACCGCCACCACCTTCACCCGCAACAGGGCGACGAGGTAATGGATCGCCTGCGCGCCGCCCATGATGGAAGACGAACGCAGAATTTGGCCGTAGGAATTGCCTTGGGACATGGGATCAGGCGGCTGCCCGGACCGCCCTGATCACCCGGGCCACGTCATCCATCGCTAGATTCGGCCCTATCGGCAAGCTCAACACCTCATCCGCAATTCCCGATGCGATCGGAAACGCTTCCGGCGCAAAACCGCCATCCGAATACGCAACCTGCCTGTGCGGGGGAATCGGGTAATGGATCAACGTGTGGACACCCGCCTCTTGCAGGCGCTGCTGCAATTCATCGCGCTGCGGGTGCCGCACCACGAACAGGTGCCAAACTGGCACGGCCCACTCCGGCACGTGCGGCATCACCAGCCCACTCCCTCCCAGGCCTTGCAGATAGGCCGCTGCCACGTCGGCACGCCGCGCATTCCATGCATCCAGATGCGCCAGCTTGACCCGCAGCACCGCGGCTTGGAGCGGATCCAGGCGGCTGTTGTAACCCTGCACCTCGTTGACGTATTTCACCCGCGAGCCGTAGTTCCGCAGCACGCGGATGCGATCCGCAAGTTCCGGATCATTCGTAGTGACCGCACCGCCATCGCCCAGCGCGCCCAGGTTCTTGCCGGGGTAGAAACTCCACGTCACTGCATCGCCATGCGCACCGATGCGCTGACCCTTGTAGCGGGCGCCATGTGCCTGCGCGCCGTCCTCCAGCACCCGCAGGCCGTGCTTGCGGGCAATAGCCAGGATCGGATCCATGTCCGCCGGCTGACCGTACAGGTGCACCGGCAGGATGACCTTGGTGCGCGGAGTGATAGCGGCCTCGATCAGTGACGCATCAATGTTGTAGGTGCGCTCGTCCGGCTCAACTGGCACCGGCGTCGCCCCGCACTGGCTGACTGCAAGCCAGGTCGCGATGTAGGTATTGGACGGGACGATGACCTCGTCGCCGGGACCCACGTCCATGGCGCGCAGGGCCAGGTGCAGGGCGTCTAGCCCGTTGGCCAAGCCGATGCAGTGGTGGGCTTCGCAATAGGCCGCGTACTCGGCTTCGAAGGCTTCGACTTCCGGGCCGAGGATGTACCAACCCGAATCCACCACGCGTGCGATGGCTGCGTTGATTTCCTCGCGCAGCTCGACATGCGGGGCTTTCAGGTCGAGGAACGGAATCATACCGACGCGCCCACGATCTTGCGGAACTCATCGTAGTCCCGGATGTAGTCGGCGTTGTTGTAGTAGTGGGAGGCGAAGACCAGCAAGACTGCGTCCGCCGAATACTTGTATTGGATCCCCCAGGTCAGTGGCGGAAGGTGCAGGCCGATGTCCGGGCGATCCAGGAGGAATTCGCGACGCGTCCTGCCGTCGTCAGCAACCACGCTCACCTGACCGTTGACACAGATCAGGAACTGATGGCATTCGCGATGCGCGTGCTCCCCGCGTGTCTCGACGCTGGGAACATCGAACACCATGAAATAGCGCTTGGCCAGGAATGGAATCGAGCGCTCGAACTCACCCACCGTCAGGCTGCCGCGGATATCGGCGACCTTAGGCAACTGGTGCAACCGTGGATCGCTCTGGACTAACGCCGACGCGGAGTCTTTCGCACCCGATGGCGCACCTGCCTCGGCGTCGACATAACCCACGATGCGCGCGGGATTGCCAACAACGATCGCGTTCGGTGGCACCGAGCGGGTGACCACCGAGCCGGCCCCGACCATCGCCTGCCGACCGATCCTGATACCCGGCAGGATGGTGGCGTTGGCGCCAATGGATGCGCCGGGATCGATTTCCGTCAGGGAGCAGGTTTCCGGGTAGTGCTTGCTGCGCGGGAATTTGTCATTGGTGAACGTGACATTGGGCCCAATGAAAACGTCATCGCCGATTCGCAGGCCGTCCCACAACTGCACGCCGGATTTCACCGTGACCCGGTCGCCGACGATCACATCGTTCTCGATCAGGCAGTTCGAACAGATGTTGCAGTCCTGGCCAATAACGGCGTTCGGCAGCACCACCACGTATTGCCAGATGCGGGTGCCGTTACCGAGGTTTGAGGATTGGACGTCCGCTGAGGGATGGATGCTGGGGCTCATGTTCATTACCGGGGTTCTTCAGGCAGAGGTCGCGGCGCGATCGTGCCCATGGGTACTGCTTCGTGGAAGGTGCGAAGCAAAAGCGTCGCGGCTAACGCCGCTCTTACAGGCGGCCGTCGACGGCGTCGCGCGGCAGCACGTACTTCACGTCATAGACGATGCTGGCTTCATGCTTGCCGAAGGCACGCACGCCCTCCCCACCCAGCGCGCAGAACTGCTGGTGTCCCACCGCCACGACGACCGCGTCGTAGCCGCCCTGCTCAGGCGCCGCGATCGGACTGATGCCGTATTCGTGCTGCGCTTCCGCTGCATCCACCCACGGATCGTGCACTTCCACGCGGGCGTTGTAGCCCTGCAGAGCGGCAACAATGTCCACCACGCGGGTATTGCGCAGATCCGGGCAGTTTTCCTTGAAGGCCAGGCCCAGGATCAGGATGCGGGCATTCACCGGGTTGATGCCCTTGCGCACCATCAGCTTGATGACCTGGTCGGCCACGTAGGCGCCCATGCCGTCGTTGGTGCGGCGGCCGGCCAGGATGACCTGCGGGTGGTGGCCCACTTCCTGCGCCTTGTGGGTCAGGTAGTAGGGGTCCACGCTGATGCAGTGGCCGCCGACCAGACCGGGGCGGAACGGCAGGAAGTTCCACTTGGTGCCGGCGGCTTCCAGCACGTCCAGGGTGTCGATGCCCAGCTTGTTGAACAGGATCGCCAGGTCGTTGACCAGGGCGATGTTGAGGTCGCGCTGGGTGTTTTCGATGACCTTGGCGGCTTCGGCCACCTTGATGGTGGGGGCCTTGTGGGTGCCGGCGGTGATGATGCTGGCGTAGAGGGCGTCGACGAAATCCGCGGTCTCAGGGGTGGAGCCGGAGGTCACCTTTTTGATGGTGGTGACGCGGTGGGCCTTGTCGCCGGGGTTGATGCGTTCGGGGGAGTAGCCGATGGCGAAGGTGTTTTCGCCCTCGCCGGCGGTCGATTCAAAGCGCAGGCCGGAGACTCGTTCCAGGATGGGGACGCAGATTTCCTCGGTGCAGCCGGGGTAGACGGTGGATTCGTAAACAACGGTGTCGCCGGGCTTGAGCACCTTGCCGATGGCTTCGCTGGCCTTGATGAGCGGGGTCAGGTCCGGGCGCTTGGCGGTGTCGATGGGGGTGGGCACCGTCACGATATAGACGTTGCAGCCGGCGATATCGTCCAGCTGGTCGCTGAAACGCAGCTGGGCGGCCTGCGCCAGCAGTTCCGGTTCCACTTCCAGGGTGCTGTCCCTGCCCTGCTTCAACTCGGCGATGCGCGCGCCGTTGATGTCGAAACCGGTGGTGGCGTACTGCTTGCCGAATTCCACTGCCAGCGGCAGGCCCACGTAGCCCAGGCCGACGATGGCGATGCGGGTGTCCTTGCGTTGCGTCATTCCCTGGGTTCCGGTTCCGTTTGGGGGTGGGACGGAGGCGCGGCCTGCGGCGGTTCGCCCGGCGCGGCCTCCAGTTCGTCTTGCAGGTGCTGGATTTCCAGCCGCAGGCGGTCGTACTCGTCCATCTTGCGGGCGAGGAACCTGCGGGTGAGCTGGAGCTTGGCTTCCAACCCGCTGGGGGTCAGCAGGTAGGCGTAGCCCAGCTTGTGCGGGTTGCGGCTGAAATTGCCGGCTTTCACCCAGCCCTTGTCGATCAGGGCGCGCAGGGCGTAGTTGATCTTGCCCAGCGAGACGCCGGTATCGCGCGCCAGTTCGCGCTGGCTGGCCTGCGGGCCTTCCGCCAGGCGCCGCAGCAGGGCCACGTCCAGTTCGTCCGCGTTGTGGGGCAGCGAGGGCATGCGTTCATCCGATGAACAAGCTGCTTACGTTACTGCGCCTTGGCGGTGGGGGCAAGTTTGGGCCCACGCTGCCCAGCGCGAGGGTGCAAAATTTGGCGCTGTTCGCGTTGATTGTGGACATGGAGGTCATGTCATCGCCAACCTGAGCAATGACGCGGGTCCTGCGCCGACTTGGGCATTCCGCTCCAGTGCCCGGAACCACCCCAGGTAGTTCGGCAGATAGGACGTCGCCACGCCCCGGAATCGGGCCATCCAGCCCTTCAGTCGGCTGTGGTGCGCATTGACATTCTGGACATGCCACGCACCTCGCTTGCGCTCGCCGCGCAAGGTGTTCAGGGCGTGGTGCTCAATTCCCAGATCCCTTGCCGCACTTGCCAACATGGCGCTGCCGTCGGTGCACAG
>NZ_AUIV01000012.1:7500-120453 GCF_000423885.1 Thermomonas fusca DSM 15424 | reverse complement strand
AAGCTGCTGCAGCGCTTCGGGCCGCGCCGGCCGATGGTGTGGGGCCGCATGATCACCGCGCTGGCCATCGCGCTGCTGATGCCCACCCAGGTGATGCTGGACACCTACCGCCTGCTGGCCATCGTCGGCTACACCCTGTTCGGCCTGGGGCTGGCGTTCTATGCCACGCCCTCCACCGACGCGGCGCTGTCCAGCCTGCCGATGGCCCAGTCCGGCTCCGGCGCGGGCATCTACAAGATGGCGTCCTCGCTGGGCGCGGCGCTGGGTGTGGCGATCTCGGGCGCGATCTTCACCGCGCTCGGCCCGTCGGGCAGTGGCGCGCAGTGGCTGGAAGGCGTGATCACTTTCCAGGGGCGCAGCGACAACCTGGCCATCCGCGAAGCGGCGATGGTCGCGCTGGGCTTCAACCTGCTGATGGTGGTGGCGGCGATCGCCTCGATCCTGTTGACGATCCCGGCGGGCAAGCGCGGGAAGTGAGTTGCACGGCAAACGGACGCGCCCTGTCGGCGCCCGTCGGCAGCAGGCATTCACGGCTCGGTCGTGCCTGCGTCATCCGGCAGGCGCGTCCGCGAGAGCCGCAGGGCGTTCGCCACCACGGATGCGGAGCTGAGGCTCATCGCCAACGCCGCGATCATGGGGCTGAGCAGCAGGCCGAACACCGGATAGAGCACGCCAGCGGCGATCGGCACGCCGATGGCGTTGTACAGGAAGGCGAAAGCCAGGTTCTGACGCATGTTAGCGACCGTTGCTTCGGACAGCGCGCGTGCGCGCAGGATGCCGCGCAGATCGCCCTTCACCAGGGTGACCTGCGCGCTGGACATCGCCACGTCGGTGCCGGTGCCCATCGCGATGCCGACATCGGCGTTGGCCAGCGCCGGAGCATCGTTGATGCCGTCGCCCGCCATGGCGACGCGGTGACCTTCGCCGCGCAGCTTCTGGACCAGCACGGCCTTGTCCTCCGGACTGACTTCGCCGTGGAACTCGCTGATCCCCAGCTGCCTGGCTACCGCCCGCGCCGTGGTTCCGCCGTCGCCGGTGGCCATGACCACCCGCATGCCGCGGGCCTGCAGGGCTTCCACCGCCGGCCTGGCCGACGGCTTGATCGGATCGGCGACCGCCAGCAGGCCGAGCGCGCGGCCGTCGGCGGCCAGCAGCATCACGCTGGCTCCGTTGCTGCGCAGGCGTTCGGCCTCGCTGGCCAGCGCTTCCACCGGCACCTGATTGGCCGCCATCAGCGCGTGGTTGCCCAGCAGCAGGCGCTGCCCGTCAACCGTACCGCGGACGCCCATGCCGGTGACGGAGTCGAAGTCCGGCGCGGCGGATAGCTGCAGTCCGCGCGCGCGCGCCTCCGCCACGATGGCCTCGGCCAGCGGGTGCTCGCTGCCCTGGTCGAGGCTGGCGGCCAAGCGCAGCACCTCTTGGTCCGGCGTCGCGCCGATGCCGACAACGGTACTGAACGCCGGCCGGCCTTCCGTCAGCGTGCCGGTCTTGTCGACCACCAACGTGTCCAGGGTGCGGAACTGTTCGATGGCCTCGGCGTCGCGGAACAGCACGCCCGCCTGCGCCGCGCGACCGGTGGCGACCATGATCGACATCGGGGTGGCCAGTCCCAGCGCGCAGGGGCAGGCGATGATCAGCACCGACACCGCGTTGAGGATTGCCCATGTCCACGACGGCTCGGGGCCGAACAGGCCCCAGAGCAGGAACGTGGCGATGGCGACGGAGACCACCGCCAGCACGAACCAGTAGGCCACCTTGTCGGCCATGCGCTGCATGGGCGCCCGCGACCGCTGCGCCTGCGCCACCAGCTGCACGATGCGCGACAGGGTGGTGTCCGCACCCACCTGGTCGGCGCGCATGACCAGGCTGCCGGTACCGTTCATTGTGGCGCCGATCAGGCGCTCGCCTTCGTGCTTGGAGATCGGGATCGGCTCGCCGGTGAGCATTGACTCGTCCACGCTGGAGCGGCCCTCCAGCACGGTGCCGTCCACCGGCACTTTCTCGCCCGGCCTCACCCGCAGCCTGTCGCCGACGTGGACGTGTTCCAGCGGGATGTCCGCTTCGCTGCCGTCCGGCGCGATCCGGCGGGCGGTCTTGGGGCTCAGGCCCAGCAGGGCCTTGATCGCTGCCGAGGTCTTCGAGCGGGCCCGCAGTTCCAGCACCTGGCCCAGCAGGGTCAGCGAGATGATGACCGCGGCCGCCTCGAAATAGACGCCCACCCGGCCATGTTCGTGGAAGCTGTCGGGAAACAGCCCCGGCGCCAGCGTTGCCACCACGCTGTAGCCGTAGGCCGCGGCCACGCCTATGCCGATCAGCGTCCACATGTTGGGGCTGCGGTTGCGGATCGATTGCACGCAGCGCTGGAAGAACGGCCAGCCGGCCCACAGCACCACCGGGGTGGACAGCACCAGCTCCAGCCAGGTGCGTGCGGAGGTGGACAGGCCGGGGAAGTGTTGGCCGAACATCGCCAGCACCAGCACGATCACCGTCAACGGCAGCGTCCAAAGGAAGCGCCGACTGAAATCCGCCAGCTCCGGGTTCTCGTCGTCCTCCAGATTCGGCATCTCCGGTTCCAGCGCCATGCCGCAGATCGGGCAAACGCCCGGTCCCGGCTGCCGGATCTGCGGGTGCATCGGGCAGGTGTAGATGGTGCCCGCCGGCGCGGGATGGTCGGCGTGGGGGTGGGCGTGGGTCATGGCGCTGCCCCTTGCCCGTGCCGGGCGTAGGTCGTGGTGGTGCCGTCGGGTTCGACGCGTTCCACGGTGTAGGGCTGGACGCGGCCGTCGGGGGTTTCCATGCCGGGTGAACCCAGCGGCATGCCCGGCACGGCCAGCCCGCGCGCCCGCGGCCGTTCGGCCAGCAGGCGCTTGACGTCGTCGGCGGGGACATGGCCTTCCACGAAATAACCGCCGACCTGCGCGGTATGGCAGGACACCTTGCCGTCAGGGACGCCAAGCCGCTGGCGCACGGGCTCGAGGTCCGCGCGTTCCTCGACCTGCACCTGGAAACCGGCCGCGCGCATGTGTTCCACCCACGCGCCGCAACAGCCGCAGGTCGGCGTCTTGTGCACCAGCACGACCGGCAGTGCCGCTGGGGTGGCGGTGTTGGCGTCGCCGGCCTCTCCGGCGCGGGCGGCATCCAGCACTGGTGCCGCTGCAGGCGCCGCCGCCGCAGTGGTGGCGAGGGGGCTGCCCTGGTCCGGTGCGCTGCATCCGGCCGTCGCGCCGAACAGCACAAGTGCAATGCCGAGCGCCATCGTGTTGAATCGTTCCATCCGGGTTCTCCTGGAAATCATCGGGCCGCGCATCAGAACCAGATCCGGATGCCGGCCACGACGGTGGTGTCGTTTGCGCGGTGACCTGCCGCGCGCCGAAGGTCGGCCGTCCTGCCGAAAGCCCGGCCGTGTTCGATGCCGATGTACGGTGCGAACTGCCGGGTCACCTCGTAGCGCAGCCGCATGCCCGCTTCGAGCGTGGACAGCCCGGCACCGATCACCAGCGCGGGATCGTCCTTGCCGTAAGCGCGCACCTCGGCGCGCCACTGCAGGATCCAGCGATTGCTCAGCAGGGTGTCGTACTCGGCTTCCGCCTGCAGCAGCGTCCGTCCCTGCTGGCCCGCATAGGCGGTGGCGGACACCTCGAACTTGTAGGGCGCCAGGCCCTGGATGCCGACGCCGACCCAGCTGCGGCCGGGGCCTTCGCCGAAGTCGTGGCGGACGCCCGCCACCACGTCCCACCAGGCGCGGATGCCGCGACCGTACAGGCCCTCCACGCTGGCGCGCTCGACCGTGCCCTGCAGCGCATGGCCTTCGGTCCGCCACCAGAACCTGTGGAGGTCGCCACCGATCCAGCCGCTGCCTTCCCAGCCCAGCGCGGTGCCGTCGTCCGCATCGGAGACTTCGAGGCGGTCGACCAGGCTGTAGGCGTGGGTGCTGGTGCCGTGCTGGTGGTGTGCATGGACCGCAGGGAAGGCGGCGGCCCGATCGGCGTCGGTGACCACCGGGATCGGCTCGCGCGGTGGTGCAGCGACCGGCAGATCGCCTGCCGCGTGCCCCATGGCCGAGTGCTCCATCTTCGAGTGCTCCATCTTCGAGTGGTCCATCTTCGAGTGGTCCATCTTCGAGTGATCCATCGTCGAGTGATCCATCGTCGAGTGATCCATCGTCGAGTGATCCATCGTCGAGTGATCCATCGTCGAGTGATCCATCGTCGAGCGGTCCATCGTCGAGCGGTCTTCGCCCTGTCCCTGTCGTTGGTGCGAAGTCGGCGCGGCGTGCGTGGGGGGCGGCGACTGCGGTTCCGGTGCCTTGGCCGGCGCCGCGTCGTGGCCGGCGTGCTGGGCCAGTACCGGCATAGCCGCGAGCGCGGTGGCCACGCCGATGACCAGATGCGTGAGCCTGTTCATGCGCCTTCCTCCACCCGCACTTCGCGGAACATGCCCGATTCCATGTGGAAGAACAGGTGGCAGTGGTACGCCCAACGGCCCAGCGCGTCGGCCCGCACGCGGTAGCTGCGTTTCGTGCCGGGCGGCATGTCGATGGTGTGCTTGCGCAGGTGGAAGTTGCCTTGCTCGTCTTCCAGGTCGCTCCACAAGCCATGCAGGTGGATCGGGTGGCTCATCATGGTGTCGTTGACCAGCACGATCCGTACCCGCTCGCCGTAGGCCAGCCTGAGCGGCTCGGCCTGGGCGAACTTCAGTCCGTCGAACGACCACGCGAACTTCTCCATGTGGCCGGTCAGGTGCAGCTCGATGGTGCGCCCGGGCTCGCGTCCGTCCGGGTCCGGGAAGCTGCTGCGAAGGTCGGCATAGGTCGCCACCCTGCGGCCGTTGTCGCGCAGGCCGATGCCGGGGTCCGACAACTTCGGGGCCGGCATCATGGTCTGCATGTCCACCAGCGGGTTGTCGGTTTCACTGGCCGGGTGCGCCTGCATGCCCGCGCCGCCGTGATCCATCCCTTGCATGTCGTGGCCGCCATGGCCGGATCCGCCAGCAGGTGCGCCATGCGCGTGTGCCATGCCATCCATCCCGCCATGGCCCATGTCCGCCATGCCGAGCAGCGGCCGCGGGTCCAGCGCCGGCACCGGTGCGCGCAGGCCCTCGCGCACGGCGAGGGTGGCCGACACCCAGCCGGTGCGCGCGCTGTCCTGGGCGAAGATGGTGTAGGCCTCCTGGCCGCGCGGTTCGACGATCACGTCGAACGTCTCCGCCGCCGCCAGCCGCAGCTCGTCGACCGTGAGCGGATGCACGTATTGGCCGTCCACCGCCACCACGGTCATCTCCAGGCCGGGGATGCGGACGTCGAAATAGGTCATCGCCGAACCATTGATGAAGCGCAGCCGCACCTTCTCGCCCGGCTTGAACAACCCGGTCCAGTTGCCCAGCGCGGTGGTGCCGTTGAGCAGGTAGGTATAGGTGTGGGCGTTCACGTCGGACAGGTCCGTCGGCGTCATCCGCATCCGGCCCCAGGCGCCACGGTCGGCCAGCGTGGCCCGTGCGCCCTCGCGCTCGACGTCGCGGAGGAAATCGCCGACGGTCCGCTGGTGGTAGTTGTCGTGGCTGGACATCTTCTTCAGCCGTGCGAACAGCCGGGCCGGATCCATGTCGGTCCAGTCGGACAGGAACACCACGTAGTCGCGGTCGAACGCGAACGGCTCCGGCTCGATCGGGTCGATGATCAGCGGCCCGTACATGCCGCCCTGTTCCTGGAAGCCGGAATGGCTGTGGTACCAGTAGGTGCCGGACTGCCGGACCTGGAAGCGGTACAGGTAGCTCTCGCCCGGACGGATGCCGTCGAAGCTCATCCCCGGCACACCGTCCATGTTCGCGGGCAGCAGGATGCCGTGCCAATGGACGGAGGTGTCCGGGCCGTGGATCGAGCCGCGCGGCAGCTCGTTGCGCACGTGCAGGGCCACGGTCGTGCCTTCCTTCCAGCGCAGGATCGGCCCCGGCAGGCTGCCGTTGATGGTGACGGCCGGGCGCGTCCTGCCGGTGTAGTTGACCAGCGTCTCGCCGACGCGCAGGTCGAACTCGGTGCCGGCCAGCACCTCCGGCTGCCCGGGGGATCGCAGGGCCCAGCCGGGCTTGGGCCAGAGCCCGAGGGTGGAGACGGCGCCCGCCGCAGCGAGGCCTTGGATGAAACGACGGCGCGATGGCGAGGGCAGGCCGCCTCCGCTGCCGGAAGGAAACAGGGACATGGAACGCTCCAGGGTCGAATGGCCGATGGACCGGCACTGACGCCCACCCTTGCGGCGTGGGCACGACAACCGGCACCGTCGGCGCCGGGCTCCCCGTCAGCGGATGGGAGGCCGGATGTCCTCGCCCAATGGCGGCGCGGGGATGCCCAGCGTCGCCAGCGAGGCGACCAGGCCCGTTCCGGCAAGCGACGGCAGGTGGGGCAGCGGTGGGTCCAGGGCCTGGGCGTGATGCAGGCACAGGCACTGGCAGCTGTCGGCACCGCCGCAGCAGTCATCGCCGCAATCGTCGTGGTGATCCGCGGGCGCGGAAGCGCTCGCCAAGCCCGGCTGGCCGTCGCGCTTCCCGTGATGGTCCGCGACCATCCGGGTGGGCGCTGCGTGATGCACGCTCTGGAGCGCGTCCAGGTGCATCGAAACCCCGGCGGCGGCGCTGCCGATGCCGTTCAGCATCAGCGAGACGATCAACAGCCAGCGGGACAGCCTGCGCAGCATGCGGGGACTGTAGCACCCGGGGATCGGCGGGGGTGAACAGCGGCGCACGCTTTTGCCCGGAAGCAGGCTGGTCTTGCCGGCTTGCCGTCGGCACCCGGCTGCAGCCGCACGTGCCGCTCAGTCCTGGGTGGCGTGGCGCGGTGGAGCGATGTGCGGCGTGGACGGCATCGCCGGATCGGCACGTAGCACGCAGGTGCGGTCCCGACCCTGCTGCTTGGCGGTGTACAGCGCCCGATCCGCGCGCGAGAACAGGGTGTCGAAGCTGGGATCCGACGGTTCGACGCAGGCAACGCCGAAGCTGGCGGTGATCGTGAGCGCGGGATGCTCGGGGCAGGGACGGCAGCTGGCGGTCATCAGCCGGATGCGTTCGGCAATCACGCGGGCGGCAGCCGCGTCGGTGTCCGGGAGCAGGATGCAGAACTCCTCGCCGCCGGTGCGCGCGCACAGGTCCTCTTCGCGCAGGACGTGCTGGCAGCAGTGGGCGAAATCCTGCAGCACCTGGTCGCCGACGGCGTGGCCGAAGTCATCGTTGACCCGCTTGAAGTGGTCGATGTCGATGGCGACCAGGCTCAACGGCATGCCGTGGCGGTGGCTGCGGGCGAACTCCGTCTCCGCACGCTCCTGGAAACTGCGGCGGTTGGCCAGGCCGGTCAGGCTGTCGGTGCGGACCTGGCGCTGCAGTTCCTCCTTCAGCTCGTGCAGCTCGGTGATGTCGGTGACCAGGCCGATCAGGGCCGGGCTGCCGTTGAAGTCCGGCCACGGCACCACCACGCTCCAGTAGTGGCGCAGGCGGCCTTCGGAATCGACCAGGGATTCCTCTCCGGCGTAGCGTTCGCCGGTGGCCAGCATGCGGAGATCCTTTTCCCAGAACGCATCGGCGGCCTCGCGCGGCATCAGCTCGCTGTCCAGCCTGCCGACGATCTGGTCCACCGGCCGCCCGAACACATCAGCCAGGTGCCGGTTGGCATAGCGGAAGCGGCGATCGGCCCCTTTGACGTAGACCAGGCCGTCGATGTTGTCGAGCACCGTATCCAGCAGTTCCTTCTGCTGGCGCACCCGGTCCTCCAGCCGCTTCTTCTCGGTGATGTCGTGGGAAATCCCGAGCAGCCCGACGATGGCGCCGCTGGCATCTCGCAGCGGCTTCTTGATCGACCAGTAGCTGCGCGATTCGCCGGTGGCGTGGATGTGGTTGGTTTCCTCGCGGGCGATGGTTTCGCCCAGCTCCAGCACGCGCCGGTCGGTCTTGCGCAAGGTGTCGCCGGCTTCGCCGATGTCGACGAAATCGGTGAACGACTTGCCCAGGACGGCATCAAGCGGGTGACCGCCCAGCAGGTCCAGCACCAGCTGGTTGGCGTAGGTGTAGCGGCCTTCCAGATCGGTGGTGTAGACGAAGGCGCCTACTTCGTCCAGCAGCTGGCGGTAGGGATCGGTGGTGATGGGCGCGCCGCTGCCCGGGGTCTGGCTGGCCATCTGTGGATGCCCTCGCTGGCGTGTGCGTCGCCCCGGCGCGGTGGCCCCGGGGCGCTGATGCTAGCCCAGCCTACTCCGTTGCGCGGAGAGCGCGTCAAGCTTGCCGGCCCAGTCGGCCAGGCGCGCCTGCTCCTGCTCCACCACCGCGGCCGGCACGCCGGCGCCGAACTTGGCCAGCTTGGCTTCGCTCTTGTCCTTTTCCGCGGCGATCTTGGCGATTTCCTTGTCCAGCCGTGCGCGCTCGGCGTCGAGGTCCACCAGCCCCTCCAGCGGCACGAACAGCTGCAGCTCGCCAACCACGGCCGGCGCGGCAGCCGGCGGCTCGCCGGCGATCGTCTCGATCCGTTCCAGCCTGCACAGGAAGCGCAGCGAGGCGTCGAAGCGCTGCAGGCGGGACGCATCCTCGGTGGTGCCGCCGCGCGCCAGCAGGGTGAGCTGCTTGGCCGGCGACACGCCCAGTTCGCTGCGGATGCGGCGCACCGCGCTGGCCATCCCCTTCAGCCATTCGATGTCGGCGTCGGCCTGCGCGAATGCGGTGGCGTCGACATCGCCGGGCTGCGGATACGCCTGCAGCATGAGGCTGCCGGACTTGCCGAGCTTCGGCGCAACGGCCTGCCACAGTTCCTCGGTGACGAACGGGATCAGCGGGTGCAGCATGCGCAGCAGTGCGTCCAGCACATACAGCAGGGTGTGGCGGGTGCTGGCCGCGGTGGCGGCGTCATCGGCCGCTTCCGGCATCCTGCCTTCAGCGACACTCGCACTTCCCTGTGCAGCGCCGTTCAGTGCCGGCTTGGCCAGCTCCACGAACCAGTCGCAGAACTGGTTCCAGGCGAATTCGTACAGGCACTGCGCCAGCAGGTCGAAGCGGTAGCTGGCGAAGTGTTCCGCGGCTTCCGCGCTGACCCGGTCGAGCTGCGACAGGATCCAGCGTTCGGCATCGGTCTGCGGCTGCGGCTTGCCGTTGAAGGTCGCGTCGCCGACGTTCATCAGCGCGAAGCGCGTTGCGTTCCACAGCTTGTTGCAGAAGTTCCTGTAGCCCTCGGCGCGGGCGAGGTCGAACTTGATGTCGCGGCCGGGGCCGGCCAGCGCGGCCATGGTGAAGCGCAGCGCGTCGGCGCCGTGCGGGTTGATGCCGTTCGGGAACTCCTTGCGGGTGTCCTTCTCGATCTTCTCGGCCATCTTCGGCTGCATCAGCCCGAAGGTGCGCTTGGCGACCAGGTCGTCGGCGCTGATGCCGTCGATGATGTCGATCGGGTCCAGCACGTTGCCCTTCGACTTCGACATCTTCTGGCCGTTCTTGTCGCGCACCAGGCCGGTGATGTAGACGTCGTGGAACGGCACCTGGCCGGTGAAGTGGTCGGTCATCATCACCATCCTGGCGACCCAGAAAAAGATGATGTCGAAGCCGGTGACCAGCACGTTCGAAGGCACGTGTTGCGCGAAGCCGCGTTCCGCCATCGCCGCCGCGTCAGGCCAGCCCTGCGTGCTGAACGGGAACATCGCCGAGGAGAACCAGGTCTCCAGCACGTCCGGGTCCTGCCGCAGCGGCGCATCGCCCAGCCCGTGTGCCGCGCGCACCTCGGCTTCGCTGCGGCCCACGTACACCTTGCCGGCATCGTCGAACCATGCCGGGATGCGGTGGCCCCACCACAGCTGGCGGCTGATGCACCAGTCCTGCAGGTTCTCCATCCAGTGGCGGTAGGTGTTGATCCAGTTCGGCGGCACGAACTTCACCGCGCCCGACT
This sequence comes from Thermomonas fusca DSM 15424, assembly GCF_000423885.1. Classification (GTDB taxonomy): domain Bacteria; phylum Pseudomonadota; class Gammaproteobacteria; order Xanthomonadales; family Xanthomonadaceae; genus Thermomonas; species Thermomonas fusca. Next base: position 110,552 of record NZ_AUIV01000012.1, on the reverse strand, counting down.
CGGCGAGCTCCAGGCCGCGATTGCCCAGCGTGTCCATCTGCACGAACCACTGGTCGGTCAGGTAGGGCTCGATCACCTGGCCGCTGCGGTCGCCGCGCGGCACCTGCAGCTTGTGCGGCTTGACCTCGACCAGCAGGCCGGCGGCGTCGAGGTCGGCGACGATCAGCTTGCGCGCCTCGAAGCGGTCCAGCCCGCGGTACTTGTCGGCGATGTCGTCGCGATCCGAGAGCACCTTGGCTTCGGGCGTGAAGATGTTGATTAGCGGCAGCGAATGCCGCTGGCCCACCGCGTAGTCGTTGAAGTCGTGCGCCGGCGTCACCTTGACCACGCCGGTGCCGAACGCGCGGTCGACGTAGTCGTCGGTGATGACCGGGATGCGGCGGCCGGTCAGCGGCAGCGCCACGAACTTGCCGTGCAGCGCGAGGTAGCGCGGGTCTTCCGGGTGCACCATCGCCGCGGTGTCGCCGAGCATGGTTTCCGGGCGGGTGGTGGCCACCACCACGTAGTCGCGGGTCTCGCGCAGGAACTCGACGCCGTCGGCATCGACCTCCACGTGTTCATAGCTCGCGCCATCGGCCAGCGGGTAGCGGATCGACCACAGGTGGCCGTTCTCCTCCTCGCTCACCACCTCCAGGTCGGAGATCGCGGTTTTCAGCACCGGGTCCCAGTTGACCAGCCGCTGGCCGCGGTAGATCAGGCCCTGCTCGTGCAGGCGCACGAAGGCTTCGGTGACCGCCTGCGACGGCATGGGGTCCATGGTGAACACGCTGCGCGACCAGTCCCCGCTGGCGCCCAGCCGGCGCATCTGCCGCTCGATGGTGTCGCCGGAGTGCTGCTTCCACTCCCACACTTTTTCGATGAACTTCTCGCGGCCCAATGAATCGCGGGTCTCGCCCTTGCCTTCGATGGCCAGGTTGCGGCTGACCACCATCTCGGTGGCGATGCCGGCGTGGTCGGTGCCCATCTGCCACAGGGTGCGGAAGCCGCGCATGCGGTGGTAGCGCACCAGCGCGTCCATCAGCGTGTGCTGGAACGCATGGCCCATGTGCAGGGTGCCGGTGACGTTCGGCGGCGGCAGCAGGATGGTGTAGGCCGGGCCGTTGCCGGCTGGCGCGAACGCGCCGCTGCCTTCCCACTGCTGGTACAGGCGGGTTTCGAAGGATTGCGGGTCGAAGCCGGAGGCGAGGGTGGTCATCGGTGGGTGGTCATCGAAAGCGGTTGGTGTGCTTCATGCAGGCGCGGCCGGAACCGTACCCGTGGCGTTTGGATCGGAGCTGTTGCCCCGCCTGCAGGCCGTTACATGTCGTATTTCTTGAGATCGAAGCCCAGCGACTGGTAATGCTTCCAGCGCTCGCGCAGCGGGCCGCGCGCGGCCGGGTCGGCCGGCACCACTTCCAGCACGCGCTCGAAGCCACCGGCCGGCGCGTCGTCGCGCAGGTTGATCAGCAGCGGGCGCGGTGTGGGGTCAGCCTCCGGCGCCGCAATCAGCACCGGCGCCTCATCCTCGTCCTCGTCCTGGCCTGCGATCTGGTGCGGCAGGTACTCGTCGGGATCGAATGACCACAGCAGGTCGTCCAGCGCTTCCGCCTGCGCCATGTCGCGGGCCAGCACCAGCGTTGGCAGGTCGGCGGCGAATGCACGCTTGGCCAGCTCGCAGACCAGCAGCAGCGGCTGTTCGCGGAAGCGCGGCTTGTCGATCAGGTAGAAGTCGGCGCGGGGCATGGCTTACCCGGCGCGATCCAGCAGCCACTGGCTGAGCATGCCGACCGGGCGGCCGGTGGCCATGCCCATCTTGCCGTCGTCGGAGGCGGAGCCGGCGATGTCCAGGTGCACCCAGCGCTGGCCGTCGGTGAAGCGCGACAGGAAGCAGCCGGCGGCAATCGCGCCGGCCCAGCGGCCGCCGATGTTGTAGATGTCGGCGAAGGCCGAATCCAGCATCGGCTGGTATTCGTCCCACAGCGGCAGCTGCCAGCCGCGGTCGAACACGGTTTCGCCGGCATCCAGCAGTTCGCGCGCGAGGTCGTGGCTGCTCTTGGTCATCACGCCGGTGGCGTACTTGCCCAGCGCAACCATGCAGGCGCCGGTGAGGGTGGCGACGTTGACCAGCGCGGCCGGCTGGAAACGCTGCGCATAGGTCAGCGCATCGCACAGGATCAGGCGACCTTCGGCATCGGTGTTGCCGACCTCGATGGTCTTGCCGCTCATGCTGGTGATGACGTCGGACGGGCGGTAACTGTTGCCGTCGATGGCGTTTTCCACCGCCGCCGCGATGCACACCAGGTTGACCGGCAGGCGCATGCCCACCGCGGCCACGAACGTGCCCAGCACGGTGGCGGCGCCGCACATGTCGTACTTCATTTCCTCGATGCCGCCCTGCGTCTTCAGGTTGACGCCGCCGGTGTCGAAGGTGATGCCCTTGCCGACCAGCACGAAGGGCTTGGCGTCGCCGCCGTTGGAATACTTCAGCACCACCAGCCGCGGGCGCTGCGCGCTGCCGCGCGCCACCGCCAGCAGCGAGCCCATGCCCAGCGCTTCCATCGCTGCCTCGTCCAGCACCTCGCACTCGACGCCTTCGCTGCGCGCCGCCAACTCCTGCGCCTGCTGCGCGATGTAGGCCGGGTTGCAGATGTTCGGCGGCAGGTTGCCCAGCTCGCGGCTGAAGCGCACGCCGGCGGCGATCGCCACGCCCTGCGCCAGCGCGGCGGCGTCGCTGCCGGCCACGTGCAGGTGCTGCAGGCCCTTGTCCTCGCGCTTCTTGTTCTTCTCGCCCAGGGTGGCGAGGTAGCGATAGCAGGCGTGGTCGCTGGCAATCACCGCCTGGCGGATGTTCCAGGCCGCGTCGCGGTCCTTGACCGCCACTTCGGCCAGGGTGAACAGCGCGCTGGCCACCGCGCCGGTCTTCAGCGCGCGGGCGGCATCGCCCACGGCCTTGAGGTACTGCGGCACGCCGAACTTGCCGGCATCGCCCAGCCCGACCACCAGCACGCGCGGCGCGGCGATTCCGGCCAGGTCATGCAACAGGGCGGTCTTGCCGGTCTTGCCGGACACGTCGCCGCGCTCCAGCAGGGCGCGGATGCGGCCGCTGCTGGCGGCGTCCAGCGCCTGCGCGGCGGGCGTCAGGCTGCCGTCGGCGAAGGCGCCAACCACGATGCAGTCGACGGTGGCAGAGGCGGGGGTGGTTTGGTTCAGGCTGAATTCGAGGCTCATCGAACAAGGTATCCGGGCTGGATGACGAAAAAGAAGGCGGCCTGCCGGTTGCGACCGGCGGGCAGGCGGGCTGGGTCGCTTACAATGCGCGGCCGCGCCGGGCGCTCAGCGCCGCGTGGCGAACCCCGATTCTAAAGCATGTTCTGGAGCACGCCGGCCTGATGCCGAAGCTGGACCGCTACCTCAGCGCCGAGTTCGCCCGTGCCGTGCTTGCCGCGCTGGTGGTGCTGGGCATGGTCAGCCTGGGCGGCGTGTTCGCCGACCTGATCGGCGAGATGGCCGCCGGCAAGGTGCCGCCGGCGCTGCTGCTGTCGCAGCTGGGCCTGCGCCTGCTTGGCTACCTGCCGCTCATCCTGCCGCTGGCGCTGCTGCTGGGGCTGCTGCTGGCGGTGGGCCGGCTCTATCGCGATTCGGAAATGCACGTGCTGAGCGCCGCCGGCGTGGGTCCGCTGCGGATGCTGCGGCCGCTGCTGCTGGTGGTGGCGCCAGTGCTGATCGCGATTGCCGCCTGTTCGCTGTGGCTGGGGCCGTGGGCGAACCGGCTGGCGCGCGGGATGGTGATCGAAGCCAACAAGAACCTGCTGGTGGCCGGGCTGGAGCCAGGCCGCTTCACCCCGATGGCCAACGGCGGCGTGGCCTATGCCGGCGAGATGTCCAGCGATGGCACCAAGCTGGCGCGGGTGTTCATCTTCCGCGAGCGCGGCGACCGCATGGACGTGGCCACCGCCCGCAGCGGCGAGCTGTATCGCGACCAGGGCGCGCGGGTGCTGGCGCTGCTGGACGGTTTCCGGGTGGAAGGGCCGCAGGCAGGCGGCGAGCTCGACTACCGGCTGATGCACTACGCCCGCAACGAGATGCAGTTGCCGGCGCCGGACGACCAGCGGCAGATGGACGATCCCGCCTTCAAGACCATCGGTGAACTGCTGGCGGATCCCGCCGCACCGGCGCGGGCGGAGTTGCACTGGCGGATCGCGCCGACGCTGCTGGCGCTGGCGTTCGCGCTGATGGCGCTGCCGCTGGCGCGCAGCTCGCCGCGGCAGTCGCGCCACGGTGCGCTGCTGCTGGCCTTCCTGGCCTATCTGGTGGGGGTGTTCCTGATGATCCTGGGCACCGAATGGCTGGCCACGGGCCGGCTGCCGGTGGCCGCCGGGCTGTGGTGGCTGCTGCTGCCGATGCTGGCGCTGGGCGCGTGGCTGTATGCGCGCGACGGCCGCGTGGCGCGGCCCTGGAGGCGGCGATGAAACACTGGCCGCGGCTGCACGACAGCTATATCGCGCGGGCGGTGATCGGCAGCGTCTTGCTGGCCTGGGGCGTACTGCTCGGGCTGGACGTGGTGCTGGCGTTCGCCGACGGCGTCGGCGACATCGGCAAGGGCGCCTTCACCGCCAACCACGCGATCGCGGTCACCGGGCTGAGCATCCCGTGGCGCGCCTACAATCTGTTCCCGACCGCGGCGGTGATCGGTGCGCTGCTCGGCCTGGGCCAGCTGGCGGCCTCGTCCGAGTTGACGGCGCTGCGCGCGCTGGGCCTGTCGCGGCGGCGCCTGAGCGTGTCGGTGGCGGCCTCGCTGGCGCTGCTGACCCTGCTGATGGTGGTGAACGGCGAGACCCTGGCGCCGTGGGGCGAGGAGCGCGCGCAGGCGCTGAAATCGGTGCGCAACACCGATCTGGTGGTGTCCAAGTACAGCGGTCTGTGGGCGCGCGAAGGCGACATGTTCCTCAATGCGCGCAGCGGCGAGCAGAAGCAGCGCGGCGGCGACAGCTGGCTGGAGCTGCGCGGCGTGCGCCTGTTCCAGTTCGATGGCGACGGCCGCCTGCAGTCGATCGCCAACGTCGATGTGGCCGAGCATCGCCCCGGCGGCTGGCAGCTGCGCGGTGTCGAACGCACCACCTTCCACGCCAAGTCGGTCAGCCGCAGCCGCAGCGCGCAGGAGCACTGGAAATCGCAGCTGGACGAGACCGCGCTGGCCTCCAGCGTGACCAAGCCGCGCAACATGGGCAGCCGCGAGCTGGCGCAGAGCATCGACTATCGCCGTCGCAACGGGCTGGAAGCCGGCGAGCTCGAGGACATCTACTGGGGCCGCTGGTTCTATCCCATCAACGTGCTGGCGCTGTGCCTGGCGGCGATCCCGTTCGCGTTCGGCTCGCTGCGCAGTGGCGGCTACGGCAAGCGGGTGTTCATCGGCATCGTGTTCGCGCTCGGCTTCTGGGTGCTGCAGCGGATTTTCGGTGAGCTGGCCGGCATCTTCCGCTTCGACTACCGCATCGCCTACGCGCTGCCGCCGGTGGTGATGCTGACGGTGTCCTGGCTGCTGTTCCGCCGGCGCAGCAGCTAGCCCGCCGGCGAGTCCTGCTCCGCCGTCAGGCAGCCGGTTTCGGAAGCCGCTGCAGGCGCGTCCCGCTGGCGTGGTCGTGCCAGGTCAGCCCTTCGCGGTCGACCCAGGCCCACCAGAAGCCCAGGCCCGCCGCCAGCAGGGACAGCGTGGCCATCGCGTAGCGCTGCCACAGCACGCGCGTTGTCGGTTCGCCGCCGTTGGCGGCGACCACTTCCAGTCGCCAGGGCCGCATCCCCAGCGTCTGCCCGCCGCGCCGCCAGCTGTTTGTTGCGTACACGCCGGTGGCCAGCCAGCAGCACAGCCACAGCAGCCACTGCAGCGTGCTGAAGGGCGCGATGTTTTGCTGCGCCGGGTGGTCGCCGAGATAGGTGTAGCCGAGGGTGAAGGCGGTGGACAGCAGCATCCACAGCGCCAGCATCGGGAAAAGGTCGTACAGCAGCGCAAGCAGGCGCCAGCCGATGAGGGCGGGGAAACGTCGGGCGGGCGGGGCTTGTCCGGGCATCGGCACAGGATACAGGCGGGGCGGCGCGCGCCTGCGCGCTGGCAAGGTGCCGGAAACGCGCCGGGGCTCTACCCTTGCGCATATGCCCAGCGCCGCCGACCGCCGCCAGTTGTCCCGCAGCCTGCCGCCGCTGGCGGAGGAGGACGCGGCCGGCATCGAGCGATTCCTTGATGCGGCTTGGGCCGAGCACGGGCTGTCGCGCGCGACCCTGTCGGCGTATCGCGCCGACCTGCGGGGGCTGGCGCGCTGGCTGCGCGCGATGGCCCGGCCGCCGCTGGAGCAGGCGCGGCGCGAAGACCTGTTCGCCTGCCTGGCGATGCGCGCCGAGGCCGGCTACTCGCCGCGCAGCACCGCGCGGCTGCTGTCCAGCCTGCGCGCCTATTTCGCCCATGCGCTGCGCAGCGGCGCGCGCAAGGACGATCCTTGCGCCCTGCTGCAGCCGCCGACGCTGCCGCGCCTGCTGCCCAAGGCCCTGTCGGAAATGCAGGTGGTGGCACTGCTGGACGCCCCAGACGTGACATCGCCGACGGGTCTGCGCGACCGCGCGATGCTGGAGCTGATGTACGCCGCCGGGCTGCGGGTAAGCGAGCTGGTCGGGCTGCCGGCCACCGCGCTCAACCTGCGCCAGGGCGTGCTGCGGGTGACCGGCAAGGGCGGCCGCGAGCGGCTGGTGCCGCTGGGGGAGGAATCGCGGCACTGGCTGGAGCGCTATCTGCGCGAGGCGCGCTCGCCGCTGCTGGCGCGCGTTCGCCAGTCGTCGACGGTGCAGGCGCTGTTCGTCGAGGCAGACGGCGACGCGCCCAGCCGGCAGGCGTTCTGGGCGCTGGTGAAGCGCTGCGCGGTGGCGGCCGGCATCGACCCCGCGAAGATCAGCCCGCACGGTCTGCGCCACAGCTTCGCCACCCACCTGCTCAACCACGGCGCCGACCTGCGCGCGCTGCAGATGTTGCTGGGCCACAGTTCCCTGACCACCACCCAGATCTACACCCTGGTGGCCCGCGACCGCCTGCGCAACCTGCACGCGCAGCACCACCCGCGCGCTTGATGGCGTGAGGGCGGCCGGTCGCGGCCGGGACGGCATGCGAGAATGCGGAACCAAAGGCGCCCGGTCCGGTCGGATGCAGCGCCCCTATCCGGAGTTCCGATGAAGCGCCTCGTCTTTGCCGCCCTGTTCTGCCTCAGCCTGTCTGCCTGCGCGCAGTCCACCGCTCCCGCCGCGCCTGCCGCCGCCAAGCCGGTAGCGACGGTGAAGGAACCCAGCTTCGTCGCCGGTACCCCGGAAGCACGCGTGCGCGATGCGCTGCGCGTGCTGAACCCGCGCATCCAGGTCGAATCCATCGGCAAGGCGGCGATTCCGGGCTTCCGCGAAGTCATCGCCGGTGGCCAGGTGATCTGGGTCAGCGACGACGGCAAGTACCTGTTCCAGGGCGACCTGCTGGACATCGCCGCCCGCAAGGACCTGGGCGACGAGGCGATGGCCAAGGTGCGCCGGCAGGTGCTGGCCACCCTGCCCGAGGCCGACCGCATCGTGTATGCCCCGGCCGGCGCCACCAAGCACACCGTGGTGGTGCTGACCGACGTGGAATGCGGCTACTGCCGCAAGTTCCACACCGACATCGCCGAGTACACCAAGCGTGGCATCCGGGTGGAATACCTGGCGTTCCCGCGCGCCGGGATCGGCAGCCCCGACTACCGCAAGATGGTGGCGGTGTGGTGCGCGCCGGATCGGCGCAAGGCGCTGACCGACGCCAAGAACGACCGCGCCGTGCCGGAAAAACCGTGCACCCGCTCGCCGGTGGACATGCAGTACAACGCCGGCCTGCGGATGGGACTGGAGGGCACGCCGATGATCCTCGATGCCGCTGGCCACCAGCTCGGCGGCTATCTGCCGCCGGATGCGCTGCTGGAGCGGCTGGACGCGATGGCCAAGGACAACAAGGCCGGCTGAGCCCCGCCGCGGGCCGGGCCTGTTCGGCTCGGCTACAATGTCGGGCCGTCCCCAACAGCTGCCGGACATGATCGTCCTCGAGGGCGCGCCCGCCCTGTCGCCATTCCGCCGCGACCGCCTGCAAGCCCGTCTTCAAAGCCTAGTCCCCGGCCTGCGCATCGCCGGGGCCTGGCACGGTTACTGGATCGACCCGGAACCCGGCGCCACGCCGGATGCCGCCGCGCTGCGCCGCATCCTGCAGGCGGAGGATGGCTTCGCCGCCGCCGCCGCCGCCGACGCGGTCAGCCGCTTCGTGGTGCCACGGCTGGGCACGCTGTCGCCATGGGCCAGCAAGGCCACCGAGCTGCTGCGCGGCGCCGGCCTGCCGGTGCGGCGCGTCGAGCGCGGCCTGCGCCTCGACCTGACCGGCTGGCCGGACGATGCCGCCACCCAGGCGGCGCTGGCCAAGTTGCTGCACGACCCGATGACCCAGTCGCTGCTGGCCGCGCGCGACGCCGGCGCGGCGCTGTTCGCCGCGCAGCCCGCGGGCGATGTCGAAGTGATCCCGCTGGCGCAGCTGGAGGCGGCGAATGCGCGCCTCGGGCTGGCGCTGGCCGACGACGAGATCGACTACCTGCGTGGCCGCTACGCCGAGCTGGGCCGAGACCCGCACGACATCGAGCTGATGATGTTCGCGCAGGCGAACTCCGAGCACTGCCGGCACAAGATCTTCAACGCCAGCTGGACCATCGACGGGCAGCCACAGCCGGTCTCGCTGTTCAAGATGATCAAGAACACCCAGGCGCGCACGCCGGAGCACGTGCTGTCGGCCTACAGCGACAACGCCGCGGTGGTGGAAGGCTATGCCGCGTCGCGCTGGCGGCCGGATCCGGACACCCAGCGTTACCGCAGCGAGCCGGTCACCAACTCGGCGTTCTGCATCAAGGTGGAAACCCACAACCACCCGACCGCGATCGCGCCCTTCCCCGGCGCCTCCACCGGCGCCGGCGGCGAAATCCGCGACGAGGGTGCCACCGGCCGCGGTGGTCGCCCGAAGGCCGGCCTGTGCGGTTTCTCGGTCTCGCACCTGCGCATCCCCACGCTGCCGCAGCCGTGGGAAGGCCAGCGCGCGCTAAACCCGCGCATGGCCTCGGCCTTCGAGATCATGCTCGACGGCCCGCTGGGCGCGGCGGCGTTCAACAACGAATTCGGCCGGCCCAACCTGACCGGCTATTTCCGCAGCTTCGAGCTGCCGGAGGGCGAGGGCCTCACCCGCGCCTACGACAAGCCGATCATGCTGGCCGGCGGCCTGGGCGCCATCGATCGCGGCCAGGTCGACAAGCTGCCGCTGTCGCCCGGCGATGCGGTGATCGTGCTCGGTGGCCCGGCGATGCTGATCGGGCTTGGCGGCGGCGCCGCCAGCTCGGTGGCCTCCGGTGAATCCGCCGAAGACCTGGATTTCGCCTCGGTGCAGCGCGACAACCCGGAGATGGAGCGGCGCGCGCAAGAGGTCATCGACCGCTGCGTGGCGCGCGGTGCCGACAACCCGATCCTGTGCATCCACGATGTCGGCGCGGGCGGCCTGTCCAACGCGATCCCGGAGATCCTGCACGACTTCGGCGTGGGCGGCGTGATCGACCTCGGCAAGGTGCCGAAGGACGACCCCTCGCTGTCGCCGATGCAGCTGTGGTGCAACGAATCGCAGGAACGCTACGTGCTGGGCGTGGCGCAGTCGCGGGTGGCCGAGTTCGCCGCGTTGTGCGCGCGCGAGCGCTGCCCGTTCGCGGTGGTCGGCATCGCCACCGCCGAGGAACACCTGCGGGTGGGCTATGAAGGCCAGCCGCCTGCCATCGATCTGCCGATGGACGTGCTGTTCGGCAAGGCGCCGAAGATGCACCGCGACACCGCGCACCCGGCGCCGCCGCGCTGGCCGCAGGCGGACACCGATGCGCTGGACCTGCACGACGCCGGCCTGCGCGTGTTGGCGCACCCGGCGGTGGCGGCGAAATCCTTCCTCATCACCATTGGCGATCGCACGGTCGGTGGCCTGACCGCGCGCGACCAGATGGTGGGCCCGTGGCAGATGCCGGTGGCCGACTGCGCGATCACGTTCTCCGGCTTCGACGGTTTCACCGGCGAAGCGATGAGCGTGGGCGAACGCACCCCGCTGGCGCTGCTGGACGCCGCCGCCTCGGCGCGGATGGCGGTGGGCGAGGCGGTCACCAACCTGATGGCGGCGCCGCTGGAATCGCTCAACCGGATCAAGCTGTCCGCCAACTGGATGGCCGCGGCCGGCCATGCCGGCGAGGACGCGCGCCTGTTCGATGCGGTGAAAGCCGTGGGCATGGAGCTGTGCCCGGAGCTGGAGCTCGGCATCCCGGTCGGCAAGGATTCGCTGTCGATGCAGGCGCAGTACCAGGCCGACGGCCAGGCGCACAAGTCGGTGTCGCCGGTGTCGCTGGTGGTGTCCGCGTTCGCCCCGGTGCTGGACGTGCGCGCCCAGCTGACCCCGCTGCTGCGCCGCGACGTCGACTCCGAGCTGTGGCTGATCGGCCTTGGCGGCGGGCGCCAGCGCATGGGCGGTTCGGTGCTGGCGCAGTGCCACCCGGAAGCCAACGGCGGCGCCGCGCTGCCGGCGTTCGGCGGCGAAGCGCCCGATCTCGATGATCCGCAGCGCTTGCGCGCTCTGTTCGAGTTGATCCGCGATGCGCGCGAAGACGGCCTGCTGCTGGCCTACCACGACCGTTCCGATGGCGGCGTGTTCGCCGCGCTGTGCGAGATGGCGTTCACCTCGCACCTGGGCCTCGACATCCGCCTTGACGGCTGGGGCGACGGCCGCACCGGCGACCCGCTGCGGGTGCTGTTCAACGAGGAACTGGGCGCGGTGGTGCAGGTGCCGGTGGAGGAGCGCGCAGCGTTCGCCGACCTGGTGGCCCGCCACGGCCTGATCGAGTGCGCGCAGCGCATCGCGGTGCCCACCACCGCGCCGGTGGTGCGCATCGCCGACGGCGACGACGAGCTGGCGAAGTGGCGCTGGGACGAGCTGTTCGACGCCTGGTGGTCGGTCACCCACGCGATGCAGAAGCTGCGCGACAACCCCGACGGCGCCGACAGCGAGCGCGAGTCCGCGCGCCGCTTCGACGCGCCGGGCCTGCAGCCGGTGCTGGGCTTCGATGCCGCCGAAGATGTCGCCGCGCCGTTCGTTTCGACCGGCGCGCGGCCGAAGGTGGCGATCCTGCGCGAGCAGGGCGTCAACAGCCAGATCGAGATGGCCTGGGGCTTCGACCGTGCAGGCTTCGATACCTTCGACGTGCACATGAGCGACCTGATCGCCGGCCGCTTCGACCTCAAGGACTTCCACGGCCTCGCCGCCTGCGGCGGCTTCAGCTACGGCGACGTGCTGGGCGCGGGCCGCGGCTGGGCCACCTCGATCCTCGAGCGCGCCGCGCTGCGCGAGATGTTCGCAGGCTTCTTCGCCCGTGAAGACAGCTTCTCGCTGGGCATCTGCAACGGCTGCCAGATGATGGCGCAGCTGCGCGACATCATCCCCGGCGCGGAGCACTGGCCAACCTTCCAGCGCAATGCCAGCGAGCAGTACGAAGCGCGGCTGGCGCTGCTGGAGGTGGGCGAGTCGCCGTCGCTGTTCCTGCGCGGCATGGCCGGCTCGCGCATTCCGGTGGCGGTGGCGCACGGCGAGGGTCGCGCGGTGTTCGCCAACGTGATCGACCAGGGCGCGGTGGACGTGGCCGCGCGCTACGTCGAGGGCGGCCGCATCGCCGACTGCTACCCGGCCAACCCCAACGGCTCGCCCGACGGCATCGCCGGCGTGGCCAGCCGCGACGGCCGCGCCACCCTGCTGATGCCACACCCCGAGCGCACCCTGCGCAGCGCCAACTTCAGCTGGGCGCCTGCCGACTGGCCGGAGGATTCGCCGTGGCAGCGCATGTTCCGCAACGCCCGGGTGTGGGTCGGCTGATTTCGCGCAATTTCGTTCGACCGACGTGATTCCACGCGCCCGGTGGTCCGCAAGCCACCGGGCGCTGTCGTTTCGGCGCCGGCCCGCGGCCTGCTAAAGTCCGCGACGGACCGTTGGAGTGCCGTGCGTGAACGCAGTTGCAACTCAGCTTGAGCCGCTGCAGGCGGATGCGGACGAACGCATCGTCGCCCTGCTGCTCCAGCGCGGCAAACTGAAAGAACCGGACCTGGCGCGCGCGCGGCGGCTGCATGGAGAGGATGGCGGCAGCCTGCTGCACCTGCTGGCACGGCTGGGCCTGGTGTCCGAGCGCGACCATGCCGAGGCCTGCGCGGCCGCGCTGGAGCTGCCGCTGCGCAGCGCCCGGGACGTGCCGGAACTGCCGCCCGAAGAGGTGGCGCTGGGCGTCAAGTTCATGCAGCAGTTCCACGTGGTGCCGGTGACGGCGGACGCCAACGGCATCGACGTGCTGCTGGCCGATCCGCAGGACGGCTATGTGCTGGAGGCGGTGCGGCTGGCGGCTGGCCGTGCGGTGCGCCCTGCAGTGGCGGTGCGCTCCGAGATCGACGAGCTGATCGAACGCTGGCACGGCCAGGGCCGCAGCGCGATGGAAGGCATCGTCGAAGGCGCGGAAGGCGAAGCCGGGCCCGACGATATCGAGCACCTGCGCGACCTTGCCTCGGAAGCACCGGTGATCCGGCTGGTCAACCTGCTGATCCAGCGCGCGGTCGAACTGCGCGCCTCCGACATCCACGTCGAACCGTTCGAGAACCGGCTGAAAGTGCGCTACCGCATCGACGGCGTGCTGGAGGAGGGCGAAAGCCCGCCGACCAACCTGACCGCCGCGATCATCAGCCGCATCAAGATCATGGCGAAGCTCAACATCGCCGAGCGGCGCCTGCCGCAGGACGGCCGCATCGTGATGCGCGTGCAGGGCAAGGAACTCGACCTGCGCGTGAGCACGGTGCCCACCGCGCACGGCGAATCGGTGGTGATGCGCCTGCTCGACCGCGAGACGGTGGTGCTGGATTTCGAGCGGCTGGGTTTCGGCAGCGCGTTCATGCCGCGCTTCCAGAAGGTGCTGGAGCAGCCGCACGGCATCCTGCTGGTGACCGGCCCGACCGGCTCCGGCAAGACCACCACCCTGTACACCGCGCTGAGCAGGCTCAACACGCCCAAGGTCAAGATCATCACCGTCGAAGACCCGGTGGAATACCAGATCGAGGGCATCAACCAGATCCAGGCCAAGCCGGCGATCGGGCTGGATTTCGCCAGCGCGCTGCGCAGCATCGTGCGCCAGGATCCGGACATCATCATGATCGGCGAGATGCGCGACCTGGAAACCGCGCGCATCGCCATCCAGTCCGCGCTCACCGGCCACCTGGTGCTGAGCACGCTGCACACCAACAACGCCGCCGGCGGGATCACCCGCCTGCTGGACATGGGGGTGGAGGATTACCTGCTCACCTCCACCGTCAACGGCATCGTGGCCCAGCGGCTGGTGCGCCGGCTGGAGCCGGTGCATGCGCAGAAGTACCCGGCCTCGCCGGAGGAAATCGAGAAATTCGGCCTGCGCCGCTTCCAGCCGCAGGGCGAGATCTTCCTGTACCGCGCGGTGCCGTCGGCGCTGTCGGCCACCGGCTATCTCGGTCGCACCACCATCATGGAGTTGCTGGTGATGGACGACGCGGTGCGCCGTGCGGTGATGCGCCACGCCGGCATGGACGAAATCGAGAGCCTCGCGCGCGAGGCCGGCATGGCGACGATGTACGAGGTCGGCATCGCCAAGGCGTTGCGCGGCGAGACCACCATCGAGGAAGTCCTGCGCGTGACCGAGGACGCCTGAGCCGATGGCGCTCTACCGCTACAAGGCGCTGAACGCGCGCGGCGAGCTGCTGGATGGGCAGATGGTAGCGGCCGGCGAGGCCGAGGTGGCAGCGCGGCTGCAGGAGCAGGGCCATCTTCCGGTGGAAGCCAGGCCCGTGTCGGAAGCGGGCGGCGAGGTGCCGTGGCGGACGTTGCTCAAGCCCAAGCCGTTCGCCGGCGCGCGGCTGGTGCAGTTCACCCAGCAGCTGGCCACCCTGCTGGGCGCAGGGCAGCCGCTGGACCGCGCGCTGGGCATCCTGCTGGAGCTCCCGGAAGACGAGGCGGCCCGGCGGATCGTCGAGGACATCCGCGACGCGGTGCGCGGTGGCGCTTCGCTGTCGACGGCGCTGGAGCGCCAGCACGGCGCGTTCGGCCGGCTGTACGTGAACATGGTGCGCGCCGGCGAAGCGGGCGGCAGCCTGCACGAAACGCTGCAGCGGCTGGCCGACTACCTGGAGCGTTCGCGTGCGCTGCGTACCCGCGTGGTCAACGCGATGGTGTATCCGGTGATCCTGCTGGCCATGGTGGGGCTCTCGCTGCTGTTCCTGCTGGGCTACGTGGTGCCGCAGTTCGCCGGCATGTACGAGAGCCTGGACGCGCAGCTGCCGTGGTTCTCGCGGCTGGTGCTGGGCGTGGGCGTGTTCGTCCGCGGCTGGTGGATCGCGATCCTGGCGGTGCCGCTGCTGCTGGTGCTGTGGCTGGAGCGCCTGCGCCGCGATCCCGCGGTGATGCGCCGCTTCGACGGCTGGCTGCTGCAGAGCAGGCTGGCCGGGCCGCTGGTGGCCAAACTCGAAACCGCGCGGCTGGCGCGCACGCTGGGCACGCTGCTGCGCAACGGCGTGCCGCTGCTGTCGGCGCTGGGCATCGCCCGCAACGTGCTGGACAACCGAGTGCTGGCCGACGACGTGGCCGCGGCCGCCGAGGAAGTGAAGAACGGCATCGGCCTGTCCGCCGCGCTGGCCAGGGGCAAGCGGCTGCCGCGGCTGGCGCTGCAGATGATCCAGGTGGGCGAGGAGTCCGGCGCGCTGGATGCCATGCTGCTGAAGACCGCGGATACCTTCGACCAGGAAACGCAGGCGGCGATGGACCGGCTGCTGGCGGCGCTGGTGCCGGTGGTGACGCTGGTACTGGCGGCGGTGGTGGGCGTGGTGATCCTGTCGGTGCTGGCGCCGATCTACGACCTGACCAACGTGGTGGGATGAGTGCGCCAGCCATCCTTCCGAAATCCGAAATCCGAAATCCGAAATCCGAAATCCGAAATCCGAAATCCGAAATCCGAAATCCGAAATCCGAAATCCGAACTACAACCCAAGCCGGGGCAGTGCAATGCGTGAACGTCGCAATTTCCGTCCGATCCCCAGGGCCGCGCAGGGCGGCTTCTCGCTGATCGAGATCATCGTGGTGGTGGTGCTGATCGGCGGCATCGTCGCCTTCGCCGCCTCGCGCATCCTGGGCGGCGGCGACCGCGCCAAGGTCAAGCTGGCGCAGGCGCAGCTGCAGACGCTGGCCGAGAAGGTGCAGCAGTTCCAGATGGATACCGGCGCGCTGCCGCCCACCCTCGACGCGCTGGTCACCTCGCCCGGGGCCGCCGGCTGGCTGGGCCCCTACGCCAAGCCGGCCGACCTGAAGGATCCGTGGATGCATCCGGTGCAGTACAAGCTGCCGGGCGAAGGGCGGGCGTTCGACCTGGTCAGCCTGGGCGCGGACGGCCAGCCCGGCGGCGACAGCGTGGACGCCGACCTGCGCTTCGAATAAGCGGACGGGCGCGTGCGCGGTCGGTCGGCCGGTTTCACCCTGCTGGAGATGCTGGTGGTGCTGGTGATCATCGCCGCCGCCAGCCTCCTGGCCATGGCCGCGTTCGGCGATGGCCTCCGCGGCGCGCGCCTGCATTCGGCGGCGAAAGAGGTGGCCGCGCAGCTGCGCTTCACCCGCGCGCTGGCGATCGCCAGCGGGGTGCCGCAGGAGTTCGTGATCGACCCGGCCGCCCGCGTCTGGCGCGCGCCGAAAGGCCGCCACGGCCGCCTGCCGGACACCGGCGAACTGGTCTTCACCGGCGCGCGCGACCTGCGGCCCGCGTCAGCTGAAGGCGCGGTGCGCTTTTTCCCCGACGGCGCCGCCACCGGCGGGCGGGTGCGGATGGCGGCCAATGGCGGCGGCTGGGATGTCGACGTGGCCTGGCTGACCGGCGAGGTGCGGCTGCGCCGGATCGGAGCCACCCAATGAGCGCGCGGCGGCGCAGCGGTGCGCGCGTGCCGACCATGCGGCGGCAACGCGGTTTCACCCTGATCGAGATCGTGGTCGCGTTCGCGCTGCTCGCGCTGGGCCTGACCCTGCTGCTGGGCACGCTGTCCGGCGCCAGTCGCCAGCTGCGCCAGGCCGGCGATGCCGGGCAGGCAGCGCTGCATGCGCAGTCGCTGCTGGCCGAGCGCAGCGACGCGTTGCTGCAGCCGGGGCAACTTGACGGCAGCTTCGAGCAGGGCCGCTATCGCTGGCACTTGGCGGTGACCCCGTGGCAGGAGCCGCAGGCGCGCGCCGCAGCGGCCGACCCGTTCGCCGCGCGCCTGCTGCACCTGCGGCTGGACGTGCGCTGGGGCGACGGCGGGCCGCAGCAGCAGCTGCAGGTGAACTCGCTGCGGCTGGTACTGCCAACAGCGGCGGACGGCGTCCGGCCATGAGGCGGGCAGCGGCGGGCTTCACCCTGATGGAAGTGCTGCTGGCCACCTCGCTGCTGGCGGCGGCACTGGCGCTGGGATTCGGCATCCTGCGCGCGGCCGGTGCCACGGTGGCGCGCGGCGAAGCAATGGCGGAGCGCAACGAGCGCATCCGCGCGGTGTCGCAGTTCCTGCGGCAGCGCATCGGCGGCGCCGGGGCCATTGCCTTCGGTCTCGATGCGGACAGCGGCCAGTCGCTGCGCTTCGCCGGCGACGCGCGTTCGATGCGTTTCGTTGCCGAACTGCCGGCCTACCTGGGGCGCGGCGGGCCGCAGCTGCATGCGCTGCAGGTGGGTGGTGCCGGCCAGGCGCGGCGGCTGGAGGTCGGCTTCCAGCTGCTGCGCGCAGGCGAGGCGCTGCCGGCTTCGCGGCCCCCGGAACCGCTGGCCGATGAGCTGGCCGAAGTCGAATTCGCCTACCGCGCGCTGGCTGCCGACGGCCGGCCCGGACCGTGGGAGCGCGTCTGGACCGCGCCGCAGGCGCTGCCGATGCAGGTGCGGGTACGCATCCGCGATGCCCGCGGCCCTTGGCCCGAGATGGTGGTGGCGCTGCCGCTGGCGGGCGCCGGCATGGAGGCACAGCGATGAGGATGGCGCGCGGTGCGGCGCTGCTGCTGGTGCTGTGGCTGGTGCTGCTGCTGAGCGGGCTGGTGGCCGGCTATGCACTGTCGGCGCGGGTCGAATCAATGCAGGGCAACGGGGTGGCGCGCGCGACGGTCGCGGGCGAGGCCGCGCGCGCCGGGATCGAATACGCGGCGTCGCGGCTGCTCGATCCCGACCCGGCGCGCCGCTGGGTGGCGGATGGGCGCAGCTACCGCTTCGCGCTGGACGGCATCGCGATTGATGTCGCGGTGCGCGACGAGGCCGGCAAGATCGACCTCAACGCAGCTTCGTTCGAGCTGCTGCAGGCCTTCTTCGAAGCGCTGGGCGAGCCGCGCGCCGCGGCGACCAGACTCGCTGCGGCGGTGGTCGACTGGCGCGATGCCGACAGCCTTGGCCAGCCTGCCGGCAGTGCCGAAGATGCCGATTACGCGGCGGCCGGTCTGGACGGCGGCGCCAAGGACGCGCATTTCGACACCGTGTCCGAGCTGGCGCAGGTGCTGGGCATGCGCCCGGCACTGCAGGCCGCCGCGGCGCCGCACCTGACCGTGTACGGCGGCCGCGCGTTGCCGGATGCCGGGGTTGCCGATGCGGTGGTGCGCAAGGCGCTGGGATTGTCCGCGCAGGCCGTGCCGGTGGATCCGGCAGCGCCCCCGGCGCCGGGCAGCGGCACGTATAGTATTGAGAGCCGCGCCCGGCTTGCCGATGGGCGCAGTGCGCGATGGTCGGTGGTCTTGCGGATGGGGAGCAGCGGTTTGCCGGGTTCGACGTACACGACACTGCATTGGGCCGCGGGGGAACCGTGAAGTGAGCACTGCCGCATTGCGCTGGCCGTGGCCCGGTTCGGGTCTGCGCGGCTTCCTGTCGTGGTGGCGGGCCGGTCTGCTGGGCTGGCTGCCGGCGCGCTTGCGCCGGGCGCTGGCTGCGGGCGACGACCGCCTGCTGCTGTGTCCCGACGCGGGCGAGCTGGGTTTGGAACTGCAGCAGGCGGGTGAATTGCGCCGGCTTGCCTCGCTGCCGCTGCCGCTGGCCGCGGCGGTGGATCCGCTGGCCGATCTGCTGCGCGAGCGCGCCATCGGCATGCCGCGCTGGCTGCTGCTGCCGGGCGCCTGCGGCCTGCGCCGCGGCCTGCTGCTGCCGGCGGCGGCGCGGGGGCGCCTGCGCGATGTGCTGGCGTTCGAGATCGAGCGGCAGACCCCGTTTGCCGCTACCGACGTGCTGTTCGATGGCCGCGTCCTCGCGCTGCGCGGCGATGGCCAACTGCAGGTCGAATTGGTGGTGGTACCGCGCCAACAGCTGGCCGTGGCAACCGCTGGCCTGGGCGGGCAGGGCGAGCGGCTGGCCGGGGTGGATCTGGCCGACGAGGCCGGGCATCCGCTGGGCGTCAACCTGTTGCCCCCGGCGCAACGGTATGCGCTGCGCGATCCGTGGCGGCGCTGGAACTGGCTGCTGGCGCTGGCCGCGCTGCTGGCGCTGGCGCTGGGCATGGGTCAGCTGCTGGACAACCGCCGTGTCGCCGCGGATGCGCTGCACGCCGAGATGGCCAGCCGTGAAGCCGGCGCGCGCGCGCTGTCGGCGCAGCGCCAGCGGCTGCAGGACGGGATGGAAGGCGCCGCCTACCTGCGCGCGCAGCGCGCGGCGCGGCCGTCGTCGGTGGAATTGCTGGACGCACTGGCGCAGCGGCTGCCCGAGGGCACCTGGCTGGAGAAAGTGTCGGTGGAAGGCGACCAGCTGACCCTGATCGGCCTGTCCAACCAGGCCGCGGCGCTGGTCGGGAAACTGGAGGGCGCGCCGCAGTGGAGCGCGCCGGCCCTGAGCGGTGCCCTGCAGCAGGACCCGCGGCTGCGGGTGGATCGCTTCACCCTGGTGGCGAAGCTGGCGACCGCTGCCGCGCCCGCCGCAGCTAACGCACCGGCCGGGGGCGTGCGGTGATCCGCGCCGACCGCGACCGCTGGTTGGCGCTGGCGCTGCTGCTTGCGGTGCTGGGGCTGGTCTATCTGGCGCTGGTGCATCCGCTGTTCACGCTGCCGATGCGCGCCGCCGATGCCCGCATCGCTGAACTGCAGGAACGCGACGCACGCCTGCGCGGCCTGCTGGCGCAGCGACCGCAGATCGAGCGCGCGTTGGCGACCCCGGAAGCGCAGGACGGCGGGTCCGGCTTCCTCGCCGAAGCGACAGCAGAGCTGGCCGCCGCCGCGCTGATCCAGCGGCTGGAGCGGGTGGTGGCGGACGCCAGTCCCGGCGGTCGCGGCTGCGCCATCGTCAACCGCACCCCCCTGGGTGACGACGCCGGCGGCGGTCGTTACCGCCGGGTCACCGTGCAGGTGCGGCTGCGCTGCGGCAATGCCGAAATGCTGGCGGTGCTGCATGCGCTGGAGTCGGGGCGGCCGTGGCTGTTCGTGGACGCGCTGGGAATCACCGCGCAGCGGTATTTCGCCGTCCCCGGCGCCGCCCAGCCGCAGGAGGGCGGGCTGGATGTCGGCTTCAACCTGTACGGCTACCTGCGCCCCACCGCGGGGGCACAGCCATGAGCGGCGGGCAGGGTTTCGCCCATTCGTTGGGCCGCGCCAGGGCATCGACCTGGCTGCTGGCCGCCGCCTGCGCTTGGGCGCTGCTGCTGTGGCTGGCGGCGGCGCTGGGCATGGGCACGCGCATCGCGGCGGTGGCGGCGCAGGCGCCGGGCGCGCTGCCGGCGCCGCCCGCGGTCGTTGGCGAGCGCATCGGTCCGCTCGGCCAGTACGCGGAAGCGGCGTCGCGCCCACTGTTCACCCAGGATCGCCGGCCGCGCGCCTTCCTCGCTGTCGCCCAGGGCGAAGGCGAGGGCAGCGGCGCGGCGCTGGATTTCGTCCTCACCGGCGTGCTGATCAGCCCGCAGGTGCGGCTGGCGATCCTGCAGCCCAGCGGCGGCGGCGATTCGCAGCGCGTGCGCGAAGGCGCTGCGCCGGAGGGTGCGGCCGACTGGCGGTTGCTGGAAGTGCAGCCGCGGCGGGCGCTGTTCGAGGGCCCCGGCGGGCAGCTGGCGCTGGAGCTGCGCGCCTTCGGCGTTGCAGGCTCCGCTGAGCCACGCGCCGATGCCGGAACGCCGAGGCCGATGGTGCTGCCACCGCCGCAGCCAGACGCCCCGCAGGTGCAGGCCGCGCGCGAGGCTACGCCCGACGACGCGCGCAGGATCGACGACATCCGCCGGCGCATCGAAGCGCGGCGTGCGCAGTTGCGACAACAGAACCAGGACGCCGGCGACGGCGGCGGGCGTCTGCGCCCACTGTCAGGACCGGCCCGATGACGAAGGCAAAGCAGCCCATGAACCGAACGTTTCTTCGCGCGCACCTGCGCCCCGTGCTGGTCGCCGTGCTGGCGGGGATGCTGGCGGCCTGCGCCAGTGCGCCGCAGCCGCAGATGCACCGGGCGACGCAAGCGGCTGGCCATCAGGCCGATCCCGCCGCCGGCGCCGACATCCGTCGCGAGGTGCTGCAGGAACTCGGGAACGAGGCGCCACAGCCGGTGATCCGCCGTGCCAGCAGCGCGCCGATCAACCAGGCCGTGGCCAGCGCGCCGCCGCCCTCGCTGGCCAGCAGGGGCGAGGCCAGCTTCAACTTCGAAGGCGAGTCGCTGCACGCGGTGGTCAAGGCGATCCTCGGCGACATGCTCGGCCAGAGCTACAGCATCGCGCCCGGCGTGCAGGGCACCGTCACCGTTGCTACCCAGAAGCCGGTCGGCGCGGCCGGCGCGCTGGGCCTGCTGGACCAGGTGCTGGCGCAGAACGGCGCGCGCATGGTCTACAGCGACGGCCGCTACAACATCGTCCCGGCCGACCAGGCGCTGCAGAGCGGGGTGGTGCCGCGCACCGGTTCGGCGGCGCTGGCGCGCGGCTTCGAGTCGCGGGTGGTTCCGCTGCGCCACGTCTCCGCGCTGGAGATGGAGAAGATCCTCAAGCCGTATGCGCGGCAGGGTTCGATCGTCAGCATCGACGGCGCGCGCAACCTGATCACGGTCGCCGGCACCCGCGCCGAGCTGGAAAACTACCTGCGCACCATCCAGGTGTTCGACGTCGACTGGATGGCCAGCATGTCGGTGGGCGTGTTCCCGCTGCAATCCGGCCGCGCCAGCGACGTGGTGCAGGACCTGGAGCGGGTGTTCGGCGCGCAGGCCAACACCCCCGTCGCCGGCATGTTCCGCTTCATGCCGCTGGAATCCACCAACGCGGTGATGGTGATCACCGCCCAGCCCGCCCACCTCGACGAGATCCGCCAGTGGATCGACCGCATCGAAGGCGGCAGCGGTGACGGCAGGCTGTTCGCCTACGAGCTGAAATACATCAAGGCGCGCGACCTGGCCGACCGGCTGGGCGAGGTGTTCGGCGGCACCACTGCCGGCGGTCGCGGCGAGCCGTCGCTGATGCCCGGCCTGCAGGCCGGCGAACTGCGTGGCCGTGACGATGCCGGCAGCCGATCCGGCGGTGATGCCGGTGGCCTCGGCGAAGGCGCCAGCCTGCCGCAGGCCGGCAGCGGCAATGGCCGGGTGACCCTGAAAATCGACGGCAGCGAAGTGGGCGTCTCGGCGGTGGAGGACACCAACTCGCTGCTGGTGCGCGCCAGCCCGGCGCAGTGGAAATCGATCCGCCAGGTGATCGAGCGCCTCGACGTGATGCCGATGCAGGTCCACATCGAGGCGCAGGTGCTGAGCGTGGCCCTGAAGGGCGAACTGCAGTACGGCGTGAGCTGGTTCTTCGACCAGGCGGTGGCCGACAAGGGGCTGCCGCTTCCCACCGGCCGCAACAGCTGGGGCACCCATGCGGGCAGCGTGTCGGCGCTGCCCAACGGCGCCGGCAACCTGCTCAATTGGACCTTCCTCGGCAGCAGCGCCGCAGCCATCGTGCAGGCGCTGGACAACGTCACCGACGTGCGCACCCTGTCCTCGCCGTCGGTGATGGCGCAGAACAACCGCGAGGCCGTGCTCAACGTCGGCCAGAAGATCCCGGTGGCCTCGGTCAGCTTCAACCCGCAGACCGGCGGCGACACCGGCACCTACAGCCAGGTGCAGTACCTCGACACCGGCATCATCCTCAAGGTGCGCCCGCGCATCAGCCGCGACGGCATGGTGTTCCTGGACATCGTGCAGGAAGTCAGCAAGCCCACCGGCATCGCCGACAGGTTCGGCAACGTCCGCATCGACACCAGCAAGGTCACCACCAGCGCGGTGGCCACCAGCGGCGAAACCGTGGTGCTGGCCGGCCTGATCAGCGAAGGCAGCGGGAGCAACTCCAGCGGCGTGCCGGGGCTCAGCCGCATCCCGGTGCTGGGCGGTCTGTTCGGCATGCAGGGCAAGAGCAAGAACCGCGACGAACTGGTGGTGCTGATCACGCCCACGGTGGTGCGCAACCCGCAGGAGGCGCGCGCGCTGACCGACGAATACGGCAGCCGCTTCCGCGCGCTGGAACCGATCTACAAGCCGAAGAAGTGATCCGCAGCGATCCCGCCCTGCCGATCGTGCTGGTGCCGGTGGGCACCGACGAGGACGCACTCGACGCCTGCCTGGCCGCACTCGATGCCGGCACGCCTGCGGGCACGCGGGTGTGGCTGGCGGACAACGCCCAGGCCGGGCCGCGCGGCGTCGCCCTCATCGAAGGCTGGCTGGCACGTACCCGCCTGCAGGCCGCGCACACCCGTCGCGCCGCGCCGCTGGGCGAAGCCGCGCACATGGACGAGGCGCTGCGCGCCTGCGCCGACGCCGACGTTGCGGTATTGGCCAGTGACGCGGCGCCCGCGCCCGGCTGGCTGGAGCGGCTGGCCGAATGCCTGGCGCGCGATCCGGCAATCGCCAGCGCCACCCCGTGGAGCAATGCCGGCGAGGCTGCGGCGTGGCCGCGGATCGGCGAGATCGCCACGCTCGAATACCCGTCGCCGCTGCTGGCCCAGGCCTGCGCACTGCTGCCGCCGGTGCATCCAGAATTGCCGGCGGCGGTGGGCCATGCGGTGCTGCTGCGCGGCCGTGCCCGCGTGCAGGCGGGCGGGCTGGATGCCGCCAGCTATCGCTCCTGGTACGCTGCGCTGATCGACTTGAGCCTGCGCATGGCCGGGCTGGGCGGACGCAACGTGCTGTGCGAAACCGCCTTCGTCCTGCGCGCCGCCGAAGGCGCGCCGCGCGAGGGCGACATGGACGCGCTGTGTGCGCGCTGGCCGGCCTGGCACGCGCGGATCGCACACTGCCTGATGGACGACCCGCAGCGCGCGCTGCGCACCCGCCTGGGCGAGGAGCTCGCGCAGCTGGCGCGGCTGCCGCCGCAGGCCGACCTGTTCGCGGGCGCCTCGTGAGCGACGCCGGCATCGCCGTCGTGGTGGTCTCCTGCAACAGCGAGGAGACGCTGGACGAATGCCTGTCGCGGCTGCGCGCGGCGGACGGCGTCGAAGAAATCCGGGTGATCGACAACGCCTCGCGCGATGCCGGCATCGACCTCGTGCAGCGCCATGCGCTGGCCGATGCGCGCCTGCGCTTCATCGCCAACCCGGACAATCCCGGCTTCGCCGTGGCCTGCAACCAAGGCGCGGCGGCCAGTGCCGCGCCGTGGCTGGCCTTCGTCAATCCCGACTGTTTCATCGAAACGGACACGTTGGCGCGGCTGCGTGATGCCGCCGCTTCGCTGGCCGATGCGCTGGTAGGCGGCGTGCTGCGCGGCGAGGACGGCACGTTGGACGCCGCCGCGCGCCGGCGCGATCCGGACTTCGCGGCGATGCTGCGCACCTCAAGCGCGCGCGGACTGTCGTTGCCGCGCGATCCGGCGCAGGCGCTGCAGCTGGTGGATGCGGTGTCCGGCGCGCTGCTGCTGCTGCCGCGCGCGCTGTTCGCCCGCATCGGCGGCTTCGACGAAGGCTACCGCCTGCATGCGGAGGACCTGGACCTGTGCCGGCGCGTGCGCCAGGCCGGCGGCGTGGTCGCCATCGCCAACGACAGCGAGGTACTGCACGTGCGCGGAGTGTCGTCGCGCTCGCGGCCACTGTTCGTCGAATGGCACAAGCACCGCGGCCTGTGGCGGTATTTCCGCAAGTTCGAGGCGGCGCGGCGCGGGCGCCTCACCCGCGCCGCGGTGTTCGCGATGATCTGGGGGCGTTTCCCGCTGGCGGCGCTGCGCGCGGCGCTGCGCCGCTGACCGCGCCCGCTCCGATGCCGTGCGCGACAGCGTTCAGCGGTAGCGGTTGATCTGGTCGCGCAGCGACTTGGCCGCGTCGGCCGCCGCTTCCGCATAGCCTTCCCCGCGCGAGGCGTACAGGATCCCGCGCGAGGAATTGATCATCAGGCCGGTGCCATCGGCGGAGCGGCCATTGCGCACCACCGCCTCGACGTCGCCGCCCTGCGCGCCCACGCCGGGGATCAGCAGCGGCATGTCGCCGACGAGGCCGCGGATCACCTTCAACTCCTCCGGGAAGGTGGCGCCGACCACCAGCGCGCAGTTGCCGTCGCCGTTCCACTCGCCGGCAATGGTGCGGGCGACGTGCTGGTACAGCGGTGCGCCGTCCACCAGCAGTTCCTGGAAGTCGCGCGCGCCGGGGTTGGAGGTGTGGCAGAGGAACACGCAGCCGCGGTCGTTGTACTGCAGGAACGGATCGGCCGAATCGCGGCCCATGTAGGGGTTCAGCGTCACCGCGTCGGCGCCGAAGCGCTCGAACGCCTCGCAGGCGTATTGCTGCGCGGTGCTGCCGATGTCACCGCGCTTGGCGTCCAGGATCACCGGCACGTCCGGGTGCGCGCCGTTGAGGTGCGCGATCAGCCGCTGCAGCTGCGTCTCGCCGTCGTTGTGGGCGGCGAAGTAGGCAATCTGCGGCTTGAAGGCGCAGGCGTATTCGGCGGTGGCATCGGCGATGTCGCGGCAGAACGCGAACAGCGCATCCACATCGTTGACGAAGCGATCCGGGAACTTCGCCGGATCCGGGTCGAGGCCGACGCAGAGCAGGCTGTTCGCCTCGCGCCAGCGGGCGCGCAGTTTTTCGATGAAGGTCATGCGGTAATCCCCCGTTTGGCTCCTCCCCCCTGCTTGCAGGGGGAGGCTGGGAGGGGGTTAGCGGTGGCGCAACCCCACTCCGGCCCTCCCCTTCAGGAAGGGGAGGGAGAGAAGCGTCACTTCAGCGCCTTGAACCGCAGCCGCTTCGGTCCGGCATCGTCGCCCATGCGGCGCTTCTTGTCTTCCTCGTACTCGCGGTAGTTGCCCTGGAAGAACTCCACGTGCGAGTCGCCCTCGAAGGCGAGGATGTGGGTGGCGATGCGGTCCAGGAACCAGCGGTCATGCGAGATGACGAAGGTGTTGCCGGGAAACTCCAGCAGCGCGTCTTCCAGCGCACGCAGGGTCTCGATGTCGAGGTCGTTGGACGGTTCGTCAAGCAGCAGCACGTTGCCGCCCTGCAGGAGGGTCTTGGCCATGTGCAGGCGGCCGCGTTCACCGCCGGACAGCGAACCCACCAGCTTCTGTTGGTCCTGGCCCTTGAAGTTGAAGCGGCCGATGTAGGCGCGCGACTGGATCTCCACGCCGTTGATGTTGAGGATGTCGAGGCCGCCGGAGACTTCCTGGAACACGGTGTGGTTGCCTTCCAGCGCGCCGCGGCTCTGGTCGACGTAGGCCAGGTTCACGGTCGGGCCGATGTTGATCGATCCCGAATCCGGCTTCTCCTGCCCGGTGATCATCTTGAACAGCGTCGACTTGCCGGCGCCGTTCGGGCCGATGATGCCGACGATGGCGCCCGGCGGCACGATCATCGACAGGTCGTCGATCAGGAGGCGGTCACCGAACCGCTTGCTGACGTTCTTGAATTCGATCACCGAATTGCCCAGGCGTTCGCCCGGCGGAATGAAGATCTCGTTGGTCTCGTTGCGGCGCTGGTAGTCCACCGACTGCAGTTCGTCCAGCCGCGCCAGACGTGCCTTGCCCTTGCTGCGGCCGCCCTTGGCGTTGCTGCGCGCCCATTCCAGTTCCTTCTGGATCGCCTTCTGCCGCGATTTCTCCTGGTTCTCTTCCTGCTTCAGGCGCTCGTCCTTCTGGGTCAGCCAGTCGGTGTAGTTGCCCTTCCACGGGATGCCGCGGCCGCGGTCGAGTTCGAGGATCCACTCGGCGGCGTTGTCGAGGAAGTAGCGGTCATGGGTGACCGCCACCACGGTGCCGGTGTAACGCGCCAGGAACTGCTCCAGCCATTCCACCGACTCGGCATCGAGGTGGTTGGTGGGTTCGTCAAGCAGCAGCATGTCGGGCTTCTGCAGCAGCAGGCGGCACAGCGCCACGCGGCGCTTCTCGCCACCCGACAGCTTGCCGACGATGGCGTCCCACGGCGGCAGGCGCAGCGCGTCGGCGGCCACTTCCAGCTGGTTTTCAAGGGTGTGCGCATCGCCGGCGGCGAGGATAGCCTCCAGCCGCTCCTGTTCCTTGGCCAGCGCGTCGAAATCCGCGCCCTCCTCGGCATAGGCGGCATAGACCTCGTCCAGCCGGGCCTGCGCCTGCAGCACTTCGCCCACGCCTTCTTCCACCGCCTGGCGCACGGTGTGTTCCGGGTTCAGCTCCGGCTCCTGCGCCAGATAGCCGACCTTGATGCCGGCCTGCGGGCGCGCCTCGCCTTCGAAATCCTTGTCCACGCCGGCCATGATCCGCAGCACGGTGGACTTGCCGGAGCCGTTCAGGCCCAGCAGGCCGATCTTGGCGCCGGGGAAGAAGCTCAGCGAGATGTCCTTGATGATCTGCCGCTTCGGCGGAACCACCTTGGACACGCGGTTCATGGTGTAGATGTATTGCGAGGACATGCGCGCTCCGGGCGTACGGCGGCGGCCTGCACCGGGCAGGGCCGCGAAGGGATTTCGGGATGCGGAAATTATAGCTGGAACGGACAGTTGCGGCGGGAAAATGGCCGGGAACGGGCGCGAAACGGGCTAGAATTCAGCTTCCCCACGTCCCCCCATTTCCGGAGCCGCCCGATGTTCTCCCGCGCCGATACGCTTGCCGCTTTCGACCCCGAACTGGCCAAGGCCATCGCCGCCGAGGACCGCCGCCAGGAAGACCACGTCGAGCTGATCGCTTCCGAGAACTACGCAAGCCCCAGGGTTATGGAAGCGCAGGGCAGCCAGCTGACCAACAAGTACGCCGAGGGCTACCCGGGCAAGCGTTATTACGGCGGCTGCGAATACGTCGATATCGCCGAGCAGCTGGCGATCGACCGCCTCAAGCAGCTGTACGGCGCCGACTACGCCAACGTGCAGCCGCACAGCGGCAGCCAGGCCAACCAGGCGGTGTACTTCGCGCTGCTGCAGCCGGGCGACACCATCCTCGGCATGTCGCTGGCGCACGGCGGCCACCTGACCCACGGCGCCAAGGTCAATGCCTCCGGCAAGCTGTTCAACGCGGTGCAATACGGCGTCAACGACGAAGGCCTGATCGACTACGACGAAGTGGAGCGCCTCGCGCTGGAGCACAAGCCGAAGATGGTCGTCGCTGGCTTTTCCGCCTATTCGCAGGTGGTCGACTGGGCGCGCTTCCGCGCCATCGCCGACAAGGTCGGCGCCTATCTGTTCGTGGACATGGCCCACGTGGCCGGCCTGGTCGCCGCCGGCGTGTACCCGAGCCCGCTGGCGCACGCGCACGTGGTCACCTCCACCACCCACAAGACCCTGCGCGGCCCGCGCGGCGGCATCATCATCGCCAGCCGCGCGGCGATGGGCGAGCAGGCCGAGGAGATCGAGAAGAAGCTGCAGTCGATCGTGTTCCCCGGCATCCAGGGCGGCCCGCTGATGCACGTGATCGCCGCCAAGGCGGCGGCGTTCAAGGAAGCGCTGGAGCCGGCGTTCACCGAATACCAGCAGCAGGTGGTGAAGAACGCGCAGGCAATGGCGAAGGTGATCATTTCCCGCGGTTACAAGATCGTCTCCGGCGGCACCCGGAACCACCTGATGCTGGTCGACATGATCGGCAAGGACGTGTCCGGCAAGCAGGCGGAAGAGGCACTGGGCAAGGCGCACATCACCGTCAACAAGAATTCGGTGCCGAACGACCCGCGCAAGCCCTTCGTCACCTCCGGCCTGCGCATCGGCACCCCGGCGGTTACCACCCGCGGTTACAAGGAAGCCGACTGCGTGGCGCTGGCCGAGTGGATCTGCGACGTGCTGGACAACCCCAACGACGACAACGTGATCGCCGGCGTGCGCGCCAACGTCGAGAAGCAGTGCAAGCAGTTCCCGGTGTATGGCTGAGCGCAGGGCGCGGGCGAACGCTGCCCGTTGCTGACTTATGCATTGCCCTTTCTGCCAGCACAGCGACACCCGCGTGATCGATTCGCGGGTGTCGGAGGACGGCGCCACGATCCGCCGCCGGCGCGTCTGCGAGGCCTGCGGCGAGCGCTTTTCCACCCTCGAGACCATCGAGCTGAAGCTGCCGGCCATCGTCAAGTCCGACGGCCGGCGCGAGGCGTTCGATGCGCGCAAGTTGCGCACCGGCTTCGACCGCGCGCTGCAGAAGCGGCCGGTGGCGGAGGAGCAGATCGAGGCCGCGGTGCGGGCGGTGGTGCACCAGCTGCGGATGGCCGCCGAGCGCGAGATCCCGGCGCGCCGCGTCGGTGAGTTCGTGATGGCCGAGCTGCGCAAGCTCGACCACGTCGGCTACGTGCGCTTCGCCTCGGTCTACCGCAGCTTCGAAGACGTGGCCGACTTCCGCGAGGAGCTGGACCGGCTGGAGCGCGATCTTCCCGGCGAGGGCCAGCTGCCGCTGCTGGAGGAAGGGAAGAGGGGGTCGGAGTCACTTTCCCCCCGCCCTCCTGCCAAGCCGGGCAAGGACAAGGAAAAGTGACTCCGACCCCCTTCTCGTTTTCCGCCACCGACCACGCGCTGATGGCGCGCGCGTTGCGCCTGGCCGAACGCGGCGCGTACACGGCGCGCCCCAACCCGATGGTGGGCTGCGTGATCGCCCGCGATGGCGAGGTGGTGGGCGAGGGCTGGCACCAGCGCAAGGGCGGGCCGCACGCGGAGGTGTTCGCGTTGCAGGCCGCCGGCGACCGCGCGCGCGGCGCGACCGCCTACGTCAGCCTCGAGCCCTGCGCGCACCACGGCAGCACGCCGCCGTGCGCGGAGGCGCTGGTGGCGGCCGGGGTGGCGCGGGTGGTCGCGGCCATGCGCGATCCGTTCCCGTCGGTGGACGGCGCCGGCTTCGAACTATTGAAGGGCGCCGGGATCGCGGTCGAACACGGTTTGATGGAAGCGCAGGCGCGCGAGCTGAACCGAGGTTTCCTGGCTCGGGTCGAGCGCGGCCGGCCCTGGCTGCGGGTCAAGCTGGCGATGAGCCTGGACGGTCGCACCGCGATGGCCTCCGGTGACTCCAAGTGGATCAGCGGCGAAGCTTCGCGCCACGATGTGCAGCGCTGGCGCGCGCGCAGCGGCGCGCTGCTGACCGGCGCCGGCACCGTGCTGGCGGACGACCCGCAGCTCACCGTGCGGCTGGAAGACGGCAGCGAGTTCCTGCCGCCGCTGAGGGTGGTGCTGGACCCGGGCCTGGCCACGGTGGCGCGCGGCCGCGTGCGCGAAGGCGAGGCGCCGACCCTGTACATCCACGCGCCGGATGCCCGGCTGCCCCGCGGCATCGAAATCGACCACGTTGCGGTGCCGGCGCAAGGCACCCGCTTCGATCTCGATGCGGTGCTGCGGCTGCTGGCCGCGCGTGGCGTCAACGAAGTGCAGCTGGAGGCCGGCGCCACCCTTGCCGGCGCCTTCCTCGACGCCGGTCTCGTCGACGAACTGCTGCTGTACGTGGCGCCGGTGCTGCTGGGCCCGCGCGCGCGGCCGCTGTTCGACGGCCTGCACATCGACGTGATGGCGCAGCGGCTGAAGATGCGGCGCATCGACAGCACCGTGGTGGGCGAGGATCTGCGCCTGCTGCTGCGCCCGGAGGAAAGCTGATGTTCACCGGACTGATTGCCGGCGTCGGCCGGCTGGCGGCGCGCGAAGCCCGCGGCGGCGATGCCCGCCTGGTGATCGACACCGGCACCCTGCCGTTCGACGGCGTGCAGCTGGGCGAAAGCATCGCGGTCAACGGCTGCTGCCTGACCGTGGTCGAATTCGACGCGACGAGCTTCGCCGTCGACGCCTCCAACGAGACGCTGGCACTGACCACGCTGGGCCGGCTGGCCATCGGCGCGCCGGTGAACCTGGAGCGCGCCATGCTGCCCACCGACCGCCTCGGCGGCCATCTGGTCAGCGGCCACGTGGACGGGCTGGCCAGCGCCGAGCGGCGCTGGGACGACGCGCGTGCGGTGCGCTGGCGGTTTTCGGCGCCGCGGCCGCTGCTGCGCTACATCGCCCACAAGGGCTCGGTCTGCGTGGACGGCGTCAGCCTGACCGTGAACGCCGCCGACGACACCGGTTTCGAGGTCGCACTGATTCCGCACACGGTGGAACACACCGCCTTCCGCGCGCTGCAGGTCGGCGACGCGGTCAACATCGAAGTGGACCTGCTGGCGCGCTATGCCGAGCGCCTGCAGGCAACGAAGGACTGGACATGAGCTTTGCAAGCATCCCGGAACTGCTGGAAGAACTGCGCGCCGGGCGCATGGTGGTGGTGGTCGACGACGAGGACCGCGAGAACGAAGGCGACCTGATCATGGCCGCCGAGCTGGTCAAGCCGTCGGACATCAATTTCATGGTGACCCACGCGCGCGGGCTGGTCTGCCTGTCGCTGACCCGCGAGCGCTGCGCGCAGCTGGGCCTGAACCCGATGGTGCGCGACAACACCTCGCAGCACCACACCAATTTCACCGTCAGCATCGAGGCCGCCGAAGGCGTCACCACCGGCATCAGCGCCTACGACCGCGCGCATACCGTGCGCACCGCCGTGCGCCCCGATGCCAAGCCGTCCGACCTCAGCCAGCCGGGCCATATCTTCCCGCTGATGGCGCAGCCCGGCGGCGTGCTCAACCGCGCCGGCCACACCGAGGCGGCCGCCGACCTGGCCCTGCTGGCGGGCTTCGAGCCGGCCGGCGTGCTGGTGGAGATCCTCAACCCCGACGGCAGCATGGCGCGCCGCCCGCAGCTGGAGGCGTTCGCCCGCGAGCACGGGCTGAAGATCGGCTCGATCGAGGACCTGATCCGCTACCGGCTGGACACCGAACACACGGTCGAGTGCATCGACAGCCGCGAGATCGACACCGACCACGGCCGCTTCCTGCTGCACACCTGGCGCGACCGCCTGACCCGTGGCCTGCATTACGCGCTGGTGCGTGGCGAGGTGGCCGGGGACGAGCCGGTGCTGGTGCGGGTGCAGCAGCAGAACCCGCTGGCCGACGCGCTGCACTGGCGGCGCGCCGATTTCGGCCCGCTGGTGGGCGACGTGCTGGCGATGATCGCCGCCGACGGCCGCGGCGTGCTGGTGTTGCTGGGCGATGCCCCCGACGCCGAGGCCACCCTGGCGCGCATCCGTGAACAGCCCGCGCCGCCCGCCAGCAAGGCCGGCGCGCTGGCGCAGTGGCGGCGCAACGGCGCCGGCTCGCAGATCCTGGCCACGCTGGGTGTGCGCCACCTGCGCGTGCTCGGCACCCCGCGCCGGCAGGTCGGGCTGGCCGGGTTCGGGTTGGAGGTAGTGGAATACGTGGTGCTGCCGGCGCGGTAAACTGCCCAGCCCACGCATCCGCCCAAGCCCATGCCGCATCTCGAAGGCGACCTGCGCGTCCATCCCGACGCGCGTTTCGCGATCCTTGCCAGCCGTTGGAACCCACGCATCGTCGATGCGCTGGTGGAATCGGCGCGCGCGACCTTCCTCGCCAACGGCGTCGCCGAGGCCGCCATCGACGTGGTGCGCGTACCCGGCGCGTGGGAGCTGCCGGTGATCGCGCGCCAGCTGGCGCAGGCCGGCGGCCACGCCGCCGTCGTCGCGCTGGGCTGCGTGGTGCGCGGCGATACCCGCCACTACGAACAGGTGGCCGACGGGGCATCCGATGGCCTGATGCGGGTGGCGCTGGATACCGGCGTGCCGGTGATGAACGGCGTGCTGGCGGTGGAAAAATTCGAGGATGCGCTGGCGCGTGCCGGCGGCAGCCATGGCAACAAGGGCGAAGAGGCGGCGCTGGTGGCGATCGAGATGGCCGACCTGCGCCGCAAGCTGCAGGAGCAAGCATGAACAAGCATCATCGTCGGCCCGACGGCATCGACCCGGTGGCCCGTTCGCGCTCGCGTCGGCGCGCGCTGCAGGCGATCTACGCCTGGCAGATCAACCATGCCGACGAGCGCGCGCTGATCGCGCAGTTCGCCCATGAGCAGGCCCACGAGATCGCCGACCTCGAATACTTCGAGGACCTGGTGCGCGGCGTGCTGCGGCATACCGCCGAATTGGATGCGGCGCTGGCCGGCCACCTGGACCGTGGCATCGAGGAAGTGGACCAGATCGAGCGCGCCGCGCTGCGGATTGCCGCATACGAACTGACCCACCGGCCCGACGTGCCCTACCGCGTGGTCATCAACGAGGCCATCGACTCCACCAAGCGCTTTGGTTCCGAGCACGGCCACACCTACGTCAACGGCGTGCTGGACAAGGCTGCGGCGGTGCTGCGCGGCGTGGAAGCGAAGAAGTAATCGTCCTGTCGTCCTGCGCCCGCGCGGATGACAGCGCCGTACCGATGCCACCGGTCCACGAATTCGACCTGATCGCCCGCATCCGCCAGCGCGCCGCCGCGCGCGGCGACGTGGTGCTGGGCATCGGCGACGACTGCGCGCTGCTCCTGCCGCCGCCCGGCATGCAGCTGGCGGTGACCATGGACGCGCTCAACGTGGGCGTGCATTTCCCGCCCGAGACCGCGCCCGCCGACATCGGCTGGAAGGCGCTGGCAGTGAATCTCTCCGATCTTGCCGCGATGGGCGCGCAGCCGGCCTGGGGCACGCTGTCGCTGTCGCTGCCGCAGGGCGACCCCGGCTTCGTCGACGCCTTCTTCGACGGCTTCTTCGCGCTGGCCGCGCAGCACGGCTTCGCCTTGGTCGGCGGCGACACCACCCGCGGCCCGCTGTCGATCGCGATCACCGCGCACGGCCTGGTCGAGCCCGGACAGGCGCTACGCCGTGACGGCGCCCGGGTGGGGGACGAGGTCTGGGTCAGCGGCACGCTGGGCGATGCTGCCGGCGCGCTGCGGCAGTGGCAAGAAGGAAAAGGGGGTCAGAGTGGCTTTTTGCAAACAAAAAGCCACTCTGACCCCCTTTTCGAGCGGCTGAATCGTCCCACCCCGCGGGTGGCGCTGGGCCGCGCGCTGCGCGGAGTCGCCAGCAGCTGCATCGACGTCAGCGACGGCCTGCTGGCCGACCTCGCCCACATCTGCCGCGCCAGCGGGGTCGGCGCGGAGATCGACATCGACGCGCTGCCGGCCAGCGCCGCGCTGGGCGCTGCGTTCGATGTCGAAACACGGCGCAACCTGCAGGCCGCCGGCGGCGACGATTACGAGCTGTGTTTCACCGCAGCGCCCGCACAACGCGAGGCGTTGCAACAGCTGTCGGTCACGCTGGCGCTGCCGCTCACCTGCATCGGCCGCATCATGGCGGGCGCGGCGGTGCGCTGCGATGGGGTGGCGGCCGGTGCCGGCGGCTACCAGCATTTCGCCTGAGTCACTCCGGCAACAGCTTGCCCGGATTGAGGATGCCGTCCGGGTCGAGTGCACGCTTGACTGCGCGCATCGTCGCCAGCGTGGCGGCATCGAAGGCATCGGCCATGAACGCACGCTTGGACAGGCCGATGCCGTGTTCGCCTGACAGCGCGCCGCCCAGCGCCAGCGCCAGCTCGAACACGCGCGGCAGCGCCGCCTGCGCGCGTGCGGATTCGTCGGCATCGTCGGGGTGGTAGAGGATGTTGACGTGCAGGTTGCCGTTGCCGGCGTGGCCGAAGCAGACGATGGGCAGCGCGCATGCGTCGGCCAATGCCTCGACGCCCGCCACCAGCTCGGGGATGCGTGAGACCGGCACCACCACGTCTTCATTGATCTTGCCCGGGGCAATCGTGCGCAGCGCCGGTGACAGCGCGCGCCGTGCCGCCCACAGCTTGTCGCGGGCGATGCCGTCCTGCGCCACGTCCATGTCGATCAGGCCGTCGCCGTCGGCGGCTGCGCCGAGTGCGGCAAGGAGGTCGGGCAGGGCATCAACGCTGCCATCGGCTTCCACCAGCAGCATCGCACCGGCGTCCGGCACGTCGCTGCCATTGCGGCGCAGCAGGTCCAAGCTGCGGCGGTCCATGAACTCCAGCATCGCCGGCACCACCGGCTGCGCCATCAGCCGCGATACCGCGGCTGCCGCGCTGGCGGCGTCGCGGTAGAACGCGCGCAGGCCGGCCTGCGCCTGCGGGCGCGGTGCGAGCTTCAGGGTCGCCTCCACGATCAGCGCCAGCGTGCCCTCGCTGCCCACCAGCAGCCGGGTGAGGTCGAAGCCGGAGGAACACTTGGTGTAGGCGCCGCCGACGCGGATCAGCTCGCCGGCACCAGTGACGGCCACCAGTCCCAGTACGTTGTCGCGGGTGGCGCCGTACTTCACCGCGCGCGGGCCGCCGGCATTGGTGGCGAGATTGCCGCCGACGGTGCAGCTCTCGAAGCTGGACGGATCCGGCGGCCAGAACAGGCCGTGCGGCTGCAGGGCGGCCTGCAGCTCGCCATTGCGCAGGCCGGGTTCGACCACCGCGCAGCGGTCGGCGGCGCGGACCTCGAGGATGCGGTCCATGCGTGCGAACGACACCACCACGCCGCCCTGCGTCGGTACCGCTGCGCCGGTGGTGGCGGTGCCGGCGCCGCGGGCGACGATGGGGACGCGATGGGCGCGGCAGGCGCGCACCAGCGCCAGCACTTCTTCGCGCGTGCGCGGCAGCGCCACCGCATCGGGCAGGGCGTGACGGCGGGAGTCGTCGCCGCCGTTGGCCGCGCGCGTGATTTCGTCCGTGCGCCAGCCCTCGCCCAGCAGTGCGGACAGTTCGGCAACGAGGGCGGCGGGAAGGGTCATGTGTTTCAGCAGTCGTCGGCGCGGAAGGCGTCGCGCAGCCAGTCGAATGCCGGCGCTGCCGGATCGCCGCTGGCGGCGATCACGTCGAAGCGGCAGGGCGCATCGGCGTGGCGCGGGTGCCGCAGCAGCCAGACCTGCGCCGCTCGCACCAGCCTGCGACGCTTGCCGGCATCCACGGAGGCCGCGCCGCCGCCAAACGCGGCGCTGCCGCGATAGCGCACTTCCACGAACACCACGCTGCCGCCTTCGGCCATCACCAGATCCAACTCGCCGCCGCGCGCGCTGGCGTTGCGCGCCAGCAGGCGCAGGCCGTTTGCTTCAAGGAACGCCAGCGCCGCGGTTTCCACCGCGTCGCCGCGGGCCCGCCGATCGGGTTCAGCGCGCGCCATCGGCCAGCGGCACCGGCTCGCCGCCGACGAAGCGCGTCCAGCCGGGGCGGCGCAGCACGTTGCCGAAACCGTCCAGGCGCAGGCGCCCGGTAGCGCCGACGATGCCGCCGTTGGCCAGCGCCAGATGTTCCAGATAACCGGTCAGCCGCCACGCATCCAGACCGAACGCGAACAGCCGCGCCGCCGGGCCTTTGGCGGTATCCACGCGGGCGGCGGCGCTGGCCTGCGAGGGCAGGCCGTCCACGCGCTGCACCAGCCACGGCTCGGTGGGGAAGACGATGCCGTCCAGCGCCGCATCTTCGGCCGCCTTGCCGGTGCCGGAGACGATCTGCGAAGCAGCCACCCGAGGCAGCCCGGCCATGCCGGCCAGGGCCAGTTGCGGCGCCACGATGCGCGCCTGCGGCCCCTTCAGTACCAGCAGCACCGCGTCGGGCGCCTCGGCCTGCGCCAGCTGGCGCAGCGCGCCGTCCATCTGCTCGCTGACGCCGAGGCGGGCGACGATCTTGACGCCGCGGCTTTCCAGCTGCTTGCGTGCGGCATCGGCGGTGCGCCGCTGGGTGTCGTCGCTGCCGGCCACCAGCAGCACGCGCTTGCTGCCGCGGTCTTCGATCAGGTACTGCGCCAGGCTGATGCCTTCGTCTTCGGGCGACAGCGAGAACGCGGCGCTGCCCGGCGCCGGCGCGCGGTCGCCGCGGTTGAGCGCCAGCAGCGGCAGCGCCGGCTCGCCGGTGAACACCGCGTCGACCTCGTCGCGCCCCAGCGGGCCGACCACGAAGTCGTTGCCCTCGGCTGCTGCGCGGGCCAGCGCCGCCTTGGCGCCGCCGGCGGTGTCGTAAAAGCGC
The DNA here is from genome assembly GCF_000423885.1 of Thermomonas fusca DSM 15424. GTDB lineage: Bacteria > Pseudomonadota > Gammaproteobacteria > Xanthomonadales > Xanthomonadaceae > Thermomonas > Thermomonas fusca. Next base: position 74,237 of record NZ_AUIV01000012.1, on the reverse strand, counting down.
AGCAGCGGGCGGCGCCGGGACTCGCCGTAATAGCCGGCCAGATAGCCGTCGCGCAACGCCGCGGCGGCGGCGGCCTGGCTGCCGGACAGCGGCAGCAGCACGCCGACCTGCAGCGGCGGTCGATAGCCGTCGGCCGCGGCGGGCGGGCGGCTGGCCGCGCCGAAGCTGCCGTCGCCGCGATCAAACCCGCGCGGCGGCGGCAGGCCACGGCGCAGCAGGGTGCGGCCGGCGAAGTTGTAGAGCGGATCGCCCACCGGCAGGCGCGCGGCGTCGCGCGCCAGGGTGGCGTCGTCGAGGCTGGCCAGCAGCCGCTCGATGGCGTCGGCATTGTCGCGCCGCGCCTGTCCGGCCAGCCCGGCGTGGCCGGCTGCCAGCGCCTGCGCCTGCATGGTGGCGGCGGCGTAGGGCGGCGGGGGCGGCGCCTTCGGCGTCACGTTCGCGCAGCCGGCCAGCGCCAGCAGCAGGACGAGGAGGAAAAATCGGATCTGGGCCACGGGCGTGGGCGCTCGTTCGGGAACCGGCTAGGATTCTACCCGCGCACACGCTGAAGACAGGCATGCAGGACTCCGGAACGCTTTTCATCGTCGCCACGCCCATCGGCAACCTAGGCGACCTGTCGCCGCGGGCGCAGCAAACCCTGCGCGAGGTTGTGGCGATCTGCGCCGAGGACACCCGCCGCAGCGGCCAGCTGCTGGCGCATTTCGGCATCGCCACGCCGCTGCTGGCGCTGCACGAACACAACGAGGAGGCGATCGCGCAGAAGATCGTCGCGCGGCTGCAGGCCGGCGAATCGCTGGCCCTGGTCAGCGATGCCGGCACCCCGCTGGTGTCCGATCCCGGCTTCCGGCTGGTGCGCGCCGCGCGCGCGGCCGGGGTCAAGGTCAGCCCGCTGCCGGGCCCGTCCGCGCTGGTCGCGGCGCTGAGCGTGGCTGGCCTGCCCAGCGACCGCTTCGCCTTCGAAGGCTTCCTGCCCGCGAAGGCCTCGGCCCGGCGTGAACGCCTGCAGGCGCTGGCCGCGGAACCCCGCACGCTGATCTTCTACGAATCCTCGCACCGCATCGCCGAAGCCCTGGCCGATATGGTGCAGGCGTTCGGCGATGAGCGTCCCGCGGTGCTGGCGCGCGAGCTGACCAAGCTGTTCGAGACCGTACTGGATGGCAACCTCGCGCAACTGCAGGCGCGGGTCGAAGCCGATGGCGACCAGCGCAAGGGCGAATTCGTGGTGCTGGTGCAGGGCGCCGGCGAAGATGCCGACGCCAAAGTCATCGAAGGCCGCCGCCTGTACGCCAAGCTCAAGGATCACCTGCCGCCCTCGACCGCCGCCAAGCTGGCTGCCGACCTGTCCGGCGCGCCGCGCAAGGCGCTGTACGGCGCCGACTAGCTCCGATCCCTCGGAGCCACCGGCATGCCATAGCCCCCTTGGTAAGGGGGCGCCGCGACAGCGGCAGGGGATCGGAGCAAAGGAGCGGGGCCCAAAGTTTGTGCTCTTGCAAACTTTGGGGTCATTTGACGGCGAAAGCCGTAAAATGCACGCGGCGGAGTCGGCCAGGCAGTCGCGTCATCCTTCGGGGTGCCGAGGAAAGTCCGGGCTCCACAGGGCACGGTGCCAGGTAACGCCTGGGCGGCGGAAGCCGACGGAAAGTGCAACAGAAAGATACCGCCGATGGCTCGGCACCTTTCGGGGTGGCGGGATCAGGCAAGGGTGAAATGGTGCGGTAAGAGCGCACCGCGAGTCTGGCAACAGACCGGCACGGCAAACCCCACCGGGAGCAAGACCAAATAGGGAGACGATGAGGCGGCCCGCCGAGTCTCCGGGTAGGTTGCTTGAGCGTATCGGTGACGATGCGCCTAGAGGAATGACTGCCGCGGCGCGCAAGCGTCGAACAGAACCCGGCTTATCGGCCGGCTCCGCCACCTTCCGTTGCGCTTGGCGCAATGGAAGCCCCCGAAATCTGCTGCGCAAACGTTGGCCCCGGGCCTTTGCCTTCCGAATCCCCGCGCGTGACGGCATGCCCCTTTTGCCAGAGGGACTGTTCCTGCAGGCGGATTGTTGCGCGCCGGTGGGGCGCCTGACGTTATCTCCGCCTCGGCAAGTCCAGCTTGGTTTCGCCCGCGAACACCCCCGCCGGCCCGAAGCGCCGTTCGATGATCGTCGCGCTGCCGTCATGGCCCACCAGCACCAGCGTGCTGGCGCGGGTGCCGTAGTCCTGTTCGCGGATGAAGGCGGCGGACAGTCGTCTTTCCAGCGCCAGTCCCACCCCCGTATCCGGCAGCAGGTCGTCATCGGCAATCCGCTCGTCCGCCAGCGCCGTCCACAGCGGCTGCGGGTCGGCGTCGCCGGCATCGGCCCATTGCGCCAGCACGCTGCGCAGGCGCGTGGTTTTCGGCCATGGCGCGTCAAGGGCGCCGTTGGACAGGCCGTAGGTGCCTGGCGCCAGCCGGCGTCCGCGTTCGCCATCCGGGTGGTGGCCGACGTAGGCACAGGCCTGCGCATCGGCCACCAGCAGGTTGAACGGCGCGTAGCGCCCCGCCTCGCTGGCCAGCGAGGTCGCGTAGGCCGGGGCCGGGTCGGTGCCAGCGAGGAAGCGCAGCGGCAGGGCGCCGCGGGACGGCCCGGTGAACGTCGGTGCCAGCCCGTTGCGCACATTGGTGACCACCGCCATTCGCCCGTTCGGCCCCAGTCCCATCCAGGTGCCGCCGGAACGCAGGTCGCGGCCGGCCAGCACCGGCATGTCCGGCCAGCGGGCCAGCGGCGCGGTCGGGCGGGCGTGCTGTTCGTCGCGATTGCCGGCGACCACCAGCCGCCAGCGGGGATGCACATTCCAGGCAAGGGCAAGCAGACACATGGACGCCATTCTGCGCCGTCGCACGGCCATTCATTTTTTGCGACGCAGCATGCCTCGCTCCAGCATTCGCCTGTTCAGAAAAAGCGTGCCGGCAGTCTCACAATCTCAAAAAATGAGACGAAACATGAGCTTGTGGATAAAGCTTGAACAACTTGTTGAAGTTTGCCGCAAGTCATTGACGGGCCGGGGGAAATTTCCGCCGTCGGATTGTTGACATAGGTCAATTGCCTGCTAATGTGGGGACTCGTGGGAAAACCGGGAAAATCGTGGTTTTCCTGGTTGAAACTCCGCGACAGACGGGGGCGACAAGGGCAGCATGTTCCAGGGCGAGACCGCCATCACCATCGACGACAAGGGCCGGCTGGCGATTCCTACCGCCTACCGGGAACTCGTCGCGCGTGCGTGCGGCAACCGCCTGGTCATCACCTACAACGCCTTCGAGACCACCGGTTTGTACATCTATCCGCACGCCGTGTGGGAAAAGGTGCGCGACCAGGTCAACGCGCTGCCGCGGGTCAAGAAGCCCAGCCGCATCCTGCAGCTGAAGCTGGTGGGCGCGGCCGAGTTCGTCGAGCCCGACGGCAACGCGCGCATCTCGATCCCTGCCAGCCACCGCAATGCCGCCGGCATCGAACGCAAGGCGGTGCTGGTGGGGATGGGCGACAAGTTTGAACTGTGGAGCGAGGCGGACCACCTGGCGCAGATCCGCCAGCCGCTGGGCGACGGGGACCTGGGCGACGAGTTCCAGGAACTGATGCTGTGAGCGGCGGTGGCGCGGGCATCGCGTCCGCCCACCTCCCGGTGCTGTTCGCCGAGGTCATGGACGGTCTGGCGGTGAAAGAGGACGGAACCTACCTGGACGGGACGTTCGGGCGTGGCGGTCATGCCCGTGGGGTGCTGCAGCGGCTTGGCGGAAAGGGGCGTTTGCTGGCGATGGACAAGGACCCGGACGCGATCGCGGTGGCCATGCAGATGGCCGACGCCGATGCGCGCCTGTCCTGGCGGCGCGGCAGCTTCGCCTGCCTGGCCGACTGGCCGGCCACTGCGGCGGGCCTTGATGGCGTGCTGCTCGATCTCGGCGTGTCCTCGCCGCAGCTGGACGTGGCCGAGCGCGGCTTTTCGTTCGGCAAGGACGGCCCGCTGGACATGCGCATGGACCCCGAATCCGGCGAGAGCGCCGCCGAGTGGCTGGCCCGCGCTTCGGAAAAGGACATCGCCGACGTGCTGTGGGTGTATGGCGAAGAACGCCAGAGCCGGCGCATCGCCCGCACGATCGTGGCCGCGCGCGCGCATGCGCCGCTGTTGCGCACCGCGCAGCTGGCCGAATTGATCGCGCAGGCCTGCCCGCGCGGCGCCAGCAAGACCCATCCGGCCACCCGCAGCTTCCAGGCCATCCGCATCCACATCAATCGCGAATTGGCCGACCTCGAAGCCGGCCTCGATGCCGCGCTGGCGCAGCTCAAGGTGGGGGGGCGGCTGGCGGTGATCAGCTTCCACTCGCTGGAAGACCGCATCGTCAAGCAGTTCATGGCGAAACACGCCAAGGCGCCGGCGGCCAACCGGCGCATGCCGGTGGAAGTGTCCTTCACGCCGACCCTGCGGTTGGTGGGTGGCGCGCAGAAGGCTTCCGAAGCCGAGCTGGCCGGCAACCCGCGCGCACGCAGCGCGGTGCTGCGGGTGGCCGAGAAGCTGGCAACCGAGAACCGGGCGGTGGCGGCATGAACCGGCATCTGCTGCTGGCCGTGCTGGTGGTCGCCAACATCGCGACCGCGCTGCTGATCGTGCGCGACCGCCACGAGCATCGCCAGGCCTTCGTCGAGCTTAGCCGGCTGGAAAAGGCGCGCGACGCGCTCAACATCGAATTCGGCCGGCTGCAGCTGGAGCAGGCGACCTGGGCGGAAAGCAACCGCGTCGACCAGGTCGCGCGCACCCGCCTGGGAATGGAATTCCCGCGCACCGAAGACGTGGTGGTGCTGCGGCGATGACCCACTTCGGCAAACGCCTGCGCTGGTTCGGAAGCGAAGCGCGCCGCGAGCGCGCTGCCAACGTGCATCCGCGTGCGCGGGTGCAGCAGTTCGACCTGCGCCGGAGGCTGGCGCTGGTCTGCGGCTTCCTCGGGCTGGGCTCGGTGGCGCTGCTGGCGCGCGCGCTGGACCTGCAGGTGGTCGATCACGCCTTCTACCAGCAGCAGGGCGACGCGCGTTTCCTGCGCGAGATCCCGATCGCCACTTCGCGCGGCATGATCACCGACCGCAACGGCGAGCCGCTGGCGATTTCCTCGCCGGTCGAGTCGATCTGGGGTAACCCGCGCGAACTGCTGAAGGTGCCCGAGCGCCTGCCGGCGCTGGCGCGTGCTCTGGGCATGCCGCAGGACGAACTGGCCAGCCGGCTCAGCGCCCGCGCCGACAAGGAGTTCGTCTACCTCAAGCGCCGCATCAACCCGGACGAAGCCGCCAGCATCCTCGCGCTGGACATCCCCGGCGTGGCCAGCCAGCGCGAGTACCGCCGCTTCTACCCGCAGGGCGAGGCACTGGCGCACGTGCTGGGTTTCACCAACGTCGATGATCGCGGCCAGGAAGGCCTGGAGCTGGCCTTCGACGACTGGCTGCGCGGTACTGCCGGCGCCAAGCGCGTGATCCGCGACAACAAGGGCCGCATCGTCGAGAACGTGGACCTGGTGCGCGCCGCGCAGCCCGGCCACGACCTGGCGCTGAGCATCGACCGCCGCATCCAGTACCTGACCCACCGCGAGCTGCGCAATGCGATTGCCGAAACCGGCGCCAGCAGCGGCTCGGCGGTGGTGCTGGACGTGGCCACCGGCGAGGTGTTGGCGATGGCCAACATGCCCACCTTCAACCCCAACGCCGTCGGCACCAGCCCGCGCGACGCGCACCGCAATCGCGCGGTCACCGACCTGCTGGAACCGGGCTCGACGATGAAGCCGCTGACCGTGGCAGCGGGGCTGGAAGCCGGCGTGATCACCCCGGCCACGCTGTTCAACACCAACCCGGGCTGGATCGCCAACGGTCGCTACCGCACCACCGACACCCACAACTACGGCGTGCTGGATACCACAGGCATCATCCGCAAGAGTTCCAACGTCGGCGCTTCCCTCGTGGCCAAGCGGCTGGGCGATGCGCAGTTCTATGCCTTCATGCGTCGCTTCGGCTACGGCCAGCGCACCGGCAGCGGTTTTCCGGGCGAAGCGGCCGGCCTGTTCCCGTCGCCGGGCAGTCCTGGCTGGAGCGGCACCAGCAAGCAGACCATGAGCTATGGCTATGGCCTGAGCGCCACCCCCCTGCAGATCGCCACCGCCTACGCCGCGCTGGGCAATGGCGGGCTGTTGCACCAGCCCAGCTTCGTCAAGGGCCAGCACAACCCGCCCACGCGCGTGCTGGATGCGCGCATCGCCAACCAGGTGCTGCACATGATGCAGACCGTGACCGAGCCGGGCGGCACCGCCACCCAGGCGGCGATCCTCGGCTACCACGTGGCCGGCAAGACCGGCACTTCGCGCAAGGCCAGCGCCGGCGGCTATTCGCGCCGCTATATCGGCTATTTCGCCGGCCTGGTGCCGGTGGAGCACCCGCGTTTCGCGATGGTGGTGGCGGTCAACGATCCGGATCCCAGCCGCAAGGGCTACTACGGCGGCGTGATCGCCGGGCCGGTGTTCCGCAACACGATGGAGGGCGCGCTGCGCCTGATGGACGTTTCACCCGACAACCTCGACGCCTGGCTGGCCGTGCAGGCCGCGGCCGAGGCCAAGCGCATGAAGGCCGAAGGCCGCACGCCGCCGGAGTTCCCCGCGACGGCTGCCGCCATTGCGCCATCCGGCGCCGCCAATGCGAGGGCGCTGCAATGACCCGCGCCATGCTGCTGGGCGAACTGCTGCCGGAGCTGGAAGGCCTGTCCGCCGACCTCGCCATCACCGGGCTGGTGCAGGACAGTCGCGAGGTGAAGCCGGGCGATGCGTTCGTGGCGATCGCCGGTTTCGGCGCGCACGGACTGAACTTCGTCGACGTCGCCCGCCAGGCCGGCGCCGCCGCGGTGCTGTTTGAGCCGCCGGCACCGGACGAGCTGCCGGCACCCGCCGATGCGATCCCCGTGGTCGGCCTGCGCGCGCGCATGGGCGCGATGGCCGACAGCTTCCACGACCACCCCAGCGCGGCGATGGCCACGGTGGGCGTGACCGGCACCAACGGCAAGACGTCCACCGTGCAGCTGCTGGCGCAGGCGTGGACGCTGCGCGGCCAGACCGCCGGCACCGTCGGCACGTTGGGCAGCGGCGTGTATCCGAAGATCGTGCCGACCGGCTTCACCACCCCGTTGGTGCTGCGCATGCACGCGCTGCTGGCCGAGCTGCGCGATGAGGGCGCCTCGGCGGTGGCGATGGAAGTGTCCTCGCACGCGCTCGACCAGGGTCGCGTGGATGGCGTGCACTTCGACGTGGCGGTGTTCACCAACCTCACCCGCGACCACCTCGACTATCACGGCGACATGGCCCGCTACGGCGCGGCCAAGGCGCGTCTGTTCGATTGGCCGGGCCTGCGCGCGGCGGCGGTCAACCTGGACGATGCGTTCGGCCGCGAGCTGTTCGCCGCGGTCAGCGGCAAGGTGCGCGCGCTGGGCTTCTCCTCGCGCGGCGTCGCCGGCGCCAGCGTGCGCGCGGAAGAGCTGCTGCTGGACGGCAGCGGCATCCGCTTCCTGCTGCATGCCGGCGGCCAGGCGCACCCGGTGCGTTCGCCGCTGCTGGGCCGCTTCAACGTGGACAACCTGCTGGGCGTTGCGACCACCCTGTTCGCGATGGGCATGGCGCCGGCGCTGATCGCCGAGACGCTGTCGCAGCTGCTGCCGGTCGATGGCCGCATGAACCGGCTGGGTGGCGAAGCCGGCGCGCCGCTGGTGGTGGTGGACTACGCCCACACCCCCGATGCGCTGGAGCAGGCGCTGGCCTCGCTGCGCGCGCACACCGCCGGCACGCTCACCTGCGTGTTCGGCTGCGGTGGCGAGCGCGATACCGGCAAGCGCCCGCAGATGGCCGCCATCGCCGAGCGCCTGGCCGACCGCGTCATCGTCACCGACGACAACCCGCGCAACGAGAATGGCGACGCCATCGTCGCCGATATCCTGGCCGGTTTCGCCGAACCGGCGCGGGTGGCGGTGCAGCGCGACCGCGCCGCCGCCATCGCGCAGGCGATTGCCGGCGCCGGCGCCGACGACGTGGTGCTGATCGCCGGCAAGGGTCACGAGCCTTACCAGGACGTCGGCGGGGTGAAGCATCCGTTCGAGGATGCGGCGGTGGCGCGTGACTGCCTGCGCCGTCGCGAAGGCGGTGCCGCATGACGCCGCGCCTGCTGTCGTGGATCGCCCAGGCCACCGGTGGCCGGCTGGTCGGCGACGACCGTACGGTCGATGCCGTCGCGACCGATACCCGCGCGCTGCCCGCCGGCGATGCGCTGTTCGTCGCGCTGAAGGGCGAGCGTTTTGACGGGCACGCGCATGTCCGGACCGCCGCCGATGGCGGCTGCGTGGCCGCGCTGGTGGCGAGTCCGGTCGAGGCCGCATTGCCGCAGGTCGTCGTGGCCGATACCGAGCGCGCGCTGGCCAGCCTGGCCGCGGCGGTGCAGCGCGAACGCGCCACCAAGGTGCTGGCGGTCACCGGCAGCAACGGCAAGACCACGGTCAAGACGCTGCTGCATTCGATCCTGCGCCAGCTGGGCAGCGCCTACGCCAACCCCGGCAACCGCAACAACGAGATCGGCCTGCCGCTGGCCGTGCTGGACGCGCCGGACGATGCGCGCTTCGCGGTCTACGAGATGGGTGCCGGCAAACCCGGCGATATCGCCTACCTGACCGCCATCGCTCGACCGGACGTGGCGCTGGTCAACAACATCGCGTCTGCCCACCTGGAACGGATGGGCAGCCTGCTCGGCGTCGCACAGACCAAGGGCGAGATCTATCAGGCGCTGGCGGCGGACGGCGTGGCGGTGGTGAATGCCGATGACGCATTCGCACTCTATTTCAGCGAGCGGTTGCGTGGCGTGCGGGTGATCCGTTTCGGCATCGAAGCCGAGGCCGAGATCGGCGCGCGCGACATCCACGGCAGCCTGCAGGGCTCGCGCTTCACCCTGGTGGCGCCGGAAGGCGAGACCGAGGTTGCACTGCCGCTGCCCGGCCGCCACAACGTCCGCAACGCGCTGGCCGCGGCGGCGATGGCGCTGGCGGTGGGCGCAACCCTGGCCCAGATCCGCGCCGGGCTGGAAGCGGTGGAGGGCGTGGCCGGTCGGCTGGCCACCCATCGCCTGCGTAGCGGCGCGATGCTGGTGGACGACAGCTACAACGCCAATCCGGGTTCGCTGGCCGCGGCCATCGACACCCTGGCGGACAGTGGCGGCGAGGCCTGGCTGGTGCTGGGCGACATGCGCGAGCTGGGCGTCGAGGAAGTCGATCTGCATGCCGCGGCCGGAACCCGCGCCAAAGTCGCCGGCATCGCCCGCTTGTTCGCGCTGGGCGAGCTGAGCGCGCACGCCGCGCGGACGTTCGGCGAGGGTGGCAGCGTGCATGCCTCGCACGCCGCGCTGGCGGAGGCGCTGTGGGAACAGCTGGGTGCCGGAACCACCGTGCTGGTGAAGGGCTCGCGCGGCAGCGCGATGGACAGGATCGTGACCGCGCTGCTGCAGCGGGATGCCGGACCCGACGGGGAGACCACCGATGCTGCTTGAACTCACCCGTTGGCTGGAACAGCTGCAGGGCCATTTCAACCTGTTCAACTACCTGACCTTCCGCGCCATCCTCGGCGCGCTGACCGCGCTGGCGCTGTCGCTGTGGTGGGGGCCGCGGATGATCCGCTACCTGGCCACGCTCAAGGGCGGCCAGCCGATCCGCAAGGACGGCCCGCAGTCGCATTTCTCCAAGGCCGGCACGCCCACCATGGGCGGGGCGCTGATCCTGTCGACGGTGGCGGCCTCGGTGCTGCTGTGGGGCGACCTGCGCAACAAGTACGTGTGGGTGGTGCTGGTGGTGATGGTCGGCTTCGGCGCCATCGGCTGGGCGGACGACTGGATCAAGATCGTCAAGCGCGACCCCAACGGCATGCGCTCGCGCACCAAGTACGCGCTGCAGTCGGTGCTGGGCCTTGCCGCCGGCATCTACCTGTTCGCCTTCGCCGACGTGCCGGCGGCCACCACCTTCTACGTGCCGTTCTTCAAATCGATCGCGCTGCCGCTGGCCGGCGTCGGCTTCGTCGGCATCGCCTACTTCTGGATCGTAGGCTTCTCCAACGCGGTCAACCTGACCGACGGCCTCGATGGCCTGGCCATCATGCCCACGGTACTGGTGGCCTGCGCGCTGGGCGTGTTCGCCTATGCGTCCGGCAACGCCACCTTCGCCCAGTACCTGCAGATCCCGCGGGTGCCGGGCGCGGGTGAGCTGATCATCATCTGCGCGGCCATCGCAGGCGCCGGGCTGGGCTTCCTGTGGTTCAACACCTATCCGGCGATGGTGTTCATGGGCGACATCGGCGCGCTGGCGCTGGGCGCGGTGCTGGGCACGATCGCGGTGATCGTGCGCCAGGAACTGGTGCTGGTGCTGATGGGCGGCATCTTCGTGATCGAAACCCTGTCGGTGATGATCCAGGTGGCCAGCTTCAAGCTCACCGGCAAGCGGGTGTTCAGGATGGCGCCGATCCACCACCACTTCGAACTCAAGGGCTGGCCGGAGCCGCGGGTGATCGTGCGCTTCTGGATCATTAGCGTGGTGCTGGTGCTGGTCGGCCTTGCCACCTTGAAGGTGCGCTGATGGCCGCGACCGGTTTCGGCAGCCTGGGCCAGGCGACCCGTCGCGACGAGCTGGTCGGGCGTTTCGACCCGTGGCTGCTGGGTGTGTCCATCACGCTGGCCTGCCTGGGTGTGGTGATGGTCGGATCTGCGGCGATTGCCGGTGGCGGCGTCGATGCAGGTCCGTGGTACTTCCTGAGCCGTCATCTGATGTTTCTGGCGGTCGGGGTGGGGCTGGCTGCGGTGGCGATGCGCACCGAGCTGAAAACCATCGAGAAGCACAGCCAGTGGCTGCTTCTGGCTTGCGCCGTATTGCTGCTGCTGGTGTTCGTGCCGGTCATCGGCAAATCGGTGAACGGTGCGCGGCGCTGGCTCAACTTCGGCGTGTCCAACTTCCAGGTCGTGGAAGCGGTGAAGGTGCTCTACATCGTCTGGCTGGCCAGCTACCTCAAGCGCTACAGCGAGGACGTGGCGGTCACCCTGACCGCGATGTTCAAGCCGCTGGGCGTGGTCGGCGTGCTGGTCGTGCTGCTGCTGCTGCAGCCGGACTTCGGCTCATCGGTGCTGCTGCTTGGCATCACCACCTGCATGCTGCTGCTGGGCGGCGCGCCGATCCGGCGGATCGCCCTGCCGATCCTGTTGATGGTGCCGGCGCTCGTTCTGCTGGTGGTGTTCGAGCCGTATCGCATGCGTCGCGTGACCTCGTTCATGGACCCCTGGCAAGACCAGCTGGGTGCCGGTTATCAGCTCAGCAACGCGCTGATGGCGATTGGTCGAGGTGAATGGTTTGGCGTGGGCCTGGGCGCGTCCGTGCAGAAGCTCAGCTATCTGCCGGAAGCGCATACCGATTTCATCTTCTCGGTGATCGCCGAAGAGCTGGGTTTTGCCGGCGTGGCCTTGGTGGTGGGCCTGTTCGTGCTGCTGGCCGGGCGCGCATTCTGGCTGGGCTTGAAGTGTGTGGAGATGAAGCGGCATTTTTCCGGCTACATCGCGTTCGGCATCGCGCTGTGGATGGCGTTGCAGAGTTTCGTTTCGATCGGCGTGAATCTGGGCATGCTGCCGACCAAGGGCCTGACCCTGCCGCTGGTGTCCTCGGGCGGTTCCAGCGTACTCATGACCTGCGTGGCGCTGGGCCTGTTGCTGCGTGTGTCGTGGGAGTACAACCGTGCGGCGCGCCAGGTGGCGAAGCTGCGCGGCGTGGCCAGCGGGTCGCCCGTGGGCACGCCGCCGGTGGCCGCGCAGCCGCCGCTGCCGGCCGACGCCGGCAACCGCGGCACCAGCCGCCTGCGCCAGCGGATCGAACCCGCCCTGGGCCGGCCGTCCACCGAATCGGCCGCGCTGGCCGCGCTGCGGAGGTCCCGTTGAGCGCGCATGCGCCCCTGGTGATGGTGATGGCCGGTGGCACCGGCGGCCACATCTTTCCCGGCCTTGCGGTCGCGCAGGCGCTGCGCGAGCGCGGCGCCGAGGTGTGCTGGCTGGGTGCGGACGGCGGCATGGAAACCCGGCTGGTGCCGACGCAGGGCATCGCCATCGACACCATCACCGTGAAGGGTGTACGCGGCAAGGGCATCGCCACCCTGCTGGCGGCGCCGCTGCGGATCCTGTCGGCGGTGCGCGCGGCCGCCGCGGTGATGCGTGCGCGCCGTCCGGACGCGGCGATCAGCTTCGGCGGCTACGCCGCGGGGCCGGGCGGGATTGCCGCGCGGATGGCCGGCATCCCGCTGCTGGTGCACGAGCAGAACCGCGCCGCCGGCATGACCAACAAGGCGCTGGCGAAAGTGGCGCGGCAGGTGCTGGTGGGGTTCCCGCAGACGTTTGCGAAGGAGGTCCACGTCGGCAACCCGGTGCGCGCGCAGATCGCGCAGGTGCCGCCGCCCGGGCAGCGCGGCTTCGACCACGCCGGCCCGCTGCGCCTGCTGGTGCTGGGCGGCAGCCAGGGCGCGCGCGCACTGAACGAGGCGGTGCCGAAGGCAGTCGCCGCGCTGGGCCTGCCGGTGCGGATCGTTCACCAGGCCGGCGAAAAGATGCTCGATGCCGCGCGCCAAGCCTATGTCGATGCCGGCGTCGAGGCGCGGGTCGAACCTTTCATCGCCGACATGGCCGCGGCATATGCCGGCGCTGACCTGGTGGTCTGTCGCGCCGGTGCGCTGACCCTGGCCGAGCTGTGCGCGGTCGGCGTCGGCAGCGTGCTGGTGCCTTTCCCGCAGGCGGTGGACGACCACCAGACCCGCAACGCCGAATATCTGGTGGAGCGCGGCGCCGCCGTGCTGCTGCCGCAATCCGACCAGTTGGCCGCGCGCCTGCAGCAAGCGCTGGCCGACCTTTCCAATGATCCCGGCAAGCGCCTGGCGATGGCGCAGGCCGCGCGCGGCCTGGCCCGTCCCGATGCCGCGCAGCGCGTGGCCGACGCCGTGCTGGCCACGATTTCCAACGAGGTTTCCCGATGAGCCCGCACAGCCTGCACCTGCGGCAGATCAACGACCCGGCCAAGGCGCTGCCGCGCGTGCATTTCGTCGGCATCGGCGGGGTGGGCATGAGCGGCATCGCCGAAGTGATGCGCACGCTGGGCTACCAGGTCAGCGGCTCCGACAACGCCGACAACGCGGTGACCAAGCGGCTGGCCTCGCTCGGCATCGCCATCCACCGCGGCCATGCTTCCGCCAACGTGCTGGAGGCCGACTGCGTGGTGGTGTCCAGCGCCATCAAGGCGGACAACCCCGAGTTGCTGGAGGCGCGCGCGCAGCGCATCCCGGTGGTGCCGCGCGCGGAAATGCTGGCCGAACTGATGCGCTTCAAGCGCGGTGTGGCGGTGGCTGGTACCCACGGCAAGACCACCACCACCTCGCTGACCGCCAGCGTGCTGGCCGAAGGCGGACTGGACCCGACCTTCGTGATCGGCGGAAAGCTGCTGGCAGCCGGCGCGAATGCCGGGCTTGGCGGCGGCGACTGGCTGGTCGCCGAAGCCGACGAGAGCGATGGCAGCTTCCTGCGCCTGAACCCGGTGGTGGCGGTCATCACCAATATCGATGCCGACCATCTGGAGAACTACGGCGGCGACTTCGAGCGGGTCAAGGATGCGTTCTCCGAATTCCTGCACCGGCTGCCGTTCTACGGGCTGGCGGTGCTGTGCATCGACGACGAGGAAGTGGCGCAGCTGGCGCGCAAGACGCCGCGCCACGTGGTGACCTACGGTTTTGCGCCGGAGGCCGACGTGCGCGCCGCCGACGTGCGCCAACAGGGCGCGCGCATGCAGTTCACCTTGTGCCTGCCAGACGGCAGCCGCACCGCCTGCACGCTGGCCCTGCCGGGCCGCCACAACGTGCAGAACGCACTGGCCGCTGCCGCCATCGGCTGGCAGCTGGGCGTGCCGAACGCCGCCATCGCCAAGGCACTGGAAGGCTTCCAGGGCATCGGCCGGCGCTTCAACCAGCTGGCCACGCTGCAGCTGGAAGGCGGTGGCGAAGTGGCGCTGGTGGACGATTACGGCCACCACCCCAAGGAACTGGCCGCGGTGTTCGCGGCGGCCCGCGGCGGCTGGCCGGAAAAGCGCCTGGTGGTAGCGTTCCAGCCGCATCGCTACACCCGCACCCGCGACTTGTTCGACGAGTTCGCGGCGGTGCTGTCCAGCGTCGATGCGCTGCTGCTGACCGAGGTGTACCCGGCCGGCGAAGCGCCGATTGCGGGCGCCGATGCCAGTGCGCTGGCGCGCTCCATCCGTACCCGCGGTCGCGTCGAGCCGGTGGTCGTCGGCGGTGCCGCTGAAGTGGCGGGCGTATTGCCGGGCGTGCTGCGCGACGGCGACCTGTTGCTGCTGATGGGCGCGGGCGACATCGGCGCCGCCGCGCAGCAGATCGCCCGCGACGGCCTGCAGCCGAAATCCGCGCAGGGAGAACCCGCATGAGTGCGTCCGCATTCGCCCCGCTGCGCTGCACCGACCCGGCCGCGTTCGGTCGCGTCGCCGTGCTGATGGGCGGCAGCAGTGCTGAGCGCGAGGTCTCGCTGAATTCCGGCGCCAACGTACTGGAGGCGCTGCGGTCGCGCGGGGTCGATGCGCACGGCGTCGATGGCATCCCGGCGCTGGTCGATGCGCTGGTCCACGGCCGGTTCGACCGCGTGTTCAACATCCTGCACGGCGGCGATGGCGAGAACGGCGTTCTGCAGGGCTTGCTGCAGGGTTTTGAAGTCCCGTTCACTGGGCCCGGCGTGCTGGGCAGCGCGCTGACCCTGGACAAGATCCGGACCAAGCAGGTCTGGCAGTCTGCCGGCCTGCCGACCGCGCGCTTCGTGCGCATCGCGCCTCAGGGCGACCTCGCGGCGGCGGTGCGCGAACTCGGCCTGCCGGTGTTCGTGAAGCCGTCCACGGAAGGTTCCAGCGTTGGCGTGTTCCGCATCGTCTCGGAAGACGACCTCGCACCCGCTATCGAATTCGCGCGCGGCTATGCCGGGGAACTGCTGGCCGAGCAGATGCTGACCGGCGGCGAATTCACGGTTGGGGTGGTGGGCGACGTGGTCCTGCCCTCGATCCGGATCGTGCCGGCGAGCGGCTGGTACGACTACCACGCCAAGTACATCGCAGAGGACACCCAGTACCTCTGCCCCGGCTTGGAAGGCGCCGAGGAAGAGGAAGTGCGTGCGCTGGCGCTGGCCGGCTTCCGCGCTGCCGCCTGCACGGGTTGGGGCCGCGTCGATGTGATGCGCCATGGCGACGGTCGCCTGATGCTGATGGAGGTCAACACCGCGCCGGGCATGACCAGCCACTCGCTGGTGCCGAAGGCGGCGCGCGAGTTGGGCGTGTCGTTCGAGGAACTGTGCTGGCGCATCCTGGAGCAGACGCTTTGAAGCCCGCCCTGCGCTCGCTGGCCTGGCTGCTTGCGCTGGCGCTGCTGGCGCTGCCGGTGGTGGCCGTGGTCGAGGGCTGGATGGGTGGCGAGCACTGGCCGCTGCGCACCCTGCGCGTGCAGGGCGAACTGGCGCGGGTCGACCGCGCGCAGCTGCAGGCAGCGGTGCTGCCGCACGCGCAGCGCGGCTTCTTCGCGGTGGACCTGCGCGCGATCCAGCGCACCGTGGATGCGCTGCCCTGGGTGGAGCGCGCGCAGGTACGCAAGCACTGGCCGGACGTGCTGGAGGTGCGGATCGTCGAGCACCGGCCGTTCGCGCGCTGGGGCGAGAAACAGCTGCTGTCCGAGCACGGCCGGCTGTTCCCGGTCGGCAAGCTGCAGGCGCCGGCCGGCCTGCCGCTGCTGGATGGCCCGGAAGGCCGCGTGCCGGAGGTGGTGGCGCTCTACAACCAGGCACACGCGCAGCTGGCCAATGCCGGCGGCGTGCTGGGTGTTGCGTTGGACCGCCGCGGCAGCTGGTCGATCAGCCTGCGCGACGGCACCCGCGTGGTGCTGGGGCGCAGCGACCCCGGCGCGCGGCTGGCGCGGTTCGCGCCGATGCTGCCGCAGCTGGCTGCGCAAAACCCGCACCGGCGGCTGGTCCGCGCCGATCTTCGCTACACCAACGGCTTTGCCCTGACTTGGGCGAAGGCAGTACCAACCCCCACGAACCACGGCAGCAATACATGAACCGCAAAGGCGACAAGTCCCTGATCGTTGGCCTCGATATCGGCACCTCCAAGGTCACCGCGCTGGTCGGCGAATACGCCCCGGGCGAACCCATCGAGGTGATCGGCATCGGTTCCCACGAATCGCGCGGGCTGCGCCGCGGCGTGGTGGTGGACATCGACTCCACCGTGCAGTCGATCCAGCGCGCGGTGGAGGAAGCCGAGCTGATGGCCGGCTGCGAAGTCAGCAGCGTGTACGCCTCGATTTCCGGCAACCACGTGCAGTGCAAGAATTCGCCCGGCATCGTGCCGATCCGCGACGGCGAGGTTACCTACGGCGACCTCGACCGCGTGCTGGAAGCCGCCAAGGCGGTGGCGATCCCGGCCGACCAGCGCATCCTCCATGCGATCCCGCGCGAATACGTGCTTGACGATTCGCAGGAAGGCATCCGCAACCCGGTCGGCATGACCGGCGTGCGCCTGGAAGTGCACGCGCATCTGGTCACCTGCGCGCAGTCGGCGGCGCAGAACATCAGCAAGTGCGTGCAGCGCTGCGGCCTGCAGGTGGATGAGCTGGTGCTGTCCTCGCTGGCATCCAGCACCGCCGTGCTGACCCCGGACGAGCGCGAGCTGGGCGTGGTGCTGGTGGACATGGGCGCTGGCACCACCGACATCGCGGTGTTCATGCAGGGCGCGATCTGCCACACCGCCAACCTGGCGGTGGCCGGCGACAAGGTGACCGAGGATATCGCGCACATGTTGCGCACGCCCACGCCGCACGCCGAGGACATTAAGGTCAAGTACGCCTGCGCGCTGGCGCAGCTGGCGCGCGCCGAGGAAAGCATCCAGGTGGAAAGCGTGGGCGACCGCCCGCCACGTCGGTTGCCGCGGCACGCGCTGGCGCAGGCGGTGCAGGCGCGCTACGAGGAAATCTTCGAGATGGTGCAGGCCGAACTGCGCCGCTCGGGCTTCGAGCAGCGGGTGCGCGCCGGCATGGTGCTGACCGGCGGCGCTTCGAAGATGGAAGGCGTGGTCGAGCTGGCCGAGGAAATGCTGCAGATGCCGGTGCGGATCGGCATCCCGCAGCACGTCACCGGCCTTGGCGAGGTGGTGGGCAATCCGGTGCATGCCACCGGCGTTGGCCTGCTGCTGATGGGCGCGCAGATGGAACACCCGAAGCGGCCGACCCTGCCCAGCGGCAAGGTCGGCGGGGTGCTGGGCAAGGCAGTGAAGTGGTTCCGCGGCGCGTTCTGAGCGGCGGCAGCGGAAGGCGGTAGCAACAGCGGGCAGGGCAGGGAAAGGCAGGCAGGCAGGGCGGCAAAAGCGGCAAGGCGGCAAGCGCAGGACACAACCCAATAACAAGCCGGCGAAGGCGAAGCGGAACCCCCGCCTCTCCGATCCCGGCCACAACGACAGGACACGGACATGGCACATTTCGAACTGATCCAGCAGGTGGCACCCAACGCGGTCATCAAGGTCTTCGGCGTCGGCGGCGGCGGTGGCAACGCGGTCGCGCACATGGTCAACAGCAGCGTCGACGGGGTGGAATTCATCACCGCCAACACCGACTCGCAGGCGATCAAGAACTGCGGCGCCAGCCAGCAGCTGACCCTCGGTGGCAACGTCACCAAGGGACTCGGCGCCGGCGCCAACCCGGAAGTCGGCCGCCAGGCCGCGCTGGAAGACCGCGAAACCATCATCGAGGCATTGCAGGGCGCCGACATGGTGTTCATCACCGCCGGCATGGGCGGCGGCACCGGCACCGGCGCGGCGCCGGTGGTGGCGCAGCTGGCCAAGGAAATGGGCATCCTGACCGTGGCCGTGGTCACCAAGCCGTTCCCGTTCGAGGGCCGCCGGCGCATGCAGGTCGCGGCCAAGGGCATCGAGGAACTGAGCCAGCACTGCGATTCGCTGATCACCATCCCGAACGAAAAACTGATCACCGTGCTGGGCCGCAATGCCACCATGATCCAGGCGTTCCGCGCCGCCAACGACGTGCTGCTCGGCGCGGTGCAGGGCATCGCCGACCTGATCGTGCGCCCGGGCCTGATCAACGTCGACTTCGCCGACGTGCGCACCGTCATGTCCGAAATGGGCCTGGCGATGATGGGCACCGGCAGCGCCCGCGGCGACGACCGCGCGCAGGCGGCGGCCGAGGCGGCGATCCAGAACCCGCTGCTGGACGACGTCAACCTGTCCGGCGCCAACGGCATCCTGGTCAACATCACCGCCGGCCCGGACTTCACCATGGCCGAGTTTGACGAGGTTGGCCGCACCATCGAGCAGTTCGCTGCCGAAGACGCCACCGTGGTCATCGGCACCGTGCTCGACCCGGACATGCAGGACGAAGTGCGCGTCACCGTGGTCGCCACCGGCCTCAGCCGCGCCACCGTGGGCCTGCGTCAGCCGGCCGGCAACGAGCGCCGCGAAGTGCGCTACGAAACCACCCAGGAAGCGCCGCGTCGCCCGCAGGTGCAGCTGATCAACACCCAGGTCAAGCGCGACGGCACCACCGGGCTGCCGATCGACGCGATCGCCGACAGCTTCACCCCGGCCGCGCCGGTCGGTTTCGCCGGCAGCCTGCGTCGCAACGCCGCCGAGGCCGCCCCGGCCGCCGCCGAGCTGCCGAAGGACGACTACCTGGACATCCCGGCGTTCTTGCGCCGCCAGGCAGACTGATGGCCCGACAGCTTTCTTCCGCGTGAGCGGAAGGAAGCCGGGGAGCGCGCGCAACGCCGCCGCCGCCCCAACCTTTTCCCCCGTCAGTCCGTGGCGGAGGAAGGGCGTGTTACCCCTGTCGAATCGCGTGCCGGGTTGTCCGCCCGGCGCGTTTTCCGGTCGGTCGGCGCTGCCGGCCGGCCGCTTTCGTTCCGCCGCTGCCGTCTGCGCAGGGCGCAGGACGACGGCCTTTTTACGGCTGGATTCAGCAAATCGCGTGATAGTCTGAACCGATGCTTCGCCAACGCACCCTCAAGAACGTGATCCGCGCCACCGGCGTGGGCCTGCATGGCGGCGAGAAGGTCTTCCTGACCCTGCGGCCGGCGCCGGTCGATACTGGCATCGTGTTCCGTCGCATCGACCTCGAGCCGGTGGTGGAAATGCCCGCCGCCGCCGCGCTGGTTACCGAAACCACGCTGTGCACCGGACTGAGCCGCGATGGCGCCAAGGTGCTGACGATCGAGCACCTGATGTCGGCGCTGGCGGGGCTGGGCATCGATAACGCCTATATCGAGCTGAGCGCGCCGGAAGTTCCGATCATGGACGGTTCCGCCGGGCCCTTCGTGTTCCTGCTGGAATCGGCCGGCGTCGTCGAACAGCACGCGGCCAAGCGGTTGATCCGCATCCTCAAGCCGGTGGAAGTGCGCGATGGCGACAAGGTCGCCCGCTTCGATCCGCACGACGGCTTCCGGTTGGGCTTCACGGTGAAGTTCGACCACCCGGCGATCCCGGATACGCTGTCGCGGGTGGAGGTGGACTTCTCCACCAGCGCCTACATCAAGGAAGTCAGCCGCGCGCGCACCTTCGGCTTCATGCGCGACCTCGAATACATGCGCGACCGCAACCTCGGCCTCGGCGGTTCGATGGACAACGCCATCGTGCTCGACGACTTCCGCGTGCTGAACGAAGACGGGCTGCGCTATGCCGACGAATTCGTCCGCCACAAGATCCTCGACGCGGTCGGCGACCTGTACCTGGCCGGCCACGCCATCCTCGGCGCCTACGAGGGCTACAAGTCCGGGCACGCGCTGAACAACAAGCTGGTGCGCGCGCTGCTGGCGGATGCGCAGGCGTGGGAAGAGGTCAGCTTCGTCGATGCCGAACAGGCGCCCCAATTGAGCTACGGAATCGCGCTGCCGGCGGCCTGATTCCACCGCAAACCGCGGTGCGCGTCACAAAATTGCAGCGCTCGCCAGCGATTTCTTAACAAAACCGACCGCCGTCGCGGCTAGGATGCGCCCTCGGCTGGTTCGGCGGGGGGCTTCGTTGCCCGCCTCGCACCGGCCTTGCGGTCGCCCCCGGCGTGTTCTTCCGACGCATCCGGCCGCAGCAGGGCCAAGGCCGCCTCCAGTCCAGCACGGGCGGCGGCCGACATCGGAGCATGGCGCGCTTCGGCCGGCGGTAACGGCCGCAGCGGTGCGGTGGTCGTCCTGACACCCACGTCGTTCACTTCGAGCCCGATGGAGCGGGCGGCGTCGATCAGCGCTGGCGCGGCAAGCCGCAACTTGGCATGCCACACCGGCGAGTCGACGACGAACACCAGCCTGTCTCCGCGGACGTTGGCCAGGCGCGCATGCGCCCCCAGCCCCGCCGGCAGCAGGGGCCGCAACAACCGGTCCATCGCGTCGAGCCACTGCGCCCGGCGCAGGGTGCCCCCGGCGGAACCGGCGAGCAGCGCGTCCAGCGCCGCGCGCGGGCTGGCGGCGGCACGGCTCCCTTCGGGGTTGGATCGAGAACCAGGCATACGGATGATCGAAATCAGCAACCTACACGATACCCGCCAGCGCGCCGTCGCGCAGGCCCGGCAGCTGCGCAAATGGGCGCGGAGCAGGCCGTGGGCGGCGCTGGCGCTGCTGCTGGGCGCAGGCATGCTGTGCGGCGCGGCCGCACGCAGTGCGATCGGTATGGCCCAGGTGGAGGCGCTGCAAACCGCGGATGCCGAGCGTCAGGCCGAACTGGACAAGGTCCGCCGCGACGCGCAGCGCGATGTCAACGCGCTGGCCGCGCGGCTGGCCGAACTGCAGGCGCAGGCCAACCGCCTGAACGCGCTGGGTACCCGCCTGACCCGTGCCGGCCAGCTGCAGGACGGCGAATTCGATTTCGAGAAGCCGGTCGGCCAGGGTGGTGGCGGGATCACCCGCGACATGCCTCCGGCCGAGCTGCGCGCGCGGCTGGCGGCGCTGGAAGGCGACTATCGCCTGGCCGGCACCCAGCTGTCGGTGCTGGAAACCCTGCTGTTCAACCGCGCGCTGGACCGCAACACGGTGCCTTCGCGTGAACCGATTGCCGGCAGCTTCGTCACCTCCGGCTTCGGTGGCCGCGCCGATCCGTTCGGCGGTGGCAGCCAGTTCCACAAGGGCATCGATTTCCAGGCCAGCATCGGCGACCCGGTGCTGGCGGTGGCGGACGGCGTGGTCAGTTATGCCGGCGACCGCAGCGGCTACGGCAACACGGTCGAGATCGACCACGGCAACGGCTACGTCACCCGCTATGCGCACAACTCGCGCCTGACCCGCCAGGTCGGCGATCTGGTGCGCGCGGGGCAGGAAATCGCCAAGGCGGGCTCCAGCGGCCGCTCCACCGGCGCGCACGTGCACTTCGAACTGTGGCAGGACGGCGTGGTGGTCAATCCCCGCAAGTTCCTCGGCCACAACAACGCGCTGGCCCGGCACGGGCCGAAGCGCGGCTGACATCGGGCAAGGGGCTTGCGCACGCCGCGGGCCGCCTCCAGCTAAACTATTCGATTCCCGAACGGGCACCCATGCCCGGTTTCGGGCATTTCGTTGCTTTCCCGATGCCGCGCCACCGGCGCGCATCCCGCCAGGGACACCCCATGTTCAACAGTTTGCTTACCAGCGTTTTCGGCAGCCGCAACGAGCGCCTGCTCAAGCAGTACGGCGCCAACGTCAGGAAGATCAATGCGCTGGAGCCGCAGATGCAGGCGCTCTCCGACGAGGCGCTGCGGGCCAAGACCGAGGAGTTCAAGGCGCGCGTCGCCAAGGGCGAATCGCTGGACAAGCTGCTGCCGGAAGCGTTCGCGGTCTGCCGCGAAGCCTCGGTGCGGGTGTTCGGCATGCGCCATTTCGACGTCCAGCTGATCGGCGGCATGGTCCTGCACGGCGGCAAGATCGCGGAAATGCGTACCGGCGAAGGCAAGACCCTGACCGCGACCGCCGCGGTGTACCTGAACGCGCTTGAGGGCAAGGGCGTACACGTGGTCACCGTCAACGACTACCTGGCCCGCCGCGACGCCGCCCAGATGGGCAAGCTCTACAACTGGCTGGGCCTGAGCGTGGGCGTGGTCTACCCGGGCATGCCGCACGGCGACAAGGGCGCGGCCTACGGCTGCGACATCACCTACGGCACCAACAACGAATTCGGCTTCGACTACCTGCGCGACAACATGGCGTTGGCGAAGGAAGACCGCTTCCAGCGCAGCCTCAACTTCGCCATCGTCGATGAAGTGGACTCGATCCTGATCGACGAGGCGCGCACCCCGCTGATCATCTCCGGCCCGGCTGACGAATCGCCGGAGCTCTACCTGCGGGTCAACGCAGTGGTGCCGTCGCTGCAGCGGCAGGAGACCGAAGAGGGCGAGGGCGACTACTGGGTCGACGAGAAGCAGAAGCAGGTGCACATGTCCGAAGCCGGGCAAGAGCACGCCGAACAGCTGCTGCGCCAGGCCGGCATCCTCGCCGCCGACGAGAGCCTGTACGCCGCGCAGAACATCCACGTGGTCCACCACCTCAACGCGGCGATGCGCGCCCACGCGATCTACCAGAACGACGTGGACTACATCGTCCGCGACGGTGAGGTGATCATCGTCGACGAGTTCACCGGCCGCACCCTGCCGGGCCGGCGCTGGTCCGACGGCCTGCACCAGGCGGTGGAGGCGAAGGAAGGCGTGCCGGTGCAGCGCGAGAACCAGACTCTGGCGTCGGTGACGTTCCAGAATCTGTTCCGCATGTACAAGAAGCTGTCCGGCATGACCGGCACCGCGGACACCGAGGCGTTCGAGTTCCAGAACATCTACGCGCTGGAAGTGGTGGTCATCCCCACCCATCGGCCGATGGTGCGCAAGGATCACCCGGACCTGGTGTTCCTCAACCGCGCCGGCAAGTACCGCGCGGTGGCCAACGAGATCAAGGAATGCGTGGCCAAGGGCCAGCCGGTGCTGGTCGGCACCACCTCGATCGAGGTGTCGGAACTGCTCAGCGAAAACCTGCGCGAAGCCGGCATCGCGCACGAAGTGCTCAACGCCAAGCAGCACGAGCGCGAGGCGCACATCATCGCCAACGCCGGCGCGCCGGGCGCGGTGACCATCGCCACCAACATGGCCGGTCGCGGCACCGACATCGTGCTGGGCGGTTCGCTGGACGCCGAACTTGCCGCGCTGGGCGAGGACGCGTCGCCGTCCGACAAGGACCGGATCAAGGCGGCATGGCAGGAGCGCCACGACGTGGTGAAGGCCGCCGGCGGCCTGCACATCATCGGCACCGAGCGCCACGAATCCCGCCGCATCGACAACCAGCTGCGCGGCCGTTCCGGTCGCCAGGGCGATCCGGGTTCGTCGCGCTTCTACCTGTCGCTGGAAGACAACCTGATGCGCATCTTCGCCGCCGACTGGGTGCAGAAGGTGATGGCGCGGATGGGCCTGAAGGAAGACGACATCATCGAATCCGCGCTGGTGACCAAGCAGATCGCCAACGCGCAGCGCAAGGTCGAGGCCCACAACTTCGATATCCGCAAGAACCTGCTCGATTTCGACGACGTCAACAACGACCAGCGCAAGGTCATCTACGGCCAGCGCAACGAGCTGCTGGAAGCCGAGAGCGTCAAGGAGAACATCGACGGCATCCGCTACGACGTGGTGGCCGAGCTGGTGCAGCGCCACGTGCCGGCCGACTCGATCGACGAGCAGTGGGACCTGTCGGGCCTGGAAGCGGCGCTGGCCGCCGAGTTCGGCGTGCAGCTGGATCTGGTGGGCCTGCACAAGGCACAAACCGAGCTGGATGCATCGCAGATCCTTGGCCACGTGCAGGACGCGGTGGACGCGCTGTTCGCTGGCAAGGAAGAGCAGGTGGGTGCCGAGACCATGCGCATGCTGGAAAAGCACGTGATGCTGAACGTGCTGGACCAGAGCTGGAAGGAGCATCTGGCGCGCATGGACTACCTGCGCCAGGGCATCCATCTGCGCGGCTATGCGCAGAAGCAGCCCAAGCAGGAATACAAGAAGGAAGCCTTCGAGCTGTTCTCGGAGTTGCTGGAGAAGGTCAAGCACGAAGTGGTCTCGCTGCTTGCACGCGTGCGCATCCGCAGCGAAGAGGAAGTGGCCGAAGCGGAAGCGCAGGAGCGTGCCCGCGCCGAGGCCGTGGCCCGGCAGATGCAGTTCCAGCACCCCGGTTCCGGCGGCATGGGCGCGGACGAGGAGGCGGCGCAGGTGCAGGCCGCGCGCGCGCAGCAGGAAGCGTTTGCCGACATCGGCCGCAACGATCCTTGCCCCTGCGGCAGCGGCAAGAAGTTCAAGCACTGCCATGGGCAGCTTGCGTAACACGCTTCCCGCATTGCCCGCCCCAGGCTTGCGGACATGAAGCAGGTCCACGTCGTTGCCGGGGTGATCCGCGACGTGCGTGGGCGGATCTTGCTGGCGCGCCGCACCGAAGGCCGCGACCTTGCCGGCCTGTGGGAATTCCCGGGCGGCAAGGTGGAACCCGGCGAATCACCAGAAGACGCCCTGGTGCGCGAACTGCGCGAGGAACTGGGCATCGAGGCCACGGTGGGCGCACCGGTGGCCTGCGTGCCGCTGGAGACGCCCGGCAAGCGCCTGCTGCTGGACGTGCGGGAGGTGGCCTTCAGCGGCCATCCGCGCGGCCTGGAAGGACAGGCATTGGCCTGGGTGCCGCTGCGCAAGCTGGTGGACTACCCGATGCCCCCCGCCGACTTGCCGGTGGTGGCGGAGCTGTTGCTTCGCGGATGACGCCGGCTACGGGACAGGCGCGGCCAGCGACCTGTACAAGCGGTCCAGCGCCGCCACTTGGCCGTCCAGTGCTTCCAGCGGCCCGTCGTTGACGATGACGTCGTCGGCGATTGCCAGACGCTGCCGCCGGGTGGCCTGCGCCGCGATCATCGCCCCTGCCAGCGCCTCGTCGATGCCGTCGCGCCGCAGCAGGCGTGCAAGCTGCACGGCTTCCGGCACATCGATCACGAGCACGCGGGCCAGCCACGGATAGGCGTCGCGCCCGCCGCCTTCGGCCAGCAGCGGGACCGAGGCCACGGTGTAGGCGCCCGGTGCAGCGCGACAGGCATCGGCCAGGGTTGCGCGTACCCGCGGATGGACGATCGCCTCCAGCCGTTGGCGCGCCGCCGGATCGGCGAACACCCGCCGCCGCATGGCCGCCCGGTCCAACAGGCCATCCGGTCCCAGCACCTCGCTGCCGAACGTTGCCACTACCTCGGCCAGGCCGTCGCTGCCAGCCGCCAATGCGTCGCGTGCGGCCGCATCGGCGTCCGCCACTGCCACGCCCAATGCCCGGAAACATGTTTCGACCGCGCTCTTGCCGGAGGCCACGCCGCCGGTCAGGCCGATGATGTAGTCGCTCATCGGGACATTATGTGGGTAGCGCCGCCGGTGTTCCGAGGTTTATGCCAGCCCGGCAAAACGCAGGTAGGCGCCCACTAGCTGCTGGCCCCACATGAAGCTGATCCAGCCGGCGACGGCCAGATACGGGCCGAACGGAATCGGCGTGGCCTTGTCGCGGCCTTTCACGGCCAGCCAGATCGAACCGACGATGGCGCCCACCAGCGAAGACAGCAGGATGGTCGGCAGGATGCCGGACAGGCCGATCCACGCACCCAGCGCCGCCAACAGCTTGAAATCACCGTGGCCCATGCCTTCCTTGCCGGTGAGCTGCTTGAAGATCCAGTACACCGACCACAGGCTGAGATAGCCGGCCATCGCGCCAAGCAGCGCGGGCTTGGCCGACATGTAAAGGTTGTCGCTGGCGGCGACCAGGCCCAGCCACATCAGCGGCAGGGTCAGCTGATCGGGCAGCAGGCGGGTGCGGAAATCGATGCCCGACAGCGCGACCAGATAGCTGGTCAGCAGCATCGCGCCGAAGCCCTTCCAGCCGAAACCGAAACGCCAGGCGCAGGCAAGGAACAGCAGCGCCGTGATCAACTCCACCAACGGGTACTGGATCGAGATGGGCGCCTTGCAGCCGCGGCACTTGCCGCCCTGCAGCACCCAGCTCAGCAGCGGGATGTTCTCGTACCAGGACAGCGGCTTCTTGCATTTCGGGCAATGCGAGCCCTCCACCACGATGCCCGGCGGCGGCGGGTCGTAAAGATCCGGCTCCTCCAGGATCTCGCGGGCGTCGCGCTTCCACTGCCACTCCAGCCGCGGCGGCAGGCGCAGGATCACCACGTTGAGGAAACTGCCGACCAGCAGGCCCAGGCCAGCCGCGGCGGGAAAGCCGAGGCCGGGGTGTGCGTCGAGAAATGCCATCTGGTATGAGCGCCCTGCTTACATCACCGTCATGGCGATCTTGAAGATCGGCAGGTACATGGCCACCACGATCGAGCCGACCAGGCCGCCGATGATCACCATCACCATCGGCTCGATCAGGCTGCTCAGGGCATCGACGGTGTTGCTGACTTCTTCCTCGTAGAACTCGGCCACCTTCAGCAGCATGGTGTCCAGCGCGCCGGCTTCCTCGCCGATCGCGGTCATCTGCACCACCATGTGCGGGAACAGATTGACCTGCTTCATCGCGACGTTGACCGGGTAGCCGACGGCCACATCGTCTTTGATCTTCATCACGGCATTGTGGTAGACCATGCTGCCGGTGGCGCCGGCCACGTTGTCCAGCGCCTCCACCAGCGGTACGCCGGCGCGGAAGGTCAGGGCCAGTGTGCGGGCGAAGCGGGCGATGGCGGAATCGTGCAGCACCTTGCCGATCACCGGCATCTTCAGCAGCAGCCTGTCAACGGTGTGCTGCAGCTTCTGCGAACGCTTGTATGTGTAGATGAAGAAGCCGATCGCCGCGGCGAGGACAATGCCAATCAGCCAGAACCACTTCACCACGATGTCGGAAATGCTGAACACCAGATTGGTGAACGCGGGCAGGTCGGCGCCGAAGCTGGAGAAGGTCTCCTTGAAGATCGGCACCACGTAGATCATCAGCACGGCGCTGATCAAAATGGCAACCGCAATCACCGCAGCCGGATAGAACAGCGCCTTCTTGATCTTGCCCTTGATGCTCTCGATGTTTTCCTTGTAGGTGGCGATGGTCTCCAGCACGGTTTCCAGCACGCCGGAGGATTCGCCGGCGCGCACCAGGTTGCGGTACAGCTCGTCGAACTGGACCGGGAACTGGCTCATCGCCTCATAGATGGACGCGCCGCCCTCGATGTCGGTGCGCAGGCTGTTGACCATCTTCTTCATGTTCGGATTCTTGTTGCCGCCGCCGATGATCTCCAGCGCCTGCACGATCGGCACGCCGGACTTCATCATGGTGGCGATCTGGCGGCTGAACACGGCGATGTCGCGCGCCGAGATCTTCTTCCCGCTGCCGCCGAACAGCGGCTTCGGTTTCGCCTTGACCACCGTTGGGGTGATGCCCTGCCGGCGCAGGTCCGCGCGCAGCAGGTTGGCGTTGCGCGCCATCTGCTCGCCCTTCATCACCTTGCCGCGCTTATCGCGTCCTTCCCAGACGAACTCATCCAGCGCATTCAGTCGGTGAGACTCGGCCTTTTGCCGGGTCTTGCCAATGGCAGCCTTGTTTGCGGACATGGAGCTCCCCTTCAGTCCTTGGTGACGCGGTTGATCTCGATGAGACTGGTGATCCCCTGTTTCACCTTGTCCAGCGCGGAGCGCCGCAGATCGCGGACGCCGCTGCGCAGGGAAGCCTCGGTCAGCTGTTGGACATTACCACCAGCCAGCACGATCTGCTGGATTTCCTCGGTCATCGGCATCACCTGGTAAATGCCGGCGCGGCCCTTGTAGCCGCCGGTGCACTCATCGCAGCCCCCCGCCTCGTAGACGGTGATGCCGGCGTGGATCTCGTCGGCGGTGAAGCCTTCGGCCAGCAGCGCGTGCTCGGGCAGGTGCACCGCGCGCTTGCAGTCGTTGTGCAGGCGGCGCACCAAGCGCTGGGCGATGACCAGGTTCACCGAGCTGGTGATGTTGTAGGGCGCGATGCCCATGTTCATCAGGCGGGCGATGGTTTGGGGCGCGTCGTTGGTATGCAGGGTGGACAGCACCATGTGGCCTGTCTGCGCGGCCTTGATCGCGATCTCCGCGGTTTCCAGGTCGCGGATTTCGCCGACCATGATCACGTCCGGATCCTGGCGCAGGAAGCTGCGCAGTGCCGCGGCGAAGGTCATGCCGCGCTTGGCGTTTTGCTGCACCTGGTTGACGCCCGGCAGGCGGATCTCCACCGGGTCTTCCACCGTGCTGATGTTGCGGGTCTCGTCGTTGAGGATGCCCAGCGCGGTGTACAGGCTCACGGTCTTGCCGGAGCCGGTGGGGCCGGTGACCAGCACCATGCCGTAGGGCTTGTGGATGCTGTCCAGGAACAGCTTCTGCTGGTCCGGCTCGTAGCCCAGCTTCTCGATGCCCATCTTGGCGGCGCTGCCGTCCAGGATGCGCAGCACGATCTTTTCGCCGAACAGGGTGGGCAGGCTGCTGACGCGGAAGTCGATCTGCTTGGTCTTGCTGATGTTGAGCTTGATGCGGCCGTCCTGCGGGATGCGCTTCTCGGCAATATCCAGCTGCGCCATCACCTTCAGGCGCGCGGCGATGCGCGCGTGCAGCTTCACCGGCACCTTCTTGAATGTCTTCAGGATGCCGTCGATGCGGAAACGCACCCGGTAGTCGGTCTCGTAAGGCTCGAAGTGGATGTCCGAGGCGCCGCGGCGGATCGCGTCAACCAGCGCTTTGTTGACGAACTTGACGACCGGGGTGTCCTCGCCCTTGGCGTCCACGCCGGTGTCATTGCTCAGGTCGTCGTCGCCGCCGCTGACTTCCAGGCCGTCCAGACCATCACTGTCCTCCAGGTCGCCGGCCATTGCGTCGGCGGCCTCAAGCCACTGCTCAAGGCTGCGCTTGATCCGGTCGGCGTCCACCAGGATCGGTTCCACCGCCAGGTTGGTGTGGAACTTGATCTCCTCCAGCGCCCGGCTGTTGGTGGGATCGGAAGTGCCGATGAACAGCCGGTTGCCGCGCTTGAACAGCGGCAGCACCTGGTGCTTCCGCAGCAACTCTTCCTTGACCAGGGCGATCGCGGACTGGGTCGGGTCGATGGCCAGCGAATCCACCAGCGGCATGCCGAACTCGATGGAGTTGGCGGCTGCCAGAGCACTAGGCGACGCCAGGCGGCGGTCCGCCAGATAGGATGCCATCGGCATCTTCTCGGCGGTGGCGCCGTCCATCGCCTTGCGTGCGATGGCCTCGTCCAGGGCGCCGTCCAGCACCAGGCGCCGGGCGATCCCGGTGATGCCCATCAGATTGGCGGTAGGGGCGGTGCTCATCGGTCAGGCGGTCTCCACGGGAACGGTGTGACTGTAGCGTAAACGCATAACAAGGCCCAACGCGGCCGCCGGCCGGCGCTGTGCGCAATCGCAATGGATTGCGGCGTCAGCTCGCGTCGGCGCTGCTTGCTGCTGCGGGCAGGCTGCGCCAGCCGATTACGCGAACGCCGCTGCGCCCATAAGTGTCATCGCCGCCGTACACCAGCCACGGCGCCAAGGCTTCCTCGCCGGCAAAGCGTGCGGCCTTCTGGCCGGCGCGGATGTAATCGGGCGTCACAGTGGCGCCGGACTTGATCTCCACCGGCTGCAGCCTGCCATTGGTTTCGAACAGCAGGTCTGCTTCCAGTCCGTTGTTGTCGCGCCAGAAATAAAGATCCGGTGGCAGCCCCTGATTCAGGCGGGCCTTGAGGAATTCGCCCACCACCAGCGTTTCAAACAGCGCGCCGCGGAGCGGGTGCAGGCTCAGCGTGGCCGCATCGCGGATACCCAGCAGCCAGCACGCAAGGCCGGTATCGACGAAATGCAGCTTGGGCGACTTCACCAGCCGCTTGCCGAAGTTGCGGTGGTAGGGCGGCAGCAAGAACACGATGTCACTGGCTTCCAGCACCGACAGCCAGGCGCGCGCGGTGTGGTTGGAGATGCCCGTTTCGCCCGCCAGCGCGCTGATGTTGAGCAGCTGCCCGGTGCGGGCGGCGCACAGGCGCAGGAAACGCTGGAACGCGGAGAGATCCTGCACGTTGAGCACCTGTCGCACGTCGCGCTCCACGTAGGTCGCGACATACGAGGCAAACCAGTCGGCAGGCCGCAGCGATTGTGCATGCAGCGCGGGATACATGCCCAGCAGGAGCACCGCATCCAGCGGTCGCGTGGCTACCTGCGCAGCCGGCAACTCCGCCAGCGACAGCGGCAGCAGCCGGGTCATGCCCACCCGGCCAGCCAGCGATTGGGTGACGCCGGACAGCAGCCCGAACTGCTGGGATCCGGTCAGCACGAACCGCCCCGGCACCCGATCCGCGTCCACCATGCCCTGCAGATACGAGAACAGATCCGGCCAGCGTTGCGCCTCATCGAACACCGCCCCGTGCGCGAAGCGCGCCAGGAAGCCGCGCGGGTCCTCGCTGGCGAAAGCACGTTCCTGCGGGTCTTCCAGGCTGACGTACGGCTTGTCGGCAAACAGCCGCCGCGCCAGCGTAGTCTTGCCTGACTGGCGCGGCCCGGTCATGGCCACCACCGGAAAGCCTTGGGCCAGGCGCTGCAGCGTTGGGGTCAGGGCACGGGGGAGCATACTGAGATCATACAATACAAAGAACAAATCTCCGAAATGTATGAGTTTGTCGACAATGGGGTCAGGTTCACTTTCATCAGACGGCCGAAACCGTACTGGCCGATGGGGGCCTGATATTCGCGAACTGGGGGGACATATCCGTTGTTGGTATCGGACTTCCGCCGCTTGGCGGCTCAGGAAGTGAACCTGATCCCGTTCCTGACCCGTTCCAAATATGTCTTGCTTCAAGGACACATTTTGATGTATCAGGTAAATTGGCTCGATTAAAGGACAGACTCGGTCATGCATCTTCCGATTCGCACGCTGCTGGATCTGGGAGAGGCCGTGCGCGGTGCGCGATGCGAACAGGGCTTGAAGGCAACCCTGGTCGCGGCGCAGTCCGGACGCAGCCGGGATCTGCTGCATCGACTGGAAACGGGGCGGGATGTCACCACCGGCGCGTTGCTCGATGTGCTGCGCAGCATGGGGTACACCCTGCGCCTGGAGCCGCTGGGTTTGCCCACGCTGGAAGAAGTCCGCCAACGCTTCGCCGAAGACGATGACGACTGACAGTGACATGGACATGGACGAGCGCATCAAGCTGCTGCAAGTGAATGTGGCAGGCCGTCTCTCTGGGCAGTCGCTGCAGCAGTCCGGCTTCGAATACCGATATCTGCAGGCGGATCCGGCCCAGCCTGTGGTGGGGTTGCTGATGCCACCCGCGCGGCTTACCTGGCACGACGGCGCGCTGTTCCCGGTAATGGATCAGAATCTCCCGGAAGGCGATCTGTTCAACCGCCTGCGCCAGCAATTCCCCAAGCAGGCGATGACTGCCATGCGCCTGCTTGCGCTGATCGGCGACAACGGCATCGGCCGGCTGGGCTACCGCGTGCCCGGCGGCGCGGCACCGGCGGCGGGTGTGCCGATCGCCCGGCAAACCCTGCTGCGCATGCCGTTCACGGTGCAGGTGTTCGACGAACTGGTGCGTGCCTACCTTGCCACCGGTATTGGCGTGGCCGGCATGCAGCCCAAGATCATGGTGCCCGACCGCGCCACCATCCCCATCCCCAATCTGATCGTGAAAACCGCCGGCGCAGGCTATCCCGGCCTGACCGCGAACGAATATCTGTGCATGACGGCGGCCGCGCGTGCCGGCATCGACGCGGCCAAGGTGGAACTGAGCGACGACGGGCAACTCCTGCTGGTGGAGCGCTTCGATTTCGACGCCGATGGCCAGCGCCTCGGCTTCGAAGACGTGGCGTCGCTGATGGGGTTGCGCGTGCGCGATACGTTGTCCGAACGCAAATACCACGGCAGCTACCAGCGCATCGCCGAGCTGCTGGGCATGATCACCGGCAATCGTCGCGACCTGCAGCGCTTCTACGAACAACTGGCGTTTTCGATCATGGTGGGCAATGGCGATGCCCATCTGAAAAACTTCGGCGTGCTCTATCGCGGCGTGTCCGACGACATCCGCCTTGCCCCCATGTTCGATGTCGTCACCACGCGCATCTACCGCTACCAGCGCTCCCCCGGCGGCCCCGAACTGGAAGACCACAGCATGGCCCTGCGGCTGTGGTCGGGGAAAGCACAGCGCTCCAAGGCCTATCCCCTGCCGGAAGAACTGCGCCGCTTCGGCCGCGACGTCTGCGGCGTGCGCGATCCGCAGGCACCGTTGGACAGGATTGCCGCAGCCATGGCCGATACCCTGCACGCCGCCGCCGATCCACGCATTCCCGCCGGTCTGCTGGCGCGGCTGCGCCCGGTGTGGGAGAACGGAATCCGGTATGGGCAGTGAGAACCGCAGTCCGCCGCACCCCGGCCCGATCCCGCAATCGTTCGCGCTAATCTAGCGTCATGGGGAACCCGACGCTCAGCATCATCCTGCCCGCCAAGAACGAGGCCGAAGGCCTGCGTGGCACCTTGCCGGCGCTGCGGGTGGCCTATCCGGACGCGGAAATCATCGTCGTCGACGACGGCTCCACCGACGACACCGCGCGCGTCGCCCGCGAAGCTGGCGCCAGCGTGCTGTCCTCGCCGTACTCCATGGGCAACGGCGCCGCCATCAAGCGCGGCGCGCGGGCTGCCCGCGGGCAGGTGCTGGTGTTCATGGATGCCGACGGCCAGCACGGCGCCGCGCATATCCGCGCCCTGCTGGAAAAACTCGCCGACGGCTACGACATGGTGGTGGGCGCCCGCGACCGCAGCGGCCAGGCCAACCTGCATCGCGGCCTGGCCAACGGTTTCTACAACCGCCTGGCCAGCTGGATGACCGGCCACCGCATCATGGACCTGACCTCCGGCTTCCGCGCGGTGCGCGCGGACAAGTTCAAGGAATTCCTGCACCTGCTGCCGAACGGCTTCAGCTACCCCACCACCAGCACCATGGCGTTCTTCCGCAGCGCCTACCCGGTGGCCTACGTCCCCATTCCGGTGGCCAAGCGCGTGGGCAACGGCAGCCATATCCGCCCGTTTAAGGACGGCCTGCGCTTCCTGCTGATCATCTTCAAGATCGCCAGCCTGTATTCGCCGTTGAAGCTGTTCGCGCCGACCGCGGCGGCGTTTTTCCTGGCGGCGCTGGGCTGGTATGGCTACACCTTCGCCACGCAGGGCAGGCTCACCAACATGAGCACATTGCTGTTCAGCGCGGCGGTGATCATTTTCCTGATCGGGCTGATTTCGGAGCAGATCACCAACCTGACCTACAGGCGCGATGGCTGAACCATCGGTGTGCGCTGGGCTAGACTGACCCAAACAACGTGGAGCGTGCGATGCGGCTGAGCCAGGAGCATATCCGGGCGTTGAAGCGGCTGGCCGAGGAAGAGGCCGGCCCGTCGGCGCGGCTGCGTCTGTTCGGCTCCCGTCTTGATGATGCAGCCCGCGGCGGCGACGTGGATCTGCTGCTGGAGCTGGATGCCCCGGTGGCGCACCCGGCACCGCTGATCGCACGCCTGGCGGCTCGCGCCAGCCGCGCCATGGACGGACGCAAGGTGGATGTGCTGCTGTTGGCGCCCAATCTCATGCGCCAACCCATCCACGACATCGCCCAGCGGCAAGGGGTTCTGTTATGACGGGCGACGATGCCCAACTGCAGCGGCTGCGGTTTCTTGCGCGCGTCGTGCGGCGCGAAAGCAAGCATCTGCTGACCACTGACCGGCGCGTGTTTGCAAAGCCGTTCACGCAGGATCGCGCCAAGGCGCTGGCGGAGCAGATAACCAATCTGAAATATCGGCGCGATGGTTGACCCAAGCGATACAGCCGGATCAGGTCGTCATCGGTGAGCGTACCGCGCGAGTCAGGGACAGGATTCCGGCGCGCGATGACGGCAGCGTGAGACGACCAGACCCAAAGACCATGCCGACAAGTCGCCGATGATGGTGATCATGCGAAAGCCAGCCACTGCGGTGACGACGACACTCATGGAGTGTGCCGAGGGCACGAGGTGCGCGGCAACCCATTCGAAAACGCCCAAGCCCTGCGGCGAAAAAATGACGACGAACCCGGCTGCCCAAGACAGCAGGTAGGACGATGCCACCAAGCGAAGATCTGCGCCGTCATTTCCGAAGACAGCAATCCAGTACATGCAGAAGCTGGCAGCGGCCAGCATCCAGAACAGGCAGGTTGAAAGCGACAACTTCAGGATCCAGGCCAAATCGGGCCGTGCATGGTGCTGCTTGTACCGAAGCCATGTGGAGGCAAGCAGCAGGCCGATGATTGCCAGGGCCAGAAGGCCTCCCGCGATGCGCGAGGTATTGACGGCATGAGTCGCCAACAGCAGCACGGCAGCACCCAAGGCAATGCTGGTACCCAGCGCGAACACATGCTCGACAATCAGGATGGTCATCGAATCGCTGTTCTTGATCGCCAGGCGCTGGTAGGCAGCGAATCTCGCCACGCTTTGCCAGATACCGCCCGGCAGATATTTGGCAGGCAGGCGCAACACGGAAATCAGTGCCAGCTCACGGTAGCCAAGACGAAGGTCGAGGATGCGTGCCATTGCGAGTGAGGCCAGCGGGCCAATCCACTGGGCAAGACCCCACAGCAGGGATGCCAGCAGCAGGAGTGGAAGCGAAACTGTCGTCAATAACGGCAGCAAGGAATCTTTTGCGCGATAGGCTGAGTAGGCGAGAAAGACCAGTGCCAGCGGGATGAAACCGTGGCGGAGCCGGGGCAGCCACGAGGATGTGGCGACTTTTCGCAGCCAAGCGACCATTTCCACGACTCAGATCACGCGCCTGCGCGCAATCAGATAACGGGCAGGAAGCGCGCCCGGAAGTGCGAGGGTGAACGCAAGCTTGTCGCTCAGTGGCAAGGAGGATGACCAGGCCGCGTGCCAGAGCCTGTACACGAGATTCAGCAAGGGGAAACGTCCGCCGCGGATCTTGACCTTGCTGCTTGCGTAGCGGCGTTGGCGGTCACGGTAGTTCTCCTGCGCGCGCGCTTGGCGGCGCGACCAAAGTGCCATGGGCGCGGGGACGAAATCCCCTGCCAGAATCAAGCGCGCGAGAAGCACCAGGTCCGCCCCCGGGTAGTTCGGCAGTGGCCCGCATGCGCGCAATTTTTCGATACGGATAAGGCCGTAAATGGGGTGCATGTTGGCCCAGAGCAGTGTCAGAAGTCGCGCAAGTGGTGCCATGTCGCGGGTGTCCAGCACACTGGCCCTGGAGCCATAGATCTGCCCGTTCTCGTCGATCCAGTTCGATTCAGGCACGGCAATGACGGCCGTGGGATGCGCGTCCAATGCGGTCACGCATTGCGAGACGTAGTTCGGGGACCACAGGTCGTGGCCGCCCGCCCACATGAAAAAGTCGCCACTGGCCTCGCTGATGCAACGCTGGAAGTTGGCCGTTGCGCCCAGGTTTGCTTCGGCGCGCAGCACGCGTACGCGCGGGTCGCGGTCCGCGGTGCGGGCGCAGATCTCCGGCGTGGCATCGGTCGAGGCGTTGTCACAGATCACGATTTCGAGATTCGGATAGTCCTGCGCCAGCAAGCAATCGAGCGTCATTGCCAGGTACGTGGCTTCATTGAAAACAGGCACGCCGATGCTGACCAGGCGCGTGTTCTGGGGAGTGGCTTCTGGCATGTTGGATGATGGCGAGCGGCGTGGTTGGGTGTTGAAGAACCTGCATCAACGACAGGCGCTAGATGCGGCGCAAATAGCCGCCGGGTGCGACGGTTATCAGCAACTTGGCTTCGATGTCTTCGTCCACCACGAAGTCGGAGTTGCGCGAAAGGAACTCGCGCACGGCGGTCTTCGGGTTGTCGCCAACATCCCACGGCCGGTCGGGATACATCCCTGCGGGCAGGTCTTCGATCACCGTGTCGAACACCACGCAATAGCTACCCGGGCTGACCAGGGGGGCATAGGCGTCCAGTTCCGCCAACACGTGCTCATGGGTGTGGTTGGAATCCAGGATCACCAGCACCCGCTCGTGTCCCTGCGCGCGCTTGTGTACTTCAGCGACGATGTCCGGTGCAATGGATGAACCCTGCAGCATGTCGATGCGATGTGCCATCGGGTGGGCATCGATGGCCTCGCGGTTGTGCGCGCGGATGTCGATATCGACGCCCAGCACTCGCCTGCAAGGTCCCTTTGGATCAAGTGGCTGGCCGGACTCCACGGCCGCGCAATAGTCCAGCAGCGCCATCATGGACGCACTGAGGATCAGCGAGCCGCCATGGGCGATGCCGGTCTCGATGATCAGGTCGGGCCGGGTCTTCCAGATGAGTTCCTGGATCGCAACCATGTCCTGCGGATACTGGATGATCGGGCGGCCAAGCCAGGAATAGTTGTACGAGTATTGCGCGCGAATCGAAACACCCATGAAGCCGCGGGCAGCTTCCTGCAATCCGGTGTCCGCGGCATTGCGGGCAACTCGTGCCCGAGTCTCGCTTTCGAAGTTGTTCATGTCTTGTCCACGGGGATGTACCGGAATAGATTGCCACCTGCCTCGGAGACTTCGGGCAGGTAGTTGGAATTCATGACATAGATGTCGCTGCCGGGTGGTAGACCGTCAAGCACCTGCTCCGGGGAGGCCACCCTGAGTCCACTGGAGGCGAGGTAGCGGCCCTGCTTACCGGGGTTGATGTCGACGGCGGCATCGAAAGCCACGCCGCGATGCCCGAGGCAGTGGGAGAACATCACGCCCTTCGCGGCTGCACCCCAGATGACGCGACGGCGTAGTGGCGCTGCAAGTGCCTGTTCAGCCAATGAATCCAGCGCGCGGGTGAAATCCGCCGGGAAATCGATCCTGGCCGAAGCGGGGAGTTCGGTACGCAGTGATGATAGGTCTGCAATGGCGTAGAGGTACTGGCCACCGAACAGGTGTCCGGAGTCGTTTACTTGGCCGAAAAGCCGGTGGAAGTCATCGAGGCGGAAGTAGTTCACGTGTTCATAGAAAACATCGAACCATGCGCGGTTGCGCATGATCCAGTCGAAGCAAGGGACTTCAATGTAGATCAGGCCACGATGGCCGTTTGCAGCAGCGATCAGGTGCAGGAATCCTTGCGGGTCCGGGATGTGCTCGAGCACGTGCCGAAGAACGATGGCATCGACACAGGTCTCGACGGCCGCCCCGAAATGGCGCTTTTCAATGTAGGGGGCATGGCCCTCGTAGGCATCGTCGATCCCGCGTGCGCGTAGCCCGCGGTCTCGCATCAACTCGACGAAAAGCCCCTTCCCGCACCCTATTTCGAGGATGTCGCGGGAGCCGAAAGCTGATGTGACTTTGGCGAGCACCTGATCCAGGTGGTCGCGGAATTGAGCGGAGTTTCCCTGCTCATTCTGGTAGGTCTCGTCGTAACTCAGGATGCCCGGCTCGTAAGCGATGTTTCGGACAAGCCCACTGGCAGGGTCTTGAGCGATAACCACGTCGCCAGTCGGGCAGGCGAGGGCCGCCTCCCGCGTTTCGAACATCTTGTTTTGGTAGGCGGGGACGTTCCTGGCCTCGAAGAGAATGCGGCTCGTCACGTGCCCCCCAAGACCTGGTTCAGTTTACGGCGCGAGCCCCAGAACGCCATAGGCTCGAATTCAGGGTACGGCAGTCGGCCGAGTTCCATGCGGATTGATGAGCCGGATTCGGCAATCCAACGGGCGACTTGATCGACCAGTTTCACCGGGATTCCGCTACAGAGGTTGATGGCGCCCGCATCTCCGGCGTGGATGGCGACGTCCACCAGAAGGGTTGCGGCCTCCGCGGCAGGCAGGTAGTCGCGAACTTGTTCGCCCCCTGACATGGCGAAGGTCGCATCGTTGCGCTCGATAGCGGCATGAAGCTGCGAATAGATCGAGTTGGCGGATTGACCCGGACCGAACAGGTAGAAGAGGCGCGGCCACGCGAATTCGAAGGGAACCGATTCACGCAGTAGTGACATCCCTTCGAACAGGCGCGCCTTGGCATCGCCATACCGGGTAACGGGCCTGAGCGGGTGGCTTTCTTCAAGTTCGCCGAGGGCCAGTCCGTACTCGAAGCACGTCCCGGTCGCGACCACGCGCCTGATCCCGGAGCGAACACAGGCGGAAAGAAATGCCAACTGGGCCGGGAGTTCGCTTTCAAGGTGATGCGGAGAGCCGTAATGCGGTAATCCGGACCAAGCCAGGTGGAGCAGGATGTCAGGCCTTCCCAGCTCAGCAAACGGATCGGCGGCAGGCGAATGAATGTCCAGCGGGACTTCCCGGGCAGAGAGGGGGAGGCCGGGGATTGGCCGCCCAAACCTAGCTACGGTGATTTCGATACCCCGCGCCGCAAGCTCGCGCACCACATGGCACCCGATGAAACCGCTTGCACCTGTAATGGCGATTCGCATCCGCTAGTTGATCCATATGTCCGGAACCGCGGTGACGAACTTCCCGCCCCATTCGCGAATGTACGCCAGCTGCCCGGTGATTTCCTCGCGCAAGTTCCACGGCAGGATCACCACGAAGTCCGGGCGTGTATCGCGGATGCTGGCCTCGGCCACCACCGGGATGCGACAGCCGGGCAGGTAGCGCCCCTGCTTGTGCGGCGATGCATCCACCACATAGCCCAGCAAATCGGGGCGTACGCCGGCGTAATTGAGCAGGGTGTTGCCCTTGGCCGCGGCACCGTAGCCAACGACTTGCTTGCCGTCGCGTCTGCAGCCGAGCAGGAAGGTCAAGAAATCGTTCTTGACCTGATCGGCAACGTGTTGGAAGCCTTGGTAGTAGCCCATCTCCAGCATTCCGGCACCCGCTTCTTTCGCAAGCAGGTCGGCAACTGCCGGGGTTTCGTGTTGTGCGGCGCCGGCATGGCAGACCCAAAGCCGCAGTGAGCCGCCGTGGGTGGGGAGTTCCTCGGCATCCCAGACGCGCAGCCCGTGGCGGGCAAGAATGCGCTGGACGGTGTGAAGCGAGAAGTACGAAAAATGCTC
This sequence comes from Thermomonas fusca DSM 15424, assembly GCF_000423885.1. GTDB lineage: Bacteria > Pseudomonadota > Gammaproteobacteria > Xanthomonadales > Xanthomonadaceae > Thermomonas > Thermomonas fusca. The sequence continues at coordinate 35,171 of NZ_AUIV01000012.1, read as the reverse complement.
GTGATAGACGGTGTCGAATTGGTGCTGCGCCACCAGTTGCAGCAGATGCGGGAATTCAAGGGTGATCGTACCGCCCGCCGCGAGAGCGGCGGACAGGCCGGCAACGAAATCATTGACGTCCGGCACGTGCGCCAGCACGTTGTTGGCGACCACCAGATCGGCCTTGCGCCGCGCCGCCACGAACTCCTGCGCGAACGCACGGCCGAAGAAGCGCTCGACCGTCTCGATGCCGCGATCGCGCGCCGCCGCTGCCGTGCTGGCGGTGGGCTCGATGCCGACGCAGGGAATGCCGCGTGCGCTGATGTATTGCAGCAGATAGCCGTCGTTGGCAGCGACCTCGACCACAAGGCTGTCCGGGCCCAGACCCAGCCGTTCTGTTGCGTGGGCGACGTAGCGTTCGGCATGCGCCAGCCAGCTTCGCGAGTAGGAAGAGAAGTAGACGTAATCACCGGAGAACAGCGCGTCGTGCTTCTGCACTTCGTCTACCTGCACCAGATGGCACTCAGTGCAGGTATAGAGGCGCAAGGGGAACCAGGTCTCCGGCGCGGTAAGGTCTTCCGCGCGCAGGAAGGCATTGGACGGCGGGGCACTGCCGAGGTCGAGAAACACGTCGTGCAGCGGGGTACCGCAGAAACGGCACTTCATGCCACGATTCCGGTGAATGCATCATCGATCGACGCGTACCCCCTGTCGCGATCAGACCGGTTGGTGACAGGTATCGGCCAATCGATGGACAGGCGTGGATCGTCGTGCCGCAAGCCGGCTTCGCAAGCAGGCGTCCAGGGGGTGGTATGCATGTACAGCAGCCACGCTTCATCGCTCAAGGTTTGGAAGCCATGCGCAACGCCCTCGGGAATGAACACTGCGTTGTTGCCATCCTCCGAAAGTTCAATGGCATGCCAATGCAGGAAGGTGGGCGAGCCCGCTCTGACGTCCACTGCCACGTCGAACACGCGCCCGCGAAGGCAGCGGATCAGCTTGGCTTCGGCGGCGGGGGGCAACTGGTAATGCATGCCGCGTAGCGTACCCCGGCCCTGGGTTTGCGAGAGGTTGATCTGGGTGAAATGGAGTCCGGGGCGGATTGCGGCAAGTTCCTGCTCGCAGAACAAGCGAGTAAAGCGTCCGCGCAGATCCCCGAATGGAGCCTGCCGGATCTCGCAAAGGCCCGCAATGGGCGTGGGATGGAACGTCATCCTACCCATGCCAGCCCCTGCCGCCGGGCATCGTCGATGTAGGCCGCAAGATCGCCGGCGCTTTGAACCTGCCCTGATGCATGGAACTGGCGATACCAATCGGCGGTGCGGGCAAGCGTAGTGGCTAGGTCCCAGACGGGTTGCCAGGCCAGCTGCGTGCACGCCTTCTCACAGTTCAGGCGCAGCACGGCGGCTTCGTGCGGATGTGCGTCGGCATCATGCTCGATACGCAGTGCCGGCCAGCTGGCGCCGAGTTGTGCAGCCAGCGCTGCGACGCTGGTCTCGCCTTCCGCACGCGGACCGAAGTTCCATGCCCCTTCAAAATCGCGGTCTTGCCAGAGCATTTGCGCCAGGCGCAGATAGCCGGAAAGCGGCTCCAACACGTGTTGCCATGGGCGTACCGCCGACGGGTTGCGGATGCGCAGGGCATGCCCCGCGTCGGCCGCGCGCACGATGTCGGGCACCAGACGGTCCTCCGCCCAGTCGCCGCCGCCAATGACGTTGCCTGCGCGTGCGCTGGCGATCCGTGTTGATGCATCGGCGGCGTTGAAGAAGCTCTTGCGATAGCAGTCTGTAACAAGCTCCGCGCAGGCTTTGGATGCACTGTAGGGGTCATGTCCACCGAGTGGATCGGTTTCCAGATACCCACCCGGCGCATCGTGTTCGGCATAGACCTTGTCGGTGGTGGCATTGACCAGCACACGCACAGAGGGGCAGCCGCGAATGGCATCCAGCAGGTTGACCAGACCGGTCACGTTGCTGGCGAAGGTCTCCGCCGGGGCGCGGTAGCTGCGGCGTACCAAAGGCTGCGCGGCGAGGTGGAACACGACTTCGGGTTGCAGCGTGTCCAGCACCTGGCCCACCGCTATGGCGTTACGCAAGTCCAACCGGTAGTCGGCAACGTCGTCGAAGTCAAGCAGCGACCAGTGTGAAGGCTGAGTGTCCGGGTCCAATGCCAGGCCCGAGACCGTCGCGCCCAATTGACGCAGCCACAGCACCAGCCATGAGCCCTTGAAGCCGGTATGGCCGGTGACCAGTACCCGCCGCCCTGCATACACGCCGCCGAACAGGCTCAGGGCCATACTTTCCACGGCGCATTGCCCGAGTGCCACAGCTCTTCCAGCTTGGTCTTGTCGCGCAGGGTATCCATGGGCTGCCAGAACCCGCGATGTGGGTACGCCGACAGTTGCCCATCCCGTGCAAGTCGTTCCAGCGGGGCGCGCTCCCAGATGGTGTCGTCGTCTTCGATGTAATCGAGGGCGCCGGGTTCCAGCACGAAGTAGCCGCCGTTGATCCAGCTGCCATCACCGACCGGTTTTTCCTCGAAGCGGGTGATGCGATGGTCCTCGATGTCGATGGCGCCGAAACGCCCCGGCGGCTGCACGGCGCACATGGTGGCAAGTGCGCCTTTCTCACGATGGAAGGCCAGTTCCGCACCGATGTCGATATCGGCTACGCCATCGCCATAGGTGAAGAAGAAGGTCTCATTGTCCAAGTATGGACGTACTCGCTTCAGGCGTCCGCCGGTCTGCGTTTCGTTGCCAGTATCGACCAGAGTTACCCGCCAAGGCTCGGCGTGTTTCTCATGCACTTCCAACTGGTTGGTGCGCATGTCGAACGTGACGTCGGACATGTGCAGAAAGTAGTTGGCGAAGTACTCCTTGATCATGTAGCCCTTGTAGCCAAGGCAAATGACGAAGTCGTTGACGCCGTGGTGCGAGTAGGTCTTGAGGATGTGCCACAGCACCGGCATGCCACCGACCTCGACCATGGGCTTGGGTCGTACCGTGGTTTCTTCGCTGATGCGCGTGCCAAGACCGCCGGCGAGGATGACGGCTTTCATGGGAGATCCGGTTTGGTGGCGGGGAGTCTTCCTGTCTGGACTGCAGCTTCCACCTCGTCGGCTAGTGCTGTGTAGCCTTCTGACCGCAAATCTGCAACCAACATTGCCGGGAAATTTCGATTTTTCACCGCCTCTGCGGCCTTCATGAAATAACGAAAAGCATGCTCGTCCAGCTTGTTCTTGGCGGCGTAATAGCCTAATGCGGCGTAGTCCATGGGACGGAATTCGGTTCGACTGTCAACAATGTCTACGATGCGGGTGACGTTGCGTGGATTTACGCGTGGGTCGCGATTAGAGTATCTAACCAAATGCCAAACCACGTCAGTGTTGCTCGTGGACATGGTAACGATCTGCATTCGTTCGAAAAGGCGATTCCAATCCACCTGGGTTACGCTGCCATTGATTGTCTTGAGTATGACGAGGTTGGTGAGTGCAGTGGCGCCGTCTGGGACTTCTGCCCCTTTGGCGCACGTGGCGACGGCTTGTGCGAAATAAGGGCTGTCCGGGTTTTCATTGCTGCGATCGAAGTAGGCGAGGCATAGCTCCCCTTGTGCGCGTTCCGATTGCGGCAATAGCGAGGCAGTATATTTGGCGAACCCAATCGGGCTGCTCCAGATGGAGGCGCGAGCCATTGTGGTGGCCCCCAGCGCTCCGACGAGTGCGCAGCTGATGGCGACAGCTGATTTGGGTTTGAGCCCGACCTTTGAGAAGGCGATGGAACCCAGGTCGCCAAACGCTAGAACAGCCCCTATCAGCGGAAAATGGTTTCGGTGCTCGAACGCCAACTCAAGCCCGACGATATTGCTTGAGATGAAGTGCCCGGCAAAGAACAGAAAAATGCCCAGTGCAAAGAGCGGTCGGCGGCGGCGCAAGTACCAGGCAGTCCCCAGGATGGCGGGGATCAGCAGCAAGCTGGCAAGGGTGGTCCAAGGCTGCAGCAGTCCGCGCGAGGGTTGCAGCCAGTCGTAGTAAAACGGCATGTGCGATGGCAATGGCAGAACGACCTGCCACAGGTACATCACCAGAACGCGCGCCTGCGTCAGCAGGCGTTCCGGGCTGTTGAACGTGCGGTAGCGATAGGCGTCCCAAGACCAGTAATGTGGGACCGCAATCAGGAAGAAGGCGGCCATCCCGAGCAGGGTCAGGGCAAGATAGCCGCGCTTCAGGCCACGGGTCATGGCCGGGCTGGCAGCCTTGAAGCGCAGCACGGTGAGTTCCAGCGCCAAGGTGTAGGCGGGCAACAGGGCGGAATCTTCCTTGCTGGCCAACGCCAACACCCAGCACAGACCGACAAGCACGCCGTATTGGCGGCTGCGCTCGCCGGCAATTTGCGCTTGGCGCATCTTTAGGTATGCGTAAAGTGCTAGCACGAGGAACAGTGTTCCCATCGTCTGCATGCGCTGGACGACGTACAACACGGAGGAGACCTGCAGCGGATGGACTGCCCAGGCCAGCGCCAAGGCCAGCGCCGCGTATGGGATCCGCCGGGGCGGCCAGCCGGCCATGACAAGCAGCAGCCGGAACCATGCGGCCAATGCCAGCATGGTCAGGCCGTGGATAGCGATATTGGTGATCTTGAACGCGGTGGGATCCAGGCCGGCGCGCCAGTAGTCCAGCGCGAAGCTGAGCATGGGCAGGGCGCGTGAACCGCTGCCGGCGTTGAAGCTATAGGCGGCCCGTTGCAGTGATGCAGCGTCCAGCGAGGTGATCTGGACAGCGGTATTGCTGATGAAAGTCGGTTTGTCGTCGAAAATGAAGTCGCCGCCCAGTCCCGTGCAAAACACAAGGGCGACCAGCAGGCTGCAAACGAGGGCAAGCAGGTAAAAATGGATCGGCTTGTCTGCCATGTTGCAGCCCGGATTGTGTGGCTGCCTAGGATAGCCTGAGGCGTTGTTCTGACGGTGCGGGGGGTCAGTTCAAGCTGCAGCTGCCCTGGCCGCTGGCGCCGTCCATCTGGCAGGTGGTGGTGCGGGTGCCGGGTGTGCGTGGCGTGCCCGTTACGGTGTCGCCGATGCTTGCACCGCCGGTGATGTTTGCGCAGGCGCTTGGAGTTGCGGCAGGCGGGGTCTGTTCGTCATACAGAATGACCAGCGCATTGTTGGCATATGCCTTGGCTTCGGCTAGGCAGGCGTTCTCAGATGCGCTCTTTCGATAGTTGTTGTACGCCGGCAGGGCGATGGCTGCGAGGATTGCGATGATCGCTACCACGATCATCAGCTCTATTAAGGTAAAACCAGTACTTATGCGGCGCATGGCTGAGATCCGAAGTAGTGCTACACATAAGTCCGAGCAAGATGCGTGCCATGTGGTGCATAACTAAAAAAACCCCGCCTGCAAGGGCGGGGTTTTTGTCCAACTGAGCAGTAGCTAATCTGCTCCTTAGCTTGCCTTACTGCAGGCGGCAGGTGGCCGAGTTCGACGCGCAAACGGCATCGCGCACGCCCGGAGACTGCGAGTTGAAGGTGACATTAGTAGCGGTGGTTGCCTCGACCTGTGCGGCGGTCGGCGGGGTAGTGTTGGTGCAGGCGGCAGCCGTATAGGCCGGGAGTGCAGCCGTCGAGAAGCCGCCCTTGACTGCGGAGACGTACGAGTTCATGAACGCCTTGGCTTCGCCGAGGCATGCGTTCTCGGCTGCACGGACGCGGTAGTTGTTGTACGCCGGCAGCGCGATGGCGGCCAGGATGGCGATGATCGCGACGACGATCATCAGTTCGATCAGGGTGAAGCCTTGCTGCTTGTTCATGGTGTATCCCCTAGGGTTGGTTGGGTGGTTCACGTGCTGCGTTCCCGCCGGTACCGGTCCCGACCTGGGGCGCGGTGCACGTGCGAAAGTTATAACGCAGGATTCATGCCAAATGCGGACAAGTGGGCATGGGTGGCCGTTCTGTGGCCGCCGTCACGGCTGGCGGCACCAGAGCCGTGGAGAGTGTATGGCACTTTTTGTCTGCATGTGACGTTATGCGTCATAAGTGTTCGGGGCTGCTGCGGTACTGCGTGCCCGGCGCGACGCGTCGCTCCTTCCGGTTTCTGTGAGGGCAAGAGAAAGGTCTGAACGTCTGCCCTTCCTGCAATTGTGCCTCAGTACGCCGCGATGTCCTTGCACGCGATGTCGATGCTGCCCCGCAGGCGGTCCAGATTGCCGATGTAGGCGCCCAACGCTTCTTCGGCGCGCTGCCGGAGGGCGTCGGCGTTGATCAGGCCGGCTCGGGCCAGCGTCCGGATGTCTTCGCGATCCTGGCTGGAGAATCTGCCGAGTTTGCTGACGGCCAGATCCAGCGGAGAGAGCAGCCGCACGTCCAGAACCGCCCTGTCCACGCCGTGCAGCGCGATGGGGATGGCGTTGTCGTAGGCGTCTTCGTGCAGCAGGCCCAGGGTGTCGTTGTAGTTGCGGTCGAAGTAGAGCAGGGCGGCGTTGCCGTCTTCGGCCGGATAGGAGACTTCCAGATCATCCGGCAACGCGATGCGGTGCGAGAAGGCGGCATCGACATCGCGGGTGACGCGGCTGCCGGTATAGAGATGCAGGGCGCTGCCGCCGGCGATGTACATGCGGATGGGCAGGGCCTGTGGAGCGACGTTCGCCAGCGATGCGGCGATGCGCCGGGCAATTTCCGCAAGCGCGGCGAGGTATTGCGGCCGGGCGTGGAGTTCAGGCTGCATGGCGCGCCTGCTTCGCCATGGCCAGCAGGGGCAGGAAGCGCGAGGGGCGCAGCGGGCTGCGTTGCAGCCACAGGGCGAATACGGCGGGACTGCTGGCGCCAGGATGCAGCTGTTCGGCCAGATCCAGCCACTGGCGCCGGTCCCGGCCGGTTTCGCCGGCCAGCATCACCGCCAGCCCGGCCATGAAGAAACGCGGGCCTGCATTGGTCCAGCTGCGCGGGTCGGGTTGGTGGGTGTCCAGTGCCAGCAGGCGCGCCTCGTCGTCCCGGTTCAGCGTGGCCGGGAAGAGACCATCAGGCGTAGTGCGCAAGCCGTCCGTGGTGGCGACCTGGGCGCCCACGGCGTGCGCCAGGGCTTGAAGGGTGGAGAGGTCGCAGTCGCTGCGCCGGCGCAGGCGGGACAGCGTTTCCTGACGGATACCGGCGCGCTGTGCCCACTGGGCGTCGTTCAGGTCGCGCGCGCGGGCGCGATCCGAAAGCTCGGCCAGCAGGGTGGGCAATACCGGTTGCCGGGTGTCCATGTGCAGAGTTTCGGGAAAATTGATGTTGAAGTCAATTGATGGTGCGCCTCGGGCTTGCTGGGGGGGGGGCTTGATCCGCGCTGGTCATGTCCGAGGCAGGGTTCCCGGGTGCAGTGTTCGTCGTCCGGCGGGCTTCGGGCATGAGAGTGAAAAATCGTGCGGTGGGTGGGCAGAGGCGGGATTACATGCCCGTCCAATGTGGACTTCATGGTCGTCCAATATGGAATCTGGTGTCGTCCAATCCGGAATTTCAGAGGTGGATCGTGGTGCCTGCCGGCGTGCTGGCTCCGTTTCCGGATAGGCGAGCGGGCAGATTGCCAAGTGGTAATGGGCTGGTGTGAATCCGGGTTCGCGCGGCCGGGTGGGTGGGCGTGCGCCGTCGAGGCGGGGGCGGAGACTTGGATTGCCCGGTATCGCCACGCTTTGTCGTACTTGGACCCGGCGCAGCAACCGGTTATCGTGCTTTCACTTATGAGCACCCCCGCCCGCAGCACCCCGCCCAACGCCCCTATCTGTGCCCTGGTCGTCGATGACGAGCGCGACATCCGCGAGCTGCTGGTGCTGACCCTGGGGCGGATGGGGCTGAAGTGCGACACGGCGTCGTCGCTGCATGATGCGCGCGCGCTGCTCAAGCGCAACCAGTACGCGCTGTGCCTGACCGACATGCGCCTGAGCGACGGCTCCGGGATCGAGCTGGTGCAGGAGATCTCCCAGCTCTACGCGCAGACGCCGGTGGCGATGATCACCGCGTTCGGCAACCAGGAGGCGGCGGTGGACGCGTTGAAGGCCGGCGCCTTCGATTTCGTCAGCAAGCCGGTCGATCTGGCGGTGCTGCGCGGGCTGGTGCAGCACGCGCTGAAGCTGGCGCCCGCGGTGGGCGCGGCCAGCGAGGACGCGCCCAAGCGTGCGCCGATGTCCGGGGCGGTGGCCTCGCGGCTGCTGGGGCAGTCCTCGGTGATGGCGGAACTGCGGGCCACGCTGACCAAGGTTGCCCGCAGCCAAGCGCCGGTCTACATCGCCGGCGAGTCGGGCGTGGGCAAGGAGTTGGTGGCACGCACCATCCACGACGAGGGCATGCGCGCGGCCGCACCGTTCGTGCCGGTCAACTGCGGCGCGATCCCGACCGAACTGATGGAAAGCGAGTTCTTCGGCCATCGCAAGGGCGCCTTCACCGGCGCCCACGCCGACAAGACCGGGCTGTTCCAGGCGGCCGAGGGCGGCACGCTGTTCCTGGACGAGATTGCCGAACTGCCGATGTCGATGCAGGTCAAGCTGCTGCGCGCGATCCAGGAAAAGTCGGTGCGCCCCGTGGGGGCCAATACCGAGGTGCCGGTGGACGTGCGGATCCTGTCCGCCACCCACAAGAACCTGGCGGCGCTGGTGGAGGAAGGCCGGTTCCGCCACGACCTGTACTACCGCATCAACGTCATCGAACTGCGGGTGCCGCCGCTGCGCGAGCGCCGCGAGGACCTGCCGGTGCTGGTGGACGCCATCCTGGGCCGGCTGGCCGCCGCCCAGGGCCGGCTGCGGCCGGTGCTGCATGGCGACGCGATGGAAGCGCTGGCGCATTACACCTTCCCGGGCAACGTGCGCGAGCTGGAGAACATCCTCGAGCGCGCCTTCGCCCTGGCCGACGACGACGGCATCCGCGCCGCCGACCTGCGCCTGCCCGAGGCGCGCCCGGCGCCGTCGCTTCAGGCCCAGGCCACGGCCGCCGCCGCGACCATGGACCCCAGCCTGATCGACCCACGCGAGTCCGCGTCCAGCGCGCTGCCGGGCTTCATCGAGGAAATCGAGCGCAAGGCGATCGAGCAGGCGTTGGTCGACAACCGCTACAACAAGACCAAGGCCGCCGCCCAGCTGGGCATCACCTTCCGCGCGCTGCGCTACAAGCTGAAGAAGCTGGGCATCGACTGAACCAGCGGTGCGGCGTCGTGCGTGTCGCGGTCAGGCGGTATCGATCGCGCGCGCGCCGGCCAGGCGGATGCGGAAGCAGGCGCCGCCGGCGGGGAGGGCGACGTGGCTGAGGTCGGCCTGGTTGGCCAGGCACATTTCGCGGGCGATGTAGAGGCCCAGTCCGGTGCCGAGGCTGGAGGTGGTGAAGAACGGGTGGAACAACTGGCCGGCGACGGCTTCGGGGATGCCGGGGCCACGGTCGATCACATCCAGCAGCGGCGCGCCCCTGGCGTCGCGGTGCACGTGCAGCGACACGCGCGCGGGTTCGCCGGGCATGCGGCCGTAGACCAGGGCGTTGTGCACCAGCACGGTGACGATCTGCTGCAGTTGCCGGCGATCGACCAGGCAGGGCAGCGGGCGGCCGTCGGTGCGGGCGTCCAGGGTGTCGCGGTCGAGCGGGTGGCTGTTGCGGTAGTCGTCGACGAAATGGCGCGCGAATTCGCCCAGGTCCACGTGTTCCGGCTGGGCGCGTTCGCGCCGCGCCAGTCCCAGCACGTTCTCGACGATGCCGTTCATGCGCCGGGTCTGCTGGTAAATGATTTCCAGCAGGCGGCGGTCGGCCTCGGGGATGTCGCGCGATTCCTCCAGCAGCTGGGTGGCATAGCTGATCGCCGCCAGCGGGTTGCGGATCTCGTGCGCCAGGCTGGCGGAAAAACGGCCCAGGGTGGCCAGGGTCAGGCTTTCCGCGCGCCGCGATGCCAGCTCGGCATCGTCCAGGAACACCAGCACCTGGTCGCCCTCGGCCAGCAGGCGGGCGAAGCGCGGCAGCACTTCGGGCAGATCCGCGGCCAGCTGCATCGGGGTGGGGTCGTTGTGGCCGTCGCGCTCCCAGCGCCGCAGCCGCGCCTCCAGCGCCGGCGCGGCGGTGGCCAGCAGGCGTCGGCCCTGGCCGGCGTCGCCCAACTGCAGCATGGCGGCCTCGTTGGCGAGCCGAATCTCGTCGTCGCCGTCCACCAGCAGCACGCCGGTGCGCATGCGGCGGATGATCAGCTCGTTGACTTCGGCCAGGTTGGCGACCTGGCTGCCGCGCTGCTCGGCCAGCGCCTGGCTGGCGCGCAGCTGGCGCCCGAGCAGGCTGGTAAGGGTGGCCAGGGCCAGGTAGCTGGTGGCGTACATCACCACCTCCACCGCCGGGCGGCCTTCGTCCTCGCCCGCCGCGACGGTCCAGGCGTACTGCAGCAGCAGCGCCAGGCTGGCGGCACCGGCCACCGCCAAGCCGCGGCGCAGCGGCAGCAGCAGGGCCGCGGCGCCGACGTTGAACAGCAGCATCATGGCGATGCTGGAGGCCAGCGACGGCAGCGCGTGCATGGCCAGCGCGGTGACCAGGATGTCGCCGGCCACGCCGGTGGCCACCTGGCCCGCCACTGCCCCACGGCGGCCGGTGGCGAACAGCACCAGCGCCCCCAGCAGGTAGGCCAACGCCAACGCGGCGGCCAGCTGCGGATGGCGCGGCTGGGCCAGCAGCTCGCCGACCGGGCCGAAGACCGTCAGGCACAGCAGCGCGGCCTCGAACACCCGGTACAGGGTGAAGAAATAGAGTTCCCGCCGGATCTCGGCGTGGTGGACCGAGCGGGCGTCGGCGGTCGCGGCGTCGGGCGGGGCCATGCCCCGAGTATGCGGGATGCGACCGGGATCGAAGCATGATGCGTCGCAACACGCTAAAATGGGGGTCCGCCCGCGCCAGACCGGAGTTGCCGGCCACGCGGAGCGTCCCAGCCTTTATCGGCAAATTTCTCCCCGGGTGATCCATGAATTTCCACGAGTACCAGGCGAAGCAGTTGTTTGCCGATTACGGCATTGCGGTTCCGGCGGGGCGCGTTGCGTCCAGCGCCGACGAAGCGGTCGAGGCGGCCAAGTCCTTGGGCAACGGCCCCTGGATGGTCAAGGCCCAGATTCATGCGGGCGGCCGCGGCAAGGCCGGTGGCGTGAAGTTCTGCAAGACCACCGACGACGTGCAGGCCGCTGCCGGCAAGATGCTCGGCACCAAGATGGCCACCTACCAGTCCGCGGGCGTCGCCCTGCCGGTCCACCAGGTGCTGGTCACCACCGCTGGCGAGATCGTCAAGGAACTGTACCTGTCGCTGCTGGTCGACCGCGACCAGAAGTCGATCACCTACATCGTCTCCAGCGAGGGCGGCGTCGACATCGAAGAAGTCGCCGCCAACACCCCCGAGAAGATCCACACCCTGGTCGTCGACTACGTCGAAGGCGTGCAGCCGTACCAAGGCCGCGAGATCGGCTTCAAGATGGGCCTGACCGCCAAGCAGTCCAACCAGCTGGCCGGCATCATGGGCGCGCTGTTCAAGCTGTTCAACGACAAGGACCTGTCGCTGGTCGAGCTGAACCCGCTGGCGATCCTGGACGACCAGAACCTGTACGCGCTGGACGGCAAGGTCAACTCCGACGACAACGCCACCTTCCGCCACAAGGACCTCGCCGCCATGCGTGACACCACGCAGGAAGACGAGACCGAGGTGAAGGCCAGCGAGCATGACCTGAACTACGTGACCATGGACGGCAACATCGGCTGCATGGTCAACGGCGCTGGCCTGGCGATGGCCACCATGGACGTGATCGCGCTGAATGGCGGCTCGCCGGCCAACTTCCTCGACGTCGGCGGCGGCGCCACCAAGGAGCGCGTGACCGAGGCGTTCAAGCTGATCCTGTCCAGCGACAAGGTGAAGGCGATCTTCGTCAACATCTTCGGCGGCATCGTCCGCTGCGACATGATCGCCGAGGGCATCATCGCGGCGGTCAAGGAAGTGGACGTCAAGGTGCCGGTGGTCGTCCGTCTGGAAGGCACCAACGTCGAGGCGGGCAAGAAGCTGCTGGCCGAATCCGGCCTGGCCATCACCCCGGCCGACGACATCAACGACGGCGCCCGCAAGGCCGTCGCCGCCGTTGCCAAGGCGGCCTGATCGGCGGAGCGGTTTTTTCAGCCCCCTTGAGTCAAGGGGGCGACCGCGACGCGAAGCGGCGCGGTGGGGGTTGTGGAGGCACGTAGTGGCGGACAAGGAGATCCACCCTTGTCCGATGCGTCCGAAGCAGCCGATATCCGAACAGCGAAGGAACTTCCAGAAATGTCCGTCTTGATCAACAAGAACACCAAGGTGATCGTGCAGGGCTTCACCGGCCAGCAGGGCACCTTCCACGCCACCCAGATGGTGGAATACGGCACCCAGGTCGTCGGCGGCGTCACGCCCGGCAAGGGCGGCACCACCCACATCGAGCTGCCGGTGTTCAACACCGTGGCCGAAGCGGTGGCCGCCACCGGCGCCAATGCCTCGGTGATCTACGTGCCACCGCCGTTCGCGGCCGACGCGATCCTGGAAGCCGCGGCTGCCGGCATCAAGGTCATCGTCTGCATCACCGAAGGCATCCCGGTGCTGGACATGCTGCGCGTCAAGAACGTGCTCAAGGCGCATCCGGACGTGGTGCTGGTCGGCCCCAACTGCCCCGGCATCATCACCCCGGGCGAGTGCAAGATCGGCATCATGCCGGGCCACATCCACATGCCAGGCAAGATCGGCATCGTCAGCCGCTCGGGCACGCTGACCTACGAAGCCGTGAAGCAGACCACCGCTGCCGGCCTCGGCCAGTCCACCGTCATCGGCATCGGCGGCGACCCGATCAACGGCTTGAACTTCGTCGACTGCCTGAAGCTGTTCAACGAGGATCCGCAGACCGAAGGCATCATCATGGTCGGCGAGATCGGCGGTGCGGCGGAGGAAGCCGGCGCCGAGTACATCAAGAACCACGTCAAGAAGCCGGTGGTCGGTTTCATCGCCGGTGCCTCGGCGCCGAAGGGCAAGCGCATGGGCCACGCGGGTGCGATCGCCTCCGGTGGCTCCGGCACGGCCGAGGGCAAGTTCGCGGCGATGGAAGCCGCGGGCGTGACCACCGTGAAGTCGCCGGGCGACCTGGGCGCGGCCATCGCGGCGCGCCTGGCCAAGTAAGCCCGCGCATCATCCGCACCATGCAAAGGCCGCCTCCGGGCGGCCTTTGTCGTTTCCGCAGCGGGTATTCCGCGCGATGCGCAAACGCCGCAGCTGCGGGCAAAAAAACGGCGACCTTGCGGTCGCCGTTCTTGTCTTGCTGCGGTGTTCGAATCTTATTGCGCCGACTCCGGCGCGGCTTCTGCGGCGGGTTCGGCCACCGGCAACGTCGAGCCTGGCGTGGCCTGCATCACCGGCGCGGACACCGCTACCGGCGCCGCCTCGCTGTTGCCGGCGTTGATCGGCAGCAGCGGCACGATCATCAGCGCCACGATGTTGATGATCTTGATCAGCGGGTTCACCGCAGGGCCTGCGGTGTCCTTGTAGGGATCGCCGACGGTATCGCCGGTCACCGCGGCCTTGTGCGCCTCGGAACCCTTGCCGCCGAAGTGGCCGTCCTCGATGTACTTCTTGGCGTTGTCCCAGGCGCCGCCGCCGGTGGTCATCGAGATCGCCACGAAGATGCCGGTGACAATGGTGCCGATCAGCAGCCCGCCCAGCGCCTGCGGGCCCAGCGCCAGGCCCACCACCACCGGCACCGCGACCGGCAGCAGGGAGGGCACGATCATTTCCTTGATCGCCGACTTGGTCAGCATGTCCACGGCGCGGCTGTAGTCCGGCTTGGCGGTGCCTTCCATGATGCCCTTGATGTCGCGGAACTGGCGGCGCACTTCCTCCACCACGCTGCCCGCCGCACGGCCGACGGCTTCCATCGCCATCGCACCGAACAGGTAGGGAATCAGGCCGCCGATCAGCAACCCGATGATCACCATGTGGTTGGACAGATCGAAGGTGAAGCTGACGCCCGGATGCGCGGCCTGCAGGTTGTGGGTGTAGTCCGCGAACAGGACCAGCGCGGCCAGCGCGGCCGAACCGATGGCGTAACCCTTGGTGACGGCCTTGGTGGTGTTGCCCACCGCGTCCAGCGGGTCGGTCACAGCGCGCACTTCCGGCGGCAGCTCCGCCATCTCGGCGATGCCGCCGGCGTTGTCGGTGATCGGGCCATAGGCGTCCAGCGCCACGATCATGCCGGCCATCGACAGCATGGCGGTGGCGGCAATCGCAATCCCGTACAGCCCGCCCAGTTCGAACGCGCCGAGGATCGATGCGCACACCGCCAGCACCGGCAGCGCGGTCGACTTCATCGACACGCCGAGGCCGGCGATGATGTTGGTGCCGTGGCCGGTGGTGGAGGCCTGCGCCACGTGCTTGACAGGTTTGTATTGGGTGCCGGTGTAGTACTCGGTGATCCACACGATCACCCCGGTCAGCACCAGCCCGATCAGCGCGCACCCGTACAGGTTCATCGCGCCATAGGACGAATCCGCCATCAGCTGGGTGGTGATCGGATAGAACGCCACCGCCGCCAGCACGGCGGACACGATCACGCCGCGGTACAGCGCGCCCATGATGTTGGGGCTGCTGCCGCTCACCTTCACGAAGAACGTGCCGATGATCGAAGCGATGATCGAGGCGCCGCCCAGCACCAGCGGGTACAACACCGCATGCTGGCCGACGGTAGCGACCATCAGCCCACCCAGCAGCATGGTGGCGATGACGGTGACCGCGTAGGTCTCGAACAGGTCGGCGGCCATGCCGGCGCAGTCGCCGACGTTGTCGCCGACGTTGTCGGCGATCACCGCCGGGTTGCGCGGGTCATCCTCGGGAATGCCGGCTTCGACCTTGCCCACCAGGTCGGCGCCGACGTCGGCGCCCTTGGTGAAGATGCCGCCGCCCAAGCGCGCGAAGATCGAGATCAGCGAGCTGCCGAACGCCAGCCCGACCAGCGCGTGCAGCGCTTCGTCCGGCTTGGCGTTGAGATAGCCGGTGAGCAGGCTGTAGTAGCCGGCCACGCCCAGCAGGCCCAACCCCACCACCAGCATGCCGGTGATCGCGCCGCCCTTGAAGGCGACGTCCATGGCCGGGCCGATGCCGCTGCGGGCGGCTTCGGCGGTGCGCACGTTGGCGCGCACCGAGACGTTCATGCCGATGTAGCCGGCTGCGCCCGAGAGCACCGCGCCGATCAGGAAGCCGATCGCGGTATGCCAGCCGATGAAGATCCCGATCAGCGCCAGCAGCACCACGCCGACCACGGAAATCGTCGTGTACTGGCGGTTGAGGTAGGCGCGCGCGCCTTCCTGGATCGCGCCGGCGATCTCCTGCATTCGTTCGTTGCCCGCGGGTTGTTTGTTGATCCACGCAGCGGCCCAAAGGCCATAGAGGATCGCGATCACGGCGCTGGCCAGCGCCAACACCAAACCATATTGCTCCAGCATGAAACCCCTCCCCGGAGTGTTCGAATGGAAGACATCAGGTTGTCGTGCCCACCCGTGGGCGGGCGACGTCCGACTATCGCATACACGACCGGCAGGCGTGAGCCGCTGTGCGAGGGCCGGGGCGGAGGCCCATTGCGTTCGGCCCCGCGCAGGCCCGGATGACGGCGCGATTCAGCCGGCGCGTGCCAGTCTGGCCATCCGATCCGTGTTGCCGAGGCTGTTCCGATGCTGCGACTGCACACGTTCTGCGCCGGCCTGCTCGCCGCGTCCTTGGCCATTGCGGGCGATCGTGCCCCGGAAATCCAGCGCGCCCCCGCCGCGCCACAGGCCGTGGGCGTGGCGCATACCCTGCGCACCATTCCCGAAGCCTGCACGCGGCTGGAAGGCCGCTTCACCGGAGATGCCGTTGCGCCCTACGCGCTGGCCATGGTGCGCACCGGCGCGCGCTGCCAGCCACGCGCGGCGCTGCGGCAGCAGGCGCCGAAATCGGATGCGGCAGGGTGGGTATTGAATGACTTGATCCGCGTACCCAGCGCGGCCTGCCCCTCGCAACAGGCCGTGGTGCGGGTATGGCGCAAGCCGGCAGGCAACGCTGCGCCGAAAATGGATGCGCAAGGCAAGGCCCGCGTCTACCTCAAGGACGGACTGAACGCCGCGGCGGCAGGCCAGCTGGCGGCAATCCCGCAGTATGCGGTAGCCATGGCGATGGAAGGCAAAGGCTGCCGCTGAGCGCCACTCAGTCCGGCACCACCACCCGCTTGAGCTTGCTGCCGGCGCCGGTCTTGATGGCGATGGTCGACTTCGCGCAGCCGAAAGTGCGCGCCACCAATTCGATCAATTCCGCATTCGCCTTGCCATCGACCGGCGGCGATTTCAGCTGCGCCAGCCATGTGCCGTCGTCCTGCTGGGTGAGCGCGGAAACGCGGCTGTTGGGCTTGGCTTTGACCTGCAGGATCGGCATGCGCGCAAGCATCGCACGTAGCGGGCATGTGCAAAAAGCAAACGCCCGGTCAGGCCGGGCGTTCGCGGTAAACCGTGTTGCGAAGGAGCGTGGTCAGTCGCCGACCTTGAGCGTGCCGCCCTTGCCCAGGCCGCCCTTGACCTGCTGCGGTTTGTAGTCGCGCATGGCGCGCACAAGGTTGTTGTAGGCGTCGCCGAACGCGGCAAGGATGGTCTTGCCCTCCGGCGTATTGCTGTAGCCGCCGATCGCACCAAAGCCACTGCCACCGAAGCCGGCGCCACCGATGCCGAAGCTGGTCTTCTTCGACGAGCCCATCGCCACGCCGATCTGCACGCCCGAGCGGTTGTCGATCATGGTCAGCATGGTTTCGGCCTTGCCGAACTTCAGCCCGCCGGCCAGCGCCCCGACCACGCCCAGCTTGCCGCCGAACGAACTCAGCGCACCACCGATGCCGCCGGCGTTGCTCTGGGAGAAGTTGATGCTGGGGCTGACGGTGTAGTCGGCGGCAACCATCTGACCCTTGCCGAAGTTGCTGCCGCCGCGGATCTCGCCGCTGTCCTCCAGCGCGCGCTCCTGCATCATGTTGCGCATAGCCCTACCGCGCTCGACCACGACGAAGCAGTTGGACTGCTGGATCAGCATGCGGATCACCGGGACGGTGGACGGCAGGCGCAGGTCGGTGGTCAGGTAGCGGTACCAGTCGCCTTCCTGTTCCTCGACCACGGCAACCGTGCCCATCGGCTCGTCGCAGGATTCAAGGTTGGCAGCTGTGTTCTTTGCGCTGGCACCGCCAGCGGAGCCCTGCGGGTCGTTCTTCTTCTTGCTGAACTGGGCCTGCGCGGGCGAGCTGGCAACAGCCAAGGCCAGGATGGCAGCGGCGGCGAAAGCAATCTTCATGGTGTCCCCGTTGAATGTGATGGGCGTCGCGAAATACGCGCGGTGATGAGTTTAAACCGGAGGCGGTCAGTCGCTCCAGCCCGGAAGCCGGCGACGCACCTGCCGCAGTTTGGGTACAACGTAATCCGGCAGTCCATCCCGGCCAAACGGCGGGTAGGCTTCCCCTGCAACCAGCGGGGTCAGGTAGCGGCGCGCGGCCGCGGTGATGCCCTGGCCGTCCGCGCGGATGAAGCCTTTCGGCATGGTTTTCTCGTGGTTGGCGATGCGCGCCAGCGGGGCGATGTCGATATGCCAGCGATACGGTGCGTCGCTGTCGCGGACGATCACCGGCATCACCGCGTTCTGGCCGGACAGCGCGCAATCAACCGCGGCCCGACCCACCGCCAGCGCCTGCTCCAGGTCGGTGGCGCTGGCCAGGTGACGGGCCGAGCGTTGCAGATAGTCGGGAAGCGCCCAGTGCACCTTGTAGCCCAGCGCATCCTTGACCCGCCCGGCCAGATGCGAGGCCACCCCGCCCAGCTGGGTGTGGCCGAAGCTGTCCCTGCCGCCGCCGGCATCGGCAACGAAGCTGCCGTCGGCGGTGCGGATGCCCTCGCTGGCGACCACTACGCAGTAGCCGACGCGCTTGACCACGGCGTCCACGCGGGACAGGAAATCCACCTCGTCGAACGGCCGCTCGGGAAACAGGATCAGGTGCGGCGCCTCGTCCCTGCCTTCGCCGGCCAGTCCCGCCGCCGCTGCCAGCCAGCCGGCGTGGCGGCCCATCGCCTCGTAGACGAACACCTTGGTGGAGGTTTCCGCCATCGCCGCCACGTCCAGCGCGCATTCGCGCACCGACACCGCGGTGTACTTGGCCGCCGAGCCGAAGCCCGGGCAGCAGTCGGTCACGGCCAGGTCGTTGTCCACCGTCTTCGGCACGCCCACGCAGGTCAGCGGATAGCCGAACTCCTCCGCCAGCTGCGAGACCTTCAGCGCGGTATCGGCGGAGTCGTTGCCGCCGTTGTAGAGGAACCAGCGCACGTCATGGGCGCGGAACACCTCCAGCAGGCGCTCGTACTTCGCCCGGTCGTCGGTCAGCGACTTGAGCTTGAGCCGGCAGCTGCCGAACGCGCCGCCCGGGGTATGCGCCAGGCCCCTGACCTCGGCGGCGGTCAGCGTGGAGGTGTCCAGCAGCTCTTCGCGCAGCGCCCCGAGGATGCCGTTGCGGGCGGCCAGGACCGGCACCTTGCGGGCGCGGGCGGCCTGCAGCACGGCGGAGGCGGTGGCGTTGATGACGGCGGTGACGCCGCCGCTCTGGGCGTACAGCAGGGTGCCGGCAGGCATGGAAAATCCTTCGGAATGGGTCTGAGACGGCGGCCGGATGCGTTAAGCTGGCCGGGTAGCGGGGGTTCGGGTGCAGTCTAACGCCGCCCCGCCTGTCCATTACTGGAGTGATTCGATGCGATTGGTTCTGTTGGGCGCGCCGGGTTCCGGCAAGGGCACCCAGGCGACGCGACTCAAGGAACATCTGCAGGTTCCGCACATTTCCACCGGCGACCTGCTGCGCGCCGAGGTGGCCGCCGGCACCCCGCTGGGGCTGCAGGCCAAGGAAGTGATGGCACGCGGCGATCTGGTCAGCGACGAGATCCTGCTGGGCATGCTGCGATCGCGCTTCTCGCAGGAAGACACCCGCGCCGGCTTCATCCTCGACGGCTACCCGCGCAACCTGGCGCAGGCCGCTGCGCTGGATGAACTGCTGGCCAGCCTGGGCCAGAAGTTCGATGCCGCGGTGCAGCTGGCGGTGGACAACGAGCAGATCATCGAGCGCCTGGCCGGCCGGGCCAAGGCCGAGGGCCGCGCCGACGACACCCCCGAATCGGTGCGCCACCGCCTGAACGTGTACGACGAGAAGACCGCGCCGGTGATCGACTATTACCGCCAGCACGGCCAGCTGACCGTGGTGGACGGCGTCGGTTCGCTGGACGATGTGTTCGCCCGCATCATCGAGGCGATCCAACCCGGGCACGACGTAGGCTGAAGCCGACGCAACGTGGGGCGTGCGGCCCGCGATGAGCGGGTCGGCGGGGCACCGGCCCCGCAACCAAGCGAGTATCGGGGAGCGACTTGCGGGGCCGGTGCCCCGCCGACCTGCTCCCCTCCCGGAGCAGTCAGATGAAACTCCACATCCTCGGCATCGCCGGCACCTTCATGGGCGGCGTGGCAGCGCTGGCGCGCGAACTCGGCCATGCCGTCGAAGGCAGCGACGCCAATATCTACCCGCCGATGTCCACCCAGCTCGAGCAGCTGGGCATCGCGCTGCAGCAGGGTTATGCCGCCGGCAACATCGCCGGCGATTGCGATGAAATCATCGTCGGCAACGCCCTTTCGCGCGGCAACCCGGCGGTGGAGCACGTGCTTGATGCCGGGTTGAAGTACACCTCCGGCGCGCAGTGGCTGAGCGAGCGCGTGCTGCCGGGCCGCGACACCCTGGCGGTGGCCGGCACCCACGGCAAGACCACGACGACGACGATCCTGGCCTACCTGCTGCAGGCCGCTGGCCGCGAGCCTGGGTTCCTGATCGGTGGCGTGGCCGAGGACTTCGGCGTGTCGGCGCGGGTGGGCACGGGCCGCGAATTCGTGGTCGAGGCGGACGAGTACGACACGGCTTTTTTCGACAAGCGCAGCAAGTTCGTCCACTACCGCCCGCTGGTCGCCATCCTCAACAATCTGGAATACGACCACGCCGACATCTTCCCCGACGTGGCCGCGATCCAGCGCCAGTTCCACCATCTGGTGCGCACCGTGCCCGGGCGTGGCCGGTTGATCGTCAACGGCCACGACGCGCACCTGCGTGAAGTGCTGGCGATGGGCTGCTGGACGCCGGTGGAGCGGTTCGGCTTCGATCCCGCGTTCGAATGGAGCGCGCGCAAGCTGGCCGAGGACGGCAGCGCGTTCGCGGTGTCCCATCGGGGTGAAGAACTGGGCGTGGTCGACTGGCCGCTGCTGGGCGACCACAACGTGCTGAACGGCCTGGCTGCGCTGGCGGCTTGCGCGGCCGTGGGCGTGGACGTCGCGACGGTCATGCCGGCGCTGTCGGGCTTCCACAGCGTGAAGCGACGGCTGGAGGTGATCGGCGCGCACGCTGGCGTCACCGTGTATGACGACTTCGCCCATCATCCCACCGCCATTGCGACCACGCTTTCCGGGCTGCGGGCGAAGGTGGGCGATGCCCGCATCGTGGTGGCGATGGAGCCACGCAGCAATTCGATGCGCCTGGGCGCGCACGCCGATGCGCTGGCGCCGTCGCTGGATCTCGCCGACGCGGTGGTGTTCCTCGCCCGGCCGGAGCTGCCGTGGGATGCCGGCAAGGTGATCGCGGCGCTGCGCGGCGAAGGCCATGCCGTCGCCGACGCCGATGCGCTGCTGGCCGCGCTGGGCGGCATCGTGCGCGCCGGCGACCATGTGGTGTTCATGTCCAACGGCGGCTTTGACGGCGCGCCGCGCCGGTTTTTCGCCGCGCTCTGAATCCCCGTTCCGGATCTTTTCCCCGCGCGGGAAAGGGTTCAAGCAGGGCGAGTATGGAGCGCTCCTGCGCCGGCAGGATTCGCGTTCAGCGCGGATGCGCCAGCACCCGCAGCGCCGGTGGATTGTCCAGCGCCTGCAGGTCGGCCGGCAGCGCATGCGCCGGCGGATCCGGCTTCCACAGGTTCAGCAGGTACAGCCGGCGGCGCAGCTGCATCACGTCGTAGCGGGCCACCCACAGCTGGCTGCCGTCGTCCAGCCGCACCGGCGCCGGCCAGATGCGCAGCACTTCGATGCGCTCGGGATCGTTGCGATCCGCGCGTCGCAGCAGCAGCCGCTCGGGATGTGCATCCAGTGCCAGCGGCAGCACCGGGCGCTGCGCCGGCGACAGGTCGTCATCCAGCAGCCCGAGCGCAGCCACCCAGTCCGCCGCCGGCTGCACCCGCCAGCCCCGCGCCTGCAGGCGCTGGCGCAACATTTCGATGTCGCCGGCGATTTCCAGGTCGAAGCGCTGGTGATCCTCGCCGAGCCCCTGCGCCTGCCAGCGGCGTGCGTCCAGCGCCTGCACGGGCGGCGGCGGCTCGAACTGCGCCAGCGTCTGCGGTGCGCTGCGCGGCGCGTACCAGAGCGCGGCGAGCAGGAAGCTGCCGTAGAAGGTCCAGCCCAGCGGGCGCATCCAGAAGGAGCGCTCGCTGTGGCTGCGGTAGGCGATGCCGATCAGCAGCACCCACAGCGCGCCCAGCAGCACCCCGCCGACGATGTCCGACAGCCAGTGCGCGCCCAGGTACAGGCGGGCGAAGCCGACCAGCGCAGTGGCTATCCCGGTGAGCAGGTAGGGCCAGACCCGCTGCCGGCCCGGCAGCTCGCGCGCGATCAGCACCGCGAAGAAGCCGAACACCACCGTGGTCATGGTCACCGCCACCGACGGGAAGCCGAAGCCCGCCGCAGCGGTGGGCGGGCGCGGCATGTCGACCAGCGCCTCCAGTCCTTCGGTCAGCCCCAGCCCCACCGCGATGGCGATCAGCCAGTGCACCGCCGCCTTCCAGCGCCGCCGCCACAGCAGCCACAGCATCGCCGACATCGAGGCCAGCCCCAGGACGGGCGCGCTGCCGATCGCCGCCAGCGTGGCCATCATCCGGTCGGCCAGCGGATTGCGCAGGGTGAACATCAGCGCGTGCACGTCGTGGTCTGCCAGCAGCGGACCGCCGCGCAGCATCAGCGAGGCGCTGAACCACGCCCATAGCCATGCCACCGCGAACAGGCAGACCGCGAGCAGCAGCAGCGGCGCCGATTCCGGCCGGCGGCGGTCGATCAGCGCCGCGGCATAGCGGCCCAGCCACGGATGCCGGCGGCTCCAGCGCAGCAGCCGCGCCAGCAGGCTGTCGGCGTTCATCGCGAACCAGCGCCAGCTGTACAGCACCACGGCCCAGGCCAGCGCCAGCGCCGCCAGCAGGCCCAGCAGCACCAGCGCCAGCTTGTCGGCCACCGCGGCGACGGCGTCGTAGGCCTGGCCCAGCGCCCAGCCCGGCAGCAGGAACAGCACCGCCCATGACAGGCAGGCCACGCCGCTGGCCTGCAGGTAGCGCGGCAGCGGCATCCGCGACATGCCGGCGATGGCCGGCACGAACGGCCGCACCGCGCCCACGTAGCGGGCGATGAAAATGCTCTTGACCGCGTTGCGCCGGAACAGCGCTTCGCCGCGATCCAGCAGCTGCGGATAGCGGCTGAACGGCCACACCCCGCGCAGCGCATTGCCCCAGCGGCGGCCGATCCAGTAGCTCAGGCTGTCGCCGGCGAAGGCGCCCAGCGCGGCGCAGGCCACCGCGTAGGGACCTGCGATCTCTTCCATGCCGATCAGCACGCCGATGGCGATCATCAGCGGCAGTGCCGGCACGATGGCGCCCAGCACGATGACCGCGTCGCTGAACGCGATCAGGAAGATCAGCAGGCCGGCCGCCTGCGGGTGCGCGCCGATCCACGCGACGATGTTGTCGAACCACGCGCTTTGCATCGGCGGATTATAGGTGGCGGAGGCTACACTTCCGTTCGTCGCCAACACGGTGAATGCGCATGACCACGCTTTCCGGCAAGACCCTGTTCATCACCGGCGCCTCGCGCGGGATTGGCCTGGCCATCGCGCTGCGCGCTGCGCGCGACGGCGCCAACATCGCCATCGTCGCCAAGTCGGACGTGCCCAATCCCAAGCTGCCCGGCACCATCCACAGCGCCGCACGCGCCGTCGAGGAGGCGGGCGGGCGCGCGCTGGCGCTGAAGTGCGACATCCGTGAGGAAGACGAGGTGCGCGCCGCGGTGGCCGCCACCGTCGATGCCTTCGGCGGCATCGACATCCTGGTCAACAACGCCAGCGCGATCTGGCTGCGCGGCACGCTGGATACCCCGATGAAGCGCTTCGACCTGATGCAGCAGGTCAACAGCCGTGGCAGCTTCCTGTGCGCGCAGGCCTGCCTGCCGCATCTGCTCGACGCGCCGAACCCGCACATCCTCACCCTGTGCCCGCCGCCGTCGCTGGAACCGAAGTGGTGGGGCCCGCATACCGCCTACACGTTGGCGAAGATGGGCATGAGCTTCGTCACCCTGGGCCTGGCCGCCGAATTCGGCCCGCGCGGCGTGGCGGTGAACGCGCTGTGGCCGCGCACCCTGATCGCCACCGATGCGCTGAACATGATCCCCGGCGTTGCCGCCGGCAACGGCCGCAAGCCCGAGATCATGGGCGACGCCGCGCACGCCGTGCTGACCCGCGAGGCCGCCGGCTTTTCCGGCAACTTCCTGATCGACGACCAGGTGCTGCGCCAGGCCGGCATCAGCGACCTGTCCGGCTACGCGCAGGACCCGTCGATGCCGCTGCTGCCGGATCTCTACATCGATCCCTGAACCGGGCTTCGTGGGATCATCTTGCGATCCCCCCGAGTGGAATCCCGCCATGAAATACCTGCACACGATGGTGCGCGTGCGCGATGTCGCAGCGTCGCTGCGCTTCTACTGCGAAGGCCTGGGCCTGCGCGAAACCCGCCGCATGGAAAACGAAGCTGGCCGCTTCACCCTCATCTTCCTTGCGGCCGCCGAGAGCCCGGATGCGGAGATCGAACTGACCTGGAATTGGGACGCCAACGAGGACTACGGCAGCGCCCGCAACTTCGGCCACCTTGCGTTCCGCGTCGCCGACATCTACGCCAGCTGCCAGCACCTGCTGGACATGGGCTACACCATCAACCGTCCGCCGCGCGACGGCCACATGGCGTTCGTGCGCTCGCCGGATCTGATTTCGGTGGAGCTGCTGCAGGACGGCCAACTGCCGCCGCAGGAGCCGTGGGCGTCGATGCCGAACACGGGGGCCTGGTGAGATGGCCCGCGACACGAGCGTGGAGGAGCTGCTGGCACTGGGTCGCGACGTGCTGCTGCCGGTATACCGCCAGCGCGAGATGATCCTGGAGCGCGGGCAGGGTGCGCGCGTCTGGGACAGCGAAGGCCGCGAGTACGTGGACTTCGGCGCCGGCATCGCCGTCTGCAGTCTCGGCCACTGCAACCCCGAACTGACCGCCGCGCTGGTGGAGCAGGCCGGCAGGCTTTGGCATACCAGCAACGTGTTCTACAGCGAACCGCCGCTGCGGCTGGCGCAGGAACTGGTGGCGGCCTCGCGCTTCGCCGAGCGCGCCTTCCTGTGCAATTCCGGCGCCGAGGCCAACGAGGCGGCGATTAAGCTGGTGCGCAAATGGGCCGCATCGCACGGGCGCGGACCGGAGCGCCGCGTCATCGTCACCTTCCGCGGCAGCTTCCACGGCCGCACGCTGGCGGCGGTCACCGCTACCGCGCAACCCAAGTACCAGGAAGGCTTTGATCCGCTGCCTGGCGGTTTCCGCTACGTCGATTTCAACGACATCGCCCAGCTGGAAGCGGCGATGGTCGGCGGCGACGTGGCCGCGGTGATGCTGGAGCCGGTGCAGGGCGAGGGCGGGGTGATGCCGGCCGCGCCCGGTTACCTGCAGGCGGTGCGCGCGCTGTGCGACCGGCACGACGCGCTGCTGGTGCTGGACGAGATCCAGTGCGGCATGGGCCGCAGCGGCGCGCTGTTCGCGCACTGGCAGGACGGCGTCACGCCCGACATCGTGACGCTGGCCAAGGCCTTGGGCGGCGGCATGCCGATTGGCGCGCTGCTAGCTGGCCCCAGGGTCGCGCAGGCGATGCAGTTCGGCGCCCACGGCACCACCTTCGGCGGCAACCCGCTGGCGGCGGCGGTGGCGCGCGTTGCGCTGCGCCGGCTGGGGTCCGATGCGATTGCCGCCAACGTAGCGAAGCAGTCGCAGGCGCTCCGCGACGACATCGAAGCGATCAGCCGCGACCTTGGCCTGTTTGCCGAGGTGCGCGGCCGTGGCCTGATGCTGGGTGCGGTGCTCAGGCCGGAGCATGCGGGCAAAGCCGGCGCGATCGGCGATCTTGCCGCCGCGCAAGGCCTGCTGTTGCTGCAGGCCGGCCCGGACGTGCTGCGCTTCGTGCCGGCGCTCAACATCGGCGATGCCGATGTCGCGGAAGGGTTGGCGCGGCTGCGCAGGGCGCTGGAGGTGTTCGTCGCCGGCTGAGCCCCTCAGCCCAACGCCTGCCGGAAGTCGGCGACCAGGTCGTCGCCGTCTTCCAGTCCCACCGAGATTCGCAGCAGGTTCTGCGGCGAACGCGGGTTGGGGCCCTCCACCGAGGCGCGGTGTTCCACCAGCGATTCGCAGCCGCCCAGCGAGGTGGCATTGGTGAAAATACGCAACCTGCCGGCTACCGCCAGCGCGGCTTCGCGGCCGCCGCGCAG
This sequence comes from Thermomonas fusca DSM 15424, assembly GCF_000423885.1. Taxonomy (GTDB): domain Bacteria; phylum Pseudomonadota; class Gammaproteobacteria; order Xanthomonadales; family Xanthomonadaceae; genus Thermomonas; species Thermomonas fusca. The sequence goes on along the minus strand of NZ_AUIV01000012.1, from coordinate 9,559 downwards.
CTCGACGCTCAGCATTGCGCCGAAATCGCGCATCTGCTTCGCGGCCACGGCATGGTCCGGATGCGTGGGCAACCCCGGCCAGTTCACCCGTTCCACCGCAGGATGCGTGGCAAGGAATTCGGCCAGCTTGCGTGCGTTCGCGCAGTGCATCGCCATGCGCGCGCCCAGCGAGCGGCAGCCGCGCAGGATCAGCCAGGCGCTGAACGGCGCCAGCACCCCGCCGGTGACATGCAGGCGGTGCGCAACCTGCTTCGCGAAGGCGTCGTCGCGGGCGAACACCAGCGCGCCGCCCAGCACGTCGCTGTGGCCACCGAAATACTTGGTGGTGGAGTGCATCACGATGTCGGCGCCGAGCGCCAGCGGGCGCTGCAGCAGCGGCGTGGCGAAGGTGTTGTCGGCGACCACCAGCGCGCCGGCCGCGTGGCCGATCTCTGCCAACGCCGCGATGTCGCAGACCTTCAGCAGCGGGTTCGACGGCGTTTCGATCCACAGCACCGCCAGCGGCGTGGCGCAGGCCGCGCGCACAGCGTCGAGATCGGCCATGTCCACGGTTTCGATCACCAGCCCGCGCTGCGGCAGGACCTCGTTGAAGAGCATGCGCAGGCCGCTGTAGCAGTCGTCGGGGAACAGCACCCGGCTGCCGGCGGGCAACGATTCCAGCGCGGTGGTCATCGCCGCCATGCCCGATGCGAAGGTCAGCGCGGTCGCGCCACCCTCCAGCGCAACCAGCGCTTCGCGCAGGCGGTCGTTGGTGGGATCGCCCTCGCGCTGGTACTCGTAGCCGGCGATGCGCTCGCCAGCGGGGCCATGGCGGAAGGTGGTGGCCAGGTGGATCGGCGGCGCCACCGCGCCGGTAGCGGGGTCGGCGTGGTTGCCGGCGTGGACGGCGAGGGTGCAGGGGCGGTGCGTGGTCATCGCGAACCTCAATCGTGTGGGGGCAGCGCCTCGCCGCATTTGCGGCAGAACCAGGCGTCGTCGTCGTGTTCGCCCAAGCTGCATTGCGGGCAGCGCAACTGCACGCGGCCGCGCGAACGCATCGTGCGCGCCAGCTCGGCGCTGTAGATGCCGGTGGGCACCACGATGATGCTGTAGCCGATGATGATCAGCATGGAGGCCAGGAAGCGGCCCAACCCGGTGGCAGGCGAAAGGTCGCCGTAACCCACCGTCGCCATCGTCACCACCGCCCAGTACATGCCGCTGGGAATGCTGACGAAGCCATGTTCCGGGCCTTCGACGACGTACATCAGGGCGCCGAAGATCACCGCGATGGTGAGCAGGGTCAGCACGAAGATCAGGATCTTGCGCCGGCTGCGGATCAACGCATGGGAAAGCATGCCGGCTTCGTCGGAATACTTGACCAGCTTGAGCACGCGGAAGATGCGCAGCAACCGCAGGATGCGGATCACCGTCAGCGACGCGCTGGCGGGGAACAGCAGCGACAGGAAGGTCGGCAGGATCGCCAGCAGGTCGACGATGCCAAGGAAGCTGCGCGCATAGCGCAGCGGCTCGCGCACCACCCAGACCCTTGCGGCGTACTCCACCGCGAACAGCAGGGTGAAGACCCACTCGGCCAGGTAGAGCTGGAAGTGCCAGCGCGTCTTGATTTCCGGGTCGCTGTCCAGCAGCACCACCAGCACGCTGGCCAGGATCACCCCGATCAGCGTGAGGTCGAAATTGCGCTCGCCGCGGCTCTCGTGGTGGAACATCAGCCGGTACAGCCGGAAGCGCCATCCTTCGCGGCTGGCAGGCTGAAGGGTGGGGGCAAAGAAATCGCCTCCGCCCGAACCCGCCTGAGGCTTATCGTCCACGACGCCGGTCAGATCGCGGCGAAGGCGGCGCGCGCCGCGTCGATGGTGGTGGCGATCACGTCGTCGTCGTGCGCACCGGACATGAAGCCGGCCTCGAACGCGCTGGGCGCAAGGTATACGCCGCGCTCGCGCATCGCGTGGAAGAAGCGGTTGAACGCGGCGCTGTCGCAGGCCATCGCCCGGTCAAAGGTGTCCACCTTTTCCGCGCTGAAAAACATGCCGAACATGCCGCCCACGCGCTGGGTGGTGAA
>NZ_AUIV01000012.1:0-2500 GCF_000423885.1 Thermomonas fusca DSM 15424 | reverse complement strand
GAGTCTGATAAGGGCGCATAGTCGCGGGCAGTAGACCCGAAACCGGGTGATCTAGTCATGCCCAGGGTGAAGGTACCGTAACAGGTACTGGAGGCCCGAACCCACGCCCGTTGCAAAGGTCGGGGATGAGGTGTGATTAGGAGTGAAAAGCTAATCGAACCCGGAGATAGCTGGTTCTCCTCGAAAGCTATTTAGGTAGCGCCTCGTATGTATCCTCTCGGGGGTAGAGCACTGTTATGGCTAGGGGGTCATCGCGACTTACCAAACCATTGCAAACTCCGAATACCGAGACGGACTGTACGGGAGACACACGGCGGGTGCTAACGTTCGTCGTGAAAAGGGAAACAACCCAGACCCACAGCTAAGGTCCCAAATTACCGCTGAGTGGAAAACGATGTGGAAAGGCACAGACAGCCAGGAGGTTGGCTTAGAAGCAGCCACCCTTTAAAGAAAGCGTAATAGCTCACTGGTCGAGTCGGTCTGCGCGGAAGATTTAACGGGGCTAAGCGGTAAACCGAAGCTTGGGGTGCATAACTTTGTTATGCGCGGTAGAGGAGCGTTCCGTAGGCCTGCGAAGGTGGATTGAGAAGTCTGCTGGAGGTATCGGAAGTGCGAATGCTGACATGAGTAACGATAATGCGGGTGAAAAGCCCGCACGCCGAAAGCCCAAGGTTTCCTTGCGCAACGTTAATCGACGCAGGGTGAGTCGGCCCCTAAGGCGAGGCAGAAATGCGTAGTCGATGGAAAGCTGGTTAATATTCCAGCACCTCGTGCAAATGCGATGGAGGGACGGAGAAGGTTAGGCAGGCCGGGCGTTGGTTGTCCCGGTGAGAGGGTTGAGGCGGTGCTCTTAGGCAAATCCGGGAGCGCAACGTTGAGACCAAGGACGAGTCCAGTTGGACAGAGCTGCTGATATCACGCTTCCAGGAAAAGCTCCTAAGCTTCAGTTTGCACAGACCGTACCGTAAACCGACACAGGTGGGCAGGATGAGAATTCTCAGGCGCTTGAGAGAACTCGGGTGAAGGAACTAGGCAAAATAGCACCGTAACTTCGGGAGAAGGTGCGCCTCCTATGGTTAATAGCTGAAGGAGGCCGAAGTAACCAGGCCGCTGCGACTGTTTATCAAAAACACAGCACTCTGCAAACACGAAAGTGGACGTATAGGGTGTGACGCCTGCCCGGTGCCGGAAGGTTAATTGATGGGGTCAGCGAAAGCGAAGCTCTTGATCGAAGCCCCGGTAAACGGCGGCCGTAACTATAACGGTCCTAAGGTAGCGAAATTCCTTGTCGGGTAAGTTCCGACCTGCACGAATGGCGTAACGATGGCGGCACTGTCTCCACCCGAGACTCAGTGAAATTGAAATCGCTGTGAAGATGCAGCGTTCCCGTGGCAAGACGGAAAGACCCCGTGAACCTTTACTATAGCTTTACACTGAACGTTGAGTTCGTCTGTGTAGGATAGGTGGGAGGCTGTGAAGTGTCGGCGCTAGCTGGCATGGAGCCAACCTTGAAATACCACCCTGATGTGCTTGACGTTCTAACCTGGGCCCGTAATCCGGGTCGGGGACCGTGTATGGTGGGTAGTTTGACTGGGGCGGTCTCCTCCCAAAGAGTAACGGAGGAGCTCGAAGGTACGCTCAGCGCGGTCGGACATCGCGCACTGTGTGCAAAGGCATAAGCGTGCTTGACTGCAAGATCGACGGATCAAGCAGGTAGGAAACTAGGACTTAGTGATCCGGTGGTTCTGTATGGAAGGGCCATCGCTCAACGGATAAAAGGTACTCCGGGGATAACAGGCTGATACCGCCCAAGAGTTCATATCGACGGCGGTGTTTGGCACCTCGATGTCGGCTCATCACATCCTGGGGCTGTAGTCGGTCCCAAGGGTATGGCTGTTCGCCATTTAAAGTGGTACGCGAGCTGGGTTCAGAACGTCGTGAGACAGTTCGGTCCCTATCTGTCATGGGCGTTGGAGATTTGAGAGGGGCTGCTCCTAGTACGAGAGGACCGGAGTGGACGAACCTCTGGTGTTCCGGTTGTCACGCCAGTGGCACTGCCGGGTAGCTATGTTCGGAAGCGATAACCGCTGAAAGCATCTAAGCGGGAAGCGCGCCTCAAGATGAGATCTCCCGGGGCACAAGCCCCCTGAAGGAACCATCAAGACCAGGTGGTTGATAGGCAGGGTGTGTAAGCGCAGTAATGCGTTGAGCTTACCTGTACTAATGATCCGTGTGGCTTGACCATATCACCTCAAGTTGCTTCGCCTAGCGAAGTAACCCTTGGCCTCAACACGTTGATGGCTTGCTCCAAACGCTCGTAGACTCTTCTTCCAACCTCTGAGAGCGAGGCGCTGCCGTATCTACGGCCGGCGACCCTCCACCCTCTCCCTGGTGATAACAGCGCTGTGGCACCACCCGATCCCATCCCGAACTCGGAAGTGAAACACAGCTGCGCCGATGGTAGTGTGCTTCTGCATGCAAGAGTAGGTCATCGCCAGGG
>NZ_AUIV01000011.1 GCF_000423885.1 Thermomonas fusca DSM 15424 | reverse complement strand
TCAAGGTCATCAAGCGTATGGCCTACGGCTATCGCGATGACACCTACTTCTTCCTCAAGATCCGCGCCGCATTCCCCGGAGTTGGGAGATGAACCATAAAAAAGCCCGCTTAGACCGAAGTCTCAGCGGGCCTGCTCCCTCCCCCACGTCGGGACGCGGGGCGATCGTGAAGGATTCGTGAGGGTGTTTGCACGCTGCACTGCAAAAGAGCACCCGACGGTTCACGAATGCCGCGTCAATCGGGCCGCGGCGACCTGCCCAGATCCTTGAGGATTTCACGTGCGGCGTTGCGCCCCGGCAGGCCGGTGACGCCGCCGCCCGGATGGGTGCCCGAGCCGCAGAGATAGAGATTGCCGAAGGCGCCGCGGTAATTGCCCTGCCCCAGCAGCGGGCGCGCGCTGAACATCTGGTCCAGCCCCAGCGCACCGTGGAAGATGTCGCCGCCGACCAGGCCGATGCGCCGCTCCAGATCGAGCGGGCTCAGCGCCTCATAGCCCAGCACGCTGCCGGCGAAGTTCGGCGCATAGTCGTTGACGGTGTCGATCATCAGCCTCGCCACGGTGTCGCGGTGCGCGTCCCAGCCGGCGTCCGTATCGCTGATGGCCGGGTTCACCTGCTGGCAGAACAGGCTGGCCACGTGCGCACCCGGCGGCGCCAGGGTGTCGTCCAGGGTCGAGGAAATCACCACCTCGACGATGGGCTTGCGCGCCCAGCCGGGGTTGTGCGCGCGCGACTTGGCATCGAAATAGGCCTGCTCGAAATACTGCAGCGACGGCCCGATCAGAATGCCGCTCTGGTGGTGCGGCTGCAGCTGCGTGCCCGGCATCGCGGTGAAATCCGGCAGCTCGGACAGCGCCACGTTCATGCGGAAGGTGCCGGAGCCGCAGCGGTAGCGGCGGATGCGCTGGGCGGTGTCGTCGTCGAGCTGGCCGGGTTCGACCAGCTTGGTGTACAGCAGCTTCGGATTGAGGTTGCTGGCGATGGTCGCGGCGCGCAGTTCGCGGCCGTCCGCCAACGCGACGCCGACCGCCTTGCCGCCTTCCACCAGCAGCTGCGCCACCTCGGCCTCGGTTTCGATGGCCACGCCGCGCGCCTCGCACTCCTTGCGCATCGCCTGGGTGATCGCGCCCATCCCGCCGATGGCGTGGCCCCAGGCGCCGGCCTTGCCGTTCACTTCGCCGAACACATGGTGCAGCAGCACGTAGGCGCTGCCCGGCGTGTACGGGCTGGCGAAATTGCCGACCACCGAATCCCAGCCCAGCGCGGCCTTCAGCGGCTCGCCCTCGAACCAGTCGTCCAGCAGCTCGCCGGCGGACTTGGTGAACAGGTCCAGCAGGTCGCGGCGGCCGCGCATGTCCAGCGATTTCAGCTGCTTGCCGACGGCGATGGAGTTCAGCCAGTCCGCCAGCACGAAGCGGTCGCTCACGTTCGGCGGCGTGCGCCGCATCAGCTCGCGCAGCACCACCACGATGCGGTCGAGCATCGCGTAGTACTCGGGCAGCCGCTGCGCATCGCGCGCCGACCACTTCGCCACTTCACCGTGGGTGTGTTCGCCGCCGAGACGGAAACTGCGCCCGTCCGGCAGCGGCAGGAAGTTGGCATAGGGCCGCTCGACCACGCGCAGGCCGTGCTCGTGCAGGCGCAGGTCGCGGATCACCGCCGGGTTGAGCAGGCTGACCGTGTAGCTGGCCACCGAATTGCGGAAGCCGGGATGGAACGCCTCGGTGACCGCAGCGCCGCCCACCAGGTGGCGGCGTTCGAGCACGCGCACCTGCAGGCCCGCCGCGGCAAGGTAAGCCGCGCAGACCAGGCCGTTGTGGCCGCCGCCGATGATCAGGACGTCGTCGCGTCGCGCTGTCTGCATGGTGTCCTCCGGTTCCGAGCATAGCCCGCGGCGGGCTGCCGCGCTTGCGTCAGCCGGGCGCCGGCTGCTAGCGTCCGCCCACCACCCTGACCGGGAATGCACCGCTGTGTCCGATGCCGAGATCACGCGGCTGCTCGCGCTGGCGCGCGACGGCGAGCCGGCGAAGATGGGCGCCGTGTTCGAGGCGCTGTACCCGCAGCTGCTGCGGCTGGCCAATTCGCGCATGTTCGCCGGCGAGTCCACCGTCACCCCGACCGTGCTGGTGCACGAGCTGTTCCTGCGCATCAGCCAGGGCAGCCCGCTGGCGCTGGCCGACCGCAACCATTTCTTCGCCGCCTCGGCCAAGGCGATGCGCTGGATCCTGGTCGAGCACGCGCGCCGCCGCGCCACCGAGAAGCGCGGCGGCGACCAGGTCATGGTCAGCCTGGACGATCGCATCCCGGACAGCGCGGCGGCGGCGATGACCACCGCGCTGGCGCTGGACAAGGGACTGCAGGCGCTGGAGGCGATCAGCCCGCAGCGGCGGCAGATCGTCGAGCTGCGCTATTTCGCCGGCATGGAGCTTGCTGAAGTCGCCGCCCTGCTCGGGATCTCCGAACGCACCGTGCACCGCGAGTGGCAGCGCGCCCGCGCCTTCCTGCAGGCGATGCTCGACGACGACGATGGACGCTGAAACGCTGGCGCACTGGCGCGCCGCCGACAGCCTGTTCGACCACTGGCTCGACCTGCCCGAAGACCAGCGCGACGCCTGGCTGGCGGCGCAGGCGATGGACGCGCCGGTGCGGCGACGGCTGGACCGGCTGCTGGCGGCGCACCACAACCCGCGCATCGCGGCGGCCGCCTCCGGCGATGCCCTCGCCGGCACCCGCCTGGGCCAATGGCAGCTGGAGGCCGAACTGGGCCGCGGCGGCATGGCCGTGGTCTATCGCGGCTGGCGCGAACAGGGCATGGCGCGGCAGCAGGCGGCGATCAAGATCCTGACCCTGGGCGCGCTCGGCGCCGGCGGGCAGGAACGCTTCCGCCGCGAGGCCGCGATCCTGGCCCGCCTCAACCATCCCAACGTCACCGCATTGGTCGATTCCGGCGTGGCCGACGACGGCACCTGCTGGCTGGCGATGCCGCTGGTCGAAGGCGAACGCATCGACCGCTGGTGCGACACCAATTCGCTTGATGCGCGCGCGATCGTGCGCCTGTACCTGCAGGTCTGCGGCGCGGTCGCCTACGCCCACAGCAACCTGGTGATCCACCGCGACCTCAAGCCCTCCAACGTGCTGGTCGACCACAACGGCCACGTGCGCCTGCTCGACTTCGGCATCGGCCAGTTCGCCGACAGCGAGGACGACCGCACGCAGACGCTGTGGCGCGCGCTCACGCCCGGCTATGCCGCCCCCGAACAGCTGCTGGGCGCGCCGCCCAGCACCGCCGTCGACGTCTACGGCCTGGGCGCGCTGCTGCACCGGCTGCTGACCGGGCGCACCCCGCAGCCGGTGACCGAAGGCAGCGAAACCACCCGCCCCTCGCTGCTGGTGCGCGATGCCGGCGACGCCTACCACCGCCACTACGTCCCGCTGCGCAACGACCTCGACCGGGTGCTGCTGAAAGCCTTGGCCGAGGAGCCCGGCCGGCGCTACCCCACCGCCGAGGCGCTGGCCGACGACCTGCGCCGCTGGCTCGACGGCCGCCCGGTGCTGGCGCAGAAGCCGCGGCCGGGCTATCGCCTTCGCAAGTTCGTGGCGCGCAACAGGCTGGGCGTGGCGGCAACGCTGCTGCTGGCGGCCACGCTGGCCGGCGGGATCGGGGCGACGTTGTGGCAGGCAGCCAAGGCAAGGCAGGAAGCCGAAGTGGCGCGCACCCAGGAACTGCGGGCGACGGCCGTACGCGACTTCATGGTGCAGCTGTTCGAAGCGAATGACCCGAACATCGCGATCGATGGACCGCTCACCGCGCGCGACCTGCTGGACCAGGGCGCGCACCGCATCGGCGAGGGATTCCGCGAGACGCCCGCACTGCGCGCGGAGATGCTGGTATTGCTCGGCGACCTCTATCGCAGGATAAACGAACTGGATGCGGCCAAGCGGCTGCTGGACCAAGGCAAGACGCTTGCCGAGCGCACCGGCGATGCGGGGCTCATCCTCGAAGCCAGGCTTGCGAAGGGCCTGCTGGACGCCAGTGCGAAGCGCGATGCCGAAGCCCTGGCGGAATTCGACGCGGTGGAGCGCTTGCTGGAGTCCAGCGGACGGATCCCCGGCCAGCTGCATGGGCAACTGGTCATGCACCGCAGCCAGGCGCTGGCGCGCATCGGCAAGGTGGCGGAAGCGGTGGAGCGTGCGGAAACGGCGCTGGCCCGGGCACGCGCCTCATCCGGGCTTGCGCCCACGGCCCTGTTTCCCTATCTGCGCGCGCTGAGCGGGGCGCTCGACACCCAGGGCCAACAACAGCGCGCCGAAGCGCTGTTGAGCGAGGCCCTGGCGCTGCGGGGCGTCGAAACCCTGTCGCCCAGCGTGCGGCTGGAGGTGTACAACGGACTGGCCAACTTTGCGCTGGCGCGGGGCGAACTCGAGGCCGCGCTGGAGAAGTCATCGGCGGCGCTGGAGTTGGCCCGGCGGATCTACCTGCCCGACAATCCCACCCGTGCCACGCTGCTGGATTTCCACGGCATCGTGCTGACCCACATGGCCCGCTTCGACGATGCGGTGGAAGCAATCCGTGAATCGATCGCGCTGCAGGAAGCGGCGAATCCGGCGGAACGTACCGCCTCCATCGCGGCGGCCTACAACAACCTCGCGCTCGCGCTGGACAACGCCGAACGTGATGGCGAGGCCGAGACCGCCATGCTCCGTGCGCGCGAGATCGCCGGCCAGATCTTCGGCGTGCAGGATCCCCGCTACGCGATCGCGACCGCGAACCTGGGCAACCTCTACCGGCAATCCGGCCGCCTCGCCGAATCCGAGGCACTGCTCGACGAGGCATTGCAGATGCGCCGCGCGCTGCTGGGCGCCGACCATCCCTTCGTGGGCCACGGCCTGATCCAGGTGGCGCGGCTGAGGCTGCGTCAGGCGCGCGCGGCAGAGGCGCTGGAACTGGCACAACAAGCCCGTGCGATCTACACGCGGTCGCAATACAAGGATCAGCGGCGGCTCGCATCGACCGAAGAAGTCCGCGCCATCGCGATGGCGGCGCTCGGCAGGGTTGGCGAGGCGGTCGCGCTGTTCGATCAGGCCATCGCCGATGCGCGCGCCGCAGGCATCGACAATGGCGTGGAATGGCCGCGGGTCATGGCGGCACGCGCCGACCTGTTCGCGCGCCACCTGCCGGAACAGGCCACCGGCCCCGTGGACGAGGCCGTCCAGGCGCATCTACAGATCTATGGCCTGCAGCATCCGGGTACCCGCCGGATGCTGGAGCTGGCGGCCCGCCTGCGCTGACCCCGGCGCTCGCCGACACGGGAATCCAGCTCCGGCTGCGCCCCTCCTGCCCGGCGATCGCGCCCCTGTCAGTCCGCCGCCCCGGATCTCGTGGATGGAGTGCCCGGATGCACCGGGTCCGGTCGGGCCGCCGTTTTCGGCCCGCCTTCCACGGGGCACGATCATGCAGATTCGCTTCATTCCCGCCGCGTCGGCGCTGGCGCTCGCCATTGCTGTCGCCCTGCCCGCAAGCGCGCAGGAACAGCCGGCCAACCTCTATATCGACGTCGCCACCCACAGCATGCCCGGCATGCCTGGGATGGGCGTGTTCGGCCGGCTGCCGGGCGCGATGTCCGGCGGCAGCGCCAGCTATGGCATGACCCGGCATCCGGGCATGCCCGGCAAGTACATCGACGTCGCGCTGCACAACCCCGGCCTGCCGGGCAGGCCAGCCGCGCAGGCGGTGCCGCGCGGGCTGGGACTGGGCGGCAGCATCGACCTGCTGCCGCCGACGCAGAAGAATTCGCAGCACGGCGACGAAGGCGGCACCGGCGTCGGTCTTGCTGATGGCAACGGCACCTTCAGGATCCGCTACTACTGGGGCTGCGGCGACAAGGCCGGCGCGGGCCAGCCGCGCGACTACTCGGTGACCGTGCGCAACGGCAAGGTGATGGAGACCGGCCGCGGCGTGAAGCCGCGCCAGGTGCCGGGCAACGCGGTGACGCCCGGCCCCGCCTTCGCGCTGTGGCCGAACCCATCCACCCGCAAGACGGTACCGATGAAGGCATCGCTGGTGGGCCAGCATCACGTCACCGGCGACCAGGTGCCGGCGTCGATGCAGTTCGCGCTGGGCGAAGAACACGACTTCCTGCCCGAGCTCAAGCTGCAGGGCGACGCCAGCGGCGGCGGCATGATCCTGCGCTGGAACGCCGTGGAAGGCGCGCGCGGCCACTTCGCCCACGCCACCGTGTCCGACGGCGACACCATCGTGATGTGGAGCAGCTCCGAGGACGGCTATGCCGGGCCGGAACTGCTCGCCTACCTGCCGGAAGCGCTGGTCGCGAAATGGGTCAAGGCGCGCACCCTGCTTGGCCCGGAGGCACGCGAGTGCCGTATCCCTGACGCCGTGTTCGCCCACAAGGGCGCCGCGCCGATGGTGCAGATGATCGCCTACGGCAATGATCGCAGCATCAGCCGTGATGGCTGGACCGTGCACGTGCGCAGCAAGTCCACCGCGATGCTGATGCCAGGCGCCGGCGCCTCCATGCAGGACGCCGCGAAGCCCGCCGCCAGGGACGTGGGCAAGAGCATGCTGCGCGGCCTGCTCGGGCGCTGACGGCAGGCCTTGCGATGACCACCGGGCATTCGATCTGGCGCCGTCTTGCCGCCGCCACCGGGAAAGGACTCCTGGTGCTGGCGAGGCAGCTGCTTGCCGGCCTGCGCGCGCTGACGCGCTTCCTCGCGTTGCGGGTGATGCCTGCGTCGTGGCGTTGGCTGCGTGGCAGCGCGTTTCCCGCGCTGCAGCGGTTCTATAGATGGCTGCCGCATCGGCGCAAGGTGGTGGCCGGCGCACTGCTGGCGGTTTCTGCAACGGGTGCGCTGTTGTGGTTGCAGCCGTCATGGCTGGCGCCGCTGCGCGACGGCGGCCCGCCGCAAGCCGAACCGGTGGAGGTGTCCCGGCAGCAGGCGCGGTGGGTCGATCGCATCCTGTCCGACGACTGGCAGGCGCAGAAGGACGGCACCCGGGCCGTGCTGGAATCGATTGGCGCCACGGTCCTGGAGACGGGCGCGGCGGTGCCCGCGGAGCCCGGGTTCTTCGTCAGGCAGGAGGAGCTGTTGATCCTCGCGATGGATGGGGCGCGCAAGGCCACCACGTCCCGGCTGAGCCTGGCCGAGTACGGCTTCATGCTCCAGGACTTCGGCTTTCCGTTCGCCGAGGACCGGGTGGCCAGCCTCGCCATGCAGGAGGCCGTGCGCGACTGGGTGGGCAAGGCGCTGGATGATGCCTCGACGCCCGGTGCGCAAGCGGCGCGGTTCCTGCACGCGATGGCGGCCCGGCAGCAGCCCGCCATCGACCTCGCCTCCAGCGGATGGAGTGCCGAGCAGTACCGGATGACGCACCTGGAGCTGTTCGTGCTGACCGCCGCTCTGCTGCAGGACACGCCACGGCAACCGACGCCCGCCCGTCGCATCGCCTTCGATCCCTTGGATCTCCTCGTGCCGAAGGCATACGCGAGCGGTGCCGCGGGCGATTCCTGCTCCATCGCCAAGGATGCCTACGAACGCAGCGGGGCCGTGCAACCCGGCGAGAAGACCATGGAAGCGGTGATCGGCCACCTGCTCGACCTGGCCATCGATGCGGGCAATGTCGCCGACGCCCGCGTCGCGGCCAAGCGGATGGCCGCGGTGGCAAAAGCGGCGAAGGCCCTCAATCTCGTGGCCAAGCTGCAGAAACTGATGATGCTTTACAGCTCGCTGGAGGTGCGCGTCGTCGCCGACCAGCCGTCGGTGCACAAGCCGTCCAGGGAGGAGCCCGGGCGCGAAGTGGTGTTCACCGCCACGGTGGAGATCGACGAGGAGAAATACAGGGAATACAAGCGCGCCAGCGAGCAGTCGCCGCACTACCGGACGCTCAAGGCGTGCCTGAAATCGCTTGGGCTTCCGGCTCCCTCCAACGAGGACGATCTCGTCAAGGACATGGAGAACTGGGAAGTGTCCTGGGACCTGTGGGGAGGCTCGCACGCGAAGGGAGGCGCGCATGCGAGCTGGTCGACGGAGAAGAATGCGTTCGAGAGCCGCAACCTGCGGCGCAAGCGGCTGGAGATGCAAGGCGAGACCCGCGGCACCTCGCGCTTCATCATCGACATCCATCGCGAGGACACCCCGCACGAAGGAGAAGTCACCAGCCGCTACGTCCGCGGCACTGCCACCCTGCACACCGACACCATGCCCGGCACCGAGGCCGCCCAGTCCTACGAGGATGCGGCGAAGACCCTCATGGCCGGCGACGTGAGGACCGGCGCGCTGGCATTGATTGCCAACACGATCGGCCTGGTCGGGTCGCTGGCGACCGAACTTGCGGTGAACTGGGCCCAGCGCCTGCTGGATCCGGAAGTGGACGCGCCGGTCGAAATCGTCTTCCACCAGCCCGGCCATGCCGGCTACGGTTACGAGGGAACCGTGCAGGCCACCACCTCGAGGCAGCACTCGAGCAGCCGAACCACACAGCACCGCAGCCGTCGTGCCACCGCCACGATGACGCACACGGAGAAGCGGCAGGGCCAGGCCTCGCTGCAGGCCAGCGGCATCCGTCCCACGCGCATGCGCTACACCCGCTTCCAGGAGCGCCGGGACACTGCGGTATGGGAGATGGAAGGGCAGGCAACCGTTTCCGGCTCCCTCGCCGTGTCGAGCATCAACAGCGGGGAGGAACTCTGCATCGCGGGTATCAAGGCCGCCAAGGTGGAACGCAACTTCGGCGTCCGCAGCAACGGCTCCTCGTCGGAGGCGATCGACTACGCCATGAGGATCGAGCAGACCGGTTCGCGCGAGCAGGGATACCGGATGCAGGTCTACCTCACCGGTGCAGGCATCACCTTCGAGACAGCCAGCACCCACCACAGCATCAAAGGCGAGGGCTGCGAATTCGCCGGCGGCCATGAACATACGAAAACCGAAACGGGCAGTGCCAGCATGGGGTTCCCCGGGTTGGTCGAGGATTACGCCATCGACGCGCCTTTTCCGAAGACCATCTCCGGCACCAGATCGGTCAAGAACGGCGATGGTTCCACCACGCAGTGGCGCTGGAACTTCCGCCGGACCGGACCTTTCCGGCAGGAACCGGCCGCGAACCGGACTGGCCGATGAGGATCAGCCTGATCGGCCTGCTGCTGGGCCTGTGCAGTTGCGGCCCTGCGGCGTGGGTAATTCGGCGTCGATCGTCATCGGCGATTGTGGCCGACGCAAGCGATCACGCACGCCGGTCGCCGCCCGCGCCGCTCACTGCCCCGCCAACGCGGGTTCGCGGGGGACGATGCTGGTGGGAACATTGATCGCGCGCGGCACGCTGCGGTAGCGGAACGCGGCGTGGAAGCCGGAGGCCTCGCCTTCCGGCTCCAGGGTGACCGTGAAGGCCGGCTCCTCACTAGGCTTCCTGCGCATCATCGCGACGATCCGGCCCTGCCAGGGCTGCCCCGGCGCCACCGTGAACACGGCCGGCTCGCCGCGGCCACGCAGCGTCACCCGCACCCGGCCACGCTGGACGCCGAAATCACCGTCCAGTTCGACGCCGGGACGGTGCGACGGCCCGCTCACGCGCAGCCTGGCCGCGGTGCGGCGCGCGAACGCCTCCACCCGCAGCGTGCATTCCCTGGCGCCCCGAGCGGGGAGGCGCAGTTGCGCGAACATGCGGTGGAGTTCTCCGGTGATCTCAATGCTGGCGCGGGCCGCCGGTCTGTTGCGCAGCCTCCCCCACACGCTACCCGATTAACCGTCGAGGCATCTCCCGGTCAGAGCGTCGGCCCGGCAGACACTGCCCGCCATGACGCATGGATTTTCCTTGGTCGCGGTGAGGTTGAATATGCAACCGAAGCGACTGGTTGGTGGACAATGTGCAGGCGGCGCGCAAGTTGCCGCATTGGACAAGAAGGCAGCCAGACGCATGCGGACCTTTGTACTCAGAGCACGGGCGGCACCCACCGACAGCGCCAAGCTCCTGGCCTCGGTGGGCAGCGGGGCGCATGCGGAAATCCTCGCGCACACCCTGATGAACGCGATCTTCGTGGCGCAGTCGCATCGCCCCGATGTCGTCGTCTACCTGGTGCTGGAAAGCACCGAGGACTTCTCCCGCACGATCCGTTTCGACGCCAACGCGATGCAGGACATTGGCGGTTTCAACGAGCAGGCGCTGCTGGGCAAGGTGGCCCGGGCGCTGGATGCGTCCAGGGGAATGGGCAAGGAAGAGATGCGTCCGGTGGAGCCCGGCGTCTGCGTGCGCACGCTCAGCTTCGAGCGGCTGGTGCAGCAGCTGGCCGAGAACCAGCAATTGTTCGTGATGGACCGCAAAGGCGCGCCGATCCGCGAACAGGCGTTCCACGGCAACCCCTGTTTCCTGTTGACGGACCACATCCCGATGCCAAAGAACACGTTCCACACCCTCGACCGGCTGGGGGCGACCCGGATCACCCTGGGCAAGACCATGCTGTTCGCATCGCAGTGCGTGGTACTGATCCATCACGAACTCGACCAGCGCTAGCGGCAAGCCAGGGGCGAATCCGCCTTTCCACGCGACCAGTGAACGCCCTGACGCGCGAAGCAGCCCTGCCGCATCGCGCTTCAGGCGCGGCGCGGCCGAAACGACTACCGTAGCGCCTCCCCGAAACACCCGGATACCGTTTTGACGACCAAGATTCCGCCGGCCGACCGTCCGGCCGACGCCGCCATCGCCACCGACGCTTCGCCTGGTGCCGACACCGCAAACGCGCCCGACGCCGCCCTGCTGCAACGCCTGCGTGACGCCGCCGCGCTGCTGGAGCAGGTCGGTGCCGACCACTCTCTGCTCGATGCGTTGCCGAGCGCCGACCGCGACCGGCTGCAGCGCGCGGTGGCGCAGGTCTACCACCCGGACCCGGCCGCGCGACGGCTGCGGCTCAAGGTGGCCGAGCGCGAGCGCAACGCGGCGAAGATCCAGCGCGAGGAAGCGGTGCTCAACGCCACCGGGATCCGCGCGCTGCGCCGCAAACCGGTGTTCACCACCCCGAACTATTTCCCGCCGCAGGGTTTCCAGCCGCACGACCGCGACGACGAACCCACCCACGACGAGACGATCGGCGAGGCCGGCGAGCCGCGGCACTGTTACGTCTGCAAGCAGAAGTACACCGCGATCCACCACTTCTACGACCAGCTGTGCCCGCCCTGCGCGGCGTTCAACTTCGCCAAGCGCACCGAGCTGGCCGATCTGCGCGGTCGGGTTGCGCTGCTCACCGGCGGCCGGGTCAAGATCGGCTACCAGGCCGGGCTCAAGCTGTTGCGCGCCGGCGCGGAACTGATCGTGACCACCCGTTTCCCGCGCGACTCCGCCGCGCGTTACGCCCGCGAGCCGGATTTCGCCGAATGGGGCCACCGGCTGGAAGTGTTCGGGCTCGACCTGCGCCATACGCCCAGCGTCGAGGCGTTCTGCAACCAGCTGCTGGCAACCCGCTCGCGGCTGGACTTCATCATCAACAACGCCTGCCAGACGGTGCGCCGCCCGCCGGATTTCTACGCCCACATGATGGCCGGCGAAACCGCCGCGCTGGCCGATGCCCCCGACGCAGTGCGCCGCGTGCTGGGCAGCTACGAGGGCCTGCGCAGCGCGCGCATGCTGCCGCAGGACAGCGCCGCGCTGGCACCGCACCTGCTCGATACGCATGGCGAGGCGCCGGGCCTGACCCGCGCCGCCGAACTGTCGCAGTTGCCCCTGCTGCCGGAAGAACTGCTCGCCCAGCAGCACCTGTTCCCCGAGGGCCGGCTCGACCAGGACCTGCAGCAGGTCGACCTGCGCGAAACCAATTCGTGGCGGCTGCGGATGGCGGAGGTGCCGTCGGTGGAACTGCTGGAGGTGCAGCTGGTCAACGCCATCGCGCCGTTCCTGATCAATGCGCGGCTCAAGCCGCTGATGCTGAAGACACCCGGCCGCGACAAACACATCGTCAACGTGTCGGCGGTGGAGGGCCAGTTCTACCGCAACTTCAAGACCACCCGCCACCCGCACACCAACATGGCCAAGGCCGCGCTGAACATGATGACGCGCACCGCGGCCGCCGATTACCACGCCGACGGCATCCACATGAACAGCGTCGACACCGGCTGGGTGACCGACGAGGATCCGGCGGCGCTGGCGGCGCGCAAGGTGCTCGAGGAACGCTTCCATCCACCGCTGGACATCGTCGACGGCGCGGCGCGGATCGTCGACCCGATCATCGCCGGCCTCAACAGCGGGGAGCACGTCTGGGGCCAGTTCCTCAAGGATTACCGGCCGACGGATTGGTGATTTGGAGGCAGGCCAGGGTCACACCCGCTGGACGGGTCGGCCAGCCGTCGCCGACGCGCTGGACCGCCGGCGGCAAATCGCTGGGCACTTGTTTCCGGCAGCGCCTTGATGGACAGGCCCAAGGCGATACCTTCTGGCCGGCTGGAATCGGCATCCGGCAGGCCGCTAGGGATGCCGAGGAGGTGAACCTACCCCGGTTGTCCCACGCCCCACCATCCACACAAACACGAAGCCCGGCACAAGGCCGGGCTTCGTGGTCAAGCGTGACGCAAGGCGCGCTGGATTTAGAAATCCATGCCGCCCATGCCGCCCATGCCGCCGCCCGGCATCGCCGGCTCGTCCTTCTTCGGCAGCTCGGCCACCATCGCCTCGGTGGTGATCATCAGGCCGGCGATGGAGGCCGCGTTCTGCAGCGCGGTGCGGGTGACCTTGGTCGGGTCCAGGATGCCGAACTCGATCATGTCGCCGAACTCGCCGTTGGCGGCGTTGTAGCCGAACGCGCCCTTGCCTTCGGCGACGCGGTTCAGCACCACGCTCGGCTCGTCGCCGGCATTGGTGACGATCTCGCGCAGCGGGGCTTCCATCGCGCGCAGGGCGATCTGGATGCCGTGGTCCTGGTCTTCGTTGATGCCCTTCAGGCCGGCAATCGCGGCCTTGGCGCGGATCAGGGCAACACCGCCGCCGGGGACGATGCCTTCCTCGACCGCAGCGCGGGTGGCGTGCAGGGCGTCTTCGACGCGCGCCTTCTTTTCCTTCATCTCGACTTCGGTGGCGGCACCGACCTTGATGACGGCCACGCCACCGGCCAGCTTGGCCACGCGCTCCTGCAGCTTCTCGCGGTCGTAGTCGGAGGAGGTTTCCTCGATCTGCGCCTTGATCTGCTTGATGCGGGCCTGGATGCCGTCGGCTTCGCCGGCGCCGTCGATGATGGTGGTGTTTTCCTTCGACACCTGGATCTTCTTGGCGCGACCCAGATCCTTGATGGTGGCCTTCTCCAGCGACAGGCCCACTTCCTCGGAGATCACGGTGCCGCCGGTCAGGATGGCCATGTCTTCCAGCATCGCCTTGCGGCGGTCGCCGAAGCCCGGGGCCTTCACGGCGCAGACCTTGACGATGCCGCGGATGGTGTTGACCACCAGCGTCGCCAGCGCCTCGCCCTCGACCTCTTCCGCCACGATCAGCAGCGGCTTGCCGGCCTTGGCCACGCCTTCCAGCACGGGCAGCAGGTCACGCACGTTGGAGATCTTCTTGTCGTGCAGCAGGATGAACGGGTCGTCCAGCTCGGCCTGCATCGACTGCTGGTTGTTGACGAAATACGGCGACAGGTAGCCGCGGTCGAACTGCATGCCCTCGACCACGTCGAGTTCGTTCTCCAGGCCCGAGCCATCCTCGACGGTGATCACGCCTTCCTTGCCGACCTTGTCCATCGCCTGCGCGATCAGGTCGCCGATGTTGGCGTCGCTGTTCGCGGAGATGGTGCCGACCTGGGCGATTTCCTTGTTGGTCGACGACGGCTTGCTGATGGTCTTCAGCTCGGCCACGGCGGCGGTCACCGCCTTGTCGATGCCGCGCTTCAGGTCCATCGGGTTCATGCCGGCGGCAACCGCCTTCATGCCCTCGCGGATGAACGCCTGCGCCAGCACGGTGGCGGTGGTGGTGCCGTCACCGGCGTTGTCGGAGGTCTTGGACGCGACTTCCTTCACCATCTGCGCGCCCATGTTCTCGAACGCGTCGGCCAGCTCGATTTCCTTGGCGACGGAAACGCCGTCCTTGGTGATGGTGGGCGCGCCGAAGCTCTTCTGCAGCACGACGTTGCGGCCCTTCGGGCCGAGGGTGGCCTTGACGGCATTGGCGAGCACGTTGACGCCGCGCACCATGCGCACGCGAGCGTCTTCGCCGAAACGGATATCCTTGGCAGCCATTGCGATTACCTCAGTAATTATTCAGTGGGATAGGGGTGGGAAGTAACGCGCGATCAGCCGAGGATCGCGAACAGGTCGTCTTCCTTCACCACCAGCAGCTCGGCGCCATCCAGCTTCACCTCGGTGCCGCTGTACTTGCCGAACAGGACCTTGTCGCCCACCTTCACCTGCGGGGCGCGGACCTGGCCGTTGTCCAGCACCTTGCCGGTGCCCACGGCGACCACTTCGCCCTTGATGGGCTTCTCGGTGGCGCTGTCGGGGATCACGATACCGCCCGCGGACAGCTTCTCTTCTTCCATGCGCTTGATGACCACGCGGTCGTACAGCGGCTTGATGCTGGACATGTGCAACCTCTGCAAATGATTGATTGAACGGGGAAAACCCGGAAATTTTAGCAGTCGCACTCGGCGACTGCCAACGCCTGGGACGAAAACATCCCGGGACCGGGATGGCAGAGAGATGGGGCGCTGCGGACGGGTTTCAAGGGCCCGTGGCCAACCGTCGCCGGCTACCCTGTCGGCATGGACGTCCTGATCTGCTTCTGCAGCTGTCCCGATACCACCACCGCCGGGCGCATCGCCGATGCGCTGGTGGAAGAGCGGTTGGCCGCCTGCGTCAACCTGCTGCCGGGGCTGCAGTCGGTGTACCGCTGGCGGGGAAAGCTGCAGCGCGATGCCGCCGAAGTGCTGCTGCTGATCAAGACGACGCGGGCGCGCTACCCGGCCTTGCAGGCGCGGCTGCCGCAGCTGCACCCGTATGAACTGCCGGAGCTGCTGGCGGTCGAATCCGCCGCCGGCCTGCCCGCGTACCTGCAGTGGGTGGTCGAATCGACCCGTCCAGTAGAATGACCCGATGACCGGATTGCCCCTTCGCCTGCGCCGCTGGCTGGCCGCGCCGGCCCTGATCGCGAGCCTGCTGGCCGCCACCCCGGCCATCGCCGCCGACTTCGAACTGCCGCCGGTGGACGAAGTGTTCGTGCTGTCGGCGCAGGCCACCGCGCGCAACCGCATCGAGGTGCGCTGGAAGATTGCCGACGGCTATTACCTGTATCGGCACCGCACCTCGGTCAAGGCCGGCGCCAGCTTCGCCGAGCCGCGGCTGGCGCTGCCCGACGGCAAGAAGCATCGCGACGAGTTCTTCGGCGACGTCGAGACCTACCGCACCCAGCTGGTGGGGGTCGTGACCGGGGTGCCGGCGGCCACCGCCACCGGCGTCGCGCTGACGGTGAAGTACCAGGGCTGCGCCGACGCCGGCGTGTGCTATCCGCCGCAGACCCGCACCCTGAGCGTGGCGCTGCCGCAGGCCGATGCGGGCGATGGCTTCCTGCCCGGCCGCAAATCCGGCGGCGGGCTGTTCGGCCTCGGCAACCGCGGCGCCGCGGTGGACGCCGCGCCGCTGCCCGCCGCGCAGGCCTTCGGCAGCGAACTGATCGCGCTGGACGGCAACACCCTGCTGCTGCGGCTGACCCCGGCGCGCGGCTATTACCTGTACCGCGACAAGCTGTCGGTGCAGCTGGAAGGCGGCCGCGGCCTGTCGGTGAAGCTGCCGCCGCCGGCCAAGCTGCCCGCCGCCACGCCCTATCGCGACGAGCACTTCGGCGATGTGGCGGTGTATTTCGACCAGGTCGAGATCGCCCTGCCGGTGGCGCGCAGCACCACCCGCGCCGCCAGCGGCACCCTGGTGCTGGGCCTGCAGGGCTGCCAGGACAATGGAATCTGCTATCCACCGATGACACGGCGGCTGGCGTTTTCGCTGCCGGCGGGGAAGCTGGCGGCAATCGCAAATCTCGACGCGTGGCGCAGTGACGGCCCCGCCGAAGCGGCGCCTGCTGCGGGCGCAGCGGCGGCCGATGCTGCGGCCTTGGCGGCCACGCCGGCTGGCGACACCGCGCCCGCAACCCTGCCAGCCGAAGTATCCGGCTCGGCGCTCGCGGCAGGCAGCGCCCCGCAACCTGTCCGCGAAGCCCCGCCGCAGCGCAACACCCCCGGCCTGCTGGCAGCGCTACTGCTGGCGCTGGGCGGCGGCCTGATCCTCAACTTGATGCCCTGCGTGCTGCCGGTGCTGTCGCTGAAGGCGCTGTCGCTGGCGCAGAGCGGCGCCGGCCGCGGGGAGGCGCGCCGCCACGCGCTGGCCTATACCGCAGGCGTACTGCTGTCGATGCTGGCGCTGGGCGCGCTGGTGCTGGCGCTGCGCCATGCCGGGCTGGCGCTGGGCTGGGGCTTCCAGCTGCAGCAGCCGCTGGTGCTGGCCGGGCTGGCGCTGGTGATGTTCGCGCTGGGGCTGTCGCTGTCCGGGCTGTGGCAGGCCAATGTCGGCCTGGGCCAGCGCACCGGCGCGCTGCTGCGCGGCGAAGGCGTGCGCGCCGATTTCTTCACCGGGGTGCTGGCGGTGGTGCTGGCCACGCCCTGCACCGCGCCGTTCATGGGCGCGGCGCTGGCCTACGCCTTCACCGGCCCCACCGCCGGTGCGCTGCTGGTGTTCCTGATGCTGGGGCTGGGACTGGCGCTGCCGTTCCTGCTGATCGGCTTCGTGCCGGCCTTCGCCCGCCTGTTGCCGAAACCGGGCGCGTGGATGGAAACGCTCAAGCAGCTGCTGGCGTTCCCGCTGTATGCCACCGCGGCCTGGCTGGTGTGGGTGCTGGCCAAGCTGCGTGGGGCCGACGCTGCCGGATTGTGGCTCGCCGCGGCCATCACGCTGGCACTGGCCGCGTGGGCATGGATGCGGGCGCGCAACGGCGGGGCCCGCGGCTGGCAGGTGCTGGCACTGGCTGCGTTGCTGGCGGTCGGCTGGCCGTTGGCGAAACTGCATGCCTTGCCGCGGCCGCAGGCCAATGTCGTGGCGGCGCCGGCCGGCATCTCCAGTGTGGCGTGGTCGGAGCAGGCGCTGTCCGACCTGCGCGCGCAGGGCCGGCCAGTGTTCGTCAACATGACCGCCGACTGGTGCGTGACCTGCAAGGCCAACGAGAAGACCGTGTTCGCCCGTGATCGGTTCCGCAGCGCGCTGGAGGCGGCCAACGCCGTCTACATGGTCGGCGACTACACCGACGTCGACCCGGCCATCACCGCCTACCTGCAGCGTCATCGCGCGGTCGGCGTGCCGCTGTACGTGGTGTATCCCCGTGGCGGCGCCGAAGGTCGCATCCTGCCCACCCTGCTGACCGCCGGCATGGTGGAAGACGCCCTGCGCGAGGCCGCGCGCTGATGCCGTCCAACCGCGCGGTGCTGGTGGTGGCGCTGCTGGCGGCGATTGCCGGCGCCGGCGCCAGCCTGCTGTTCGAGCCGACCATCGCCTACCGCCTGGCCGGCACCGAGGTGGGCCAGCAGGTGCTGGATGCCTCGCTGAAGGCGCGCGCGCCGGCTGCGCCCGCCGGCGTCAGCGTCGCCAAAAAAGGCGGCATCGTGCCGGCAATGACGCTGCCCGATGTCAGCGGCCAGCCGGTCGCCATTCCCGCCGCCTGGGCCGGGCGCACCACCCTGGTCAACCTGTGGGCGACCTGGTGCGCGCCCTGCCTGAAGGAAATGCCGGACCTGCAGGCCTTCGCCGACCAACAGTCGGCCGACGCTGGAAAGGCCTTTGTCAACGCCCAGGGCGCCGGCGGCGTACGGGTGGTCGGCATCGCCCTGGACGATGCCGCCGCCGTGGCGGCGTTCCTGCGCCAGCACGGCATCACCTACCCGGTGCTGCTGGATGCCGCCGGCCCGGCCGATGCCGGCGTGCGGCTGGGCAATCCGGCCGGCGTGCTGCCCTATTCGATACTGGTGTCGGCCGACGGGCGGCTGCTGAAGACCCGGATCGGGCCGTTCACGGATGCCGCCGACATCGCCGCGTGGGCGGGCGCTGCATCCACGCGTTGACTACGGGTTCCGTGGCAATGTGTCCGCGGAGCCCGTCGTCCGCCGCCAGGAACACGGCCCTTGCGGCGAAGCAGCTCGCCACCATTTAGAGCCGCCGCTCCAACATCCGATTAAAACCCCGTTATCCGGCAAAAGTTCGCCGAACTGGACAGCATCCACCTTTCGCGGGACACTGCGCGCCTGTTTTCCGGGGCATCCGACCCAACCGATGGCAACCCTGCTGCTCCTGCACGGCCCCAACCTCAACCTGCTCGGCAGCCGCGAGCCGGAGGTGTACGGGCACACCACGCTGGCCGACATCGATGCCGACCTGGCGGCGCGCGCGCAGGCGGCCGGACATGTGCTGCACAGCTTCCAGTCCAATGCCGAGCATGCGCTGGTGGACCGGGTGCAGGCCGCCCGCCTGGATGGCACCGCGTTCATCCTGATCAACCCCGCCGCCTTCACCCACACCTCGATCGCGCTGCGCGATGCGCTGGCCGCGGTGGCCATCCCCTTCATCGAGATCCACCTGTCCAACCCGCACGCCCGCGAGCCGTTCCGCCAGCACAGCTATTTCAGCGACAAGGCGGTGGGCGTGGTCTGCGGCTTCGGCGCGGACTCGTACCGCTATGCCCTGGACGCCGCGCTGCAACGGCTGGCCCACTGATCCGGGGCGCACCGTCTTTCCCCATTCCACCCCCGCGCCGCGCATCAACGCCGCCGGACCCAAGCAAGAGGACCCGTCATGGATCTGCGCAAGATCAAGAAGCTGATCGACCTGCTGGAAGAATCGAACCTCGCCGAAATCGAGATCAAGGAAGGCGAGGAGTCCGTGCGCCTGGCGCGGATGCCGAAGGGCGGGTTGGCCGCCGCCGCGCCGGCGCCGGTCATGCACCAGATGATGGCAGCCGCCGCCCCGGCGATGCCGATGAACTCGCCGGTGCAGGCCGCCACCGGCGGCAGCCCCAAGCCCGCCGACCCGGAACTGCCGGCCGGCCACGTGATGCGCGCGCCGATGGTGGGCACGTTCTACGCCAGCCCCTCGCCGGACAAGCCGGCATTCGTGTCGATTGGCCAGGCGGTCAAGGCCGGCGACACGCTGGGCATCATCGAGGCGATGAAGATGTTCAACCCGATCGAGGCCGAGGTCTCCGGCACCGTGCTGGCGATCAAGTGCGAAAGCGGCCAGCCGGTCGAATTCGACCAGCCGCTGTTCGTCATCGGGTAAGCAGCCATGCTCGAGAAAGTCGTCATCGCCAACCGCGGCGAAATCGCGCTGCGCATCCTGCGCGCCTGCCACGCGCTGGGCATCCGCACCGTCGCGGTGCATTCCACCGTCGACCGCAACCTCAAGCACGTGGCGATGGCGGACGAGTCCGTCTGCATCGGCCCGGCGCCTTCGGCGGAGAGCTACCTCAACATGCCGGCGATCATCGCCGCGGCCGAGGTCACCGACGCCCAGGCCATCCACCCGGGCTACGGCTTCCTGTCCGAAAACGCCGACTTCGCCGAGCGGGTGGAGCAGAGCGGCTTCGTGTTCATCGGCCCGAAGGCCGACACCATCCGCCTGATGGGCGACAAGGTCGAGGCGATCCGCGCGATGAAGGCGGCGGGCGTGCCCTGCGTGCCGGGCAGCGGCGGCCCGCTGGGCGACGATGCGGCCACCAACGTCAAGATCGCGGCGGAGATCGGCTATCCGGTCATCGTCAAGGCGGCCGGCGGCGGCGGCGGGCGCGGCATGCGCGTGGTCCACACCGAGGCCGCGCTGGTGAACGCCATCGCCACCACCAAGCAGGAAGCCAAGGCCGCGTTCGGCAACGACATGGTCTACATGGAGAAGTTCCTGGAGAACCCGCGCCACGTGGAGATCCAGGTGCTCGCCGACGGCCAGGGCAGCGCCATCCACCTGGGCGAACGCGACTGTTCGATGCAGCGCCGCCACCAGAAAGTGGTGGAGGAAGCGCCCGCACCCGGCATCACCGACGCGCAGCGCGCGGAAATCGGCAAGGTCTGCGTGGAAGCCTGCCTGCGCATCGGCTACCGCGGCGCCGGCACCTTCGAGTTCCTGTACGAGAACGGCCGCTTCTACTTCATCGAGATGAACACCCGCATCCAGGTGGAGCACCCGGTGACCGAGCTGGTCACCGGCATCGACCTGGTGCGCGAGCAGCTGCTGATCGCCGCGGGCCACCGGCTGTCGATCAAGCAGAGCGACGTGGTGCTGAACGGCCACGCCATCGAGTGCCGCATCAACGCCGAGGACCCGGACAACTTCTTTCCCTGCCCCGGCCTGATCCAGCACTTCCATGCCCCGGGCGGCCCCGGCGTGCGGGTGGATTCGCACATCTACGAGGGCTACCGCGTCCCGCCGAACTACGACTCGATGATCGGCAAGCTGATCGTCCACGGCGCCGACCGCGCGCAGGCGATCGCCCGCATGCGGGTGGCGCTGAGCGAAATGGTGGTGGACGGGATCAAGACCAACATCCCGCTGCAGCAGCGCATCCTCGCCGACGGCGGTTTCACCCAGGGCGGCCAGAACATCCATTACCTCGAAAAGCGCCTGGCCGAGCGCAAGGAAAAGGCGCTCTCGCTGCTCTGAGCGGGCGCACGGCGCCGGCGTAGGGCGGCCGATGTCCGCTTGCGCCGGCTTTTTCCGCTGTAACCGGAAGCCACCGCTGCTTCCGGAGTCCACCATGCGCCGCACCGCCCCGTTGATCGCCCTCGCCACCACGCTGCTGGCGTTGCCCGCCGCGAGCCAGCAGGGCAAGACGCCGCCCACCAATCTTTACATCGACATCGCCACCCACAACATGGCGGGGATGCCGGACATGGGCGCGATGATGGGCGGACTTGGCGGCTTCATGGCCAAGCGCATGGGCGGCGGCGAGGCGTTCAAACCTGCCTACCCTTCCACCCGCGCCGCCGGCATGACCGGCCAGTACCTGGATATCGCCCTGCACAACGCGCTGAAGCCCGGCGTGGAGGCGCAGGAGCTGGTGCCAGCCGGGCTGAACCTGGGCAGGTCGCTGACCCTGCTGCCTTTCCAGCCGAACGGCCATGGCAAAACCACATCCGAAATCGGCACGGTGCCCGACGTCGAGCTGCAGATCCGCGAATACTGGGGCTGCGGCGCGGCGGTGCGGGCTGGCCAGCCAAAGCTGGCCAGCATCAAGGTCAAGGGCGGCCTGATCAATCCGAAGAAGGGCGCCGCGGGCATGACCGGGGTCAGCGTGGAGTCCAGCGGCAGCTTCTCGAAGGGCCTGTACGTCCCGGACCGCGACATCGACCTCAAGCCCGGCTTCGTCTACTGGCCGAATCCGCAGCATGGCCGGCAGGTGCCGGCAGGTGCAAGGCTGGCCGGCGGCCATCAGGTCACCGGCAGCGGCATCCCGGCGTCGATGTCGTTCAACGTGGACGAAGCCGCCGACTTCATGCCGAAGCTGGGGCTGCGCGCGCAGGGCGAGCCAGCCGACGCGGTCGCGCTGGACTGGCCGTCGGTGGCGCGCGCACGCGCCTACTTCATTACCGGCATGCGCATGGAAATGGCCAGCGAACGGTCCTACACCTTGACCGTGTGGAGCAGTGCCGACGTGCCCGGCGCCGGCAGCGAACTGCACGCCTACCTGACCGGTGGCAGCATCGACAAATGGCTGAAGAAGAAGATCCTGCTGCCGGCCTCGGCCACCAGCTGCGTGGTGCCAAAGGGCATCTTCGCCAGCGCCGCCGGCGGCGAAACCGGGATGGTGCCGGCGATGCTGATGATGACCGCCTATGGGCCCGAGCACTGGATCACCTACCCGCCCAAGCCGGCCGATCCGAAGCAGCCGTGGAACCCAGAATGGAGCGTGCGCCTGCGCGCCAAGTCCACCGCCACCGCGATGCTGGGCCTGGACTTCGGCGAGATGGGCATGCCGCAGGAGCAGGACGAAGGCGACGGCGGCAAGGCGCCGCCACAGAAGCGCCCCAACATGAAGGGCCTGCTGAAAGGCCTGCTGGGTGGTTGAGGCGCCCGCGCAGCCCACGATGAACCTGCGAGAATGGCGCGACCGCCACGCGCCATCCTCGCCATGCCCTATCTGCAACTGACCCTTCCCAGCACCGAAGCCCAGCAGCCGCGCATCGAGCGCGCGCTGGACGACGTGGGGGCGCTGGCGGTCACCCTGCAGGACGCGCATCTGGACGCCGCCGACGAACAGGCGATCTTCGAGCCCGGCGTCGGCGAGATCCCGCTGTGGGACGAGATGACCCTGACCGCACTGTTCCCGGAGGAAACCGACGCGCTGGTGTTGCTGGCCGCGCTGGACGCGTTCGATCCGGGGCTGGACTGGAGCCGCGCACGCTTCGAGAAGGTCGAGGACCAGGACTGGGAACGCGCCTGGCTGGACATGTTCCAACCGATGCGATTCGGCGAACGCTGCTGGATCGTGCCCTGGGACCATCCGCTGCCCGAGGACGCGCAGGCGCCGGACGCCGCCATCGTCCGCCTCGATCCGGGTCTGGCGTTCGGCTCCGGCACCCATCCCACCACCGCGCTGTGCCTGCGCTGGCTGGACAGCCTCGCCGCCGCCGACGAACTGCAGGGCAAGGCCGTGCTCGACTTCGGCTGCGGCAGCGGCATCCTCGCACTGGCGGCGCTGAAGCTGGGCGCGGCGCGCGCGGTCGGCGTGGACAACGACCCGCAGGCGATCACCGCCACCCACGACAACGCGCAGCGCAACGGCGTCGCCATCGACGTGCACCTGCCTGCGGAAGAGCCGGTCGCCACCTATCCGGTGGTGGTGGCCAACATCCTCGCCTCGGCGCTGGACGCACTTGCCGAGGCGCTGGCCACGCGCACCGCTGCCGGCGGCCGCATCGCCATGTCCGGCATCCTCGCCGGGCAGGAGGGCGAACTGCTGGTGCGCTTCGCGCCGTGGTTCGATGCCCTGCAGGTGGCGCGCGAGGAAGACTGGGTGCGCATCGACGGCGTGCGCAACGCCAGCCCGGTGCAGGGATGAGTCGCGCACCCAGCTTCGTCCTCGCCGGTTCCGCCACGGCCAATCGCCAGCGTGGCGAGTGGCTGGCGGCAGCAGCCCTGGCGCTGGTGCTGCTGGCGCAGCTGGGGTGGTTGCAGCGCGAGCGCCTGGCCGCCAGCACGCAGCTGCGGCCGCTGCTGGAGGCGACCTGCGGCGCGCTGGGCTGCACGCTGCCGGCATGGCACGAGCCCGCCGCGTTCGCCCTGCTCTCGCGCGACGTGATCGCCCCACCCGAGCGTCCGGGCGTGCTGCGCGTGCAGGCCAGCTTCCGCAACGATGCGCACTGGCCACAGCCATGGCCGGCGCTGCGCCTGACCCTGTCCGACCTCAACGGCCGCACCCTCGGCACGCGCCGCTTCCAGCCGGCCGACTACCTGCCCACCGGTACCGCACGCAGCGCGCGGATCGCGCCGGGCCAGGCCAGCCAGATTGCCTTCGACATCGTCGAACCGGCACCGGGCGTGGTCGGTTTCGACTTCCGCTTCGAGTAAGTCCGCGCGAAGCGAGAAGGCGGTCAACAATGCTGCGATGAATGCGCGCGGGCACTGACACCGCCGCAATCGCCGCGCTAGACTCGCTGCGCCGCCCCACGCGCTCGATGCCGGCGGCCTGCCCAAGGGATCTCAGTTGACGCCTTCCGAACACCGTCAGGACGCCGCGCCGCGCGCGCCGTTGCGTGAGCATGTCGCCGACGCCGTGCGCCGCTACCTGCGCGACCTTGACGGCAGCGACACCGACGACCTGTACAGCATCGCCTTGCGCGAGCTGGAGATTCCCCTGTTCGCCGAAGTGCTGCGCCACTGCGACGGCAACCAGAGCCGCGCCGCGGCGATGCTGGGCATCCACCGCGCCACCCTGCGCAAGAAGCTGCGCGACTACGGCATGGGCTGAGGCCGGCGCAGGCCGGGCGCAGCGGGCCGGCACCGTATAATCGACGCTTCCCCACCGCCCCCTTCCACGCATGTCCGCCGACTTCCTTTCCGGCGCGCCGGTGACCGTCCGCCGCGCCCTGCTCTCCGTTTCCGACAAGACCGGCCTGATCGAATTCGCCACGGCGCTTTCCGCCCACGGCGTCGAACTGCTGTCCACCGGTGGCACCGCCAGGGCGCTGCGCGAGGCCGGCCTGGCGGTGAAGGACGTCAGCGAGGTGACCGGCTTTCCGGAAATGATGGACGGCCGCGTCAAGACCCTGCACCCGAAGGTGCACGGCGGCCTGCTGGGGCGCGCCGGGGTGGACGATGC
The DNA here is from genome assembly GCF_000423885.1 of Thermomonas fusca DSM 15424. GTDB lineage: Bacteria > Pseudomonadota > Gammaproteobacteria > Xanthomonadales > Xanthomonadaceae > Thermomonas > Thermomonas fusca. Next base: position 103,329 of record NZ_AUIV01000011.1, on the reverse strand, counting down.
GGTGATGGCGCAGCACGGCATCGGCGCCATCGACCTGCTGGTGCTGAACCTGTACCCGTTCGCGCGGGTGTCGGCCAATCCGGACAGCCGCTTCGAAGACATCATCGAGAACATCGACATCGGCGGGCCGGCGATGCTGCGCAGCGCGGCCAAGAATTTCGCCCGCGTCGCCGTGGCCACCGCGCCGGCGCAGTACGCCGGCCTGGTCGAAGAACTCGCCGCCAACGCCGGCGCCCTCTCGGCGAAGACCCGCTGGCAGCTGGCGGTGACGGCATTCAACGACGTCGCCATCTACGACGCCTGCATCAGCAGCTACCTGTCGTCGCTCGGCGAGGACGGTGCACCGATGCAGTTCCCGGCGCAGGCCAACGGCAACTTCGTCAAGGTGATGGACCTGCGCTACGGCGAGAACCCGCACCAGCAGGCCGCGTTCTACCGCGACCTGTGGCCGGCCCCCGGGTCGCTGGCCACCTTCACCCAGCTGCAGGGCAAGGAGCTCAGCTACAACAACATCGCCGACAGCGATGCGGCGTGGGAATGCGTGCGCCAGTTCGACGCGCCGGCCTGCGTGATCGTCAAGCACGCCAACCCCTGCGGCGTGGCGATCGGCAACGGCTGCTTTGATGCCTACGAGGCCGCCTATGCCACCGACCCCACCAGCGCCTTCGGCGGCATCCTCGCCTTCAACACGAAGCTCGATGGCGCGACCTGCCGCACCATCCTCGACCGCCAGTTCGTCGAAGTGCTGATCGCGCCCGACTACGACGACGAGGCGCTGGCCTACGCATCGAGGAAGGCCAACGTGCGCGTGCTGCGCATCCCGCTGGCGCCGCCATCCAAGCACTTCATCGACACCAAGCGGGTCAACTCCGGCCTGCTGATGCAGACCGCCGACGATCGTGTGGTCAACCGCGACGAGCTGAAGGTGGTGTCGCAACTGCCGCCGACCGACGCGCAGTTCAATGATCTGCTGTTCGCGTGGAAGGTGGCGAAGTTCGTCAAGTCCAACGCGATCGTCTACGCGAAGGACAACCGCACGATTGGCGTCGGCGCCGGCCAGATGAGCCGCGTGTATTCCGCGCGCATCGCCGGCATCAAGGCGACCGACGCAGGCCTGGTCGTGCCCGGGTCGGTGATGGCCAGCGATGCCTTCTTCCCGTTCCGCGACGGCATCGACGCCGCCGGCGAAGCCGGCATCAAGGCAGTGATCCAGCCGGGCGGCTCGATGCGCGACGCGGAAGTGATCGCGGCGGCGGACGAGCACGGGATCGCGATGGTGTTCACCGGCGTCAGGCATTTCCGGCATTGATGCTTGTCTCCTCCCCCCGCGTGCAGTGGGAGGCCGGGAGGGGGTTGCGCTCTAGCGTGTAAAGAACACACCCCACCCCAACCCTCCCCTGCACGCAGGGGCGGGAGTCCCTTCACGGAGATCCGCACATGAAACTCCTCGTCATCGGTTCCGGCGGTCGCGAGCACGCGCTGGCGTGGAAGCTGGCGCAATCACCGCGTGTCAGTGAAGTCATCGTCGCGCCGGGCAACGCCGGCACCGCGCGCGAGGCGAAGTGCCGCAACGTCGCGGCCAAGGTGACCGACATCGACGGCCTGCTTGCACTGGCGCAGGACGAAGCCGTGGCGCTGACCGTGGTCGGGCCGGAAGTGCCGCTGGTCGCGGGCGTGGTGGATCGCTTCCGCGCCGCATCCCTGCGCATTTTCGGGCCCACCGCCGCCGCCGCGCAGCTGGAGGGCAGCAAGGCTTTCGCCAAGGACTTCCTCGCCCGCCACGGCATCCCCACCGCGTTCTACGAAGTGCACGCCGAGGTCGATGCCGCGCTGGCCTACGTGCGTGCCAAGGGCGCGCCCATCGTCATCAAGGCCGATGGCCTGGCCGCCGGCAAGGGCGTGATCGTGGCGATGACCCTCGACGAGGCCGAAGCCGCGGTCCGCGACATGCTCAGCGGCAACGCTTTTGGCGATGCCGGCGCACGCGTCGTCATCGAGGAATTCCTCGATGGCGAGGAAGCCAGTTTCATCTCGATGGTGGACGGCCATACCGCGCTGCCGATGGCGACCTCGCAAGACCACAAGCGCGTGGGCGACGGCGACACCGGCCCCAACACCGGCGGCATGGGCGCGTATTCGCCGGCGCCGGTGGTCACGCCCGAGGTGCACGCGCGGGTGATGCGCGAGGTGGTGCATCCCACCGTGCAGGGCATGATCCGGGACGGCATTCCGTTCACCGGCTTCCTGTATGCCGGGCTGATGATCGACGCCAGCGGCGCGCCCAAGGTCATCGAGTTCAACGTCCGCTTCGGCGACCCCGAAACCCAGCCGGTGATGCTGCGCCTGCAGTCGGACCTGGTCGAACTGGTGGAGGCCGCCATCGACGGCAAGCTCGATGGCATCGAAGCGCAATGGGATCCGCGCCCGTCGCTGGGCGTGGTGATGGCCTCGAAGCCGTACCCGGACACGCCGGTCAGCGGCGAGGTGATTTCAGGGCTGGATGGCGTGCCCGCCAGCGCCAAGGTCTTCCACGCCGGCACCGCGCTGGACGCCGACGGCCGCGTGCTCAGCGCCGGGGGCCGGGTGCTGTGCGTGACCGCGCTGGGCGCGAGCGTGTCGGAAGCGCAGCGCAATGCCTATGCAGGCGTCGATGCGATCCGCTGGGTGCACGAGTTCCACCGCAGCGACATCGGCTGGCGCGCGATCGCGCGCGAGCAGGGCTGAGGTTCAGCGCGCCGGCAGTTCGTCCAGCGCAGCCAGCACCTGGTCCGCCAGCAGCGGCTGCGCGGCGGCAACCGGGTGCAGGTTGTCGCCCTGGAACCATTTGCGCTCGGTGCCCAGCGGGGCGAGGAAATGCGGGATCAGCCCGGTGCCCAGGCGCTGGCTGATCAGCAGGTAGCTGCGCTGGAAATCGACCGCATAGCGGCCGAAGTTGGGCGGCAGCTGCAGTCCTACCAGCAGCACCTGCGCGCCGGCCTTGCGCGAGGCGCCGATCATCCAGCCCAGATTGGCGCCCAGCTGCCGCAGCGGCAGCCCGCGCAGGCCATCGTTGGCACCCAGTTCGATGACGACGATGTCCGGCTGCACGCGGGCCAGTTCGGCATCGATGCGGCTGCGCCCGCCGGCGCTGGTTTCGCCGGAAATGCTGGCGTTGTGGAAGGCGTAGCGCGCCGACTTCGCATCGGCCAGCGCCACCCAGCCCTGCTCCGGGCGCAGGCCGTAGGCGGCCGACAATGAGTCGCCCATGACCAGTACTTTCCGCTCACGTGCATCGGCCTCGGATGCGGCTAGCATCGCCAGCATGACGCACACGCCCAGCACCCACGCCCGCACCGCCGACACCATCGCGCCCACTCCCGTTCCGGTTGCCGCAAACGCTAGCACGCCCGGACCGGGCAGCCTGCGCGCGCGCGACGTCGGCAAGACCGTGGCGCTGCCGGACGGCGCGCTGACCATCCTCGATGCGATCAACCTGGACATCGCCGCCGGCGAGCGGGTCGCCATCGTCGGCGAGTCCGGCTCCGGCAAGACCACCCTGCTGTCGCTGCTGGCCGGGCTGGACCTGCCCAGCCGCGGCGAGGTCTGGCTGGACGGCCAACCGATCCACACCACCAGCGAGGACACCCGCGCCGCGCTGCGCGCCCGTGCGGTCGGCTTCGTGTTCCAGAACTTCCAGCTGATGCCGGCGATGAGCGCGCTGGACAACGTGGCGCTGCCGCTGGAACTGCGCGGCGAGAGCGGCGGCGCGGCGGCGCGCGCGCTGCTGGAAAAAGTCGGCCTGGGCCAGCGCCTGCACCACCTGCCGCGCCAGCTGTCCGGCGGCGAGCAGCAGCGGGTGGCGATTGCCCGCGCCTTCGCCACCCGGCCACGGATCCTGTTCGCCGACGAGCCCACCGGCAATCTGGACCGCAAGACGGGGCTGGCGATCGAGGACCTGCTGTTCGGCATGGACGATGCGCGTGCCACCACGGTGGTCGTGGTCACCCATGACGAGCGCCTGGCCGCACGCTGCGACCGCCTGCTGCGGCTGGACGCCGGGCGGCTGCTGCCGTGAGCCGGCTGGCGCGGATGGCCGCGCGGCAGGCCTGGTCGGGCTGGCGCAACGGCGAATTCGGGGTGCTGCTGGCGGCGCTGTTCGTGGCGGTGCTGGCGCTGGCGGGCGTGGGCAGTATTGCGCAACGCACCACCGATGCACTGACCGCGCAGAGCCGCCGGCTGGTCGGTGGCGATGCCGCCTTCAGCAGCGACAACCGCGCGGTGGACGCCGCCCTGCGCGACGCGCAGCGGCTGGGCCTGCGCAGCTATCGCACGGTGGAATTGGCCAGCATGGTCGGCCTGCGCGGCGGCGCGCCGCAGCTGGGCACGCTGAAGGCGCTGGCCGGCGATGCGCCGCTGCTGGGGCCGTACAGCGTGCGCACCGAACGCGGCGTGCAGCGGCTGCCGCGACCGGCAGCCGGCACGCTGTGGCTGAGCGAAAGCGGCGCGGCGCGACTGCAGGCCAGGCCGGGCGCGATGATCGAAGTCGGCGGCCGGCCGCTGCGGCTGGCCGGCATCGTGGTGGAAGAACCGGATCGTCCGATTGGCGGCGTGGAGCTGGGGCCGCGCGCAATCCTGCCGCTGGCCGAGGTGGAGGCCGGCGGCCTGCTCGGCCCCGGCGCGCGGGCCTCGTGGCGGGTGGCGGTGGCCGGCCCGCCGGCGGCCATCGCGCCTTGGGTGAAAGCGCGCGAGGCCGACCGCAGCCCCGGCGCGCGGGTGGAAACCGGCGACGACCTCAGCCCGCAGCTGCGCAACGCGCTGGAAAGGGCGCAGCGCTTCCTGTCGGTCTCACTCTTGCTGACCGCAGCGCTGGCGGCGGTGGCCATCGGCATGGCCGCGCGCCAGCACGCCGAACGCCATCGCGCGATTGCCGCCACCCTGCGCGCGCTTGGCGCCGGCCAGCGCGCCATCGTCGGGCTCTACATCGGCCAGCTGGCGATCCTCGGCGCGGTCGCCATCGCGCTGGCACTGCTGGCGGCGGCCCTGCTGCAACAGCTGGCGGGGGTGTGGATCGCGCGCGAGCTGGGCACCGCGCTGCCGCCGGCAACCGCCTGGCCGCTACTCAAAGGCGCGCTGGTGGGGCTGTGGATCCTCGCCACCTTCGCCCTGCCGCCGCTACTGGCGCTGCGTCGGGTCAGCGCGCTGGCGGTGCTGCGCCAGGACCTGCGCACGCCCTCGCCACCGGCGCTGCTGCTGTTCGGGCTGGCCCTGGGCGGGCTGCTGGCGCTGTTCTGGCAGGCCGCCGGCAACGCCACCACCGGCGCCATCCTGCTGGGCGGCCTGCTGGTCACCGCCGCCGTGCTGGGCCTCGCCGGCTGGGCACTGGCGGCGCTGGTGGCGCGCGCCGGACGCGCCGGCAGCGGGATCGTCCGCTACGCCCTGCTCAACCTGTCGCGGCGGCGCCGGCTGACCATCGCCCAGGTGGTGGCGCTGGGCACCAGCCTGATGGCGCTGCTGCTGCTCCTGCTGGTGCGCACCGACGTGTGGGAACAATGGCAGGCCACCGTGCGTGGCGATGCGCCCAACCGCTTCGTCATCAACGTGCAGCCGGACCAGCGCGCCACCTTCAACGCGGTGCTCGCGCGGCTGGACTATCCCTCGGTGGGACTGTCGCCGATGATCCGCGCGCGCTACGTCGGGCCCAGTGCCGGCGAGCGCGGCCGGCCTGCGCCGCAGGGCCGCGGCGAGCGGCTGATGGACCGCGAATTCAACCTCTCCACCGCCGACGCGTTGCCCACCGGCAACAAGCTCAACGCCGGAAAGTTCTGGAACCCGGCCAGCGCGCGCAACGAATTCTCGGTGGAAACCAAGTTCGCCCAACAGCTGCGCTGGCGGCTGGGAGACACCCTGGCGTTCGACGTTGCCGGCCAGCGCATCGAAGGCCGCATCACCAGCCTGCGCGACGTGCGCTGGGAGAGCTTCACCCCCAACTTCTTCGTGCTGGCCTCGCCCGACCTGGCCCGTGACCTGCCCGCCACCTGGATCACCTCGGTGCGTGTGCCCGCCGGCGACGCGACGCTGGCAACGGCGCTGTCGCACGAGATCCCGAACGCCAACGTGATCGACATCGACGCCGTCACCGGCGAGATCCGCCGCATCGGCGACCAGGCCGCGCTGGTGATCCAGGTGGTGTTCTGGTTCGCCTTCCTGTCCGGCTGCCTGGTGTTCGTGGCGGCGGTGGCGGCGACCCGCCGCGAGCGCATCGTCGAACTGGGGGTGCTGCGCACCCTGGGCGCCAGCAGCGCGCAGCTGCGCACCGCGCAACTGGTGGAATTCGGCGCGATCGGGGCGATTTCCGGCGGGATTGCGGCAGTCGCCGCGGCCGGCATCGGCAGCTTGTTCGCGCAGCGCGTGCTGGACCTGCCGCCCACCTGGAACGCCGGCACGCTGGCGATCGGCGCGCTGGCCGGCACCGCCGCGGCGATGCTGGCCGGCTGGCTGAGCATGCGCCGGCAGCTCCACGCTACCGTGCGCGAGACGCTGGGCGCGGCGGCGGGCTGAGCCGCCCCGTCAGACGTTGGCGTTTTCCGGCGCCACGCTGGTGTCCAGCGACGCCGCGCCACCGGCATCGCCGGTACGCTCCGGGCAGTCCGCATCCAGGGTGAACGCGGTCATCGACAGCGAGCCGTAGCTGTAGCCGTCCACCAGCACGTCGGCGGGGCGGCCCGCCGCGGCGGACAGGCCCGCGAGGTAGAGCAGCGGCAGGAAATGTTCGTCGGTGGGCACCGCCAGCCGATAGTCCGGATGCGACGCCAGCGTGGCGATGTCGTGCGGGCGCTCCGCCATCAGCTGCCTGGCATCGGTGTCGAAGCGCTGCGCCCAGTCGAAGCCGGCGTCCGGCTGCTTCCAGTCGATCGCGCGCAGGTTGTGCACCACGTTGCCGCTACCCACGATCAACACGCCATGCGCGCGCAGCGCCGCCAGCTTCGCGCCCAGCGCCAGGTGCCAGTCCAGCGGCTTGCGCGCATCGATCGACAACTGCACCACCGGAATGTCGGCCTCGGGAAAGGCGTGCACCAGCACCGACCAGGTGCCGTGGTCGATGCCCCAGGCTTCGCGGTCGGCGCCGACCACGTAGTCCGGCGACACCACGTCGGCGATTTCCTCCGCCAGCGCCGGCAGCCCCGGCGCCGGATATTGCACGTCGAACAGCGCCTGCGGGAAGCCGTAGAAATCATGGATGGTGCGCGGGTTCGGCATCGCGGTCACCGCCAGCGCGTCCACATGCCAGTGCGCGGAGATCGCCAGGATCGCGCGCGGCCGCGGCACCGCCGCGCCGAACGCGCGCCAGGCTTCGCTGAAGCGGTTGCGCTCCAGCGCGTTCATGGGGCTGCCGTGGCCAAGGAACGCGGCGGGCATCAGTGGGGACGTGGGCATGGCGGGACCTCCGGGTCCTGGAAATCAGTCGGCGGTGCCGGTGGCAGGCACCAGTGCCGGCGGCATGCCGTGCGGCAGCGCGCGCAGGAAACGCGGCGAGGTGGCGACGGTCGCGCCCAGCGCGGCGGCCGCATGCCACGGCCAACGGGGATCGTAGAGTAGCGCCCGCCCCAGTGCGATGGCGTCGGCGCGGCCCTGCGCCAGCGCGGCTTCGGCCTGCTCCGCGGTGGTGATCAGGCCCACGCCGATCACCGGCATGGCGATCTCGCGGCGGAGCGCCTCCGCGAACGGCAGCTGGTAGCCCGGCCCGGCGACGATGCGCTGGGACGGATCCAGGCCGCCGCTGGACACATGCAGGTAGTGGCAACCGCGCGCATCCAGCGCCCGCGCCAGCGCAATGCTCTGGGCCAGGTCCCAGCCGCCGTCCACCCAGTCGGTGGCGGAAATGCGCACGCCCACCGCCATCGTCGCCGGCACCTCGGCGCGGATCGCGTCGAACACCTCCAGCACCAACCGCATGCGGTTTTCCAACGAGCCGCCGTAGGCATCGTCGCGATGATTGCTGAGCGGCGACAGGAACTGATGCAGCAGGTAACCGTGCGCGGCGTGGATTTCGATGGCATCCAGCCCCAGCCGCGCCGCCCGGCGCGCCGCCCGCGCGAACGCCTGCACCACCCGGGCGACGCCGACAGCGTCCAGCGCCTCTGGCAGCGGGTCGGTTTCCGCATAGCGCAGCGCGGAGGGCGCCACCGTCTGCCAGCCGTGCGGCGCATCCGGCGCGATGGCGGCGCCACCGTGCTGCCACGGACGATGGGTGGAGGCCTTGCGCCCCGCATGCGCCAGCTGCACGCCCACCGGCATCTGCGACCAGCGCCGCACGCCCGCCAGCGCCTGCGCGAACGCGGCCTCGCAGGCGTCGTCGTACAGGCCCAGGTCGGCCCAGCTGATGCGACCCTCGGGCAGCACCGCGGTGGCTTCGGTCAGCAGCAGGCCCGCACCCGACTGCGCCAGCGTGCCCCAGTGCTGCACGTGCCAGTCGTTGGCCAGCCCGTCGCTGCTGGCGTACTGGCACATCGGTGCAACCACGATGCGGTTGGCCAGCGTCAGCGGGCCGAACGAGACGGGAGCAAACAGTCGCGACATGGCGGACCTCAGGCAGATGGCCGGCCACTATCCGCGCCGCACGCACGGCCCATCAAGCGCATCAGCGGAACGCTGCCTTGCAGCTGCCGCCGCTCGGCGGGCCGGCGCGGCTGCATCCAGTCCGGCGGCCCCCGCGTATCACCCCGCACTGGCCACCCGCTGGCCTTTCACCCACAGGAGCCCCCCGAATGAATCGCCTGCCTGTTGCCCTCCTCGCTGTTGCCCTCGGCCTGCCCGCCACTGCCTTGGCCCAGAGCGGCCCCAGCTTCACCCTGATCGGCGGCGGCGACGTCTCCGTCAGCGGCGACGTGCACAAGGGCGCCATCGCCCCGATCGCCGACCTCGGCCCGCTGAACCCGGCGCTGGCCGGCGTGTCGGCGGAGCTGCGCATCGGTGCGCGCTCGTACGACCAGATCTACGGCAAGGCCACCAACTTCGGCATCGAAATGGCCTGGCCGATGGCCGGCGGCGAGTTGTTCGGGCAGCTGCTGTCCACCCGCACCAGCGCGGGCGAGGTGCAGGTGGGCGGTGCGTTCGTGCCGGCACTCAACACCACCCTGCCGGTGTACGGCCGCTTCGAGGGTTACAAGGCGATGTCGCTGGAAGGCGGCTACCGCCACTTCTTCGGCACCGGCAAGGTCCGTCCGTACGTGGCCGGGCGCATCGGCAGCACCAAGGTGGATGGCATCAACGCCACCTTCACCATTCCCGATGCCGGCATCGCCCTCGATGACGTGCCGTTCTTCGACGGTGGCTGGCAGCTCAGCGGCGGCGCCGACCTCGGCCTGCTGTGGTCGCTGTCCGAAAAAGCCTCGCTGGGCCTGGAAGTGGGCGCCCGCTACCACGGCGATATTTCCGACGACGACAGCGCGCTGTCCGGCCTGGGCCTGGCGTCGATCAACGACACCGGCAAGCGCACCTCGTACCCGGTGAACCTGCGCCTGCAGATCCGCTTCTAAGCTTCCTGCGCGCTGCTGCTGTCCCTTTCCCTGCCCGCGGCGGCGCGCGCTTTTCCTCCCCGGCACCGGGACGGCGCGCATTCGGCTGGCGCGCTGTCCCGGTGTTTTTTGTGCGCCGGTCAGTTCAGCCCGCCAGCGCCTTCACGAACAGCGCCTTCACCCCGGCTGAAGTTTCCCGCTCCACCACGCTGAAGTGGCGCGGTTGCTTGCGCAGCAGGTCGCTGAGCTTCTTCTGCCCGTACAGGCGCGGGTCGAAGTTCGGCTTGATCTTGTTGAGGTAGGCGCCCATCGCGCCCAGGTGCGCCCAACCTTCCTCGTCGGAGGCTTCCTCGATCGCCTGCCGCAGCAGGCCCAGCGGCAGCGGCAGCGGCGCGGCCTTCGCCGGCACCGATGCCGGCGGTGCAACCGGCACCGCCACTTCCGGCACCGGCGCGGGCGCCTTGGTCGCCGCCTGCTTCTTCGCCGGCGGCTTGCGCGCGGGCTTGGCCGGCGCCGCGGCGGGTGTTGCCGGCTCCGGCGCCTCGGCGCGCAGCACTTCGGTGTAGATGAACTTGTCGCAGGCCTGCACGAACGGGTCCGGCGTCTTGTGCTCGCCAAACCCGTACACGGTCAGCCCCTCCTCGCGCAGGCGCTGGGCGAGGCGGGTGAAGTCGCTGTCGCTGGACACCAGGCACATGCCGTCGAAGCGGCCGGTGTACATCAGGTCCATCGCGTCGATGATCAGCGCGCTGTCGGTGGCGTTCTTGCCGCTGGTGTAGGCGAACTGCTGCACCGGGCTGATCGAATGCTTCAGCAGCACCTTCTTCCACTGTCCCTGCTGCTGGGTGGTGAAGTCGCCGTAGATGCGCTTGACGCTGGCCAGCCCGAACTTGGCCACCTCCGCCAGCAGGCCCTCGATCACCGAGGCCTGCGCGTTGTCGGCGTCGATCAGCACCGCCAGCCGGTGCTGGCCGTCGTCGTGGGCCACATGGGCGCGGGGTTTCATGGGGTATCTCCTGTCTGTGGCGCCTGCCCAGTATCACCCCCACGGCGCCCCTCCTCTTCTCCAACGAACTACCAGTTTTCTACCAATTGCTATATGTTTCGGTACCAAATTGGTAATTGCCCATGAAGTTGCCCGTCTCGCCGCCGCCGCTGCAGTCGTTGCTCCTGCGTCACGCCGAGCAGGTCGGGCGGATCTTGAGCCTGGGCATTGGCGCGGAAGTGCGGGGCGCGTACGACCACTGGGACCACCTGCGACATTTGACGCCCCCGCCCGGCCTGAACGTTGAACAATGGTGGCTGGGCATCAAGCTTGCCCGGCAATCGCTGCGCAAGCCCCTGCCCCTTCACGACAAATCGGGGCAAAATTTCCGCCTCTCACCGAGCGACAGCATCCAGCGCAAGTTATTCCTGGTGGCCCGTGACGCGGCAGGTGCGCTGCAGGGCACAGGTGCCTTGCCTTCCGCCACCATGCAAGACCGCTACCTGGTGCGCTCGCTCATGGAAGAGGCCATGACCTCGTCACAACTCGAGGGCGCTGCAACCACCACGGAAGTGGCGAAGGAAATGCTCCGCGTCGGCAGGCCGCCCCGTGATTACGGCGAGCGGATGATCGTCAACAATTTCCAGACGATGCAGGAGCTGAAACGCTGGCTTGACGCACCGCTGACCCGGAACACCGTCTTCGAAATCCACAGGATGCTGACCGATGGCACCCTGAAGGATCCGGATGCTGCCGGCCGCTTCCGGCGGGCCGACGAAAACATCGTGGTCGAAGACGAAACGGGCACGACCCTGCACGTTCCACCGCCCGCCCACGAGCTGCCGGCACGAATGCAGGCCCTGTGCGATTTCGCCAACCAATCGGATGACGACGAACACTTCATCCATCCCGTGGTGAGGGCGATCATCATCCATTTCATGATCGGCTACGACCATCCGTTCGTTGACGGGAATGGCCGCACAGCCCGCGCGTTGTTCTATTGGTCGATGCTGCGCTCCGGGTTCTGGATGACCGAGTATTTCTCGATCTCCAGCATCCTGAAAAAGGCGCCCGCGCAGTACACGCGCGCTTACCTGTATACGGAAACGGACGATAGTGATACCAGTTACTTCATCTCCCACCAGCTCGACGTCCTGCTGAAGGCCATCGACGGCGTGCACGGATACATCGCACGCAAGCAACGCGCACAACGCGAGGCCGAAGCCCTGCTCAAGCCCGGCAGCAAGCTGGGCAGAACCCTGAACCATCGCCAGCGGGCGTTGCTGCTGAACGCCCTGAAGCATCCAGGCAAGGCCTTCACAGTGGCGGTTCACCGGCGGACGCACGACATCGCCTACGACACAGCACGTTCCGACCTGTTGGGGTTGGTCGATGCCCGGCTCATGGGTCGACACAAGCAGGGCAAGGCACACGTGTTTCTGGCGAGGCCCGACTTGGGCGAAGTGCTGAAATAAGAGCCAGCCACGCCTCGGATGATAAGGCGTGGCGAGATCAGGTGTATCCGCGCGAGGAAAACGATCAGGCCTGGTGAGCGGCGCGATCACAAAAAATAATCAGCCCGCGTCCGTGCCCAGATCGACCAACCGCACCCAGTGGCCATCCCTGTTGCGGTATTTCCAGAACCACCAGCCGTTCATGCTGCGGTTGACGATGGACACGGCAGCGGCGCTGAGCGACGGGTAGATCGCCCCACCCAGCTTGACGGTACCGTCGCGGAGCAGCGTGGCGCGGTAGGCCTGGCGCTTGTAGTCGGCCTGCAAACTTAGCGGCCGCGGCAATGCGGCGAATGCAGCCTCGCGGTTGCTGGACTGGGTTGTGCCGACGGCACGCGGCGACGTGGCCTTGGGTGCGGTCGGCGTGCGGGACGCCCTGCCGAGGGCGGCCGCCCGCAAGCTGTCGTCGCGCCGCTTCATGGCCTGCGCCAGCGCGCGCTTGCGGTCGCTGGCCCCCGGCAGCCGACCGCTCTGCTTGTTCCCGCTCGGGCTGTAGACCCGCAATAGCAGCGACTCCAGCGGCTTCAGATGTTCATCGCGTGCGGTGAGGTACACGCTGAAGCGGTTCCACGCACCGCGATGATGATCGCTCTGGTGCTGGTCCACCCGCCGCAGCAAGTCCACCGCCAGCCCGACGTAGTACAGGGTGTCGTCCTTGTAGAGCGCATAGATGCCGGAATGGCCGCGGATCAATTCGGCAAGCTGCGGACGATAGCGCGCCTCCAGGATGGCGCCGGACATGCGCTCGATGTACTCGGTGACGAGGGTGTCGTGCTGGCTCATGCGGCTCCCTTTGCCTTGCGTGGCTTCTTCGGCTTGTCGGCGGGCAGCAGGCTGGTCAGTGCCTGGTAGCGCTGGAACAGGAAGGCCACGCGGTCGGCGTCGGTGTCCAGTTTGGGCGGCTTGCGGCCGGCGGCTTTCTCGGCGGCGATGTAGGCGGCGTCCACGGCCTTGTCCAGCGCGGCGTGGGCTTTCACCAGCGCGGGCGGCATGGTCAGCGGGTCGTAGAGGTCCGCCAGCGTGGCGTCGGGGAATTGCGCGCGGGCGTCGAGGACGGCCTGGGCGGCGGCTTCGATGGCGGCGCGATATCGGTTGTCGTCAGCCCCGTCTTTTGTAGGAGCGCACCGCAGGGGCGCGATCGGGATGTCGTCGTTGGTCGCGCCCGTTCCGTGCGCTCCTACGGAAGCGGGATCGGGCAGATCGGGCCAGGGGAAGTTGTTGTAGACGATGCCGGCGGAGTAGCGGTAGCGGCTTTCGAGGCGACCACAAACGGCACGCGCCCACGCCATGTGCATGGTGGACGTGACGATACCCAAGTGGAACAGCGTCGCGTTCGGGACGATTTTTACGAGATTGCTGCACAACGTATCCGGCGTCATGAACCCGATTGGAATGAACGTTCTCCGCTCAGACGATACCTCAGGGATCACCAGATAGTTGTCGTCCGGAATGTTCTCCACATGGAACCGCGTCGGCGTATCCGCCAGCTTCTGCGTCGGTGCGCTGGGGCTGGCTTTACGGACATTGTGCACAGCCTCTACGCGCTTCATTGCCTCCGGCATCGCCCGCAACACTGCCGGCGGGCAGTTGCCCAACCACAGGCACCAGCGTTCCCAGCCGTTGATGAACTCATCCGATCCCAGCCAGCGCCGAAACCACGCCGCCGCTGCCGGCTCACTGGCGATGAACGCATCGCGCTCTTCGGTGGTGAACAGGTAGTTGCCGCCGTCGATCGGCTTGTTGCCGATGCCAATCTCCGGCACGTTGCAGATCGGCTTGCTGCGGTTCGGCAGCAGCACATCCGCCGCATCCACCAGATACGGATTGATGTTGCCCACAGACAGCCGATGCGGCTCGCCCGCGATGCTTTCGTACTCGAACAGCTGCTTGGGTGTCACATCACCCAGCGCAAATCCCACGATCACGCAATGCACCGCGGCCACGCCGCGTGCCTCGTTGTTCCAGCGGAACGTGCGGTGTGCGAAGAAAATGCGGCAACCGCGCCGCAGCATCTCGCCCCACAGGACGCCGACCTGCTCGCCTTGGCAGATGGAGTTAGTGGAGACGAACGCGACGCGGATCGGATGACCTTCGATGTAACGCGCTGCTTTCAGATACCACGCACTGACGAAATCCAGCACGCCCGCGCCCTTCAGCTCGCCCGCGATGGCCAGCAGGTCTTCGCGCTGCCCGGCCGTCATCAGCTTGGAGCCAATAAACGGCGGATTCCCCAAAATGAAACTCAGCCGCTCCGCCGGCACCACCGCGTTCCAGTCGAGCCGCAGCGCGTTGCCATGCACGATGGTGGCGGACTTCTTCAGCGGCAGGCGCACCACGTTTTCGCCGAACTGCTCCGACACGCGCAGGTTCATCTGGTGGTCCATCAGCCACATCGCCACCTGCGCGATCTGCGCCGGGAACTCCTCGATCTCGATGCCGTGGAACTGGTCCACGTCCACCAGCACGTGGTCCTGCACATGCGCCAGCACCGACTGCTGGGTGGCGAACTGGCGCGTCAGCACCTCCAGCTCCAGCGCGCGCAGCTCGCGGTAGGCGATCACCAGGAAGTTGCCGCAGCCGCAGGCCGGGTCCAGGAAGGTCAGCGTGGCCAGCTTGCGGTGCAGCTGCGCCAGTTTGCGCTCGTCGTTGCCGGCCTTGTCCAGCTCCGCCTTCAGCCCGTCCAGGAACAGCGGGCCAATCAATTTCAGGATGTTCTTCTCGCTGGTGTAGTGCGCGCCCAGGTTGCGGCGGGCCTTGGCGTCCATCACCGACTGGAACATGGAGCCGAAGATGGCCGGGCTGATGCGGCTCCAGTCCAGCAGGCTTGCGTCCAGCAGCAGCGCGCGCATCTGCGCGTTGAAATCGGCCAGCGGCAGGAGCTCCTCGAACAGCCTGCCGTTGACGTAGGGCAGTTCCGCCAGCTGCTCGTCCAGCGTGGTCTGACGCTTTTCCGGCGCGGTGTTGAGTACCTGGAACGCGCGCCCGATCCACATGCCCAGGTCGGCACCGTCTTCGCTGGTGCGCTGGGCGATGAGGTCGTGGAAGCTCTGCCGCGGGAAGATGCCGGTGTCGTCGGCGAACAGGCAGAACAGCAGCCGCACCAGCAGCAGCTCCAGCGCGTGGCCATCGTAACCGGCGGCCTTCAGCGCATCGTGCAGGCGGCCCATGCGCTCGGCGGCCTGCACGTTGACGGGGTCTTCTTCCTTGTAGCTGCGGGTCTGGTAGCCGCTGATGAAGCCGAAGCGGCCGATCTGCTTATGCAGCTCGGCCAGCGCAAAGTCGGCGCGCTCGCCGGTTTCCAGATCGTGCAGGCGGAAGCGCTGGAAGTCGGACACCAGCACGAAGCGCGGCAGCTCCGCGTCCTTGATGCCGGCGAAGTAGTCGGTGGCCTGCTGGAACGCGGCGTCGAGGTCGCGGCCTTCGCTCTTGTGTTCGGCCAGCATCACGCCCGGCCAGAACACGTCGATGCGGCCGTGGGTGCTGCCTGTGAAGCGCGCGGCCTTCTGCTCGAACACGGCCACGCGCCGGCGGTTGACGCCGAAAACGTTGAAAAAGTCGTTCCAGAAACTCTGCGCCTCGGCGCGTTCGCTGGATTCCCCGGCCCATTCCCTGGCAAACGCGCGTGCGCGCTCGCGGATTTCATTGAGACTCAGCGGCATTGGTTCCCTCCGCCGGGCAGCATAAGCCAGCCCCGCCCGCAGGGGAGGACCAGCGGGTTGTTGAAAGAGTGACAAATGACCGATCCACCCCGGCAGGCGAAAGGCTACGCTGCCGGCATCGCCATTCCGCAGGCCCGCCATGCGCAAGCTGCTCCCGCTGCTGTTCTGCCTGACCACCGCCAGCGCGCTCGCGCAGGACGCGCCGCCGCCGGCCGACATGCCGCTGCTGGATGCGCTGGGCCGCGCGCCGTCGGCCGCCAACATCGAGCGCGACGTGCGCACGCTGGTGGGCTTCGGCACGCGCCACACGCTGTCGGACACGGTGTCGGCCACGCGCGGGATCGGCGCGGCGCGGCGCTGGGTGTTCGATGAATTCACCCGCATCTCCAAGGCCTGCGGCGGCTGCCTGGAAGTGCGCTACGTCAGCGGCACGGTGCAGGGCGAGCCGCGCATTCCCGGCCCGGTGGAAGTGGTCAGCGTGATCGCGATCCAGCGCGGCAACGTGGATCCGAACCGCTACGTGATCATGAGCGGCGACATCGATTCGCGGGTCAGCGACGTGATGGACGCCACCTCCGATGCGCCAGGCGCCAACGACAACGCCAGCGGCGTGGCCGGCACGCTGGAAGCGGCACGGGTGCTGAGCAGGCAGCGCTTCGCCGGTTCCATCGTGTACGCGGCGCTGGCCGGCGAGGAGCAGGGCCTGTTCGGCGGCAAGTTCCTGGCCGAGGAGGCCAGGCGCCAGGGCTGGCGAGTGGAGGCGGTACTGAACAACGACATGATCGGCAACACCCGCGGCATCGACGGCATCGACGACAACATCACCGCGCGGGTGTTCTCCGAAGGCACGCGCGTCACCGAAACCGCGGAGGAAGCGCGCGCGCGCCGCTTCACCGGCGGCGAGCTGGATTCGCCCAGCCGCAACCTGGCCCGCTACATCGCGCGGATGGCGGCGCACGTGCCCAACCTCGAAGTGATGATGGTCAACCGGCTGGACCGCTTCGGCCGCGGCGGCCACCACCGGCCGTTCAACGACCTGGGGTATCCAGCGGTGCGGGTGATGGAAACCCACGAACACTACGACCGCCAGCACCAGGACCTGCGCACCGAGACGGACCCGCAAGGGCAGCGCCGGGTGTACGGCGACACCATCGACGGCGTGGACTTCGCGTATGCGGCCAAGCTCACCGCATTGAACGTGGTGGCCTTGGCCGGTATGGCCGCCGCGCCGCCGCCACCGGCAGAGGTACGCATCGAAGGCGCGGTCAGCGCCGACACAACCCTGAAGTGGAAGCGCCCTTCTCCGGCGCAGGCCGCCAACCTGGCCGGCTATCGCGTGTACTGGCGCCTGACCACCGACCCGCAGTGGACGCGCAGCCGCTGGGTGGGCGACGTGGAAACCGCCACCCTGCAGAACGTGGTGATCGACAACTACTTCTTCGGCGTGGCGGCGGTGGCGAAGGACGGCAGCGAAAGCCCGGTAGTGTTCCCCGGCGCGGCGGGCAGCTTCGGCGGGTACTGACACGGGCTTCCGCTATTCTCCGGCAATCGTCCGGGGGATGCCGATGGCCCATTCGCAATTCGACCTGCTGCGGCAGCGCCGCTTCCTGCCGTATTTCGTCGTCCAGTCGCTGGGCGCGTTCAACGACAACGTGTACCGGCAGGCGATCATCGGCCTGCTGGCCTACATGGCGGTGGGCAGCAGCCAGATGGGGCTGTACGCCAACCTCGCCCCTGCGATCTTCATCCTGCCCTACTTCCTGTTCTCGGCCACCGCCGGGCAAATCGCGGAGAAGCTGGAGAAGCAGAAGCTGATCGTCATCACCACCACGATGGAGATCGCGGTGATGTCGCTGGCGGCGGTGGGCTTCCTGCTGCAGAGCATGCCGATCCTGCTGCTGGCGCTGTTCGGCACCGGCATGCAGTCCACCCTGTTCGGGCCGGTGAAGTATTCGATCCTGCCGTCGGTGCTCAAGCCCGAGGAACTCACCGGCGGCAACGGGCTGGTGGAGATGGGCACCTCGCTGTCGATCCTGATCGGGATGATCTTCGGCGGCCTGATCTTCCAGCTGGCCGGCGCGCACGGGCCGCAGGTGGCGGCGGTGTCGGTGATCCTGATGGCGATCGCCGGCAACCTGGTGGCGCGACGGATTCCGACGGTCGATGCAGGTGATCCCACGCTGAAGATCAGTTGGAACATCCTGCGCGAGTCCTGGCGCATCTGGCAGCTGACCCGCCGCCAGCCGGCGGTGCGCAACGCGGTGCTGGGGGTGAGCTGGTTCTGGTTCGTCGGCACGGTGCTGACCGCGCAGCTGCCGGTGTATGCGCAGGCCAACCTCGGCGGCACGCAGAACCTCTACATCTTCGCGCTGGCGCTGTTCTCGGTGGGCGTGGGCGTGGGCTCGATGTCGTGCGAAAAACTTTCCGGGCGCACGGTGGAAATCGGCCTGGTGCCGCTGGGCGCGTTCGGCGTCAGCGCCTTCCTGCTCGACCTGTATTTCGCCCGGCCCGGCCAGGCGCTGGCGCACGGGCTGTCGCTGATGCAGTTCATCGAGGCGCCCCGCAGCTGGCGGATCATGCTGGACCTGACCGGCATCGGCCTGTTCACCGGCTTCTTCGTGGTGCCGCTGTTCGCGCTGATCCAGAGCCGCACGCCGCGCAACGAACTGGCGCGGGTGATCTCCGGGATGAACATCCAGAACGCGATGTTCATCGTCGCCGCCGCGCTGATCGGGCTGGCACTGCAGCGCTACTTCGGCTGGAACATCCCGCAGGTGTTCCTGGCGCTGGCGATCGCCAACACGCTGGTGGCGATCTGGATCTTCAGCATCGTCCCCGAATTCCTGATGCGCTTCCTCAGCTGGGTGATGGTGCGCACGCTGTACCGGCTGAAGCTGCATGGCATCGAACAGCAGGTGCCGGACGAGGGCGCGGCGCTGCTGGTGTGCAACCACGTCAGCTACATGGACGCCTTGATCCTGTCCGCCTGCATCCCGCGGCCGGCGCGCTTCGTGATGTATTACCGGATCTTCAACATCCCGGTGATGCGCTGGATCTTCCGCACCGCCAAGGCGATCCCGATTGCCGGCGCGCGCGAAAACCCGGAGATCATGCAGCGCGCGTTCGACGCGGTGGACGCGGCGCTGGCCGAGGGCGAGCTGGTCTGCATCTTCCCCGAGGGTGCGCTGACCAAGGACGGTAACATCGCGCCGTTCAAGTCCGGCGTGGAGAAGATCCTGCAGCGCGCCGCGGCGCGCGGCCAGAGCGTGCCGGTGGTGCCGCTGGCGCTGAAGAACATGTGGGGCAGCATGTGGAGCCGGCGCGACGGCGGCATGCACCGCATGCGCATCCCGCGCCGGCTGCGCGCCCATATCGAAGTGATGGCGGGTGCCCCGGTGGACGGCGGCAGCGCCACCGCGGAGCTGCTGGAAGCGCAGGTGCGCGCGCTGCGCGGCGACGCGGCGTAAATCGCTATCCCGCCCAGCCCGCAATCACCACCAGCGCCAGCACCGCCAGCCACAGCACCAGCACGCGCCAGACCAGGCTCATCGCATCGCGCAGTTCCGGCAGTTCGCCGAAGGCTTCTGCCAGCGCGGTGGAAGCGGGAATGCCGGCGTCGGTGAAATCGGCCACCTCCTCGGCGATCTCGCAGCGCACGCTGGCGCGCGCCGCGCCGGCCAGCAGCCTGCCCTGCAGGCCGAACGCGCCCGGCTCGCGCCAGGCAGCGGCCACGCTGTCGAAGTTGGCCACCAGCGCCAGCGCCAGCGTCATCAGCTGCACCGCCGGCCATTCCAGCAGCGCCAGCCAGACGCGCGCGCCGTCCAGCGTGTCGGGCGGCATCGCGTCGGCATCCTGGGTGGCGGCCTGCGCGCTCAGCCGGTAAAGCAGCGCGCCGAACGGGCCGAGCAGGCAGAACCAGAACAGCACCGCGAACCAGCGCCGCAGCGCGTTGGTGAACACCGCCTCGACCAGCGAACCGCCGTCCAGCCGCGGCGATACGCCGGCCGGCCACAGCGGCGCGGCGGCGGCGCGGCGGCCGGCGGGGTTCGGGGCATCCAGGATCGCCTGCACATCCACGTCGAGATCACGCGGGCCCCAGCACCAGAACAGCACCGCGATGCCCAGCAGCAGCCCCGGCAGGCCCCACAGCGGGCTGCGCAATCCGAACTGCAGCAGCGCCATCGGCAGCAGCGGCACCAGCAGCGCCAGCGCGATGCCGTAAGGCCCGCGCCAGAAGCTTCCGGCCGGGAACTGCGCGTTCAGCCACTGCAGCCAGCTGCGGAACCAGCCGAACCGGCGCAACCCGGCGGCGAACGCGGGCGCCAGGTGGCCGACGGCAAGCGCGACGATGACGGCAAGCAGGGTGGCGGTCATGTCGGCAGTGTAGAGCGTGCGGCGACTGCCCGAGCGCGCGTCGCGTCAGCGCCCGGCGCGCGCCGCGTCGTGTTGGTCCAGCCAGCAGCGGATCACGTGGCGGGCGATGGACACCGGCGAGGACAGCACGATGCCTTCGCCTTCACCGTCGGCATCGCGCCAGTCGCATTCCAGCCCGGCGCGCACCTCCTCGGCGCTGAACCAGCGCGCGTCCTCCAGCTCCTCGTCGGCGCGCGGCGGATCGGGTTCGGCATCGGCGATGAAGCCCAGCATCAGCGAGCCGGGGAACGGCCACGGCTGCGAAGCCAGATAGCGCGCGCTGTCCACCCGCACCCGCACGCCGGTTTCCTCCATCACCTCGCGCGCTACCGTCTGCTCCAGCGTCTCGCCGGGTTCGACGAAGCCGGCCACCACCGACCAGCGCCGCGCCGGCCAGCCGGCCTGGCGGCCCAGCAGCAGGCGCTCGCCGTCGGTGATGGCGGCGATCACCGCCTGGTCGGTACGCGGGTAGTGCTCGCTGCCACAGCCGTCGCATCGCCCGAGCCAGCCGGCGCGCACGAAGCGCAGCGCGCCGCCGCAGGCCGCGCAGTAGCGATGCTGCTGGTGCCAGTGCTGCACCGCGCGCGCCTGCGCGAACAAGGTGGCCTGCCAAGCCGGCCACTGCGCGGCGGCGCGGCGCAGGTCAATCCGGGCGGGTGCGTCGATGCCGCGCGCGGCGGCGGCCACCGAAAACCATGCCCGCCCGTCGCTTTGGCCAAGGAACACCGCATCGCCGGGCCCATCGGCCAGCGCCGCGCCGTCCAGCGCCAGCAGCCGCGCGTCCGCATCGGCCAGCGCATGGCCGGCCTCGTCCAGCGCAATCACGCCCGCCCGCGACCAGGCCGCGGCAAGTGCAGCTGGGTCGTCACGCAGATGGTCGGCGCGATCCAGCGCGCCATCGACGAATGCGAACGGCGATGCGGGCCGCATCCCCGCGGCGCTCACACGGTGAAGCTGCTGCCGCAGCCGCAGGTGGTCTTGGCGTTGGGATTGCGGATCACGAACTGGGCGCCGGCCAGCGATTCGCTATAGTCCACTTCGGCCCCGGCGAGGTACTGCAGGCTGAGCGGATCGACCAGCAGGGTGGCGCCGTCGGTGACGATGGCGATGTCGTCCTCGTTGCGGCCCTCGTCGAACTCGAAGCCGTACTGGAAGCCGGAACAACCGCCGCCCTGGATGAAGGCGCGCAGGCTGAGCGAAGCATTGCCCTCTTCGGCCACCAGCTCGCGCACCTTGGCGGCGGCGGCGGTGGTGAAGCGCAGCGGCGACGGCGTGGCCGGCGCGGTCTGGTCGAGTACGGCGAATTCCATGCGTCCAGCATGGGGGCCGAGGGCCGCCGATTCAACCTCCGGCAGGCGCGCTGGCGGCGCTCCAGGTGAACGACTGCTCCACCGCCGGCCCCGTAGCCGGCAGCAGCCGCACCACCACCCGCACCGGGCGGATTCCGCGCGGCAGCACGATGTCACCCTCTACCTGCTGGAAATAGCGGAACGAATACTCGATCCCGGGCGCGCCGGCCTGCTGGCGCAGCACGCTCCAGTCCAGCCGCCGCATGCTGCCGCCGTCGGTGGCTTCCAGCGCCAGCTGCAGGCGGCCGCTGCTGACCGCGCCGCGGTTGAGGTTCTGGGTCAGGGTGGCGACGAAATGCCATAGCTGCGGGTCGCGCTGCGGCGCCAGCTTCAGCTCGTGCACCGACAGCCCGCGGCGCTGCCCGGTGGCGCCGACGAAACGCTCGTAGAAGGCGACGTCCGCACGCAGGCCGGCGATTTCCTCGTCGCGCTCGGCCAGGGTGGCCTGCAGGTCGGCATTGGCCTGGCGGCTGATCTGGTCGGAACGTGCCAGGGTGGCGCTGCGCTGTTCCAGCGCCTCGATCCGGCGGGCCTGCTGGCGCAGCTGTTCGCCGGCGTTGGCGGGGGTCGGCGCGAACGCGCGCCACGCCCCCCACCCGCCCAGCAGCAGCGCCGCCACCACCAGCGCCACCAGCGCCGTGCGCGGATGGCCGGCACGGGACCTGCGCTGCAAAGGCGTGGGCGTCGGCATCGCGGTGATATCGCATCCACGCCGCGCCTGCGTCAAGCCGGCGCCACGTTATAGACTGCCGGCATCGCAGCCTGCACCGGATATCCGCACGCATGGAGACGGCCCACGTATTCGCGATCGGGGTGTTGCTGGCCTGGCTGGCCGGCATCCGCGCGTACCTGACCGTGTTCGGGGTCGGCATCGCCGGCCTGTTCGGCTGGCTGGACCTGCCGCCGGCACTGGAAGTTACGCAGTCGCCGTGGGTGCTCGGCACCGCCGGCACCCTAGCCGCCGCCGAGTTCCTGGCCGACAAGATCCCCGGCGTGGATTCCACCTGGGATCTGCTGCAGACCTTGCTGCGGATTCCCGCCGGCGCGTTCCTGGCGGCGGCCACGCTGTCGCCGGATGGCCAGCTCGGGGCCGGCATGCTGGCCACCGGCGCCGGCGTTGCGCTGGCCAGCCACGTGCTGAAGTCGGGCACGCGCGCGGTGTTGAACGGCTCGCCGGAGCCCTTCAGCAACTGGATCGCCTCGGTGACCGAAGACGCGCTGGTGATCGGCGCGTTGGCGCTGGCCTTCAGCTATCCGTGGTTGGCGCTGGGCCTGGCCGTGTCGGTGAGCATCGCGCTGGCCCTGCTGGTCTGGTGGCTGTGCCGGAAGGTGCTGCACGGCATGGCGCGGCTGCGCGACGCCGCGTTCGCGCCGCGCTCCGGCCGGCCGTAGTACCGTTTTCCGTCAGATGTCACACTGAGACGTGTTCCACGTCACCCTTTCATGATCATGAGGAGATCCATGAAGTTGTTCGCCACGGACGCCGCGCCGGCACTTCCGGGTTCGCGCGCCCTGCTGCCAGATCGCGCCGCAGCCGCCGGGACCCGGGCATGAGCAGCGCGCACGGCGAGGCCGGTGCAGCCGCGGCCCCGTTTCGCGTGCTGATCGTCGAGGACGACCGCAGCCAGGCGATCTTCGCCGAGGCGATCCTGCGCGGCGCCGGCATGCAGGCGGAAGTGGTGGCGATGCCGGAACGGATGATGGAGGCGATGGAGCGCTTCGACCCCGACCTGGTGCTGATGGACCTGCATATTCCCGGTTCCAGCGGCACCGCGCTGACCGCGCAGATCCGCGAACACCCGCGCTTCGAGCACACCCCGGTGGTGTTCCTGACCGGGGATCAAGACCCCGAGCGCCAGGTCGAGGTGCTGGAACACGGCGGCGACGATTTCATCCTCAAGCCGGTGCGCCCGCGCCATCTGATCGCGGCGGTGCAGAGCCGGGTCAAGCGCGCCCGCGCGCTGGCCGGCAGCCGCATGGCCAAGATGGACAGCGACCGCCACCCGGTGACCGGCCTGTACACCCGCCCGGCGCTGATGAAGGCGCTGGCCGCGCAGCTGGCCCAGCGCACCCCGGGCGGTGCCCTGCTGGTGGAAATGGGCAACGCCGCGGCGCTGCGCAAGCACTACGGCTACGCGGCGTTCGAAAACCTCATCAACGACGCCGGCCGCTACCTCGGCAGCCTGGCCCAGGACCACATCACCGCGCGCCTGAGCGACAACGCCTTCCTGATGGTGGTGGCCGGCAGCGACCGCGGCGCGCTCGACGCCTACGCGCGCAACCTGCGCGACGGCGTCGGCTATCACGACTTCCAGACCGACGGCGACACCATCCGCCTGCGCTGCACCATCGGCTATACCAACTTCGAGCACGGTTTCACCGATGCCGGCGCGGTGCTGGCGGCCTGCGAGGAAGCCGCGCGCGAGGCGCAGGGCTCGCCGATCGGCCTGGCCACCTACGTACCCCCGGACACTGCCGTATCCAGCGACATCGCCGATGAGCTGCGCGCCGCGCTGGCGTCCGGCAGCGAGGCGCTTTATCTGGCGTTCCAACCGGTGGTCGCCGTGGCCGGCGGCGACGATGCCCAGTTCCAGGTGCTGGTGCGCATGCACGGACCGGACGGCAGCGTGCGCCGTGCGGGCGAGTTCCTCTCGGTGGCCCACTCCGCCGGACTGATGCCGCAGGTGGACCGCTGGGTGATGGAGCAGGCGCTGGTGCTGCTGCAGAAGCGGCGCGCGGAAAGCCGACCGATGCGCCTGTTCGTCTCGCAGTCGCCGGGCACGCTGGCGCAGGACAGCTACGTCGGCTGGCTGCTGCAGGCACTGGAGCGCAACAACGTCGACCCGTCCTCGCTGGTCATCGACCTGCGGCTGGACGATGCGGTGGTGCACGTGGTGCTGCTGCACCAGTTCTGCGAGCAGCTGGTGCCGGCGGGCGTGCAGTTCTGCCTCAGCCAGTTCCGCCGCGGCGAAGACGCCAACCAGTTGCTGCAGGAACTGCCGCTGGGCTATCTGCGCCTGTCCGCCGATTTCGCCCAGCAGCCGCTGCCGCAGGAACTGCATGACGAGATGCGCGAGGTGATCGAACGCGCGCACCGCCTCGGCCTGCAGGTGATCGGCCAGGCGGTGGAAGATCCGCAGGCCGCCGCGGCGCTGTGGGTGGGCGGCATCGATTTCATCCAGGGCAACCTGGTGCAGCGCCCGGACCAGGCGCTGGACTTCGATTTCAGGAGCGCGACCTTGTGAGCAGCGACGACGCCCGTGGCCTCAGCCTGTTGACCACCCGTTGGCTGGCGCTGGGCGCGGCCGGCGGCGCATCGTTGGCGCTGCTGGTCGAGCAGTTCGGCGTGGAAGGCCCGTGGCAGATGATCGCGCTGGTACTGGCCCTGCTGGCGCTGTTCGCCAGCATCACCCTCGCCTTCGCGGTGCGCAGGCGCGAGCAGGAGATCCAGCAGCAGGAACGGCAGGGTCGCTACAGCGAAGAAGAAATCAACGCGTTGCAGCGCGAGATCGACCGCCACACCCAGCTCGAATCCGAGCTGACCCGCGCCAAGCAGGCGGCCGAATCGGCGGTGATGGCCAAGGGCGAGTTCCTCGCCACCATGAGCCACGAGATCCGCACCCCGCTCAACGGCATCATCCCGATGCTGGACCTGCTCTCCACTTCGCGGCTGGCGCTGGACCAGCAGGAAATCCTCAGGACCGCCACCGCCTCGGCGCAGCAGCTGCTGCGCATCGTCGACGACATCCTGGACTACTCCAAGCTCGAAGCGGACCGGCTGGAACTGGAAACCACCGGCTTCAACCTGCGCGAGCTGCTGCACAGCGTCATCACCCTGATGGAGCGGCCGGCCGAAGCCAAGAGCCTGCACCTGACCCTGTTCATCGACCCCTCGGTGCGGCTGCCGGTGCGCGGCGACCCGGTGCGGCTGCGGCAGATCCTCAGCAACCTGATCAGCAACGCGATCAAGTTCACCGAGCGCGGCAGCGTCACCGTCAACGTGCGCCGCACCGGCGAAACGCCGGCCCAGCACCAGCTGCGTTTCGAAGTGCAGGACACCGGCATCGGCATCGACGCGGCCACCCGCGAGCGGCTGTTCCAGCCGTTCAGCCAGGCCGATGCCTCGACCACCCGCATCTACGGCGGCACCGGCCTGGGGCTGGTGATCTCACAGCGGATCGTGGCGCTGATGGGCGGCAGGATCGGTGTGGAATCGCAGCCGGGCATGGGCTCGACCTTCTGGTTCGAAGTCCCGCTGCTGAAGGTGCAGGGCGACATGCCCACCCAGCAGGAAGACCTGCACGGCGGACGGGTGCTGCTGATCACTACCGACCAGCGGCTGCGCATGCGCCTGACCATGCTGCTGCCCAACTGGGGGCTGCGCGTGACCACGGTGGAAAACACCCACGACGCGCTGGAGCGCCTGCGCCAGGCGCGCGCCCAGGGCGAGCCGTGGAACTACTCGGTGGTGTTGGCCGACCTGTCCAGCATCCGCAGCACCGCGCTGTCGCTGGCGCGCAACATGGAGCGCCGCTCGCAGTTCGGCGATGCCCGCCTGGTCTACCTGCGCGGCGATGAAGTGACCTCGCTCGACCTGCCGCTGTCGGCGACGATCATTCCGCGCAACGTCGAGGACGTCGACCTGCGTGCCGCGCTATCCGCCTCCGGGGTGTCGTGGTCGCACCACGACCCGCATCCAGAGCCGACGCCGCGTACCCCGCGCACGATGCCGGAGCGCAAGACCCGCGTGCTGCTGGTGGAGGACAACCCGGTCAACCTGATGGTGGCGCAACGCCTGCTGCAGGTGCTGGGCGTGGACTGCGACGCGGCCGGCAACGGCCAGGCCGCGCTGGAGAAGCTCGACGACGGCGACTACGACCTGGTGCTGATGGACTGCCAGATGCCGGTGCTGGACGGCTATGCCGCCACCCGCCGCTGGCGCGAGATCGAACAGGAGCGCAGCCTCGAGCGGCGCCTGCCGATCGTGGCGATGACCGCCAACGCAATGGCCGGCGACCGCCAGAAGTGCCTGGACGCCGGCATGGACGATTACCTGGCCAAGCCGGTCACCCGCGCCGAGCTGGAGCAGTGCGTGACGCGCTGGAAGAGCTCCAACCTGGCGGTACCGGAAAGCCTGCCGCCGGCCGCGCAGATGGCCGAGCGTTCACCGCCGGTGCTGGACAGCAGCGTGCTGGGCGAGCTGCGCGAGGTGCTGGGCCCGGAAGTGGACCGCATCGTCACCGTTTACCTGGAAGACGCGCCGCGGCTGATTGCCCAGCTGGAACGGGCGGCCGCCAGCAATGATCCGATCGCGCTGCGGGTGGCCGCGCACACGCTGAAGTCTTCCAGCGCCAACGTCGGCGCCACCACCCTGTCGGAAGCCGCGCGCGACCTTGAACACGGCGCCCGCGACGGCACTTTGGCCAACCCGGGCAGCGCGGTGGCGCGGATCGTCGGCGAGTTCGCGCAGGTGCGCGCAGCGCTGCAGGCCACGCTGCCGCGCTGAGCGGCGGCGGCTCCGGTTCGCCGCCAGCGCGGCGACCGGGCCTGCGCTCAGCTGCGGTCGAGTTGCTGCGCCAGGTAGTTCGCCTCGCCCAGACGCTCGACCAGCGAAAGCTGGGTCTCGATCCAGTCGATGTGCTCTTCCTCGGAATCCAGGATGTCGGCGAACAGCTTGCGGCTGACGTAGTCGGCCACGGTTTCGCAATAGGCGATCGCCTCGCGCAGCAGCGGCACCGCCTCCAGCTCCAGCGCCAGGTCGCAGCGCAGGATCTCCAGCGGCGTCTCGCCGATGCGGATCTTGCCCAGCGCCTGGAAGTTGGGCAGGCCATCGAGGAACAGGATGCGCTCGGACAGCGCATCGGCATGCTTCATCTCGTCGATGGACTCGTGGTGCTCGTGGTCGGCCAGCGCCTTCAGGCCCCAGTTCTTCAGCATCTTGGCGTGCAGGAAATACTGGTTGATCGCTGTCAGCTCGTTGTAGAGCGCCTTGTTCAGATAGCCGATGACCTTGGCGTCGCCCTTCATGGCGTCCTCCTGCGGGGAAAGCGCCAATGTACCGCCTGCCGCATCGCCCTGGGCGAAACGCGAAGAGTCCTGCTTGCGATGCGGATGCGCAGCCGCGGCCGGGACTCAGGCCGCGTGGGCCAGCATCGGCATCGGCAGCGGCAGCGCGCGGCGGGCGCGGGCCTCGTCGATCAACTCCGCCACCAGGCCCAGGCAGGATCCGCAGCTGGCACCGGCGCCGGTGCGCATGGTCATTTCGGAAACGCTGTCGCAGCCGGCATCGGCTGCTTCGCGGATCTGCCGATCCGTCACCCCGTTGCAGATACAGACGTACATCGCGTGCCACCGGCTGGAACCAATGGCGCGATTCAATATCATTTGCGAATGATTGTCAATTAGAAGCCGCCCGGATGGCGGCGGCGTTCAGCCCCGGTAGCGGCAGCCGGAAGTGCAGGTCTCGTGCACCACCACTTCCGACAGCAGCGGCACCCGCGGCTTCATCCGCGCCCAGATCCACTGCGCCAGCCGCTCGCTGGTGGGGTTTTCCAGACCTTCGATGTCGTTGAGGTAGTGGTGGTCCAGCTGTTCGTACAGCGGCGCGAACGCCGCCTTCAGCTCGGCGAAATCCATCACCCAGCCGGTATGAGGGTCGGGCTCGCCGGAGACGTGCAGTTCGATCCGGAACGAGTGTCCGTGCAGGCGCGCGCACTTGTGCCCCTCGGGAACATTGGGCAGCCGGTGCGCGGCCTCGAGGGTAAAGCTCTTGAAGATGTCCATGCCGCCATTCTATTGATTCGCCGGCCGCGCCACCGCGGCCGCGCTGGGGGGCGCTCAGTCCAGCAGCTCCATCGCCATCACGATGGCGTCCTCGCGGCCGTCGCGCGCCGGGTAGTAGCGCGGGCGCCGGCCAATCTCGTTGAAGCCGCTGCGCTCGTACAGCGCGATCGCGCGCGGATTGGACGGCCGCACTTCCAGGAACACCCGCTGCGCGCCATTGCCACGGGCGATCTTCAGCAGCGTCTGCAGCATCCGCGCGCCCAGGCCCTGGCCTTCGTTGCCGGGCGCGGTGCACAGGTTGAGCACGTGCGCTTCGCCGGCGGCGATGCTGAGTACGCCGTAGCCGACGATCACGCCCTGCCGTTCCAGCAACCACATCGGATAACCGGCGTGCAGGCAGTCGCGGAAGATGCCGCGGGTCCACGGGTACGGATAGGCGCGCTGTTCGATCAGCATCACCGCGTCGAGGTCGGCCTCGCGCATCGGCCGCAGGCCCGGCGCGGTTTCCGCCTGGTAGGCCTGCTGCATGGCGCTCATGCCGAAGCGTCGCGCCGCAATGCGCGCAGGCGCGGCCACAGCGCGCGCTTGGCGGCGGCGTCGCCGCGCAGGCGGGCACTCTGTGCAGCGATGTCGGCGCGGGCCAGCAACGCTTCCGGCGACACCCCGGCCGCGCGCGCCAGCCGCGCCAGCATCGACGCGTCCAGCGCCATCCCGCCGCCGGCGACAGGCGCGGAAGGCGCATCAGGCAGGCGATACAGCACGTGGCCGAACTCGGCCAGCACCGCGCGCTGGAAGCCGTCCCAGCTCACGCTCAGGCGTCCTGCCCCGACGGGTGACGACGGCGCAGCCACATCAGCGGCCCCGAAAGCGCGTACAGCGTGCTGGCGGTCAGCAGCGTCACCGCCGGCGCAACCCACAGCGCAATCAGGATCGCCAGCGCCACCACCAGCACGAAGAACGGCACCCGGTCGGCCTTCGGCCCGCTGCCGCTGCCCTTGAAGCTGCTGTAGCGGATCCGGCTGACCATCAGCAGGCCTGCCGCCACGGACAGCGCCAGCGCCGCATAGCGCAGCTCCTCGCCCGACCAGCCGAATTCCTGGCAGACCCAGACGAAGCTGGCCATCAGTCCCGCCGCCGCCGGGCTGGCCAGACCGACGAACCAGCGCTTGTCCACGGTGCCGACCTGGCTGTTGAAGCGGGCCAGCCGCAGCGCCGCGCAGGCGGCGTACAGGAACGCCGCCAGCCAGCCGATCTTGCCGAGGGTCAGGCTGTCCAGCTTCATCGACACCAATGCCCAGTGGTACATCAGCATGGCCGGGGCCATGCCGAAGCTGATCAGGTCGGCCAGCGAGTCGTACTGCACCCCGAACTCGCTCTGGGTGTTGGTGAGCCGGGCCACCCGGCCATCCAGCCCGTCCAGCACGGCCGCCACGAAGATGGCGATGCAGGCCGCCTCGAAGCGCCCCTGGGAGGCCGCGATGATGGCGAAGAAGCCGCCGAACAACCCGCCGGTGGTGAACAGGTTGGGCAGCAGGTAGATGCCGCGGGCGCGCGGGCGCGGGGCGGGGGTTCCGTTTTCGTCCATCCCGTCAGTTTACGGGCTTGCGGCGGCGGCGGCGCGGTGCTGCAATCGGCATACATTCCCCCGGAGCCGCCCGCATGACCAACATCCGCACTCTTGCCGTCGCGCTGGCGCTGACCCTGGTCGCCGCACCGGCATTGGCCCAGCAGCGCGTCTATCAGTGGAAGGACGCCAACGGCGTGACCCACTACACCGACGTCGCGCCCAAGCAGGGCCACCAGACCCGCGACATCGAGGTCAAGGACGGCAAACCGGCGGAAACCGCGGCCAAGCAGCCGGAAAGCGAACAGTGCACCAAGGCCCGCGGCAACGTCACCCGCCTGCAGGCCGGCGGGCCGATCGGCATCGACACCAACGGCGACGGCAAGCCCGACCGCAACATGAGCGCCAACGAGCACAAGGCCCAGCTGGAGCTCAACCAGGCGGCGGTCAAGGCGTTCTGCATGCAGGCCAAGCCGTGAGGCAGCTGGGCATGCTGCTGGTCGCGGTGGCACTGGCGGCCGCCGCGTGGTGGTGGTTCACCACCGAGATGCCGCGCCGCGAGCGCGAGCGCCAGGCCGCCGCAGAGGTGGCGACGATCCAGGCCGAGCGCGCCAATGCGCTGTACCGCTGGCGCGACGATGCCGGCAACCTGCAGGTCACCGAAGAACCGCCAAAAGGCCGCCGCTACGAGCGGATCAACCGCAACCCGCAGGACGGCATGGCGGTGGACGGCGCGAAATAGCGCTCCGCGCCGCGGGGGCGTCGGCGGCGCGTGGCAGAATGCGGGTTTTCCCCACGCCCGAATGCCATGCGCCTGTCGCAATTCCACCTCCGCACCGAGAAAGAAACGCCCGCCGACGCCGAGATCGTCAGCCACAAGCTGATGCTCAAGGCCGGCATGATCCGCAAGCTTGCCGCCGGCCTGTACACCTGGTCGCCGCTGGGGCTGCGGGTGCTGCGCAAGGTGGAAGCCGTTGTGCGCGAGGAAATGAACCGCGCCGGCGCGATAGAAATGGCGATGCCCTCGGTGCAGCCGCGCGAGCTGTGGGAGGAAACCGGGCGCTGGGCGAAATTCGGCCCGCAGCTGCTGAAGATCCGCGACCGCAAGGAACAGGAATACTGCTTCACCCCCACCGCCGAAGAGGCGGTGACCGATTTCTTCCGCCAGGAAATCGCCAGCTATAAGCAGCTGCCGGTGAATTTCTACCAGATCACCAGCAAGTTCCGCGACGAAATCCGCCCGCGTTTCGGGGTGATGCGCGCGCGCGAATTCATCATGAAGGACGCCTATTCCTTCCACGCCGACGATGAATCGCTGCATGCCCAGTACCGCACCATGTACGACACCTACACGCGCATCTTCACCCGCTTGGGGCTGAAGTTCCGCGCGGTGGCGGCGGACACCGGCGCGATCGGCGGCAGCGCCTCGCACGAATTCCACGTGCTGGCCGATTCCGGCGAGGACGCGCTGGCGTTCTCGGAAACCTCCGATTACGCCGCCAACGTCGAGCTGGCCGAAGCGGTTTCGCCGGGTGCGCGCCCGGCGGCATCGGAAGCGCTGCGCGACATCGAAACGCCAGCCCAGAAAACCTGCGAGGACGTGTCCGCGCTGATGGGCATTTCGCTGGCGCGCACGGTGAAATCGGTGGCGATCATGGCCGGCGATGGCGACGGCAACCTGCCCGAAAAGGGCGGGCAATTCGTGCTGGCGCTGGTGCGCGGCGACCATTCGGTCAATGAAATCAAGCTGGCGAAACTGCCGGGGCTGGCCGATTACCGGCTGGCCACCGAAGCGGAAATCCTCGAATACCTTGGCAGCGAACCCGGCTTCCTTGGCCCGCTGCATGCGCAAAAGCCGATCCGCGTCATCGCCGACCGCAGCGTGGCCGCGCTGGCCGATTTCGTGGTCGGCGCCAACAAACCCGGCTTCCATATCGCCGGCGTCAACTGGGGCCGGGATCTGCCGGAGCCGGAAACCGCCGATATCCGCAACGTGGTCGAAGGCGACCCGTCGCCGGACGGCAACGGCAGCCTGCGGATGGCGCGCGGGATCGAGGTCGGCCACGTGTTCGCGCTCGGCCGCAAATATTCCGAAGCGATGAAATGCACGGTTCTGGATGGCAACGGCAAGGCGGTGCATCCGGCGATGGGCTGCTACGGCATCGGCGTGTCGCGCATCGTCGCCGCGGCGATAGAGCAGAACCACGACGACGCCGGCATCCGCTGGCCGCAGGCGATGGCGCCGTGGCAGGTGGCGGTCTGCGTGATCAATCCGAAGAACGACCCGGCGGTGGCAGAAGCCGCCGAAACCCTGCACGCGGAATTGAATGCCGCCGGCATCGACACCGCGCTGGACGACCGCGGACTGCGCCCCGGCGCGATGTTTGCGGATATCGAACTGATCGGCATCCCGCACCGGGTAGTGGTGTCCGGGCGCGGGCTGGAAGCCGGCACTTTCGAATATCGCGCGCGCAGCGCGGCCGAGGCGGAAAACCTGGACCGGGCCGCCCTGCTGGCACGGATCGCCAACGGCTGAGGCAGCCAGCCGAGCAAACCCGTTATTGCGGGGATATTGGCGACAAAGGTCTCCGTGGTTATCATCCGTCCATCCACGGACCGGATGATCCTCCCATCAAATATCCCGCCATCAAATAAAAGAAGAGCCCATGAGCCTGAATATCGAAACGCTGAACCCGCAGGAACTCGCCGCGCTGATCAAGCGCGCCAACAGCCGCCGCAAGGTGCTGGCCAAGCGCAAGCCGGCCGCGCAGACCAAGACAGCCGTCGCCAAGGTGCTGAAGGCCTCCGGCTGGACGTTCGAAGAGCTGTACGGCAAGACCGGTGGCAGCGCCGCCGCCGCGCCGGCAGCCAAGAAGGCGCGCAAGGCCGCCAAGGGCCGCAGCACCGGCAAGGTGGCGCCGAAGTATCGCAACCCGGCCAACGAGAAAGACACCTGGACCGGCCGTGGCCGCCAGCCGCGCTGGGTGGCGGCGGAAATCGCCAACGGCCGCAAGCTGGAAGATCTGCTGATCAAGTAAGCGCGCGCCATCGGAATCGAAAACGCCGGCATCATGCCGGCGTTTTTGTTTTCGTATCGCGCCGAATCAAGCCGCGCTCAAAGGCTGCGCCGCGCCGAGATCAGCAGGTTGCCGAATACCAGCCCCGCCAGCAGCGCCATCAGGGTATTGAGCGCGGCCATCGCCGCGGTTTCGCCGGCACCGATGTCCTGCGACTGCACCAGCGAAATCACCCCGCGCAGGGAAATGCTGCCGGGAACCAGAATGATGATGCCCGGCAGGCGGATCAGCGCGCCGGGCCTGTTGAACCAGCGCGCATAGGCATTACCCGCCGCGGTTGCCGCCAGCGCGGCCAGGAACACGCCGGCAATCGGCCCCAGCCATTCGCCGGAAAAGCGCGAAATCAGATAGCCCGCGATCACCGAACCCATCACCAGCGGGTAATCACGACGGCCGGCCTGGAACAGCACCGCGAACGCATAGGCAGCCAGCGCCAACGCGCACCAGACCACCCATTCCGGCTGCGAGCGCAGCGCCCGCACCTGCGGTTCGATGCCGACCACATCGGCCATCCCGAACGCGATCGCGATGCCGATGGTCAGGCTGACGATGGTCATCAGTGCACCGGCGAAGCGCGCGGTGCCGGATACCAGGTGACGGCTGGTCAATTCGTTGGTGGACAACGCCAGGGTCATGCCGGGCAGCAGCACGATGACCGCCGCGATGATCACGGTATTGAGGTTCAGCGGCCCGACGAAACCGCTGACCAGGATCGCCACCGTGCCAGCCAGCAGGCCGGCCAGCGCCTCGAAACTTTCGTGCAGGCTCGGCCGCGACTGCGCGGCCACCGCCAGGCCGCCGATCAGCAGGCCGATCACGCAGGCGGTGGCGATGTCCAGCCACGGCAGCCGCAGCAGCCCGGCCACCGCGGCCGAGGCCAGCGCGAAGCCGAGTGCCGCCATTACCTGCCCGCGCCTGCCGCCGGGACGGTCCAGCTCGCGCAGGGCCGCACGCCCTGCGCCGATGCCCATCCGTCCGTTGATCACGTCCTCGGCAATGCGGTCGGCTTCGCACAGCTTGCGCAGATTGGTATCGCCCAGGCCCGGACGGATGATGCGGGTGGTATCCGACTCGCCGGCCGGCCGCGCCGGATCGCTGAACGACAGGATGATCCCGGTCGGGTTGCACCACGGCTGGCATTCCAGCGCCAGCTTGCGCGCCACCGACTCGATCGCCGCCTCCATGCGCTGCGAGGTGGTGCCGTAGGCGTGCAGGTGCCGGGCCAGGTCCACCACGAAGGCAATGCGTTCGGTGTAGGTCGCTTCGGTCATGGCGGGCGGGCGAAGAAGGCGCACAAGCATCGCATGGGCGATGGCGCATTCCCACGTCCACACGGCATTGCGTAAGCTTGCTCGGCATGGACCCGGTCAACGACAGCGAAACGCCTGCCGCCGGCATCGACCCGGATCTCGATCCGGGCATCCTGCGCCTGCGCGGCCGCTGGACGCTGCGCCATGCCACGGCGATCGCGACCGCGCTTGGTGGCGCGCCGGAACACGTGGGCGGCGTGGATGCGCGCGGCTGCGAGCGGTTGGACACGCTGGGCGTGCTGCAGTTGCTGCGCTTCGCCGATCGCCGCGGGCTGGACTATTCGACGATGCGCTTCCGCGCCGACCAGCAGCCGCTGGTGGATGCGATCGAGAACGTCCACGACGACCGTCCCGCGCGCAAGCGCGAACTTGGCGTGCATGCGGCAATGGAACGCCTCGGTCGCGCGGTGGTGGAGAACACCCGCGAGGTGGTGCTGCTGGTTGGCTTCTTCGGCGAGGTGCAGGCCAAGCTGCTGCGCCTGTTGAAGCAGCCGGCGCGGCTGCGGCTGACCGCCACCGTCCATCACATGGAACAGATTGGCCTCGACGCGGTGCCGCTGGTGGCGCTGCTGTCGTTCATGGTCGGCGCGGTGATCGCCTTCCTTGGCGCGATGGTGCTGGTCGACTTCGGCGCCACCATCTTCGTGGTCGAGTTGGTCAACGCCGCCTTCTTGCGCGAATTTGGAGTTCTGCTTACCGCGATCCTGCTGGCCGGCCGCACTGCCAGCGCGTTCACCGCGCAAATCGGCATGATGGTGAACCGCGAGGAGGTCGATGCGATCCGCGTGCTCGGCCTCGACCCGGTCGACCTGCTGGTGATCCCGCGCGTGCTGGCGCTGCTGGCGATGCTGCCGCTGCTGACCTTCATCGCGATGCTGGCGGGCATGCTGGGCGGCATGGCGGTGGGCGCGGCCAACCTCGACATTCCGGTTGCCGCCTACATCGCACGCACCCACGAAACCCTGGAGCTGCGGCATTTCGTGGTCGGCATGGCCAAGGCGCCCTTGTTCGCGCTGGTGATCGCCTTGATCGGCTGCCTGGAGGGGCTGCAGGTGAAGGGCACTGCGCAGTCGCTGGGCGAACGCACCACGTCCAGCGTGGTGCAGGCGATCTCGTTGGTGATCGTGATCGACGCCTTCGCCGCGCTGTGGTTCATGCAGATGGATTACTGAGCATGGCCGATCCCATCGCACTCCGCGCCGGCAACGGCAGCGCCGCCGGCGAGACGCCGGTGGTGCGCGTGCGCGGGCTCGTCAACCACTTCGGTGAACAGGTGGTGCACGACGGCGTCGACCTGGACGTGCGGCGCGGCGAGATCCTCGGCGTGGTCGGCGGTTCGGGCTCGGGCAAGTCGGTGCTGATGCGCGCGGTGCTGGGGCTGCGCAGGGCCGATGCCGGCCGCATCGAAGTGCTGGGGATGGACGCGACCTCGACCGACCCGGTGCTGCGCCGGCACATCCAGCGCAGCACCGGGGTGCTGTTCCAGGACGGCGCGCTGTTCTCGTCGCTGACCGTCGGCGAGAACGTGCAGGTGCCGCTGAAGGAGTACTACCCGGAGCTGCCCGAATCGCTGCGCTACGAGCTGGCGCTGCTGAAGATCAAGCTGGCCGGGCTGCCGGCCGACGCCATCGACAAACTGCCCTCGCAGCTGTCCGGCGGCATGCGCAAGCGCGCCGCGCTGGCGCGCGCGCTGGCGCTGGACCCGCCACTGCTGTTCCTCGACGAACCCACCGCCGGCCTCGACCCGATCGGCGCCGCGGCGTTCGACGCGCTGATCCTGACCCTGCGCCGCGCGCTGGGCCTGACCGTGTTCCTCATCACCCACGATCTCGACACGCTATACGCTATCTGTGACCGGGTGGCGGTGCTGGCCGACCGCAAGGTGCTGGCAACCGCGCCGGTGGCCGAGCTGGAGCGGCTCGACCATCCGTGGGTGCAGGAATATTTCAACGGCCCGCGTGCGCGCGCCGCGCGCGCAACGGCGGGAGCAAACGACTGATGGAGCACAGCTGATGGAGACGCGCGCCAACTATGTGCTGATCGGCACCTTCACCCTGATCACCACGGTGCTGCTGCTGCTGTTCGCACTGTGGGCCAGCAACTTCTCCGCCGCGCGCAACTGGCGCGAATACATGGTGGTGTTCACCGAGCCGGTGACCGGCCTGACCGAAGGCGGCAGCGTGCAGTACAACGGCCTGGCGGTGGGCACGGTGGAAAGCCTGAGCCTGGACGACAACGATGCGCGCCGGGTCATCGCGCGGCTGAAGGTGAAAGCCAACACGCCGGTGAAAACCGACACCCGCGCCAAGCTCTCGCAGCAGGGCATCACCGGCGTGCCGTTCATCCAGCTCACCGGCGGCAGCCCGAAAGCGCCGGCGCTGCAGCCACCGGCCGAGGGCCAGCTTCCGGTCATCCGCACCGAGCCGTCGGCGCTGCAGAACATCGCCGACACTGCCAACCGGCTGGTGGCGCGGCTGGACCAGGTGCTGAGCGAAGAGAACATCCAGCGCATTGCCGCCACGCTGGAACACCTCGAACAGGCCACCGGCAGCATTGCGGGACGCCGCGAGGAGATCAGCGAGTTGATCGTCAACGCGCGCGACGCCACCGCTACCCTGAAGACCACGCTGGACCACGCCGACGGCGCGATCCAGGGCATCGACCAGGACTTCGTGCAACGCCTGCCGGCGCTGCTGGACAAGCTCGACGCGGTGGTGACGAAGCTGGACGCGACCGCCGGCAATGCCAACGCCATGATCGCGGAGAACCGCCCGGCGCTGCAGAGCTTCACCAGCGACGGCCTGGCCCAGCTGGGCCCGACCCTCGTGGAGCTGCGCGCGCTGATGCGCGACCTGCGCGCGCTCAGCGGTCGGATGGAAGGCAATCCCGCGCGCTACATCCTGGGCCGCGACGCACCCAAGGAGTTCGACCCCAAATGAGCCCCCTGCAGCGATACCTCCACCCCGCCCTGCTCGCCGCCAGCCTGCTGCTGGCCGGCTGCAGCAGCCTGATCGGCGGGCCGCGCGAAACCCCGACGATCTATGCGCCGGAACCCGCGCTGCGGGTCGAGCCTTCGTGGCCGGCCGCCGACTGGTCGCTGGCCGTCGCTCACCCCGGCGAGGCGCAGATGGACGACGGCCCGCGCATCGTGGTCAGCCCGGTGCCGGGCGAACTGCAGGTCTATCGCGGCGCGCTGTGGGCGCGCACGCCGGCGGAGATGGTGCAGGACGTGGTGTTGCGCACGCTGGAGGACAGCGGCAAGCTGCCGCTGGTCGCCCGCCAGGGCAGCGGGGTCAGTTCCGACTACCGGCTGTTGCTGGAGATCCGCAGGTTCCGCGCCGAGTATGCGGGGAATGCATCGCCCGCCGCGGTGGTTGAGGTCAACGCCACGCTGCTGCACTTGCGCGACCAGACCGTGGCCGGCAGCCGCAACTTCCGCCAGTCGCAGCCCGCAGCGGGAGTCGCAGTAGCGGAGGTCGCCGATGCCTTCGCGCAAGCGCTGTCCGCGTTGGGCCATGATGTTGCCGGCTGGAGCCTGCAGACCGGACAGGCGCACACCGGCCAGCCGCATCCTTCTACGCCCGCGCGTTGACCTGCGGACACGGCATTCCAGCGCCCTAGATTGCCGGCTCCAGACAAAGCCCGGACAATCGACGGTCTGCCAGAGGAGAGCCGCATGAATCCAGCCGCCCAGGACGCCGTCGAACGCGAGTCGATGGAATACGACATTGTGGTGGTTGGCGCCGGCCCGGCTGGCCTCGCCACCGCGATCCGGCTCAAGCAGTTGGCCAGCGCGGCCGGCAGCGAGGTCTCGGTCTGCGTGCTGGAAAAAGGCTCCGAGCCGGGCGCGCACATCCTGTCCGGGGCCATCGTCGATCCGAAGGCGCTGACCGAGTTGTTCCCCGACTGGAAGGAGCGCGGCGCCCCGCTGAAGCAGGCGGTGACGCGCGACGAATTCCTGTTCCTGGATGAAACCTCCGCCCGCGCCACCCCGCACTGGCTGCTGCCCGAGTGCTTCCACAACCACGGCAACTACGTGGTCAGCCTCGGCGCGCTGGCGCGCTGGCTGGCCCAGCAGGCGGAAGCACTGGGCGTGGAGATCTTCCCCGGCTTCGCCGCCGCCGAACTGCTGTTTGACGAGGCCGGCGCGGTCAAGGGCGTGGCCACCGGCGACATGGGCAT
The DNA here is from genome assembly GCF_000423885.1 of Thermomonas fusca DSM 15424. Classification (GTDB taxonomy): domain Bacteria; phylum Pseudomonadota; class Gammaproteobacteria; order Xanthomonadales; family Xanthomonadaceae; genus Thermomonas; species Thermomonas fusca. Next base: position 64,999 of record NZ_AUIV01000011.1, on the reverse strand, counting down.
CGGCAAGGACGGCCAGCCCACCGACCAGTACCAGCCGGGCATGGAACTGCACGCCAAGTACACGATCTTCGCCGAAGGCGCGCGCGGCCAGCTCGGCCGCGAACTGATCGCCAAATACAAGCTGGACGAAGGCAAGGACCCGCAGAGCTATGCGATCGGCATCAAGGAGCTGTGGCAGGCCGATCCGGCCCGGCACCAGCCCGGCCTGGTGGTACACACCGCCGGCTGGCCGCTGGACAGTGATACCTATGGCGGCTCGTTCCTGTACCACGCCGAGGACGGCAAGATCGCGGTCGGGTTCGTGATCGGGCTGGATTACAAGAATCCGTGGCTGAGCCCGTTCGGCGAGTTCCAGCGCTTCAAGACCCATCCGTCGATCCGCAAGCACCTGGAAGGCGGCAAGCGCATCGGCTACGGCGCGCGCGCGCTGACCGCCGGCGGCCTGCTCAGCCTGCCGAAGACCATCTTCCCCGGCGGCGCGCTGGTCGGCTGCGAAGCCGGCTTCCTCAACGCCAGCCGCATCAAAGGCAGCCACGCCGCCCTCAAGACCGGCATGCTGGCCGCCGAGGCCGCGTTCGCGGCGCTGGGTGAGGGCCGCCAGCGCGACGAACTCACCGCCTACCCGGCCGCCTTCGAGAAGAGCTGGCTGCACGCCGAGCTGCTGCAGTCGAAGAACTTCAAGCAGTGGTTCAAGAAGGGCCGCAGCTTCGCCACCCTGATGACCGGGATCGAACAGTGGCTGTTGCCGAAACTGGGCATCCGCAACCCGCCGTGGACGATCCATCGCCAGACGCCCGATTACGCCTGCCTGCAGCCCGCGGCGAGCCAGCCGAAGATCGAATATCCGAAGCCCGATGGCGTGCTGACCTTCGACCGCCTCAGCTCGGTGTTCCTGTCCAGTACCCACCACGACGAGAACCAGCCGGCGCACCTGACCCTGAAGAACCCGGCCATCCCGGTGACGGTGAACCTCAAGGAATACGCCGGTCCCGAGGCGCGCTACTGCCCGGCCGGCGTATACGAATTCGTCGGCGAGGCCGGCAACGAGCGCCTGCAGATCAACGCCGCCAACTGCGTGCACTGCAAGACCTGCGACATCAAGGACCCGACCCAGAACATCGTCTGGGTGGCGCCGCAGGGCGGCGGCGGGCCGAATTACCAGAACATGTGATTGTCGAACGGGCCAGACTCCGGCGGGCCGGGCCCCGCGGCGAATGTCCCCCGGCAACGCCCTGACGGTCGCTGCCTCCTCCTTGATTTCGCCGCAAGCCCCGGCCCGCCGGAGCCTTCGCAACGTCCGGGCTGCGGTGGCATGAGGATCAAGGACCGGGGCAGGCCCGCCGTTTCGTCGATCTGGGGACGCCGGCAGGCGAACTCCTGTAGCGAAATCAAGGAGGAGGCAGCGGCAACGCCGCTGCCGGAGGACATTCGCGGAAGGGGTTCGCCTGTTGGCGGCCCCCCGCGATACCTCAGCGCAGCGGCACGCCCGTCTTTTCGACAGCTTCCTCGCGGCTGACGCCTTCGGCCAGTTCGACCAACTTCAAGCCATCCGACGTCACGTCGAACACGCCCAGCTCGGTGATGATGCGGTTGACCACGCCCACGCCGGTCAGCGGCAGGGTGCATTCGGGGATGATCTTCGGGGTGCCGGCCTTGGTGACGTGCTCCATCAGCACCACCACCCGCTGCACCCCGGCCACCAGGTCCATCGCGCCGCCCATGCCCTTGACCATCTTGCCGGGCACCATCCAGTTGGCCAGGTCGCCCTTGTCGGTCACTTCCATCGCGCCGAGGATCGCCAGGTTGATGTGGCCGCCGCGGATCATCGCGAACGAGTCGTGGCTGCCGAAGAAGCTGGCGCCTGGCTGCGTGGTGACGGTCTGCTTGCCGGCATTGATCAGGTCGGCGTCGAGTTCGGCTTCGGTCGGGAACGGGCCGATGCCGAGCAGGCCGTTCTCGCTCTGTAGCCACACGTTCATCCCGTCCGGGATGTAGTTGGCCACCAGCGTGGGCAAGCCGATGCCGAGGTTGACGTAGGCGCCGTCGGTGAGTTCGCGGGCGGCGCGCTGCGCCATCTGTTCGCGGGTCCAGGCCATCTCAGTTGCCCTCCGGCTGGCGAATGGTGCGCTGCTCGATGCGCTTCTCCGGCGTCGGGTTGACGACGATGCGCTGCACGTAGATGCCGGGCAGGTGCACGTGGTCGGGGTCGATGTCACCGATCTCCACCAGCTCCTCCACCTCGGCCACGCAGACTTTGCCGGCCATCGCGCAGGCCGGGTTGAAGTTGCGCGCGGTCTTGCGGAAGACCAGGTTGCCGGCCTTGTCGGCCTTCCATGCCTTGACCAGCGACACGTCCGCCTTCAGCGCGGTTTCCATCACGTACATGCGGCCGTCGAACTCGCGGGTCTCCTTGCCTTCGGCCACCACCGTGCCGTAACCGGTAGCGGTGAAGAACGCGGGGATGCCGGCGCCCCCCGCGCGCAGACGTTCGGCCAGCGTGCCCTGCGGGTTGAACTCCAGCTCGAGCTCACCGGCCAGGAACTGGCGCTCGAACTCCTTGTTCTCGCCGACGTAGGAGGAAATCATCTTGCGGATCTGCCGCGTGCCCAGCAGCTGGCCAAGGCCGAACCCGTCCACGCCCGCGTTGTTGGAAATCGCGGTCAGGTTCTTCACCCCGGAATCGCGCAGCGCCTCGATCAGCGCCTCGGGGATGCCGCACAGGCCGAAGCCGCCGACGGCGAGGGTCTGGCCATCCGCCACCAGCCCATCCAGGGCGGCGGCGGCACTGTCGTACAGCTTGCTCTTGGCGGACGCCACGGGCCGTTCTCCAATGCGGGTAGAGCAGCCATTCTAGCGATTCGTGCGAGAACACCCAGCGTACTTTCGGGCAATCGCCGGTCGCGCAGGCAGCGCGGCCGGGCGTCCGCTAAAATAGGCGGTCGGCTCGAAAGGCCCCTTTCTCGCTCCAGCAAGGACATCCGCACGATGAAGATCCTCGTCGGCTACAAGCGCGTGGTGGACTACAACGTCCGCATCCAGGTCAAGCCGGACGGTTCCGGCGTGGTCACCGACGGCGTCAAGCTGTCGCCCAACCCGTTCGACGACATCGCGCTGGAAGAAGCCCTGCGCCTGCGCGACAAGGGCATCGCCAGCGAAGTGGTGGTCGCCACGATTGCGCCCGCCGACGCCCAGCCGCACCTACGCAACGGTCTGGCGATGGGCGCCAACCGCGCCATCCACGTGGTCGCCGACGGCCCGGTGCAGCCACTGACCGCGGCCCGCGCCCTGCTCAAGCTGATCGAGAAGGAACAGCCGGACCTGGTCATCCTCGGCAAGCAGGCGATCGACGACGACGCCAGCCAGACCGGTCAGATGCTGGCCACGCTGTGGGGCCGCCCGCAGGCCACCTTCGCGTCCAAGCTGGATGTTGCCGATGGCAAGGCCACCGTGGTCCGCGAGGTCGATGCCGGCCTGGAAACGCTGGAAGTCGACCTGCCGGCGGTGGTCACCACCGACCTGCGCCTCAACGAGCCGCGCTTCATCAAGCTGCCCGACATCATGAAGGCCAAGAGCAAGCCGCTCGAAACCATCGCTTTCAGCGACCTCGGCGTCGATGCCAACGACTCGCTCAAGACCACCCACTACGCAGCGCCGGCCAAGCGCAGCCGCGGGGTGATGGTGAAGGATGCGGCCGAGCTGGTCGCCGCGCTCAAGCAGAAGGGGCTCCTGTGATGTCCAACGTCCTGATCGTTGCCGAACACCTGGGCGGCAAGCTCAACGCCGCCACCGCCAAGACCGTGTCCGCCGCGCAGGCGCTCTCGCCCGCCGCCATCGACGTCGTGGTGCTGGCCGCCGACCCGGCCGCCGTCGCCGCGCAGGCCGCGCAGATCGCCGGCGTGCGCAAGGTGCTGACCGTCGCCAACCCCGCCAATGCCGATGCCATCGCGCAGGTGCTGGCCCCGCAGGTCGCGGCGCTGGCCCAGGGCTACAGCCACGTGTTCGGGCCGTCCACCACCTTCGGCAAGGACCTGATGCCCTGCGTCGCCGCGCTGCTGGGCGTGAACCAGGTCTCCGACCTGATGGCGGTGGAAGGCAGCCACACCTTCAAGCGCCCGATCTACGCCGGCAACGCCATCATCACCGTCGAGGCACCGGCCGACCAGGTCGTGGTCGCCACTGTGCGCACCGCCTCCTGGCCGGAAGCCGCGCAGGGCGGCAGCGCCGCGGTCGAAGCCACCAGCGTCGATGCCGCTCTGCCCGCGCACACCCGCTTCAAGGGCCTGGCCGCCGGCAAGTCCGACCGCCCCGACCTGCAGAGCGCCAAGCGCGTGGTCTCCGGCGGCCGCGGCGTCGGCAGCGAGGAGAACTTCAAGGTCATCTACGCGCTGGCCGACAAGCTGGGCGCGGCGGTGGGCGCCTCGCGCGCGGCGGTCGACGCCGGCTACGTGCCGAACGAACTGCAGGTCGGCCAGACCGGCAAGATCATCGCCCCGGAGCTGTACGTCGCCGTCGGCATCAGCGGCGCCATCCAGCACCTCACCGGCATCAAGGACGCCGGCACGATCGTGGCCATCAACAAGGACGGCGACGCGCCGATCTTCGAGATCGCGGACATCGGCCTGGTGGGGGATCTGTTCCAGATCCTGCCGGAGCTGGAAGCGGCGCTGGGCTGACTCGCGACAGACCATCGAATGATTGAGGTGAAGAAGGAGCCTATCGGCTCCTTCTTCATTTGTAGACCCAGTACCTGCATGCCAGAAAAGAACAAGCTGCCAGCACCAGCTCGACCAGCGGTTTGGCCAACCATGCCACTTGCACCCCAAGCACGCGGTTGACCATCACCAGCGCCGCGGTGCTGGCAACGGTCATCCCGCACCAGAGCACTCCATAGCGCAGCATGCGTTGCCAGCCGAGCTTACTGGCTCCTTCCTCGCGGAAGGTGAACAGGCCGTTGAGGCTGTAGGCCGCCAACGCGCCCAGCAATCGCGCCCCCAGGTTGGCTGGCGCAGTGCCAAGCTCCAACCAGGTCATCCACACGAACGCAGCCCAGTCCACGCACAGTGCAATCCCCCCCACGATGAAATAGGCAAGTACTTGGCGAGGCAAGCCGGATATCGTGGAAGGCCTGCTCACACGTCAGCCCCATAGCCCGGGCGTGAGCGTATTCCGCGGCACCCCTGCGATGTCATAGGCAAGGAACGCAAGCAGCAGTTGCAGGCCTATCAGCACCGGCATCGCGGCGAGCATGATCACTCCTGTCGCCGCCACCTGCTGTGTGGCCAGCGATTGCCACCAATGCCAGCCCCCATAAACTGTGCCGAACACGCAGAGGCCGATTCCCACCAGCAACTCCAGCGATGCGATGGAAACGTCCCGCAGGAAATAGTTGTAGAAGATCCGCTTGAAAAAGTTCGTCGAATGCTTGCGAAGGAACTCCGGCAACACCTTGCCTATCCGGAGATTGCTGACCTCGTCGCCGTAACGCGCGTCCATCGGGACATCCAGGACCACGGCCCTGAACGTGCCCAGCCGGAACAACATGTCCGACTCGAAGAAATAGCGCCTGCTGATCCTGTCCATCGGCAGCAACGACGCCACGCGCGCCGAGATCGCGGTATATCCGTTGGTGGGATCGAAAATGTCCCAGTAGCCGGTCGAGAACTTGTTCATGAAAGACAGCACCGCGTTGCCGGCCAGCCGCATAGCAGGCATTCGGGCGATGTAGCGAAGATCGTAGAAGCGGTTGCCCTTGGTGTAGTCGGCATCGCCCGCCACGATCGGGGCAACGAACCGCGGCAGCAGCGCCGGGTCCATCTGTCCATCACCATCGATCTTGACGATCATATCGATGCCCGCGCTGATCGCCTCCCGGTACCCGGTCATCACCGCGCCACCCACCCCCTCGTTGCGGGCATGGCGAATTACCTGCACTCTGGGATCGAAACAATTCGTCCGGATGAAATCACCGCTCCCCTCGGGGCAGGCATCGTCCACGCAGTAGATGCGCTCGACAATGCCAGGCACCGCCGCCAGCACGGCCAGGATCTGCCCGGTCACCTTGAAGCAGGGGATGACCACGCCGATCCTGCAAGGCGCCTGCGCTCCGGTCATACCCGCCTCCCCTGATCAGTCATTATCGGCCCCCATGGACGCCCGGGCCGATGGTGCCGCCCCTACCAACCCGCGCGGACGCAGCAGCGTATGAATGCAGAGCAGCGTCGCGATCAGCGCAACCGGATACAGGTAGCGGACGTCGCAGGCAATCGTCGTCGGCAGGAATGAAAGCAGATAGGAGCCCGCACCCACCGCCGAGGCCCTGGCCGCGAAAGCCTCGCCCCCCTCGTTCTTGCAGAACAGGAAGACGCCCGCGACCAGCAACAGTCCCGCATACCACCAGTGGCGGAATACCGGCGAGGGCGCCAACCATCCTGCCAGCCTGCCCAGCATGCGGTCCCGCGGATCCATTTCCTCGGTCAAGCCCACGGCCGCGAGTTGCCGGCTGTCACCGGCGACCCCCCAGTAGGCCGGAACGCATCCGATCACGCCACCCACGCCCATCAATGCAGCGAATGCCTGGCCCCTATGGGTCAGGTACGCCATCGGATCATGCTTGATCCCCGCCCACCAGACGGCCTGCAGGCGTCCGCCAGTCAAGCTGTCGGAGTATCCACGCACGGCTTCGTCGCGCCAGAGCGTATCGATGCGCTCCGGACTGTAGCCCACCTGCATGCGGCGAATGGCCACCTTGTCCGCCTCCGTCCATGCAGCAGCATCGTCCGGCCGGGCGTAGGCGACCATGCCGATGATGTCGTAGACCTGGATCGTAGCGATCCCTACCGATACCGGACTGGCAGGTAGGGGCGCCACACGGCTTGCCGCCGCCTTCGCCAACAAGCCACTGGCCATGCCCGTGAGCACAAGCACGCCCGCCGCAATGGCCATACGGAAGGGACGAGTGAGGGCAAAGCGGCTCGCCACGCTCCAGGCGCTCGCCAGCGCCAACGGAACCGACAACAGGACGCCCTGCTGCCGGATCAGCGGCAGCGCGGCGATGCAGATCGTGGCGCACAGCACCGACAGCCAGAATGGAACGCCCCGCCAGCGCGGCAGCAGCAGCAGGAGGACGATTGCCGAAGCCGCACAGGTGGCCAGTAAGACGTCTTTCCAGAGAATCCCGACATAGAACATGAAGAGCGGATTGACGGCCAGCACCAGCGCAGCCAGCACCCGCCAGCGCATGAACCGTCCGGGCTCCACCCCAGCCAGCAGGAGCGCCACGAACGCGCCATAGGTTGCCAGGGTATTCAGCGCGACGAATATCGCAGCCCCCAAGCTGCCGCCACCAAGCCAGGCCAGCACTGCAGCAAAGAACGGCGGCCCCCAGCCGACGGCTTGGCCAGCCAGGCTCTCGTAGAGCGCCGTCACGCTGTCCACGGACATCTGCCCAGGCGCATGGATTGCCACCAGAATCGTCGCCACGATCGGAGCGACGATCAACAGGGAGGTTCGGTAGGTGCCCATGGCTAGCGGTTGTGGATCATCGGCCTTCATCCTCCTGGCACGCCTCATTCAACCACGCGAATGCGCTTGCCACTCTCACAGAAGTAATCGCCCTGCGGGCGGTCGATCAGGAAGACGACTTCATAGGCGCCTGGCGGCACCGCCGCCAGCGAAAGGCCGATCTCGAATCCGGCGGCCGCCAGTTCGGGGCGCCTGAAATAAGCAGCGACATCCGGCCGGGCCTTGCCAGTCCGGGCGGGCGCCCGGAACTGGTCCGCTCCCTTGAGCACTACATGGAACCCGCCTGCGGCAAGTCCATCCTGCCCGAGCAGGAAACCGTCCAACCGGTGCACGTCTTTCCGGCTGATTTCCACACCCGGCGGGCCCTGGTCCACCATGTCCAGACTGCAGGCCTGCCTGGTCCAGTGCGCCGATGCCAGTCGCTGCGCCGCTGCCGCGTCGACCTTCTCCGCGCGAACCACCTCTCGACCAGCAGCCGATCCATTCCAGTAATGCCCACTTCCGCCGGGAACGGCACGCTCGCGGCAACTCGTGGACAACAGCAGCCCTGCCACCGTGGCGATGGCGAGTAGTCTGCGGATCAAGACCGGGGCATGGCGCATCGACATCCTTCTCAGCCTCGACGACCACCGGAAGCGCCCGGCAGCAGCCGATGCAACCGCTTCGCCAACCTCAACAACCACGGCCTGCGGGCCAGTACCTGCTCCAGCCATCCATAGCGCGCGCGATAGCGGGCCAACTCGTCATGCAGGCCGAACCGGTGCTCGAACAGTATCTCGGCGTTGCGACCGAAGAATTCCAGGTTGTTCCGGAAAATCTCTGCATACGTGCCGACGACCGCGGCCCGGTCGGCGTTGAACCCGGTGGTACGGGAAACATGGCCGACGCGGTAGTGGAACAGATATTCGTCCAGCTGGCGGACTTCCCGGCCCAAGGCGACGATCTTCACCCAGAAATCGTAGTCCTCGACGCCCCGCCTCAACGACTCGCTGAACCCGCCGACACGCTCCCAATCCTCGCGACGGAACAGGCTGGTGACGAAAATCACGTTGTCGATCACAAGCTCCCGCAGCGTGTAGGGCGGCAGCTGCCAGGGCCCGTTTTCCGCGCCGAACCTGTTGGCTTTGCAGTAGACGATGCCGACCTCCCCGGCGCTATCCAGCACCGCGGCCGCCTTGGCGACGTAGCTGGGATCAATCAGGTCATCGGCATCGAGCGGCAGGATGTAGCGGCCGCTCGATGCAGTGATGCCATGATTACGCGCGGCCGCCGGCCCGGCATTCTCCTGGTACAGGACGCGGGTGCGGGGCCACGGGCAACGGCGCAGCAGTTCCAGCGTGTCCGCATCGGTCGATCCGTCGTCGACGATCACCACCTCGATGTCGGGATGGGTCTGCGCCAGCGCAGACCGCATGGTTTCGTCGAGCGTCGCCCCCGCGTTGAAGCAGGGGATGACGATCGAGACCAGATGCCCGGATACCGCCACTTCAGCGCCTCGCGCCAGCCAGCTTCCTGAGCGCCTTGGCCAGGGTCGGCCCGAACCCGATCTCCAGGGTCGACCAGGCGAACTTGTCCAGCAGTCCCGGGTTTGGCGACATCCGCAGCGTGGGAACTTCGCCCGCGGTGCCGGCGGTGGTCACGGCCCCGCCCCCCTGCTGCAGGATCTCGTCATCGCAGCTGGCGAAAGGCTGCGGTACCGCCTGCCACAGCGCCGGGTCGCGGTACCGGACTCGTGCCTCGCGGGAAACAGACGTGCCGCTCGAATAGTTCGAGTAGGACCAGGGCGTCTTGCCCAGCGTCGCCTGCCCATGTGCATCCAGCTTGCGCAGATAGTCGCGGTACAGTGCCTCGAACTCCGGGCGATTTTCCTCGGTCAACCACCAGCCCATGGCTCGCTCGATCATCCCGGAATCCAGCCCCGAGAAGTGGATGAAACGGAGCGGATCGCCATTGACCACATACCCACCCGCTTCGGCCTTGCGCAGATCGCTTCCCAGCAGCGACCAGGTAGCGAAGTCATAGCCGTGGTGCTTCAGGATGTGGACATCAAAGAAGCTTGGCGCCAGGTCGATCCACTTCTGGTCCGTGAAGATGCCACGGCTCTTGTCGTCGTAGCAGAACAGGAACAGGCGTTCCGCCCACCAATCGAGGAAGCGTCTCGAGTTGTCGCTGCGGGCAACCGCGACGAAGCCGAGGTTGTAAGTGCCATGGGCCAGCGAACTGATCTCCATGTCGATGTTGCCCGGCCGCAACAGGTGCGGGCAGACCACCACCGACGCGCGGTCCAGCACATCCTCCAGTTCATTGAAGGCGCTGTACACCAGCACGTCTGGATCCAGATAGGCGAACTTGTCGCGCTCGGGAAACCGTTCGATCAGATGGCGAAGGAACTGCGGCTTGACCGCGGTGGACGCCTCCACGATCGAATGGCGGAAGATGAACTGGTCGAAGTCCTCCCAGCCGGCGTCCTTCGCCAGGATGATCTGATCGAAATGCGGAAATCCGCTGGCGGCCTGGGGGATCTCGCGTTCCACCAGGCACAACACGAAGGTCGCGTCGCGGCAGTGCGTCTTGACCGATTCGGCCAGGGCCATCGCCTTCGGCAGGTAGTTCGCGCAGATCGAGGTGAAGTAAATCATGGGGTTGTTGTGTCCTTCCGCAGTTGCGCGCGTCCATCGCGCCACGCCATCCACCGACGCTGCAGGCGGCCGATCAGGGTCGCCTCGTAGCGCAAAAGCGCCAATTGTAGGTCATGGATTCTTTGATTCAGCGCCGTGCGCTCCACCACCGCTCCTTCAGACCAGGCGATCTGCGCCGTAAGCGCCGAGCGCGTCCCGGCCAGCTCCGCCTGCAGTGCCTCACGCTCCACCACTGCTGCTTGCGACCATTCGATCTGTGCCGCGAGCGCGGAGCGCGCTTCCGCAAGCGCGGCCTGAAGCGCTTCGCGCTCCGCCACGGCGGTTTGGGACCATTCGACCTGCGCCGCGAGCGCGGAGCGCGCTTCCGCAAGCGCAGCCTGTAGCGCTTCCCGCTCCGCCACCGCCGTGCGCGACCATTCGATCTGCGCATTCAATTCGGATTGCACCCGTGCCACGTCGACTACCGCCGCCACGGATCGCCGCCTTGCCTCCAGCGACTGCGAAGCCAGGCTCTCCAGCAGCGCAAGAAACGGCGACAGGCTTTCGCGCAGGCGCTGTCGCAAGCCATCGAATCGAGTCGCGTCAACCGGCAGGCGCGTCAACAGCGACATCGCATCGGCGCCGAGGTCATCATGGGCCCCTGCAGCGGCAGCCAACGCGGGTCCGCCGGAAAAATGCCGGTCGCCGGCAGACACGAATCCCGACAATTTCGCTCCATCCGGCATGGCGACGAGGTGGCCGAGATTCAGCGCGGTCACAGCCTGGCCAAGCGTGGCCTCGGGTGCCGCGATGAGGTCATCGTAGGTAACCACCGCGCGCGCGCAGTCGCGTGAGTCGCGCTCTGCGGCCAACATGTGCTCCAGCCAGAGTAACTGCGACAACGCGGGTGAAAACCCGTTGCGCTTCGCCAGCGACGCCGCGACCTCGGCCGGGTGGCGCACCACCAGCAGAACGCGCGGTTCTATCCCCGTGGCGCGCAGGGTCTCGAGCCACAGCGGCAGCAACCGGCACAGGCGCGGGTCCTTCAGTGCGAACAGGCCCGCGGCGGAAAACTCGCGCTCGAGCAGGCCGGCGATTGCAACACGCGCATCATCCGCCGCCGGCGTCCGCAACCATCCTTCCGGCAACTCGCGCGGGTCGTCCCAGCGGCGGCCAAGGGCATCCAACAGCGCATCGTCGATGCGCACCGCCTCTTCGTGTTCGAAGTAACCCTTCGGATTGTCCTCGCCGGCTGCAAGCAGGTGCTCGCCCATGGGCAGGCCAAGGCGCGCCAGGCTGCCGGCCACCGCCGAGGTACCGCTGCGGTGCATGCCGACGATCAGCAGGCATATCCGGGAGGGGTTGTTCACTGGCGCCATCCTATGTCGTCGGCTTCGATCAGGTTCACCAGCGCGGTGGCCCGGATCCGCTCGTCGGGCATGACCCGGAACATCGCCACGTCCACCCTGCGGTCGATGTATTCCTCCATCGTCCCGGTGTCCGCAAGGCAACCCGCGTTGAGGAAATAAGTGCCGGGATTGAACCGGCAACGGAAACGGAAGCCGACTTCGACGGTCGCCCCGGCGGGCACCAACTGCATGCGGGGCAGTGACGGATCGGTAGCGGCGCCGGCGACCTCGATGCCGGTCGTGGTCCTGACCATCATGCCGCAGCGCACGCGCGAGAGTGTCCTGCGCGTTTCCACCCGGTAGGCGTAAACGTATTCCTCCCCGTGCACCAGCGTGTTCACGCGACGGCCATCCAGCGTCCGCAGGTGCGGGTCGACGATGGTTGCCCCGCGATCCTCGTAGGCGATCGTCGATGCCGGTACGAGGTGGGGGTCATGCCACGCTTCGATCCGGTCCGTACGCACCCCCGCCATCGCATCGCCGGCGTCGCCCGGGCTGCCGTTGCCAGCCGGGCCATGCGACGGCAGCTGGTCGTCGCGGATGGCCTGACGGATCGCCGGCTGCTGCTCGGCCGGCGCGTAGATCAGCTTCTGGTAGAGCGACACCACCCGCTTGGGGGTGCCATGCGCGAGCAGCTCACCGCCATCCAGCAACACCGCCTGGTCGCACAGATCCACCACCGTGCCCGCGGAATGGGACACGAACAGGACGGTTGCGCCGGCCTCCCGGATCTTCTCGATGCGCGCGAAGCACTTGCGCTGGAATGCCTCGTCGCCCACGGAAAGCGCCTCGTCGACCACTAGGATCTCGGGCGTGACGTTGATCGCCACCGCGAACGCCAGCCGGACGTACATGCCGCTGGAATAGTTCTTGACCGGCTGGTGGACGAAGTCGCCGATGTCCGCGAAGGAAAGGATGTCGTCCAGGCGCTCGTCGATCTCGCGCCGCGCAAGACCCAGGATGGTGGCGTTCAGGTAGACGTTTTCCAGCCCGGTAAATTCCGGGTTGAACCCGGCCCCGAGTTCCAGCAGCGCGGCCAGCCGGCCCGCGACCTCCACGCTGCCGCTGCTTGGCGCAAGCGTCCCGCAGATGATCTGCAGCAGGGTCGACTTCCCGGAGCCATTGCGGCCAACGATGCCGACCGTGTGACCCTTGCGGATCTCCAGGTTGATGTTCTTCAGCGCGTGGAAATCGCTCCGGTAGCGCCCCTCGCCACGCGCGAACATCTCCAGCAGCCGATGGTGCGGCCTCGCATAGACGGGATACACCTTGCCGACGCCGTGCACCCGGATGGCAAGGTCAGAGGACATCTGCAAACCCGCGCTTGGTGGACACGAACCACGCATGGCCTGCATACATGAAGGCCAGCGCCCCAAGCAGGTAGGCGGCCAGCCCCGTCCAGTCCGGCGCCACGCCCCAGATCAGCACGGAACGGGCTTGGTCGGCGATGAAGGACACCGGGTTGAGCATGAAGATCGCACGGTACTCGTCCGGTACCGCGGCCACCGGGATCATCACCGACGACAGGAAAAGAATCGCCATGCTGGCCAGGCCGACCACCTGCCTGACATCACGGAAATAGACCGAGATGGACGCCAGGAACCATGCCACCCCCAGTCCGAGCACTGCGATCGGCAGGATCACCAGTGGCAGATAGACGATGGTCCACTCGAAATCACCTTCCATCACCAGGCGCATTGCCACGAACACCAGCACGTTCATCAGGCAATGGAACAGCGCCGAGAACAGCATTGGCCAAGGCAGGATTTCCAGTGGGAACACCACCCGCTTGACATAGGACGGGTTGGCCACCACCAAGTCCGGCGACCGGACGAGACATTCCGACAGGACGAAGTAAGGGATCATCCCTGCGAACAACACGATGGAGAACGGCGTATCGGTCGCGCGTGCCTCAGGCCAGCGCCCTCCCATCACCGTGCCGAAGGCGATCGCGTAGATGCACAACAGCAGGAACGGGCTGACCAGCGACCACAGGATCCCCAGGCTGGCGCCGCGATAACGGCCATCCACCTCCCTGCGCGTCAGTTCGCCGACCAGCGCGCGCTGGGTGATGAGGAGCTTGAACGGCGCGAGGGGCTTGAGGCGAAATTTCGGTGCGCGCATCCGTCCTTCATCCGGAGAGGCGCCGCGGCGCCCCCCACGTTGGGCTGCATCCGTGGGTCCGGCAGCAGGCCCGCCATGATACCGGAACGCCCCCCGCGGGCGCTGGCGTCAGCGCCGCCTGAAGCGCACATCGCGCCAGGGTCGCTCGAACAGCAGGAATGAACCCATGGCCACCGCCAGCATCGCCGCCAGCACCACCAGCAGGGCGGGCAGCCCGTGGCTGCGCAGTCCCAGCGCGTCTGCGGCCTGCAGTACCGGCATGTGCCAGAGATAGGCGCTGAAACTGACCACGCCCACCAACCGCATCGGTGCACTAGCGAACAGACGGGACAGTACTCCAGCCCCCCACAGCACCGACAACAGCAGCAGCGCCCAGCCGAATCCGAACGCAGTGAACCATCGATGGCCGAGTTCCGGGTTGTAGCCCTCCCCCGAGATGGCAGCCCACAGCGCCGGCGTCACCAGCGCCAGTGCCGCCAGCAGCAGCCAGCCCGCGGCGCGCCAGGCGCGCGCCAGGCGCCACAATGACGGCCATTCCTGCGAGACCCACGCCGCGGCCACGCCCGCCAGGAATACCGGCAGGTAGAACCCCAGCTGTACGCCGTTGACGGGTGCTTGCGCGGCAGGCCACTGCCGTCGCGCGAGTACCAGCAGGGCTGCCAGCAGCGTCACGCCCCACCACCGCCCGCCAGGCATCCTGCGCAAGGCCAACAGCGCCAGGCAGACGATCGGCAGCCACAGATAGAAGGTGAACTCGACCGGTATCGACCAAAGCACGCTCTGGCCTTCGCGCAGCGTCAGGTGCCGCCAGAACCCGGCTGCATCCAGCTGGTAATGCCAGTGAACAACGCCAAGGCTCGTCAGCCCCCAGCTCAGCAGCAGAACCACCAGATAAAGCGGCCAGATGCGCAGCACCCGGCGCAACGCGTAGTCGATCCAGTAAGCCGGGTCAGCCAGTCTTGCCAGCGGACGCGCCAGCATGGCATGGGCTAGCAGGTAGGCGCTGAGCACGAAGAACAGGTAGACCCCGCTCTTGCCCGTGCCCGACATTCCGGGTTGCGGCAGCCAGCCCGCATTGGACAGGTGCGAGGCGATCACGATCAACACGGCCAGACCACGCAACCCGTCCAGGGCCTGCACATGCTCGTCTCGGGTGCGCGGCCGACCAAGGAACAGCTTCAGCATCCTTCCCCCGTTGTGCCCCACCGCAACCCATGCCAGCACGAAGGATATCCGCTGGAGACCGTCCCGGCACGCGCCACGACGCCGTTCAACGGACCCACGGCGATTCGTCCGGCGCCTGACCGCGGACCACCATCGCGGAAGCCCGGCCACAAAAAAGGAAAGGCCCGCCGAAGCGGGCCTTTCCGGTATTGCACAGGAGCGGGAGCCGATTAGTGGCCGCCGGAATCCTGGTTCACCATCACGTAGTTGCTGAGCGACATGTTGGTGGTGTTGACGATCTGGTACAGACCCTTGATTTCCTTCTCCGGGCCAGCCACGGTGGCGACGACCGTTGCACGGGTCTTCGCGCCGGCGTTGAAGCCCTGCAGCACCGAGTTCATGTCTTCGATGACGTAGGTCTTCTTGGCCTTCACGACGTAGCCGGTCAGGTTGCCGGTGGTGATGGCGGTGCCATCTTCACCCTGGACGGTCAGGAAGAAGGTGCGGTCCTTGTTGCCGGTGTTGGTGATGACCAGACGGCTCAGCCAGCCGGTCGGGACCTGCACCAGCGGAGCCTGCAGACGCACGCCGTCCTGGACGATCTGGCCAGCGGAAGCTTCAGCGTAGGCGATGTCTTCGATCTGGTTGTCAGCGCCAGCTTCGATGGACTCATCCAGCTTCGGCGACAGCGTCACCATCTGCCCGGCATTCGCGTCGTTGTAGTTCAGGGTGTAGCCGGTGTTCGCCTTGGCCTTCAGGCTGGCGATGTAGCCGCCGGCCGGAATTTCATTAGCCGAACTGCTGTTGACCACCACCGCGAAATTGCCGTTCAGGGCAGTCGGGTTGACATTCCAGCTGGCCGAAGTCGCCGTGGACGTGGTCGGAGCGACGGTGGCAAAGGTCTTGGCCGTTGCCCAAGCGTCGAAGTCGCCATCGATGGTCAGAACGTTCGTTGCCGCGGTGTCGAACAGCGTGGCCAAGGTGACGGGAACGCCATTAATGCCGCGCGGAGCCGTTGCCGGGGTGCCATAGGTCAGCAGGTTGACCTGGGCCTTGGCCAGATAGGCGTTGTTGGCATTGGGAGACACCAGGCCACCCGCGGGAACCGGGTTCTTGAACCCGGCGTACGGGGTGTTCAGGTTATCAACCGAAGCAATGGCCTTGTTCGGATCGGTCAGGAACGCATAGCTGGGTTCGAACGTGAGGAGCTTCTTGGTGTCGCCGGTGCCGGCGATCAGCTGCGGGTTAGCCGGGCCTTCAGCAAGGCACTGGCCGGCAGCAGCCGGGTTGTCGTACAGACCCACCGTGGCGGTGACGGTGGTGTCGCGGCTCGCGACATCGATCAGCAGGTTGTTCAGCTGCACCTGGTAAGCCGCGGTGGACGGAATCGCACCGGTGGGGTTCGAAGACAGGGTGAAGAAGGCCACGTTGCCGTTGGCATTGACCGTGCCGGCGGTCAGCGTCGGGCTAGCCGAGGTAATACCATCGGCCTGAGTGACGGTCGGCACGATCGCGGCGGGCTGGGCACCTTCGAGGCGCACGCAGGCGTAGCGGGTTTCGTTGGTGTTGAAGTTGTAGCCAACCTTCCACGCAACGTTCAGCGAAAGGCCGGTGACCGGCATCTTGATTTCTTTCGCGTAAACGGTGTTGGCGGTCTGGATCAGATTGGCCGACAGCGCGTTGCTGGAGGCGAGTGCGCCGACGATGGCGAGCGCCAGGGTCTGCTTGTTGAAGAACTTCATTCTTGTTGGCTCCTAAGCTTAGGTTTGTAAATCTTGGTCACACCATGGGCACCACTCGCCGCCCGCATGCGCGTATCGGCGCCGATACAGAACCGGAGAAGAACAAAGGCCCGAACCCCGCAACCCCATTCCCCCTGAGTCCGATTCATCTGCGCATACAAGTACCAAAGCCAGCGCAGCATCCCAGATGTGCCGGCAGCATATAGGCGGGATTAAGAAAGTGTCAACCGCTGGAATGCCCTTGTGCCAACGGGTTTGCGAATCCATCCACGAACGTTCCCCCTGGCTCATCGACCGCGCCTTTTTTCACACATCACTTGCCGCCCATACACAATGAAACCGGGCGCTTGCCGGATTGTCGCCGGCCCCATGAGGCATGAGCCCGCTGCCACAGGAAGCGGCCGCCCGGCGACAGGCTGCAGGCCCCCCATACGATCGCCCAAGGGCAGGCGCTCAGGCCGGCCTGGTCGCGCCCGGCTGCTGGCTTTCCGCTGCAGGCGACTGCGCCTCGACAGGCGGATTGATGGGCGCTTCCGTGGATGGCTGCGGATCGGGGCTCGGCTTGGCAGGCGGCACGGGAAGCGGCTCGCGCGGTTGCAGCGGCGCCGGAGCGCCATCTGGGCGGCCCGGCCAACTGCGCTCAACGCGGCCAAACCGCTCGCGCACAGCTCGGGTAACTTCTTCGACCTGGGTCGAATCCTCCAGCACGTACGGCGTGATCAGCAGCAGCAACTCGGTCCGCACGCTGGACTTGGTCCGGTTCTGGAAGGCGCGCCCGAGCAGGGGGATGTCTCCCAACAGCGGGACCTTAGACTTGCCGTCGGCGCGGCTGCTGGAGATCAGCCCCCCCAGCAGGGTGCTCTGGCCATCGGCCAGGCTCAACACGGTGCGCAGGCTGCGGCTGAGGATGCTGGGCGAGGAGATCTCGCTGGTGTCGGTCTGGACCGCCTCGCTGACTTCCTGCGAGATCTTCAGGTCCACCCGCTGGCCGGAATGCACCACCGCCTCGATATCCAGCAGGGTGCCGGTCTTGCGGTACTGCACGGACTGCAGGATCGAGCTCTGGTTGCCGTTATTGGGCAGGTCCGGCGCCGTGGCCTGGCTGGTGATGATGGGCACCTCGGTGCCGACGTCGATGCTCGCCGCCTCGCCACTCTTCACCAGGATGCGCGGCGTGGACAGGATGGTGACGCGGCTGTCCTTGGCGAACAGGTTGAGCGTGGCGCGCACCTGGCCGGACGAGGACAGCGCCGCCCAGCGCAGGCCACCGGCGGTGGCATTGTCCGCCAGTGCCGTCAGCGGCCCCGACATGCCTTCGACGCTGATGTTGCGCAACGCCCATTCCACCCCGTGGGTCAACTCGTCGGTGAGGGTCACTTCGGCAACGGTGACCTCGATCAGCACCTGCCGGGCCGGCTGGTCCAGCCGCGCCAGCACGCCCTGCAACGCGCGCCAACTCTGGGCGTCGCCCTGGAACACGATCATGTTGCGCACCGTATCGGCGGCCAGCTGCCCGCCGAAGCCGGAAACTGCGGTCACCGCATTGCCTTGCCGCGCTCCGCGCGCGGTTTCGCCAGTTGAGCTCCCCGTGCCAGCGACCCCAGATGCCCCCGCATTCCCCGCACTAGCGCCTGCACCGCCTGCCAGCGCCTGCAACACCGGCAGCATTGTATCCACCGTGGTGTGGCGCGCGGCATACACGTACATGCCGCCGCTGCCGGCCGCATCGCTGGGCTGGTCCAGGCGCGCCACCCATTCGGCCACCGTGTCCAACGCCTGCTGGCTGTTGGCGAACACGATCAGGGCGTTGGCGGAATTGACCGGCACGAAGGTCAGCGCTCCGGGCTCCCCTCCGCCGCTATAGACTGCAATGCCCTGCCCCGCCAATACCTCGCGCAGCTCTTTCGCCAGCAGGTCAGCCGGCAGGTAGAGCGGGTTGATGCGCAGCGAATATTTGTCGCGCAGCACTGCCTGGTCCAGCGCATCCAAGGCCTGCATGGCAGCGCGGACATCGGTACCAGGTCCACTGATCAGCACCGCATTGGCTTCGATCAACGGATTGAAGGTGACTGATTTGCCGTTGAACAATTCTTTGGCCTGCGGAATGACTGCACCCGGCCGCCGGTACTGCAGCGGCATGGACACGAACACGGTGCGCTGGCCAGCAGGAACATCCGGCAGCGAACGCGTCTGCAGCAGCGGGCTGACCTCGCTGGTGCGCTGATCCACGGGCATGAAGCGCAACACGCCGCCCAGCTCGTCGATCCGCACGTTGTAGCTGCGCAGGACTTCCTCG
Source organism: Thermomonas fusca DSM 15424 (assembly GCF_000423885.1). Taxonomy (GTDB): domain Bacteria; phylum Pseudomonadota; class Gammaproteobacteria; order Xanthomonadales; family Xanthomonadaceae; genus Thermomonas; species Thermomonas fusca. Next base: position 46,125 of record NZ_AUIV01000011.1, on the reverse strand, counting down.
GCCACCCGGAACGCCTGCTCCGGCGGCATCGGCTTGGCCAGGCTCAGGCTGAGCAACTCCGGACGGCCGCGCAGCGACTGGTCGATCTGCACCGGCAGACCCAGTTCCATCCCGTACACGATGTTGATGAAGGTCTCGAGCGGCACGCCGTCCAGGGCGATCGCCACCGGCTCGCTGCGCTGCATCGGCGGGATGCGGCTCTGCGCGCGCTCCGGCTGCTGCGCAGCCTGTTCGCGCCGCACCGGCTCGGGGCCACGTTCGATCTGCGGATGGGTGCGCCCGGAAGCGGCATCACCCAGGACTTCCCCCGTCGGTGCGTCCGCCTTCGGCGCGCGCAGCGGGCGCGGCAACTCGGGCGGGCGCGCGGCACAGGCGGCCAGCACGCCGACCACTGCCGCGAGCGCAATGACGCGCACGCGGCTCAGCCATCGACGCGCCAAAGGTTGAAGGTGTGTCCGATCCATCATGCGTGTTCCGGTTGCTCGGGCGGGGGCAGCTTGCTGACAACGCATCAGCGCCGCCCCTTCCTGGTGGGCGGCTTCGACGCGGGCGCAGGCGCGGGCGCCGCCTCTTCCTGAATCTGGTAGCTGTTGAACATTTCGCGCTGCTGGCGCTCACCCTTGGCGTCGCGCCACTCGACGCTCAGCCCTGACACCCGCAACACACGCCCGCCACCCGGCAGCGGATCGCCCGCACGCAGCAGCACCGTGCCCGCCCCAGCCACGCTGAAGACCGCGCGGGCGCCGTTTCGACTGCGGGCCACACCCACCGGGACGGGGGCCGGAACCTCCGATGCCGCAGCCGCGCTGGCTGCAACTTCCTGCGGGGGCGGCGGCTGCGGCCAAGGCGGATTCTTCTCCCAAGCGGCTTCGATCGCCGCAGGCGCCGGACGCGGCGATTGCGGCAACGTCCAGTCCTCTGCAGTCGCCCGCGGGGCCACCGGCTGACCCGGCACGTCGACGAAGGCGAAGTTCGCCATTGCACCAAGAGCCAGCGCCAGCAGTGCGCCCAACAGCAGGCGCCACATCGACAGAGCGCTCATGATGCGGCCTCCGAAACCACCGTCCCGGCGACCACGCCCTGTCCAGCACGCCGGTAGTAGGCGCGCATCACCAGACTTATCTTGGGTTCGCTCTGCTCGCCTATATCCAGGCGCTCGACCTGCATCCAGGGCAGGCCGCGCTCCAACGCCTGCACCAACGAATGCTGGGCAAAGGCCGGCAGCGTGCCATCCAGCTTGGCCAGGACCTGCACCAGTTCCGGATGACCAGGCACCTCCAGCACGTCCTGCACCTTGACCGCGGGCCCGGAAAGTTTCTGCGCGGCCGCGAACTCGGTAAGCCAGGCCTCGATTTCAGCCTGCGCCTGGCCGGCATTGGCGGTAACCCGCATCTCACGCCGCATGCCGTCCAGCTCGGCCTCGGCCTGCTTGGCGCGCTCAACCCATTCCGGCTGCCCTGCCACGCGCTCCAGGCGTTGTCGCAGGCCGATGTCGGCGGCATGCTGCCGCATCGCAGATTCGCGGTGGCGATCCAGCCCGTCCAGCAAGTGCAGGGCCAAGGCCACCATCGCGACCAGCACGGCCATGCGCAGCCGCCGATTTTCGCGCCATTGCATGGCTGCGTTTTCCAGCATGGGCGCGCTCATTCTTCGCCGCCCTCGGTGACACGAGGCTGCGGCAGGGTGAACTCCAGCAGGATGTCCCCGTTGCCGGAAGAGGTCGCGGTCAGGTCATCGAACGGGGGGGTCTGCAAGAAGGCCTCGATGTAGCGGCGCGGATCGGCATCACCGCCACGAACCAGTACGCGCAGCTTCCCGGGTTCGCGCGACCATCCCGCCAACAACGCGCCATTCGGCAACTTCGCGCCGATGCGCGCCATCCAGTCGAAATCGGTGTGGTCCGGCTCCAGCTCGCGCAACTCCGCGATCTGCGCCGCCGCCGCCTCGGCACGCTCGCGTGCCGCCTGCAACGGCGCCGCCCGGGAGCGCGCCGCCTCAAGCCTGACGGCTTCTTTCGCGGCTTCGGCATCCCAGCGCATCAGGCTGGCCAACTGCCACCCAGCCACCGCCAGCAGGAGACCGGCCGAGGCAATCCACGCAACCCGTTCGGCAGTATCCGCGTCCATGGACAAGCCACGACCAGCGTGCGCCCAAGGGCGATCCAGCCACGCCAGCGTGACGGGCTCCGGTACGTCGCCGGAACCCGTGGTGGCGCCCGCCGCCCTGAGGAATGTCAGCCACTCGGCCTCCGACGGCCGGCGCGCCCACCATTGGCTGGCTACCAGCACGCCATTGCTCCAGTACTGCCCTTCCACACCCTCGCACAGGGACAGGAGCCGTACACCATCCTGGACAGGCGGCGGATACAGCAACGATTCCGGCAGCCAACGGCGGTACGCCGACGGATTGTCCTGGGGCGGCGTCCAGATCCAGTAGTGGGCAATGCCCTCCTGCCAGGCCAGATGGATGCGCGCATCGGCAGAAGGCAGGAAGCGGGCCGCCGCCAAACGCGCGGCCATGGCCCGCTTGCGCGGCGGCAGGGCGCGGAAATCCTGCTTGCGGTACTGGCAGTCGCGCCTCGGAATCACCCACTCCTGCGCGCCAAACAGGCCCTTGGCCTGACGCAGGCCCGGTGTTTCGCCCGGCAGGCTACGGCCCGGCGAGAAGAGGGCTCTGGGTCGTTTCTGCATCGCGGTCATCGGCGGGGCGTTGGACGGGATAGGCGGCCAAAATGGTCCAAGGCCCGCGTTGGTCGGCTAATGGAGTCAATCTAACATGATAACGCTGGCCCCTTCCTGTACGCCCCCAGATGTCGATCCGCAGGATGCCCTCGGCCACGCTGCGGTAGTCGATGGCACTGTCGCCGGGCAGTTTCCCGAGCGTCAGCGCTTCCGCTTCGTAGCCGTTGCGCAAGGGACGTTCCTGTCGCCGCTTGAGCAGCAGCTCGCAGGCTTCCGGACAGTTGGGGATCCACAGCGGCAGCAGTTCGGCGGGGGTGGTGTTGAGGTTGATCGCGCCGACATAGAACGCGGAGGCATGTTCGATGATGCGGCCCAGCTGCGCCGGCGGAAGTCCATCCCAATCCATGACGCGTGCAAGCTCGGAAGACAGCAGGAGACCACGGTTGGGCGGCGGTGGCCGGCGCTCACGTTCGTAGTCGGTGCGCTCGGCGCCCTGCAGATGATTGAGGTCGTCGCCATCGATGTAGTCCAGCAACGTGTCCCGCAGGCGCGGGATCCTGCCCTTCTCCACCCCCTCCACCTGCAGGAAGCGGTCCAGCCCCCCCGCCGTGGGGCGCCGCAGTGAAAACAGCCCCGCCTCGTCCTGGATCGCAAAAAAGGATGCGCCGCGACCGCGGTAGCGGGTGCCATCGAGTCGCAGCTCGCCGCCGACGGGATCGCGCATCACACCGCCAAACTCATCGAGCTTGCGCATGGCCACCGTATCTGCCGAAAGCGGCTCCACCGGCAGCCCGGCGAGCGTGAATTCGCGGGTGGCGGCGATGTACAGGAGGGTGTCACGCGTCTCCAACGCGGCCACATCATCCTGCAGCCGCTCGCTGTCGAGGCGTGCGTGCTCGACCTGGGAGCGCGCCCACAGCATCATCAGTCCCACCGCGACGCCTATGCCCGCCAGGAGCCACAGCGTCACCGCCAGGACGAAGCCCCGCTGAGACCGTTCAGATCCCCGCATCGCCACCCTCCTCGATGTTGATGCGGTCGGAGGCACGCAGGTTCGCCGGCAGGTAGACCAGCCATTGCAGGTGCCGCCCGGCCTCCGTGGTCGCCTGGAACTTCACCAGCCGCGGCAGTACTCCGCGGCCCTTCTCGGCCAGGCGGCTCGCGTTTTCCGGGGCGGTGCTCTGCCATGCGGTCTCCCATTGCGCGCCGTCGCCTTCGGCCATGTAGGCGAAGCCGGCCTCACGCAGGGGCCCGGGAACCACGACGAGATCACCGGCGACCGGGTCCAGGTAATGCAGTGCGGCATCGCCGTCGGCATCACGGACCAGGCGCCAGGCTATCCGCGCGCTGCCGCTAGCCATCAGCGGCGCAGCGCTGACGAACGACACCTCCTCGATGCCCCCGGAGAACGCGTCCGCCTCCAGGCGTTGCGTCGGGGGCTGCGCACCGGCAAGGCTGTCGCGGAACCAGGCCTCCTGCAGCAGCATCTGGCGGGACTCGCCCTGCATTCGCAGCATCCGGGTCCGCAACGAAAGGGATTGCGACAATGCGCTCATCAGCACCGTGACCAGCATGGACACGATGACCAGCGTCACGATCGCCTCCAGCAGGGTGAACCCCCCCTGCACCCTGGCGTTCCGCAGGCTCACAACACCTCCGGCTTTCTGACCTGCTTGTAGCCGACCCGCCTGACTTCCAGTTCGGCCAGGGGGCGCTGATCGCGCTCCAGCGCCAGGCGCACGCGATACAGGCCGACCTGGAACAGGCCGGCCTGCAGGTATCCGGTCATTGCATCACGCGGCGCTTCCAACGGCTCCGCGTGCCAGCGCAGCAGCACGTCGCCCAACTGCACCTGGCCGTCGGGTTCCTGCGCGGGATTGATGGTCTGCAGCCACGCCAGTGCGTTGCGCTGTGCGGATTCGCGCTCGCGCGCCGCCTCGGCGCGTTCCACCATCCGCACCGACTGGCTCATGGCTGCGAACAGCGCCATCCCCGCCGCCGCAAGGATCGCCAGCGCGACGATGGCTTCCAGCAGCGAAAACCCCGAAGCGCGGCTACTGCGCATTGCGCACCTGGCAATCGGGCATTGCCACGACCCATTCCTCTTCAGCATCGGGGCTGCGCACGCGCAGGCGCGCTGCATCACATACGCCGTTGTCGCGGACCAGCAACGGCGTCAGGGTGGAGACAGCCCAGCCCTGTGGCAGTTCCAGCAGCGGGGACAGCGCGGCCTCGGCGCCCAAGCGGATCTCTCCCGACTGCAGGCGGGCGCGCAGCGGGAGATCCTCGATCTGGCGCTGGACCTCGGCACGATCACCACTGGTCCCGATCGCCCTGACCGTGCTGGCCAGGCGTGGCGCCGCCAACGCGGTCATCACCGAAATCAACGCCAGCACGACCAGCATCTCCAACAGGGAGAAGCCGACCGCCGCCCGGGGCTCACCCCTTGGGTGGCAGGAAGCCGACGTCGGCGTCATTGCCCTCGCCTCCCGGCTGGCCATCCGCGCCGAGGGAGTAGATCGCGAACGGCAGTCCATCGCGGCCGGGGATGGAATACTTGTACGGTCGACCCCACGGATCCTCGGGCACCGGTTCATCCAGATAGGGACCGCGCCAGCGCGCCTTGGCCCGCTCATCGGCGGGCGCCGTGTTCAACACGCCCAAGCCCTCATCCGCGGTGGGGATGCGGCCGACCTCGAGCCGGAACGTTTCCACGGCCCCACGCAGCAAGCGCGTCTGGGTGTCCGCGACCTGCACTTTGGAGCTATCCACGCGACTGAACAGGCGCGGGCCGACCAGGCTTGCGATCAGGCCGATGATCACCAGGACCACCAGCATTTCCAGCAGGGTGAAGCCGGCGGCGAAGCGAGGCACTCGCATGGGGACTCCGTGTTTCGGGGACTCAAAGGGGAACATCGTTGACGCTGGTAATGGCCAGGATGATGGCGGTCATGATGGTGCCGACCACCACGCCGATGATGATGATGGCCAACGGCTCGATCAATTGTAACGCCCGCTTCATGCGGTCCCGCCCGGTGGTCTCGTACAGGCGCGCCAGCGCGTCAAGCAGCTTGGGCAGCTCTCCGCTGGCCTCGCCTACCGCCACCAGATCGTAACCGGTGGGATTGAGCGAGCGGTGTTCACGCAGTGCCGCCGACAGCGTGGAGCCGGTCTTGACCGACTTCGCCACCGCCAGCAGGCGGGCACGCAGGAACTTCATGCGCACCGACGTCGCCGACAGGTTCAGTGCCCGGATCAGTTCGACGCGACCGGTCAGCAGCGCCGACAGCGTGCTGGCCCAACGCCCCACTTCGGCCTCCACCAGCCAATCCCCCACCACCGGCAGCCGCGCCGCGCGTTCGACCAGGGCATCAACGACCCCCGGCGCCTTCCACAGCGCGCGCAGGCCCACCGCTGCCGCCGCCAACGCGAGCAACACCAGCCACACGTGATTGCTGAGCCAGACGCCGCTTGCGATGGTCCAGCGGGAAATCGCCGGCATGGTGTCCTTGTGCTGCGTCAGCAACCCGCCGAAGCGCGGAACCACCCAAAGGAAGATGATGCCGACCGCGGCGATGCCCGAGGAGACGAGCACTATCGGGTAGATCATCGCGCCGGTCATTTCCTGGCGGACGCGCTGGTCGTATTCGTACTGGTCCACGCCTCCGCGGATCGACTCGGCAAGACGCCCCGTCGCTTCGCCCGCATGCGCCAGCTGGTGCACGTACTCCGGGACCGGCAGTTTCGATTCCCGCAACGCAGCGCTGAAGCTCTCGCCCCGCCTCACCGAGCGCTCCATCTCCGCGAACGCCCCGGTCAGGCTGGGGTGATGGCTGGACTTGGCCAGCGAGGACAACGCGGTCACCAATCCCACGCCGGATTCCAGCAGCGTCGTGAACTCCTGCAGCACCAGCTGCAGTTCGCGCGCCGATGCGCGCCGGCGCCGCGGTGCGCGCCACCCTTGCCCGACACGCTTGAGGGCATAGGGCGTCAAACCCTGCTGGGCGAGCTGGCGCGCAGCCTCACCTTCGGACGCGGCCTCCAACGATCCCGTGGTCTTAGCGCCCGAGCGGTCCACTGCCTCGTAACTGAACAGCGTGCGCTCAACCATCGACACCGGCCCCGCCGCTCACCCGCACCACCTCTTCGACGGTAGTGAGCCCCGCCATTGCCTTGAGCAGACCATCCTCGCGCAGCGTCCTGCCGCCCTGCTGGGTGGCGAGCGCCCGCATCTTCTCCGCGGTGGCCGATGCGATGATGAGCTCCTGCATTTCCGGCGTGACGTCCACCAGCTCGTAGATACCCAAGCGCCCCCGATAGCCGGTGCCCTGGCAGTGCGGGCAGCCCGCGGCCGATCGCCAGTCCGGCGCGACGCCGGCTTCCGCCAGCGGCTCCACCAGCCGCCGGATCGCAGGCAGGACATCCGCATTCGGGCGGCTGCATTGCGGGCACAACCGGCGCACCAGTCGCTGGGCCTGCACTGCGCGCACGCTGGTCGCCACCAGGAACGGCTCCACGCCCATGTCGATGAGACGGGTGAATGCGCTGACCGCATCGTTGGTATGCAGCGTCGACAGCACCAGATGTCCGGTCAGCGCCGATTGCACCGCGATCTCCGCAGTCTCCAGGTCGCGGATCTCACCGATCATGATGACGTCCGGATCCTGCCGGAGGATTGCACGCAGTGCCCGTGCGAAGGTATATCCGATCTCCGCATTGGCCTGGATCTGGGTGACGCCATCGACCTCGTATTCGACCGGATCCTCCACCGTGATCATCTTGCGGTCGCGCTGGTTCATCTCTTCCAGCGTCGCGTACAGGGTGGTCGACTTGCCGGAACCGGTAGGCCCCGTCACCAGCACGATGCCATGCGGCTCACGCGCCCAGGCGCGGAACATCTGCAGGTCGCGCCCGGAAAAACCCAGGCGCGCCAGGCTCAGATCCTGGCGCTCCTTGGGTAGCAGGCGCAGCACGATGGATTCGCCGTGGACCGCAGGCACGGCCGAGGCGCGCACGTCGATTTCCTGTCCGCTGACCCTCGCACTGAGACGACCGTCCTGCGGCAGACGGCGTTCTGCGATGTCCATGCCGGATATCAGCTTCACCCGCGAGGCTACTGCCGGATAGCGGCTTGCTGGCAAGGTCATCCGGGTGTGCAGAATGCCGTCGGTCCGCATGCGCACGTGGAACACCTGCTCTTCCGGCTCGATGTGGATGTCGGACGCGCGCTGATCCATGGCCTGCGCGAGGATGTTGTTGACCAGTTCAATGACCGGCGCCTCTTCGGCTAGTTCCCGCAGGTGACTGACATCGTCATCCAGATCGCCGTCGCCCGCCGCCCGGCTGCGCCCCGCCATGTCCAGCAGGCGATCCAGGTCCTGGCTGCGAACCAGCCGCCACTGCCAATCCTCCCCCCCAAGGCTCTTGCCCAGCGCCTCGTTGGCTAGGGGGTCCAGTGGATCCCTCGCAACGGCCAGCACCACGCCTGATCCGGCGCGCCAGGCTGCCACGCCGTTGTCGGTCCACCAATCCAGGCTGAACCCGCTGCCTGCCAGCAGGTCCCGGATCACGGCCGGCTGTTCCGGCCATTCGTCGGCGCCCAGAACGGGCATCGCCAGCTGTCCGGCGAGTACTGGCAACAGCGATTCCTCCGACAGCGCACCGAGCCTCACCAGAATGCTGCCGATGCGACCGCCGAACTGCTCCTGGAAGGCCAGCGCCTTCTGTACGTCCGCTGCCGAAACCACGCCGGCTTCAACCAGCAGCTCCCCCAGAAGGCGAGCGCTGGGCATTGGCCGGGAATCGGGCGGGGCCTGGGTGATGGTCTGCATCGGAGGAGCCTGGGTATCCAACGGGGAATCCGTGACGGCAGATCGCTTCACCCCACCCGCCGCCGCAAGTGGTTCAGCAGGTCGATACGGGTGATCAGGCCGAGGAAGTTGCCGGCGTCCATCACGATGGCGACGTGGCCGCGGTCGAACACCGGCAGCAGCGCTTCCAACGGTGCATGCACGTCGACCTTGTCGAGCCGGCTGACCATGGCCGCCGACACCGGCTCGGTGAAGCGGGCTTCGTCGCCGTAGACGTGCAGCAGCACGTCGGATTCATCCAGCATGCCGACGATTCGTTCGCCCTCCATCACCGGCAGCTGGCTGACGTCGTGCGCGCGCATCCGCTGCCAGGCGGTGTTCAGCAGTTCCTCCGGGGTAACGGTGACGGTGCCATGGTCGGCGAACGGGCGTGGGATCAGGTCGCGCAGGTCGCCGCGCGCAGGGCCGGCGGGCTCCGTTTCGGCCTGCATCGCCTGGGTGATGCCTTGCCTGCCGGCATCGAGCCAGCCCTGGATGCGTTCCGGCGTCAGCTGGAACTGCGCCGCGGCCATCGCCATGGTGGTCTCGCCCTGCAGGAGGTCCAGCACCAGCGCGGTCTTGCGCTGCGCGGTCCAGTGGGAATCTGCTTCGTTCATTGCTGCGCCCGGAAAGCTACGCGCAAAGGGTAGCATCCGGGGCGACGGGTTGAGCCCGGCACGCCGCGCCGCGAGCGGGCTGCGGCCATTGGCGCGTCGGCCATTGCGGTGGCCTGCGGCGGGACGGCGGCAGCGGATCACGACCGCCGCCATCCCGCGTCACGAACGCCCGCTGTTGGGTCGTTCGCGTGCCCTCAGTTTGCGCGCTCGTACATCTGCAGCAGGCGCTGCTTGGCGGCCAGCTTCTCGCGCTTCATCTGGCCCAGCGTGGTGTCGTCGATCGGCAACACGCCCAACTCGGCATCGAGCACCTGTTTGTCGAGTTCCCGGTGGCGGAAATACAGCTGCCTGAACTCGCTGTTCGCCTTCATCATCGCTTCGATCTCAGCCTGCGGTTGCGCTTCGAACATGAAAGCCTCCTGATCGGCAATGCGCCGCCCGGCACAATGGCCAAGCGGCGCTGGGGGAACGGCGGCTTGCGCCACCGGGTTGGACGCAGCCGGCGCGTGGCCGGTCGCGGAACGGGCGGGCATGGCCTGCGCCATGCCGACGGAAATGAAGGTGCTGGAAACGGAAACGCCCCGGCCGGCAGGCACGGGGCGTTGCGGTATTGCGGGACTGGCCGGAACGGGGCGGGCTTCCACCATCCACCCGCCTCCGCCGCGATCCTGGCTTGCGGCGGCGATCTCCGGGTTGTCGATCGGGTGGGGCATAGGCCGGTCTCCGGCCAGACGGCTTTGATGAATTTCAAGCCGCCCGGGTATCCGACCCTACGCCTGCCGCAGGGGCTTGGCAAGTGCCGCCGAGGGCGGCTGATCCGGCGATGGACAACCCCACAAGCCCATGATTTATAAGGGTTTTATGGCAACGAAGATATCCACGCGGCGATTCTTCGCCCGTCCCGCTGCGCTGCCGTTATCGGCCACCGGTTCGGCGGCGCCGCGGCCCTGCGAGCTGACCCGATCACGCGCCAGTCCGGCCGCCACCAGGCTGGCGCGCACCTGCTGCGCGCGCTGCTCGGACAGCGCTCGGTTGGCGGCGGCGTCGCCCTGGCTGTCGGTATGCCCGATCACCTGCACCGCGCCGCCCGGCAGCGCCGCCAGATAGATCCCGAGGGCCTTGACGCTGGCGGCCGCGGATTTGGTGAGCTTGGCCTGCCCGGAGGCGAAGGCGTCGCCGGCCAGGGTGAACACTTCGCCGCGCGCGTCGCGACGCAGCGGCGGGAGCTTGGCGCCAGCGACCAGTTCGGCTTCCTTGCGCGCCAGCGCCGCTTCCTTCTCGCGGGCGGCGTCCAGCTTGTCCTGCTGCGCCGCCTGGGCGCCGTCCAACACCGCCTCGACCTGTTCGGCCTGGGCGCGCAGGCGCGCCGCATCCTCCGCCTGCAGCTGGGCTTGCAGGCGCATGCGTTCGGCCTCGGCGCGGGCGGTTTCCGCATCGCGGCGGCTGGCTTCGATCAGCAGGTCGCTGCGCTCACGTTCCAGCCGCTCGATTTCGCGCCGCGCGGCTTCGATGCGCGCCGCCTGTTCGGCGATGGCCACGCGCCGCTCCGCCTGCGCCAGCGCGGCCGGCAGGTCGCGCCGCGCTGCCGTGGCCAGCGCTGCCAGCGCCTGCCGCGCCTGCAGCCGTTCGTATTGGGCGAACGGCGCCAGCCGCGGGTCGGCATCCAGCGCCTGCGCGCGCTGCTCGGCACTGCCCGCCGGCACCGGCAGGTCCAGCGGGTCGTCGACCAGCGGCCCCTCGTCGATTTGCAGGCGCGTGCGCAGCTCGGCGATCTCCGCCCGCTTCTGCAGCAGCTCGGCGCGGGTGCGGGCGGCGTTGCTGCGTACCCGCGCCTGGTCGGCTTCGGCCGCAGCCGACAGCGCCGCCGCGCGCGCTTCGTCATCGCGTCCGCGCGCCATCGCCCCTTGGGCTTGCTGCAGGCTGGCACGGGCGGCCGCCAGCATATCGGCGGCGTACTGGTCGGCATCGGCCGCCTCGGCGCGCAGCAGCGCCTGCCGCGCGGCGTCCAGTTCGGCCGTCGGCGGCGGCAGGCTGGCGCAGCCGCTGACCAACAGGGCGCCGGCGAGGATCGGGGCATACAGCGCGATGCGGAAGTGTGCGAAGCTTTGGCGCATGGGAGGTCGCGGCTCGTCGTTACGTCGCGACCATTGTGGGAAGCCATCGCCGGCGATGCAAACCCGGCGGGCGCGCAGCAAGGGAGCCTCATGGATATCAGCCATTATTTCAAACTGATGGCGGAGAAGGGCGCCTCGGACATGTTCCTGTCCACCGGCGCGCCGGTGAACATCAAGATCGAAGGCATGGTCCAGCCGATGAGCGATACGCCGCTCACCGCCGGCGAATGCCGCGACATCGCCTACGGGCTGATGGACGCTACCCAGATCGTCGAGTTCGAGCGCGAAAAAGAGCTCAACATGGCGATCTCGGTGCCCGGCAGCGGCCGCTTCCGCGTCAACGTATTCCAGCAGCGCGGCGAAGTGGGCATGGTGATCCGCACCATCCGCAGCATCATCCCCAGCATCGAAGAGCTGCAGCTGCCGACCGTGCTGAAGGACATCATCATGGCCCCGCGCGGGCTGGTGCTGATCGTCGGTTCCACCGGGTCCGGCAAGTCCACCACGCTGGCGTCGATGATCGACCATCGCAACAGCACCAGCACCGGCCACATCCTCACCATCGAGGACCCGATCGAGTACCTGCACCGGCACAAGCTCTCGGTGGTCAACCAGCGCGAGGTCGGGCTCGACACGCACAGCTTCCAGGCCGCGCTGAAGAACGCGATGCGCGAGGCGCCGGACGTGATCCTGATCGGCGAAATCCGCGACGCGCAGACGATGGAGGCGGCGATCGCCTTCGCCGAAACCGGCCACATCTGCCTGGCCACGCTGCACTCCAACAACGCCGACCAGACCATCGAGCGCATCCTCAACTTCTTCCCCGAGGGTGCGCACAAGAACGTGCTGATGAACCTGGCGCTGAACCTCAAGGCGGTGATCAGCCAGCGCCTGGTGCTGGGCACCGACGGTCGCCGCATGCCGGCCACCGAGGTGCTGATCAACACCCCGATGATCCGCGACCTGCTGCGCCGCGGCCAGGTCCACGAGATCAAGACCGCGATGGAGGAGTCGTTGCAGGACGGCATGCAAAGCTTCGACCAGTGCCTGTTCCGCCTGCACAAGGAAGGCCGGATCGAACTGGAGGAGGCGCTGAAGGCGGCCGATTCCCGCGACGGCCTGGCCCTCAAGTTCCGCCTGTCGGAAGGCGCCAGCGGCGAGCACGACCCTTACGCGGACGTGTTCGCGGCGCACTGAGCCGGGCGGCGCGCCGCCCGCCCCGCCGCTATCTTGCGGCGGGTGCGTCCGGCTGGTTCTCCGGCCGCGCCGCGTCGAACGCCGGCAGCGCCAGGCAGGAAGCCTCGATCCGGGCGAGCGTGGGATAGGCCGCCATGTCCACGCCGAAACGGCGCGCGTTGTAGATCTGCGGGATCAGGCAGCAGTCCGCCAGCGTCGCCGTTTCGCCCTCACAGAAATCGCCGGTTGACGGATGTTCCGCCAGCAGCGCCTCGGCGGCGGCGAATCCGTCGGTGATCCAGTGCTTCACCCAGGCATCACGCTCGGGCTGCGGCACGTTCCATTCGCGCTCGAAATACTGCAGCACGCGCAGGTTGTTGAGCGGGTGCACGTCGCAGGCCACCAGCAGCGCCAGCGCACGCACGCGCTGGCGCGCCCGTGCGGTGGCCGGCAGCAGCGGCCGGTCCGGCCAGACTTCATCGAGGTATTCCAGGATCGCCAACGACTGCCCCAGCCGGCGCTGGCCGTGGCCGAGGGTGGGCACAAGTTCCTGCGGGTTGATCGCCCGGTAAGCCTCGGAATGCTGCTGGCCGCCGTCCTGCACCAGATGCACCGGCACGATCTCGTAGGGCAGGCCCTTCAAGTTCAGGCCGATGCGCACGCGGTACGCGGCGCTGGAACGCCAGTAGGAATACAGCTGCAGCGGTTCGCTCATGCCCGCCACCTTAGCGCGGCGGCGTCCCGGTGCAAGACCGCTGGTGCCGCCAATTCGGCCGTCCGCCCGCGCGGCTCAGGGCAACGGCTGGCGTTCGATGCGCTGCTCGATGGCACCGAAGATGCTGCCGCCCTCGCGATCCAGCACCTCGATGCGGACGCTGTCGCCGAACGACATGAACGGGGTGCTGGGCTTGCCGTCGCGCAGGGTTTCCACGGTGCGCCGCTCGGCGAAACAGGACGCGCCCAGCGCGGTGTCCTCGTTGGCCACCGTGCCCGAACCGACGATGGTGCCGGCCGACAGCGGGCGGGTCTTGGCCGCGTGCGCCACCAGCTGGGCGAAATCGAACTGCATGTCGACGCCGGCTTCAGGCGCGCCGAACCACTCGCCGTTGACATGGGTGAGCATCGGCAGGTGCAGCTTGCTGCCCTGCCAGGCCTCGCCGAGTTCGTCCGGAGTCACGAACACCGGCCCCAGCGCGCTGCGAGGTTTGGACTGCAGGAAGCCGAAACCCTTGGCCAGTTCCGCCGGGATCAGGTTGCGCAGCGAGACGTCGTTGATGATGCCGACCAGCTGGATGTGGCCAAGGGCCTGCTCCGGCGTGACCGCCATCGGCACATCGTCGGTGATGACCACCACCTCGGCCTCGAGGTCGATGCCGTAGTCCTCGCTGACCACCTTGACCGGGTCACGCGGGCCCAGGAAGCCGGCGCTGACGCCCTGGTACATCAGCGGATCGACGTAGAAGCTCTCGGGCACCTCCGCCCCGCGGGCGCGGCGCACGCGCTCCACATGCGGCAGGTAGGCGCTGCCATCGACGAATTCGTAGGCGCGCGGCAAGGGCGCGGCCAGCGCGTGCACGTCAAGGTCGAACGCGCCTTCGGCGCTGCCCGCGTTGAGGTCGTCGGACAGCGCGTTCAGGCGCGGCGCGGCGTTCTGCCAGTCTTCCAGCGCCAGCTGCAGGGTCGGCGCGATGCCGGTGGCGCGCACCGCGCGGGCCAGGTCACGCGACACCACGATCAGGGTGCCATCGCGCCCGCCTTCCTTGAGAGAGCCTAGTTTCATTGCGACCTCGGTATCTGCGATTTCGTGATTGTTGCAATTGTAACGATACGCGGCGCGGTGTACGCGGCGGCGCACGCCACCCGTCCCTCGCATGCTGCGCGGCTGCCCCGCTGGCGTCCACACCGGGGCCCGTCACGCCATTGCCGCCAGACACACCCAGCACGAACGGCGCCGCTTGATCCTCTCGGGATCAGCGTCAATCGTCGCCCTGGAATCCCGCCGCGCGATAGGTCAGCACGAGGGTGTCGCGATGCCCATCGCCGCCATCCACGGGCTGGATCGGGGTGGATTCGTGGATGACGCGGGCATCGTCCATCAGCAGCAGCGACCATGGTTCATCGAGGGTGAAACGCTGTCCATCCGGGCCGTTCGCGGAGAACACGCGGGTTTCACCACCCTTGATCGCCTCTCGTGCCACCAGCAGCACTGCCACGAAATCGACCCCATCACGATGTGCGCCCTCCGGCGTGGGCCGACCGAGGCCATCGCTGGTGTCGATGCGGAACTGGTGCGCTTCCACGTGCCAACGCGCGACCTCTGGCCGCTGGCGCGAACAGGCGCGGGCCAGCGCGAGGATCAGCGCCGGCCAGGCCGGCTGTGCCACCGTCGCCGGCGCCACCGGCTCGAACCAGCGCTCCATGCCACCGTGCAGCGCGTTGTATTCCACCGGCTGCCAGTGCATGCGGTGCGGTACCTGCCGCAGCGCGTCGCCTTCCGCGACGAAGCAGGCATGGCGGCGCTGGCGATAGCGTCCACCGTCCTTCAGGTACTCGTCGCGGCGCAGGTCGTTCCAGCTGAGCGCCAGCGCCTGCAATGCCGCCGGTTCCACACCGGCGAGCGCCGCCACACCGGACGCGTCCAGCACCACGTAGCCGCGCTGGCGCAGCGCCCCGTCCAGCGACGACGGCGGCACCGCTGGCGGGGCGAAATGGGCGACTTGCGGCATGACGAGGTTCCGGGCGGAAAATGCGATTGTCTCACCGTGGCCCGCACGCAAAAACAGAACCCGCCTTGCGGCGGGTTCTGTCGGTATCGCGACTTCGAATGTGGCAGCCCCGGATGGATTCGAACCACCGAATGCCTGAGTCAGAGTCAGGTGCCTTACCGCTTGGCGACGGGGCTATGGAGCAAATTGTACCGCGTTCGGCGTGAAGTGGAACACGCCGCGGCGCCGGCGAACCGGCGCCACGCACGCCAGGATCAGCGCTTGGAGAACTGGGTGGCGCGACGGGCCTTGTGCAGGCCGACCTTCTTGCGCTCGACTTCGCGGGCGTCACGGGTCATGAAGCCGGCCTTGCGCAGCTCGGTCTTCAGGGTTTCGTCGTACTCCACCAGCGCACGGGCGATGCCCAGGCGGATCGCACCGGCCTGGCCGGTGGTGCCGCCACCAGTGGTGGTGACCAGGATGTCGAAGCTTTCGGTGTTCTTGGTCAGCTCGAGCGGCTGGCGCACGATCATGCGCGCGGTCTCGCGGCCGAAGAACTCGTCCAGCGGACGGTCGTTGACGGTGATGTTGCCGCTGCCCTTGCGCAGGAACACGCGGGCGGTGGAGGACTTGCGGCGGCCGGTGCCGTAATTCTGGGTGATAGCCATGATGATCGTGCCTTAGAGTTCGAGCGGCTGCGGCTGCTGGGCGGCGTGCGGATGCTCGGCGCCGGCGTAGACCTTGAGCTTGCGGTACATGGCGCGGCCCAGCGGGCCCTTCGGCAGCATGCCCTTGACCGCGGTTTCGATGACGCGCTCCGGGTGGCGCTCCAGCGCCTGGCCCAGCGACTCCGTCTTCAGGTTGCCGATGTAACCGGTGAACCGGTGGTACATCTTGTCGCGCAGCTTGTTGCCGGTCACCACGATCTTGTCGGCGTTGATCACGACCAGATAGTCGCCGGTGTCGACGTGCGGGGTGAAAACGGGCTTGTGCTTGCCGCGCAGGCGATAGGCCAGTGCTGCGGCCAGACGGCCCAGGGTCTTGCCCTCGGCGTCGACGACGTACCAGTCGCGCTGGACGGTCTCGTTCTTGGCGATGAAAGTCTTCATTGGGAACTCTTTTTCAGGGGTACCTGGTCGGGCTGGTTCCGGTTCGCGGAACTTCACCTCGCGTTGTATTCCGTACCGGCGGGGCATGCCCGGGCGCGAAAGAAGCGGAATCATACACGCCGCCCCGCCTGCAGGCAAGCTGCCGCCAGCACGGCCGGGACGGGGCCTAGAATGCGCGGATGGAAACGCTACGCAACCTGGGCCGGCTGGACCGGCTGCTTGATTCCACCCAGAACGCCCTTGCCACCCTGCTGGGCACGCCGCGCGCGCAGCGCGGCAACCCGGGCGCCGATGCGCCCGAAGCCGCACTGGACGCCGACGAGCGCCGCCATGCCGCCGGCCTGATGCGGATCAACCATACCGGCGAGGTCTGCGCGCAGGCGCTGTACATCGGGCAGGCGGCGGTCGCACGCGATCCCGCCACCCGCGCCCACCTGCTGGAGGCGGCGCAGGAGGAAACCGACCACCTGGCCTGGTGCGCCGAGCGCCTGCGCGAGCTGCACAGCCGGCCCAGCCTGATCAACCCGCTGTGGTATGCGGGCAGCTGGGCGATCGGCGCAGCGGCGGGGCTGCGCGGCGATGGCTGGAACCTGGGCTTCGTGGTCGAAACCGAGCGCCAGGTGGAGGCGCACCTGGCGGAACACCTGCACACCCTGCCGGCCACCGATGCGCGAAGCCGCGCGATCCTGGCGGTGATGAAGGACGACGAGGCGCGCCATGCCGACCACGCGCTGGCGGCCGGCGCGCGCATCCTGCCGGCGCCGATTCCGACCCTGATGGCGACGATGTCGTCGGTGATGAAGACGGTGGCCTACCGGCTCTGAGCCGCCATCTCGCAGACAAGCCGCTGGCGCGCCTCAGTCCGGCTGCACAACCCCGTCCAGCATGCGCGTGCGGGGACGCATCGAAATGCTGCGGGCGGCATCCATCAACTGCAGCTCGCCGTCCTGGATCATCGCGGTGACCCGCATTCCGCGCTCGAGGAACGTGGTCGCCGCCGCCACCGCCTCGTCATCCAACTCCATCACGGTGAGGTTGCGCAGCCGGGCCAGCACCGGCGCATTGCGCTTCCACCAGGCCTCGGCCGCCTGCCCGCCATAACCGACCACCACCACCTGCGCCGCGCGACCGCTGGCCTTGCGCAGGCGGCTCTCGTCCGGCTGGCCCAGCTCGATCCACTGCAGGATGTCGCCGGTGTAGTCGCGCCGCCACAGTGCGGGCTCGTCCTCGTCACTGAGCCCGCGGCCGAACTCCAGGCGCTCGTCGGCATGCAGCGCGAACGCCAGCAGCCGCACCAGCAGGCGCGCCTCGGTTTCCGACGGGTGCTGGGCCAGCGTCAGCGCGTGGCTGGCGTAGTAATGGCGGTCAAGGTCGGTGACCTGCAACTCGGCCTTGTAGATGATGGCGTTGGCGGCCATGGCACGTCCTCGGGCCACTCGGCCGGTGTGGAAGGGCCCCATTCTACGGGCACCCCGCCGCGGGCCTGCCGGCGCGACGTATGCTGCGCACCGGACGCACACAGGAAGGCGCGATGGTCAGCCACGAATACGATCCCGACGACAACTTCGGCCATGCCTTCCACGCCCAGGCCGACGTGGATGAGGATGACGCGCTGGAAACGGTGGCCTGGCAATTCCTGCTGCTGGTCAATCCGGACGACGAGGGCGCGGCCCTGCAGCAGTTCGCGGCCTTCAGGCTGGCGCTGGACGATGCGGGCGACGGCGCCGACCCGGGCGCGCTGCTGCGCGACGTGATCGACTGGCAGGCCGGCTTCCATGTGCAGGAACACGATGCGCAGGGGCTGATGGAGGCACTGGACGAACTGGTCGCGCGCTGGCGGCTGCGGATCGACTGGGACGTGGACGACGACGCCACCGAACTACCGGACACCAGCGTGTTGCTGCAGGCCGCCTTCACCCAGCTGCGCGAACGCCACTACAGCCTGTGGACGGTGGAAACCGGCGAAGCCACCCTCGCCGGCTGGATCACCCACGAGCGCGACGAGGAGGCGATGCAGCTGGTCGCCGGCGCCCTCGGCATGTCGGCCAGGCCCGGCTTCGGCTGAGCCCGGCCACGAAGAAGCCGGCTTGCGCCGGCTTCTTCCGTTCCACGATGCGGTACGGCGGGTCAATCGACCAAATTGCGCCCGTGGTAGAGCTCTTCGATCTCGCGCTTGAGCCGGGCCTCGATCTTCATGCGCTCCTTGAACGACAGGTTGCGCGCCTTCTCCTCGAACAGGTACTGGTCGAGGTCGAACTCCTTCAGGTGCATCTTGGTGTGGAAGATGTTCTCCTGGTAGACGTTGACGTCGAGCATCTCGTAGCGCCCGATGACGTTCTTGGCCAGGTAGTCTTGGATCGAATTGATCTTGTGGTCGATGTAGTGCTTGCGGCCCTTGATGTCGCGGGTGAAGCCGCGCACCCGGTAGTCCATCGACACGATGTCCGATTCGAAGCTCTCGATCAGGTAGTTCAGCGCCTTCAGCGGCGAGATCACGCCGCAGGTCGACACGTCGATGTCGGCGCGGAACGTGGCGATGCCGTTGTCCGGGTGGGTCTCCGGATAGGTGTGCACGGTGATGTGCGACTTGTCGAGGTGGGCGACCACCGCATCGGAGATCACGCCCTTGGCATCGGCCTTGTCGATCACCGGCTGTTCGGAAATCAGGATCGTGACCGACGCGCCCTGCGGGTCGTAGTCCTGGCGCGCGATGTTGAGGATGTTCGCGCCGATGATCTCCGCCACGTCGGTGAGAATCTGGGTCAGGCGGTCGGCGTTGTATTCCTCGTCGATGTACTCGATGTAGCGCCTGCGCTCGTCTTCCGACGCCGCGTAGCACACGTCGTAGATGTTGAAGCTAAGCGACTTGGTGAGGTTGTTGAAGCCTTGCAGCTTCAGGCGCGGCAGCGGTTTGACCACGGCGGTTGGCATCCAACGGAAACGGGACAGGCCGGCGATTATGCGGCAAAGCGCGCAACCGCGCGTGCAAGCCCCCCCGGCCCGGCTGCCCGCTCGGGCCGGGCCGGGCCGGGCAGCGGCCGCCCGCAGGCCGATAGTTTGCCCGCCGTCACGGTTCGGCCTAAGCTGGGGCATTCCAGAATGTGCAACTGAATGAGCAGCAAAGCCCCCAAAATCGCCACGCCCCGCGCATTCAACTCGCTGGGTGCCGACGCCGAGACGATCGAGCGCTTCATCGCCAGCTGCCACCGCCGCAAGTATCCGGCGCGCAGCGAGGTGTTCCATCCGGGCGATCCGGCGAGCACGCTCTACTACATCATTTCAGGCTCGGTCAGCATCACCACCCGCGAGGACGACGACCGCGAGCTGGTGCTGGGCTATGTCGGCGCCGGCGAATTCGTGGGCGAGATGGGCCTGTTCGTGGAAACCGAACATCGCGCGGTCGCGCTGCGCACGCGCACGCCCTGCGAGTTGGCGGAAATCAGCTACGAGCGCCTGCAATCGCTGCTGGTGGTGCAGGCCAACGATGCCACCCGCCTGCTGTACTCGATCGGCGCGCAGATCAGCCAGCGCCTGCGGGACACCAGCCGCAAGGCTGGCCGGCTGGCCTTCCTGGACGTGACCGACCGCATCTACCGCACCCTGTTCGACCTGTCGCGGGAACCGGAGGCGATGACCCATCCGCTGGGCACCCAGCTGCGGGTGTCGCGGCAGGAGTTGGCGCGGTTGGTGGGCTGCTCGCGCGAGATGGCCGGGCGCGTGCTGAAGAAACTGCAGGCCGACGGCAAGCTGCACGCCCGCGGCAAGACCGTGGTGGTCTACGGCACCCGCTAGCACCCCGCTAGAACCAAGGAGCAGTCCGCGCATGAGCCACGCATTCTCCCCCGGCCACCAGGCCCTGGACGTGGATCTGCGCAACGCGGTGCCGGCCGACGCCGACGACGTCGCCCATCTGCTGGCCGAGCTGGGCTATCCCTGCGACCTGGCCGACGCTTCCGAGCGGGTCAGCGCGATCCTTGCGAACGATCGCCAGGCGCTGGTGCTGGCGCGCCGCAACGGTGCGGTGTGCGGGCTGATGGCACTGGATTTCATGTACTACCTGCCGCTGGGCACCACCACCTGTCGCGTCACCGCGCTGGTGGTGACCACCAGCGCGCAGGGCATGGGCATCGGCCGGCACCTGCTGAAGGAGGCCGAGCGCCGCGCTCGCGCCGGCGGCGCCGCGCGCATCGAGCTGACCTCGGGCGCGCAGCGCACCGAGGCGCACGCGTTCTACCAGGCCTGCGGCTACAGCGGCAGCTCGGTGCGCTTCGTCAAGGCATTGGGTTCGGCCTGAACCCATCCGCCGCGGTCACGCGGTAGCATCACCGGCGCGGCCGGGGCAACCCCAGTTGAGGATCGGCGTTCCGGGCGGCAGCACGCGCCGGAACATCGCCACCCGCCGCGCCTTCGGATTCACCACCACCGGCTTCGCCGCCGCCTGCAGCAGCGGCAGGTCGGCGCTGCTGTCGGAATAGGCGCGGGCCACCGGCCGGGTGTAGCCGGCGGCGCGGATCATGGTCATCTTCATCGCGAAGTGGCAGTGCCGCAGCGCGCCCATGCCGCCCAGCTTCGGCCCCAGCAGGGTGCCGATCACCGGCACGTCCTCGTGCGCGACGAAGGCCAGGATCGCCCGCGCCAACTCCGGCGGCGCGCCGGTGGCGACCAGCACGTTGTCGCCGCGCTCGCGGTGCTGGTGGAACACGTCCAGCGCCAGCGGCAGCAGCCGCGCCTTGATCTCCTCGGCGTGGGTGACGACGTAACGGTCGATCAGCGCATCCAGCGCGGCGCGGTCGCGCACGCCCAGGCTGCCGACCCACACGAACACCGAGATGCCGGCGCGGCGCGTCGGCATCCACGCCACCATCGGCCCGGCGACCGGCGCGACCAGCAGCGCCAGCAGCACCCGCCACCAGTCGCGCTCGATCAGCCACTTGAACAGGTGGCTGCCGGAGTCGCCGTCGTAGAGGGTGTGGTCGAAGTCGAACACCACCAGCGGCGCATCGTCCTGCGGCAGCGGATAGCGTTGGCTCATGCGCTCGCCCCGCCATCGAACAGCCCGCGCAGCGCCACGCCCGGATCGGGCTGGCGCATGAACGCCTCGCCGACCAGGAAGGCGTGCACCCCGGCGTCGCGCATCAGCGCCACGTCGGCGGGCGCGAGGATGCCGCTCTCGGTGACCAGCACGCGGTCGGACGGCACCATCGCCTTGAGATCCAGCGTGGTCTGCAGCGACACCTCGAAGGTCTTGAGGTTGCGGTTGTTGATGCCCAGCAGCCGCGCCGGCACCGGCAACGCGCGCTCCAGCTCGTCCAGGTCGTGCACTTCCAGCAGCACGTCCATGCCCAGCTCGGCGGCAATGAAAGCAAACTCCGTCAGCTGCGCATCGTCCAGCGCGGCGGCGATCAGCAGCACGCAGTCGGCGCCCAGCACGCGCGCCTCGTACAGCTGCCACGCATCGACGATGAAGTCCTTGCGCAGCACCGGCAGCGCGCAGGCGGCGCGCGCCTGCTGCAGGTAGGCGTCGCTGCCCTGGAAGAAGTCGACGTCGGTCAGCACCGACAGGCAGGCCGCGCCGCCAGCCTCGTAGCTGCGGGCGATCGCGGCCGGATCGAAGTCGGCGCGGATCACGCCCTTCGACGGGCTGGCCTTCTTCACCTCGGCGATCACCGCCGCCTGCCCGGCCGCGATCTTCGCGGCGACGGCATCGGCAAAGCCGCGCAGCGTAGGCGCGCTGGCGGCGCGGGTCTTCAGCTCGAACAGCGAGACCTGTTCGCGGCGGGCGGCCACTTCTTCATGCTTGCGGCGCAGGATGGTGTCGAGGATGGTGCTCAAGGACGGGCTTCCGGATGGAGGGGTGCGTGGCGTCAATTCGTCGCGGCCAGCGCGCGGCTGGTGGCGACGTATTGCTGCATGCGCGCGCGCGCGCTGCCGTCGGCGATGGCCGCGCGGGCGCGGGCCAGGCCATCGGCGATGCTGTCGGCCACGCCGGCCACGTACAACGCCGCGCCGGCGTTGAGCGCAACGATGTCGTTGGCCGGGCCGGGCTGATTGTCCAGCACCGCGCGCAGCATGGCGATGGATTCGGCCGGGTCGGCCACCTTCAGGTTGCGGCTGGCGGACATGGCGATGCCGAAGTCTTCCGGGTGGATCTCGTACTCGCGCACCTTGCCGTCGCGCAGTTCGCCTACCAGCGTGCCGGCGCCCAGCGAGATCTCGTCCATGTTGTCGCGGCCCCACACCACCAGCGCGCGCTCGGCACCCAGCTCGTGCAGCACGCGCGCCTGGATGCCGACCAGGTCGGGATGGAACACGCCCATCAGGATGCGGGTGGCGCCCACCGGGTTGGTCAGCGGGCCGAGGATGTTGAAGATCGTGCGCACGCCCATCTCGCGGCGCACCGGCGCCACCACCTTCATCGCCGGGTGGTGGATCGGCGCGAACATGAAGCCGATGCCGACCTCCTCGATCGCGCGCGCCACCTGCGCCGGCTGCAGCTCGATGACCGCGCCCAGCGCCTCCAGCGCATCGGCGCTGCCGGACTTCGACGACACGCTGCGGTTGCCGTGCTTGGCCACGCGCGCGCCGGCCGCGGCGACCACGAACATCGCGCAGGTGGAGATGTTGAAGGTGTGCGAACCATCGCCACCGGTGCCGACGATGTCGACCAGATGGGTCTTGTCGGCCACCTCCACCGGCCGCGCGAACTCGCGCATCACGGTGGCGGCGCCGGCGATCTCGCCGACCGTTTCCTTCTTGACGCGCAGGCCGGTGAGGATGGCCGAGGTCAGCGCCGGCGAGACTTCGCCGCGCATGATCTGGCGCATCAGGTCGACCATTTCGTCGAAGAAGATCTCGCGGTGCTCGATGGTGCGCTGCAGGGCTTCCTGCGCGGTAATGGGCATGGTCAACGCTCCAGGAAATTCTTCAGCAACGCGTGGCCGTGCTGGGTGAGGATGGATTCGGGATGGAACTGCACGCCTTCCACCGGATGTTCGCGGTGGCGCAGGCCCATCAGCTCTTCCACGCTGCCGTCGTCATTCTCGGTCCAGGCAGTCACTTCCAGGCAATCCGGCACGCTGTTTTTTTCCACCACCAGCGAGTGGTAGCGGGTGGCCTCGAACGGCGTCGGCAGGCCCGTGAACACGCCTTTTCCTTGATGGTGGATGGGCGAGGTCTTGCCGTGCATGATCCGCCCCGCGCGCACCACCTTGCCGCCGTACACCTGCCCCAGCGCCTGGTAGCCCAGGCACACGCCGAACACCGGGATGCGCGGGCCCAGTTCGCGCAGCACCTCCAGCGAAACACCGGCCTCGTTCGGCGTGCACGGCCCCGGCGAAATCACGATCCGCTCGGGCGCAAGCGCCTCGATCTGCGCCACGCTGAGCGCGTCGTTGCGCTCCACCCGCACCTCCGCGCCCAGCTCCTGCAGGTACTGCACGAGGTTGAAGGTGAAACTGTCGTAGTTGTCGATCATCAGCAGCATGTCAAAGCCCCTTCGCCGCCTGCGCCACCGCGCGGAACAGCGCGCGGCCCTTGTTCATGGTTTCGTCCCATTCCTTCTGCGGGTCGGAATCGAACACGATGCCGGCGCCGGCCTGCACGTGCAGGCGGCCGTCCTGGATCACCGCGGTGCGGATGGCGATGGCGGTGTCGGCATCGCCGTGCCAGCCGATGTAGCCGATCGCGCCGGCATAGACGTTGCGCTTGACCGGCTCCAGTTCGCGGATGATTTCCAGCGCGCGGATCTTGGGCGCGCCGGACACGGTGCCGGCGGGGAAGGTGGCGCGCAGCACGTCGGCGTAACTCAGCCCCTCCTGCAGGCGGCCGGTCACTTCGCTGACGATGTGCATGACGTGGCTGTAGCGCTCGATCACGAAACGCTCGCCGACCTCCACGCTGCCGGCCTGCGCGACGTGGCCGACGTCGTTGCGGCCGAGGTCGATCAGCATCAGGTGTTCGGCGCGCTCCTTCGGGTCAGCCAGCAGTTCGGCTTCCAGCGCCTGGTCCTGCTCCGGGGTGGCGCCACGCGGGCGGGTGCCGGCAATCGGGCGCACCGTCACCTTGCCCTGCTGCTGGCGCACCAAAATTTCCGGCGACGAGCCCACCACCTGGGTGCCGCCGACATCAAGGAAATACATGTACGGCGAAGGATTCAACGCGCGCAGCGCGCGGTAGACATCCACCGGACGGGCGTGGAACGGCACGCTCATGCGCTGGCTCAACACCACCTGGAAGGCGTCGCCGGCGCGGATGTAGTCCTGGACCTGTTCCACTGCAGCGATGAAGCCCTCGCGGGTGAAGCCGCTGACGAAGTCGGCCTCGTCCAGCGCGGCCGGCTGCAGGGTTTCCGGGTACGGCGCGCCGCCGTGGCGCAGCCGGTGCGCCAGCGCGTCCAACCTGCGGTTGGCGCGCGCCCACGCCTGCGGTTGGCGCGGGTCGGCGTGCACGATCAGGTACAGCCGCCCCTTGAGGTTGTCGAACACCGCCAGCTCGTCGCTGAGCATCAGCAGGATGTCCGGCGTGCCCAGCTCGTCCGGTTTCGGATTGGCGGCCAGCCGCGGCTCGATGTACTCGATGCATTCGAAGCCGAACCAGCCCACCAGCCCGCCGGTGAAGCCGGGCAGGCCGGCGATCTCCGGCACCTTGTGCATGGCGCGCAAACGTTCGACTTCCGCCAGCGGGTCGGCAACGGTGCGGGTTTCGACCACTTCGCCATGTTCGCGAACCGCCAACTGGTGGCCGCGGAACTCGTAGACCCGGCGCGCCGGCAGGCCGATGATCGAATAGCGGCCGAAACGTTCGCCGCCTTCCACCGATTCGAACAGGTAGGTATACGGACCGTCGGCCAGCTTCAGGTAGACGGACAGCGGGGTGTCGAGGTCGGACAGTACCTCGCGCACCACCGGGACAAGGGTGTAGCCGTCAGATGCGTACTGGCTGAACTGGGCGTGCGTGGTCACGGAGGACGTCCTTCGAAAAATGCGTGCAGGCGAACGGGGCGGCATTGCCACGCCACCATCGCCAGCTGTGCTCGAAAGACGGGTTCGCCCGGTTCATCGGGCAACTTTAGCCGCAACCCGGCGCGCCATGCAAACGACGTTCTGTCATGCCCCTGTCACCGCGAAGGGGCAGCATTGGAGGCCATCGCAGGGATGACGGAAGGGCAGGACGCCCAATCATTCCGCCGCTGCCGCAGACGCGACAGCGGCCGTTCCACCCGGTTTCAAGGCGGCGACAAAACACCAGGCTTCGCCCGTGCCGCGCCGGGCTCAACGCGCGGCAACCACCGCCTGCTTCATCGCCGCGATCGTCGCCGCATAGTCCGGCTTGCCGAAGATCGCGCTGCCGGCGACGAAGGTATCGGCGCCTGCCTGCGCGATCTCGCCGATGTTGTCCGGCTTCACCCCGCCATCGATCTCCAGCCGGATCGGCCGGCCGCTGGCGTCGATCATCGCGCGCACCCTGCGCAGCTGCTTGAGCGCGGAGGGGATGAACGACTGCCCGCCGAAGCCCGGATTGACCGACATCAGCAGCACGTAGTCGATCTCGTCCAGCATGGTGTCCAGCACGTCCAGCGGGCTGGCCGGGTTGAACACCAGGCCGGCCTGGCAGCCCTTCGACTTGATCAGCTGCACGCTGCGGTGGACGTGCTTGCTGGCCTCGGGGTGGAAGCTGATATGCGAGGCGCCGGCGTCGGCGAACATCGGGATCAGGCCGTCCACCGGCTCCACCATCAGGTGCACGTCGATCGGCGCGGTCACGCCGTGCTTGCGCAGCGCCTCGCAGACCAGCGGGCCGATGGTCAGGTTGGGCACGTAATGGTTGTCCATCACGTCGAAGTGCACCCAGTCGGCACCGGCCGCGAGCACGTTGTCCACTTCCTCGCCCAGCCTGGCGAAATTGGCGGACAGGATCGACGGGGCGATGACAGTGGATTGCGTGCTCATTTCTTTCTCAGCTTCTGGATGCGGTCGTAGGCGGCGTTGATCTCGCGCGACTTGGTCTCGGCGAGCTTCTGCAGGTCGAGGGCGGCACCGGCCACGCGGTCCGGGTGGTATTGGCTCATCAGCCGGCGGTAGGCGCGGTCGAGCTCGGCGTCGCTGGCGGTAGCCGGCAGCTCGAACACCCGGTAGGCCCAGTCCACATCGGCGTTGCCAGTGCTGTCGGCCGGCTGCTCCTGGCGCGGCCGGCGCTTTTCCGCGCGCCGCGGCGGCGTGAACCAGTCATGGTCGAAGGCGTAACCCACCAGCAAACCCAGCAGGCCGCCCACCGGGTGGCGCAGCAGCAGCCAGCCGGCGATGAAGCCCAGGAATTGTCCGTACCAGCGTCGCATCCGCGCAGTTTACAGGGCCGCGGGGCGGCGCCGGCCTTAAACTAGACGCCCCACCGCAGCCCACATCCCCATGGCCACCACCCTGCTCCAGTCCGACCTGCCCGGCCTGAACCTGGTCCACCGCGGCAAGGTCCGCGACGTGTTCGACCTCGGCGACGGCCATCTGCTGATGGTCGCCAGCGACCGCCTGAGCGCGTTCGACGTGGTGCTGCCCGACCCGATCCCCGGCAAGGGCGAGATGCTCTGCCAGATCAGCAATTTCTGGTTCGACAAGACCCGGCACATCATCGCCAACCACCTGACCGGGATCGACGTCGCCTCGGTGCTGCCAGCGGGCGTGGACGCGGCGCTGTACGCCAAGCGCGCGGTGGTGACGAAAAAGCTCAAGCCGGTGCCGGTGGAATGCATCGCCCGCGGCTACATCATCGGCAGCGGCTGGAAGGACTACCAGCTCCATGGCGCCATCAGCGGCATCGCCCTGCCCGCGGGGCTGCAGCAGGCGCAGCAGCTGGCCGAGCCGATCTTCACCCCGTCCACCAAGGCAGCGGTGGGCGACCACGACGAGAACATCGATTTCGCCGCCGCGGTCAATCTGGTCGGCCGCGAACAGGCCGAGGCGGTGCGCGACGCCACCCTCGCGATCTATGCGTTCGCGCGCGACTACGCCGCGCAGCGCGGGATCATCCTGGCCGACACCAAGTTCGAGTTCGGCACCGACGAGGACGGCAAGCTGTACGTGATGGACGAAATGCTGACCCCCGATTCCAGCCGCTACTGGCCGGCCGACGGCTATGCCATGGGCACCAGCCCGCCCAGCTACGACAAGCAGTTCGTGCGCGACTATCTGGAGACGCTGGATTGGAACAAGACCGCGCCCGGGCCGAAGCTGCCCGCCGAGGTCATCGACAGAACCCGCGCAAAGTACGCAGAAGCACTGCAGAAGCTGGCCGGCATCAGCATCGACTGATCCGGCGACGTCCGGCGGCTACAACCCGCCGGGCAGCTCGGCTTCGAAGCGCGCGCCGCCCAGTTCCAGTGAGCGCCCCACGCGCAGCTGGCCGCGATAGCTCCTGAGGATGTCCTGCACGATCGACAGGCCGATGCCGTGGCCCTGCACGCGCTCGTCGCCGCGCACGCCACGCTGCAGGACGTAGGCGATGCGGTCCTCGGCGATGCCGGGGCCATCGTCCTCCACCGAGATCAGCAGGCCCGCGCGACGGCCGGCGACCTGCGGGCCTTCCGCCACGGTCAGCAGCACGCGCGATTTCGCCCATTTGAAGGCGTTCTCCAGCAGGTTGCCCAACAGCTCCTGCAGGTCGCCGGTTTCGCCGTGGAAGCGCGCCTCAGGCGCGATCTCGAATTCGCACAGCACGCCCTTGCTGGCGTAGACCTTTTCCAGCCCGACCACGATCTGCTCGGCCTGCGGCTCGACCTCGATCGGCGCCGCGAACAGCTGGTGGCCGGAACGCGCCGCGCGCGCCAGCTGGTAGCCCACCAGATCGCTCATGCGGCGCAGCTGCGCGTCCACCTCGCTGCGCAGCTCGGCTTCGCCGGTGTCGGCGTCCAGCCGCGAGCGCAGCACCGCCAGCGGCGTCTTCAGGCTGTGCGCCAGATCGGCCAGCGTATTGCGCTGGCGCTCCAGATTCTCGCGCTCGCTCTGGATGAAGGCGTTGATGCTGTCGGTCAGCGGTTCCAATTCGCGCGGATGCGCCTCGCTCATGCCGGCGGCAGCGCCCGCCTGCACCCGCTTGAGTTCGTCGATCACGTCGCGCAGCGGGCGCAGGCTCCAGCGCAGCACCAGCATCTGCAGCAGCAGCAGGACCGCGCCGGCGCCGCCCAGATACCACCACAGCGCCGCGCGGAACGCCGATACCTGCCGCCCCAGCGCGGTGGTGTCTTCGAGGATGTAGACGGTGTAGGGGATTTCGCGCTCGCCGGCCTCGTCGCTGAAGGCAAGCCCGTAGCCGTAGCGATAGACCTCGCCCGGCGCGCCGCTGATGCGGGTGAAAGGCAGCGGCCCTTCGAACACCTGTCGGCCCGGATCCAGCAGCGCACCGTCGGGCAGGCGCGGGCCCTGCGCGGAATCCGACTCCCACTGCCCGCCGGCCAACACGATCTGTGCGTACAGTCCGCTGCCCGGGCGCTTGAAGCGCGAATCGGGCGGGTCCCACGGCGGAATCACGCTGCCGTCGCGGGCGAAGTCGCTGCCGGCATAGGCCAGCGCATAGCTGTGCAGGCGCTCGCGCATGCCGCTCTGGGCGGTGCTCTGGAAAGCGCGGTCGAGCGCGTAGCCGGCCAGCGCAAGGAAGGCGATCACGCCGAGGCTGGCCGCCCACAGCTGCCGCGACTGCAGCGAGCGCGGCTGGGCGATGCGCAGGCGCCGCACGCGCGACGGCGCGGCCGGGCCGGGCTCGACGGGTGCGGGGGTCATCCGCCTGCGCGCGGGGCCGCGGTCACTCGCCGCTGCGCGCGATGGCGAAGCGGTAGCCGCGGCCGCGCACGGTCTCGATCGGCTTCAGTTCGCCGTCCGGATCCAGCTTCTTGCGCAGGCGGCCGATGAAGACTTCCAGCACGTTCGAATCGCGGTCGAAATCCTGCTGGTAGATGTGCTCGGTGAGGTCGGCCTTCGACACCAGCTCGCCGGCGTGCATCATCAGGTATTCCAGCACCTTGTATTCGTAGCTGGTCAGATCGACGTTGCTGCCATTGACGCTGACCGTCTGCGCGGCCAGATCCAGCACCACCGGCCCGCACTCCAGCGTGGGCTTGCTCCAGCCGGCGGCGCGGCGCACCAGCGCGTTGACCCGCGCCAGCAGTTCCTCGACGTGGAACGGCTTGACCAGATAGTCGTCGGCGCCCTGCTTGAGCCCATCGACCTTGTCCTGCCAGCTGGAACGCGCGGTCAGGATCAGCATCGGGAACTTCTTGCCTTCGTCGCGCAGCGCGCGGATCAACTCCATGCCACTCATCTTGGGCAGGCCGAGGTCGATGATGCCGACGTCGAACGGCACCTCGCGGCCCATGTACAGGCCTTCCTCGCCATCCTGCGCGGCATCGACGGCATAACCTTCGCGCTTCAGGCGCGCGGCCAGGGTTTCACGGAGCGGGGCTTCGTCTTCGACGAGCAGGATACGCATGGTCACTCCTTGGGAATGGGTCGGAAGGGCCGTTTATTCGTCGTCGCGCGGCGGCCGTGGCGACGGGCGGTCGCGACGGGCAGGATCCTGCATGAACACCCGCACCCGGCCCTGATCGTCCACCACCTTGACCCGGTGCATGTCGCGGCCATCGAACTGGACGCGCTCGGCCGACAGCACTTCGCCGCGGGTGTTGCGCTCGACCCGGCGCACCGCATCGGACAGACTGACGCGAGGCTGCGACTGCGGCTGCGGCTCGCGGTCCGGTTCCCGATCACGTGGCGGCTGCTGCGCCTGCTGGGCCATCGCCAGCGACGACGCCGTCAGCAGGACGGCGGCGAACAGGTTGGGCAGTAAGGTCGGAATGCGGGGCATGGCGTGACTGGCTTTGGATGTCAGGTACGGGGCCATTCTTGGAAGCAGGGGGTGAATCGGCCCTGAAGTTTCCTGAACAGGATAGCGCGCCGTTCAGCCTCTTGCCTGCCCCGGCTCAGAACAGCTCGCCGATGCAGCAGCGCAACGATCCGCCGGCCGCCTCGATGGCGTCCAGTTCCACCGCTTCGACCCGGAATCCGGCCTCGGCCAACGTTGCGCGGTGCGCCGGCGACAGCGCCCTGCCCGCCGCCGCGCTCATCCATGCCGTGTCCGCCGACAGCGCGATGCAGTTGGCGACGAACGCGGCGTGTTCGGCGGCATCGCAGACCACCGCGTGCGGGGCGTACAGATCGGCAATCGCAGCGGCCACCGACGGTTCGGCGAAGCCGGCCGGGCAGACCACCGCGGCGCGCCCGGCCAGCACCGCCAGCACAACGTTGGTGTGGTATTCGCCGGCGGCGAGATCGAACAGCAGGGTGGCGCGCAGGCCGAAAGCCTCGTGCATCAGATTTGCTCCGGCTTCGTCGCAGCGCTCGGACAGGCCGCAGAAGCCCAGCCCGCGGGCGCGGTCGATCACCAGCGCGCCGGTCAGCTCGCATGCATGCGGCTGGGTGGAGAGATCGATCTCCTGCCGGCCCAGCACATCGCGAAAGAACGCGCGGATGTCGCTGCGTGCGGCTTCGCGCTGGCGCACCTCGTGGCGCATGCGGCCGATGATGCTGCGGCCGGCGGCGGCGCCGAACACGTTGTTGGGGAACAGCGCGTCGGGGGTGTCGGGGCTGCCGGCGAAGCAGACTGTCGGCAGCACCGCCGACACCGCGCACTGCAGGACGCGATGCTGGGCCGAGGCACGGGCGGCGTCGAACGCCGCGGCGTCGGCCATGTAGGCGTTGTCGCGCGCCGATTGTTCGGCGAGGCGGAAGCCGTCGGGCGCGACCAGGAAGGCGGCGCGCGCGGTGGCCGGGCCGAAGTCGGTCGGCAGGGAACGGGCCAGCGTCAGGAAGGCATCGGGATCGCGGGTGATCATGTGGGGCGGGTCTCGCGTTGGGTCAGGGACAAGGCCTGCTCGATCAGCGCCCAGTCGGCGCCTGGCCGGTGCGCACCCTCGCTCAATACCTGCCGGAACGCGCGCCCGCCGGGCTCGCCGGCGAACAGGCCCAGCAGGTGACGGGTGATGTGCTTGAGGAACACGCCGCGCGCCAGCTGCGCCTCGACGTAGGGGCGGTACGCGCGCAGCAGTTCGCCGCGCGTGCGCAGCGCACCGCCAAACCAGCGCGCGTCGAGCTGATGCAGCAGGTAGGGCGTGTGGTAGGCGGCGCGCCCGAGCATCGCGCCATCGAGATGCTGCAGATGCGCGGTGGCCTCGTCGGCATCGGCGATGCCGCCGTTGACCACCACCTGCAGCTGCGGGCGTTCGCGCTTGAGCCGGTAAGCCCAGTCATAGCGCAGCGGCGGCACCTCGCGGTTTTCCTTCGGCGAAAGCCCCTTCAGCCAGGCATTGCGCGCATGCACCACGAACATCCGGCAGCCAGCTTCGGCGATGGTGTCGATGAAGTCGATGAAACGCTCCCACTCGTGGTCGTCGTCCACGCCCAGCCGGCACTTCACCGTCACCGGCACGTCCGGCACCGCGGCGATCATCGCCGCCACGCTGTCCGCCACCAGCGCCGGCTCGCGCATCAGGCACGCACCAAACCGCCCGGCCTGCACGCGGTCGGACGGGCAGCCGCAGTTGAGGTTGATCTCGTCATAGCCCCAGTCGGCGCCGATCCGCGCCGCCTGCGCCAGCAGCGCCGGCTCGCTGCCGCCCAGCTGCAGCGCCACCGGGTGTTCGCACGGGTCCATCGCCAGCAGCCGCGCGCGGTCGCCCAGCACCACCGCGTTGGCATGCACCATTTCCGAATACAGCCGTGCGCTTGGCGCCAGCAGCCGGTGGAACACGCGGCAGTGCGAATCCGTCCAATCCATCATCGGGGCGACGGACAGGCGCAGCTGGTCGGCGGGAATGGCGGGAGAGGCGTTCACGCGGCGCATTGTACGGAGGCCGGGGCAAGCCCCGCCGCGATGCGCGAGAATAGGCGGTCCGTTCGAGCACTGCCTGCCCACCATGATGAACACCAGCTACCGCAAATACCTGCCCGGCACCGCGCTGGACTATTTCGATGCGCGGGAGGCGGTGGAAGCGCTGAAACCGGGCGCCTGGGCGGAGCTGCCGTACACCGCGCGGGTGCACGCCGAGAACATCGTGCGCAAGGCCGAGCCGACCCGCATCAACGACTACCTGCTGCAGCTGGTCGAGCGCCGCCGCGACCTCGACTTCCCGTGGTTCCCGGCCCGCGTGGTCTGCCACGACATCCTTGGCCAGACCGCGCTGGTGGACCTGGCCGGCCTGCGCGAAGCCATCGCCGCTGCCGGCGGCGATCCGGCGCAGGTCAACCCGGTGGTGCCGGTGCAGCTGATCGTCGACCACTCGCTGGCGGTGGAAGCGCCGGGTTTCGATCCGCAGGCGTTCGCCAAGAACCGCGCCATCGAGGACCGCCGCAACGCCGACCGTTTCGACTTCATCGAGTGGTGCCGGTTGGCCTTCGACAACGTCGACGTGATCCCGGCGGGCAACGGGATCATGCACCAGATCAATCTGGAGAAGATGTCGCCGGTGATCTACACCCGCGATGGCGTGGCCTTCCCCGATACCTGCGTCGGCACCGATTCCCACACCCCGCACGTGGACGCGCTGGGCGTGATTGCCGTCGGCGTCGGCGGGCTGGAAGCGGAAAGCGTGATGCTGGGCCGCGCCTCGATGATGCGCCTGCCCGACATCGTGGCGGTGGAGCTCAGCGGCCGTCCCGGCCCCGGCATCACCGCCACCGACGTGGTGCTGGCGCTGACCGAATTCCTGCGCCAGCAGAAGGTGGTGGGTGCGTATCTGGAGTTCCGCGGCGAAGGCGCATCCGCGCTGACCATCGGTGACCGCGCCACGATTTCCAACATGGCGCCGGAGTATGGCGCCACCGCGGCGATGTTCTTCATCGACGACAACACCCTGGACTACCTGCGCCTGACCGGTCGCGACGATGCGCAGGTGGCGCTGGTGGAAACCTATGCCAAGACCGCCGGCTTCTGGGCCGACGACCTGCTGCACGCGCGCTACGAGCGCACCCTGCATTTCGACCTGTCCAGCGTGACCCGCACGCTGGCGGGGCCGAGCAACCCCCACCGCCGGCTTCCGGTGACGGCGCTGGCAGAGCGCGGCATCGCCGATGAAACCAAGCTCGACGCCGCGCGCGACGAGGAGGCGCAAGGCCTGATTCCCGACGGCGCGGTGATCATCGCCGCCATCACCAGCTGCACCAACACCTCCAACCCGCGCAACGTGATCGCCGCCGCGCTGCTGGCGCGCAACGCCAACGCGCGCGGGCTGGCCCGCAAGCCGTGGGTGAAGAGCTCGCTGGCGCCCGGCTCGAAGGCGGTACAGCTGTATCTGGAAGACGCCAAGCTGCTGCCGGAGCTGGAACAGCTGGGCTTCGGCATCGTCGGCTTCGCCTGCACTACCTGCAACGGAATGAGCGGCGCGCTGGACCCGGCCATCCAGAAGGAAGTGATCGAGCGCGACCTGTACGTGACCGCGGTGCTGTCCGGCAACCGCAATTTCGACGGCCGCATCCATCCGTATGCGAAGCAGGCGTTCCTCGCCTCGCCGCCGCTGGTGATCGCCTACGCGATTGCCGGCACGGTGCGCTTCGACATCGAGAAGGACGTGCTGGGGATCGATCGCGACGGCAATGAAGTGCGGCTCAAGGACATCTGGCCGTCCGACGCCGAGATCGACGCGGTGGTGAAAGCCAGCGTCAAGCCGGAGCAGTTCCGCAGGGTGTACGAGCCGATGTTCGCGCCGCGCGCGCGCGGCCAGCAGGCCAAGCCGCTGTACGACTGGCGCCCGCAGAGCACCTACATCCGCTGCCCTCCGTATTGGGAAGGCGCGCTGGCGGGCGAACGCACCATGCACGGCATGCGCGCGCTGGCGGTGCTGGGCGACAACATCACCACCGACCACCTGTCGCCGTCCAACGCGATCCTGGGCTCCAGCGCCGCCGGCGAATACCTGGCGAAGATGGGCCTGCCGGAAGAGGACTTCAATTCCTACGCCACCCATCGCGGCGACCACCTGACCGCGCAGCGCGCGACCTTCGCCAATCCCAAGCTGCTCAACGAGATGGTGCGCAACCAGGACGGCAGCGTGCGCCAGGGTTCGCTGGCGCGGATCGAGCCGGACGGCAAGGTGGTGCGGATGTGGGAGGCGATCGAAACCTACATGCAGCGCCGCCAGCCGCTGATCATCATCGCCGGCGCCGACTACGGCCAGGGCAGCTCGCGCGACTGGGCAGCCAAGGGCGTGCGCCTGGCCGGCGTGGAGGCGATCGTGGCCGAGGGCTTCGAGCGTATCCATCGCACCAACCTGGTCGGCATGGGCGTGCTGCCGCTGCAGTTCCAGCCCGGCACCACCCGCCTGACGCTGGCCATCGACGGCAGCGAGACCTTCGACGTTTTCGGCACGCCCGCGCCCGGCACCCTCCTGACGCTGCGCATCCATCGCCGCGATGGCAAAACCGTCGAAGTGCCGGTCACCTGCCGGCTGGATTCCGACGAGGACGTGCACATCTACGCCGCCGGCGGCGTGCTGCAGCGATTCGCGCAGGATTTCATCGCCGCCAACAGCGCGGGCTGAACCCCCGGCCGCGCGCGCCTGACCAAGCCACATGCCCTTGCAATGGGCATGTGTCGCCGCGACTGCCCGTGAAAGAGTACCATTACGGTACTGATTGATACGGGAGTGCATCCATGTCTTCGCCTGTGCTGTCTGCCAGGGCCGATTGGGACGACGTGCTGGTCGACATCGTCGACTACGTCCGCGATTTCCAACCCACCTCCGCGCTGGCGTGGCGGAGTGCGCGGCTGGTGCTGATCGATTCGCTGGGCTGCGCGCTGGAAGCGCTGGAGCACTCCGCCTGCACCAAGTTGCTCGGACCCGTGGTGCCCGGCGCCACGCTGGAAAACGGCGCGCGCGTGCCCGGCACCGGCTTGCAACTGGACCCCGTCAAGGCCGCGTTCGACATCGGCGCGACGATCCGCTGGCTGGACTTCAACGACACCTGGCTGGCCGCCGAATGGGGCCACCCGTCCGACAACCTCGGTGCCATCCTCGCGGTGGCCGACTGGCGCAGCCGCGCCGGCGCGGCGCTGAGCATGCGCGAGGTGCTGGCCTGCGCGATCAAGGCGCACGAGATTCAGGGCGTGATGGCGCTGAAGAATTCGTTCAACCAGGTCGGGCTGGACCACGTCGCGCTGGTGAAGCTGGCCTCCACCGCGGTGGCGTCGTCGCTGCTCGGGCTCAGCCGCGAACAGGCGCTGGCGGCGCTGTCGCAGGTGTTCGTGGACGGCCAGAGCCTGCGCACTTACCGGCACGCGCCCAACACCGGCTCGCGCAAGAGCTGGGCCGCCGGCGACGCCTGTTCGCGCGCGGTGCGGCTGGCGCTGATCGCGCAGACCGGCGAGATGGGCTATCCCGCCGCGCTGACCGCACCGGCGTGGGGCTTCTACGACGTGAGCTTCCAAGGCCGGGGGTTCCGCTTCGAGCACGAGTACGGCAACCACGTGATCGAGAACGTGCTGTTCAAGATCAGCTACCCGGCCGAGTTCCATGCACAGAGCGCGGTGGAGGCGGCGATGACGCTGCATCAGCGGCTGCGCGAACTCGGCCGCAGCATCGACGACATCGAGAAAATCGTCATCCGCACCCAGGCCGCGTGCATGCGCATCATCGACAAGGACGGCCCGCTGGATAACCCCGCCGACCGCGACCACTGCATCCAGTACATGGTGGCGGTGCCGCTGCTGCTGGGCCGGCTGACCGCGGCCGACTACGAGGACGACGTGGCTGCCGATCCGCGCATCGACGCGCTGCGCGCGCGCATCCGCTGCGTGGAGGAACCACAGTTCACCGCCGACTACCACGATCCGGACAAGCGCAGCATTGCCAACGGCCTGACCGTGCATTTCAGGGACGGCAGCGCGCTGGACGAGGTGCTGGTGGAATACCCCATCGGCCATCCGCGCCGCCGCGATGAAGGCCTGCCGCTGCTGGAGGAAAAATTCCGCCGCAACCTGGCGCGGCGCTTCGATGCTGCGCGCCAGCAGCGCATCCTCGACGTGGCGCTGGACCAGGCGCGGCTGGAAGCCATGCCAGTGCGCGAGTTCATGGACCTGCTGGCGGCCTGAACTCGCACCGGCGCCGGCAAGGCGCGAAAATGGACACCCGCACCCACTGCAGGCTCCGCCATGTCATCGCTTCCGCAACTGCGCATCCCCGCCACCTACATGCGCGGCGGCACCTCCAAGGGCGTGTTCTTCAGGCGCGACGACCTGCCGGAAGCGGCGCGGGTGGCGGGGGCGGCGCGCGATGCGCTGCTGCTGCGGGTGATCGGTTCGCCCGATCCCTACGGCAAGCACACCGACGGCATGGGCGGGGCGACCTCGTCCACGTCCAAGACGGTGATCATCGCCGCCGCCAGCGTGCCCGATCACGACGTCGACTATCTGTACGGCCAGGTCAGCATCGACACCGCCTTCGTGGACTGGTCGGGCAACTGCGGCAACCTCACCACCGCGGTCGGCCCGTTCGCGATCGCCAACGGCTTCATCCCTGCCGAACGGATCCCGCAGGACGGCACCGTCACCGTGCGGGTGTGGCAGGCCAACATCGGCAAGACCATCCTGGTGCACGTGCCGGTGCGCGGCGGGCAGGTGCAGGAAACCGGCGATTTCGAACTGGACGGCGTGACCTTCCCCGCCGCCGAGATCGTGCTGGAGTTCATCGACCCGTCCGACGACGACGGCGATGGCGGTTCGATGTTTCCCACTGGCAGCCTGATCGATGACCTCGACGTACCGGGCGTCGGCACGCTCAAGGCAACCATGATCACCGCCGGGATTTCCACCGTATTCGTCAACGCCGCCGATATCGGTTTTGCCGGCACCGAGCTGCAGCCGGCAATCAACGAAGACAAGGCCGCGCTGGCGAAGCTGGAAGCGATCCGCGTGGCCGGCGCGCTGCGCATGGGGTTGATTCGGACGGCGGAAGAAGCGGCCACGCGCCAGCACACGCCGAAGGTGGCGTTTGTCGCGCCGGCGCAGGACTACACCTCATCCAGCGGCAAGCACATCGCCGCCGCCAGCATCGACCTCAACGTGCGTGCGATGTCGATGGGCAAGCTGCACCACGCGATGATGGGCACCGCCTCGGTCGCCATCGCCACCGCGGCGGCGGTGCCGGGCACGCTGGTGAACATCGCCGCAGGCGGTGGCACCCGCCATGCCGTGAACTTCGGCCATCCCTCGGGCACGTTGGCGGTCGGCGCATCCGTCGCGCAGATCGATGGCCAGTGGACGGTGACACGCGCCGTGATGAGCCGCAGCGCGCGGGTGCTGATGGAAGGCTGGGTGCGGGTGCCGCAGGCCTGACCGACGCGCCACACCATCACGGAGCGCCGGCCGGTTGCCCCTGCAGCGAAATCAAGGAGGAGGCAGCGGACGTCAGTCCGCTGCCGGGGGACATTCGCTGCGGGGGCAACCAGCCGGCGCACGCGACTCAACGCAACGGCGCTCGCCGGGGGGCTTTAGTGGTGGTCGCGGCCCTTGCCGTTGCCCTTGCCGTTATTACCCTTGCCATTTCCGTGACCATTGCCGCGGTCATGGTTGCTCGCGCCGTTGTGCATCTTGCCCGGCTTGTTGCCATG
The DNA here is from genome assembly GCF_000423885.1 of Thermomonas fusca DSM 15424. Taxonomy (GTDB): domain Bacteria; phylum Pseudomonadota; class Gammaproteobacteria; order Xanthomonadales; family Xanthomonadaceae; genus Thermomonas; species Thermomonas fusca. Next base: position 8,236 of record NZ_AUIV01000011.1, on the reverse strand, counting down.
ACCCTTGCCACGGTTCGGATAGGCGCGGCGCAGGTCGTCGTCCAGGGAGATCGGGCGCGACCAGCGGTCATAGGTCGGCACGAAGCCGCGCTTCAGCCGGTGGAATTCCGCCGAACCCGGTTTGATGCCCAACCGCTTGGCCACCACGCCCCAGCCCTGGCCGCGATTGGCCTGCCACTCGTCGGCGACGTAGCGGCACGGCCGGTTGATGATCTGGGCGATGGTGCAGGCGTAGTAGACATCGCCCGGCGCCCAGCGGCGGTTGACCAGCAGATCGGTCACGAGATCACGCGGCGCGCCGTGGTAGCGCACCATCTCGTCGATGAAGGGATCGCGATAGCTGTAACCGTAGCGGTTGATGTCCGCCAGTTGGGTATCCACCCAGACATCGCCGCTGCGCGGATTCCAGTTCAGGCTGAGGGTCTGTGCGCTCACGCTGCCCGCACCTGCTGCAAGCGCGGCGGCCAGGGTGAGCGAGGACATCAGGCGGATGCGGCGCATGGGAAGCTCCTTTGCGATGCCGGTCGTGCCGGCGTGGTTCCAGTGTCTACCGTGGCGGTGAACGCGTTATGAAAACGCGCCTGTGCAGGCTGGCGCCGTTCAGGAATCGCTGCCGAACCCGGCCTTGTGCAGTTCATGCCTGGCCTGGTCGAAGCCCTGCGCCGGCACGAAATCGTCATCGCGGCTGCTCAGCTCCACCCAGTGCTCCAGGATCGCCTCCGCGCTGGCCGCTTCGCCCAGATGGATGCCTTGGGTCAGGGCCACGTAGGCCAACTCGAAACCGCCGGCACCGGCGCTGAGGATGGCGCGGTTGGGCGCGTTTTCCGCAACCAGCGCCAGCACCGCGGGACTGACCAGCTCCGGCTTGAACTGGGCCAGCTGGTCCGGCGGCAGGATGCCTTCCATCATCCGGGTGGCGCCGGTGGGCGCCAGGCAGTTGACCCGGATGTCGTGCTTGGCGCCCTCGATGCCGAGCGTCTGCATCATCCCCACCAGCCCCATCTTGGCCGCGGCGTAGTTGGCCTGGCCGAAATTGCCGTACAACCCGCTGCACGAAGTGGTCATCACGATGCGGCCGTAGTTGCGTTCACGCATCGCGTTCCACACCGCCTTGGTGCAATTGGCCGCGCCCATCAGGTGCACTTCCAGCACCAGCCGGAAATCGGCCAACTCCATCTTGGCGAAGCTCTTGTCGCGCAGGATGCCGGCGTTGTTGACCAGGATGTCGATGCTGCCCCAGTCGGCCAGCACCGCATCGGCCATCGCCTGCACAGCCTCGGCATCGACCACCGAACACTTGGCCGCGCGCGCCTGCCCGCCGGCGGCGCGGATTTCTTCCACCACCGCGTCGGCAGCATCGCCAAGATCATTCACCACCACCTTCGCCCCGCGCTGCGCCAGCAACAGCGCGTGCGCGCGGCCCAGGCCGCCCCCCGCCCCGGTCACGATGGCGGTGCGGCCGTTCAAATCGATCATGCATCCACTCCGTTGGTTCCGTTCACGCCGAGGCCAGCGCGTGCAGCTCTTCCACCGCCGGCAGCAGCTGGTCGATGGCTGCGACCTCACGCATGCGCACGCGCCCCTGCTGGGGCTGCGCACCGGCTTCGTGCATCCAGGTCAGATGATAGGGCACGTGCACGCCCCATCCGCCCAGCTCCAGTACCGGCGCAATGTCCGAACGCAGCGAGTTGCCCACCATCAGGAAGCGGCGCGCAGGCACCTCGAATTCCTCCAGCAGCCGCGCATAGGTGGCCGGATCCTTCTCGCTGACGATCTCGATGCGCCGGAACAGGTCGGCCAGGCCCGACTGCCGGACCTTGGCTTCCTGGTGGAACAGATCGCCCTTGGTGATCAGTACCACCGGATGCCGCGCCGCCACCGCTTCCACCGCCTCGCGCACGCCGTCCAGCAACTCCACCGGATGCCGCAGCAGCTCCTTGGCCAACAGCACGATGCGCTTGATGTCGGCGCCCGGGATGCACCCGCCGGTGATGTCCACCGCGGCCTCCACCATCGACAGCGCCATGCCCTTCACGCCATAGCCGAAGAAGGCGATGTTGCGCGCCTCGTATTCGTACAAGCGCCGGCCGAGGTCGGCCAGGTCGACGTGGCGGGAGATGATCCGCTCGAACCGCACCTGCGCTTCGTCGAAATAATCCTGGCTGCGCCAGAGGGTGTCATCGGCATCGAAACCGACCAGGGCGATGCCGCCGCGGGATGCATTTTCCATCGCCGCATTCTACGGGCCCGCCCCGGCATGCAGAATGACGAACCTCCCGTTTCCGCAACCACGCCATGACCGACTGGCCCCGCCTGATCCGCGACATCCGCGACTTCCCCCGCCCCGGCGTGCTGTTCAAGGACATCATGCCGATGCTGGCCGATGCCGATGCCTTCGCCGCGGTCATCGACGCGCTGGCCGCACCGTGGCGCGACGTGCCCATCGACGCGGTGATGGCGATCGAGTCACGCGGCTTCCTGTTCGGCGCGCCGCTCGCGCGCGCCCTTGGCACCGGGCTGGTGCCGCTGCGCAAGCCGGGCAAATTGCCCGGCCCGGTGCTGGAGGCCAGCTATGCGCTGGAATACGGGCAGGACACGCTGCAGGTGCAGGCCGGCGCGGTGGCGCCGGGCGCGCGCGTGCTGCTGGTCGACGACGTGCTGGCCACCGGCGGCACGCTGCTGGCGGCGCGCGAACTGGCATTGCTGCTGCAGGCCGAGATCGTCGGCGCCAGCGTGATGATGGAGATCGCCGCACTGGGCGGACGCGCACGCTGGGGCGGTGCGCCGCTGCAGGCCGCGCTGGTGGTGTAAGGAGCGCGGCTTGACCGCAGTGGTGGCGCTGGCGAGGCTGGCGCAGCCCGATCGTCCGGCATCGCGATGCGATGCGATGCGACGCGCCGTCGGGCGTGGCATTGGCGGATATCGATCACTTCAAGTCGAACAACGACAGCCACGGCCGCGGCGTTGGCGACGAGGTATTGGTGCGGGTGGCGGACAGCCTGCGCGCCGCCATCAGCATCGGCGTGGCCCAGCGCCAGCCAGGCGACGACAAGGCCAGCCTGCTGCAGCGGGCCGATCTCGCCCTGTACGCGGCCAAGCACGCCGGACGCAACCGCGTCGCCGCGCGCTGAAGCCCGCACTCAGACCGCTTCGGCGGCCGGATACAGCTCGACGCTTTCGCGCTGCAGGCGGTCGAACAGCGCGCGCAGCACGGTGTTGGCATCGCGGCGGAAGCCGTCCGGGTCCGCCACCAGCCGCGACGGCACCCGCCACTGCGTCACGAACGCGGCGAACACGCTGGCGATGCCCTGCATCTCGCCGCGGTAGCGCGCACTCATCGCCGCCACCTGCGCATCACCGGAACGCGACAGCGCGGGATACAGCACGCGGTCCTCCGCTGCCAGGTGGAATTTGATGTGGCTGGCGGTGCCGGTGATGATCTCGCTGATCCGCACCGCGTTCTCGCGCACGCCGGCGCGCGAGAGTTCACGCAGGGTGTCGATCTGGCGGAAGATCTGCGCGTGGTCGTGGTAGTAGCGCTGGATGTCCATCTGGATTCGCCTCGGGCTTAATCAGTACCTTTCCGGTACCGATTATCCGGCGCGGTGAACCCACGCGGACGGCGAATCCCGCCGCGGCTGACCCAGATCAAACCGGCGGCGCCGGCTCAGGCCTTCTTCACGAACTCCGACTTCAGGCCCATCTGGCCGATGCCGTCGATCTTGCAGTCGATGTCGTGGTCGCCATCGACCAGACGGATGTTGCGCACCTTGGTACCCACCTTCACCACCAACGACGAACCCTTCACCTTCAGGTCCTTGATGACGGTGACGGTATCGCCATCGGCCAGCACATTGCCCACCGCATCCTTGATCACCTTGGCCTCGTCGCCGGCATCGGCCTCGCCCGGCACCCACTCATGCCCGCATTCCGGGCACACCAGCTGCGCACCGTCCTGGTAGCTGTATTCGGAGTTGCACTTCGGGCAGGGCGGCAGCGTGGTCATGGGGCGTCGTTCGATAGCGGACAGAGCGCGTGATTTTACGCCGCGCGCAGGCCGCATCGAGCGGATGCGAATGGTTCCGCGCGCCGGTGATGTCTGATGCATCACGCTTGCAATCAAGCCGCGAATCTTGTGCCCACCGAAGCGAAACCAACACGCGGCCAGCCGGGCAGCGGCGGCCTCGCAACAAAGCGAGTATCGGGGAGCGACTTGCGAGGTCGCCGCTGCTTGGCTGGCCTTCGAAAAACGCCCATCGGGTGTCGCGCATCGCGATCGCTGCAAATCACCAGCGCAACAAAACGAAGGGCGGCTTGCGCCGCCCTTCGTGCCACAACCACGTCCTGTCGACGCGTCCTTGCGTGCGGTTTCTTGTTTCCGTATCGCCTGTGCGAACCCTCGTGTCCGCAGCCGCAGGCCCACCTTACCGACGCGGTCTGAACACCTGCCGCGGCGAAACCTGAATCTCGACGCGGGCTTAACCACGCCGCCGGAGAACCGGTCTAGCGAGCGGCGACGCCCGCGGGTTTTTGCTTCTACGATGCACGGGTGCCGGCGGCGATCGCGCGCCTGTACCCCCTGCCAACCAAGTGCTGAAGGAATGGAAATGAAGGTGATCGATCTGCGCAGCGACACGGTGACCCAACCCGGCGAAGCGATGCGCGATGCGATGTACGCGGCGCCGGTGGGCGACGACGTGTACGGCGAAGATCCGACGGTCAACACCCTGCAGCGGCGGCTGGCCGACGAGCTGGGGTTCGAGGCCGGGCTGTTCGTGCCCAGCGGCACCCAGTCGAACCTGCTGGCGCTGCTGGCGCATTGCGAGCGCGGCGACGAATACATCGTCGGCATGGACGCGCACACCTACAAGTTCGAAGGCGGCGGCGCGGCGGTGCTGGGTTCGATCCAGCCGCAGCCCATCGTGCAGGACGAGGACGGCAGCCTGCCGCTGGCGCAGGTGGCGGCGGTGATCAAGCCGGTGGATCCGCACTTCGCCCGCACCCGCCTGCTGGCGCTGGAAAACACCTGGCACGGCCGCACCCTGCCGCTGGACTACCTGCGCGAAGCCGGCGAGCTGGCGCGCGCGAATGGCCTGGGTTATCACCTCGACGGCGCGCGCCTGTTCAATGCCGCGGTCGCCTGCGATGTACCGGCGCGGGAGATCGCGCGGCATTTCGACAGCGTGTCGGTGTGCCTGTCGAAAGGGCTGGGCGCGCCGGTCGGCTCGGTGCTGGTCGGCTCGCAGGCGCTGATCGACAAGGCGCGGCGCTGGCGCAAGGTCTGCGGCGGCGGCTGGCGCCAGGCCGGCATGCTGGCCGCAGCCTGCCTGCACGCGCTGGACCACAACATCGCGCGGCTTGCCGACGACCACGCCCGCGCGGCGCGGCTGGCCGCAGCGCTGCGCGCCATCGACGGCATCCGCCTGCTCGGCCAGCACACCAACATGGTCTTCATCGACGTGCCGGCCGAACGCCTGCGCGCGCTCGACGCCCACCTGCGCGAGGCCGGCATCCGCATCAGTATCGGCTACCTGCCGACCCTGCGGCTGGTCACCCACCTGGACGTGGACGACGACGACATCGACCGCACCGTGGCGGCGTTCGCGGGGTTCTTCGGCGCGCACTGAGCGCGATCGGGGCAGCGCCGCATCACGCCGGTTCCTGACCGGAACGTAACCAATCGCATGCCAACGTGGGCATTCCGTCCCGTTGGAGTCGTGCGATGAAAACGTACAAGGTCGGTTACATGGTAGGCAGCCTGGCCAAGGGCTCGATCAACCGCAAGCTGTCGAAGGCGCTGGTCAAGCTGGCGCCGCCGGAACTGGCGCTGCAGGAGATCGCCATCGGCGAGCTGCCGTTGTACAGCTACGACTACGACGCCGATTACCCCGAGGTGGCGCGCCGCTTCAAGCAGGCGATTGCCGAGGTGGACGCGGTGTTGTTCGTGACTCCGGAATACAACCGTTCGATCCCCGGCGCGCTGAAGAACGCCATCGACTGGGCCAGCCGCCCGTGGGGCCAGAATTCCTTCAGCCGCAAGCCCTCCGGCGTAGTGGGCACCTCGCCCGGCTCGATCGGCACCGCGGTGGCGCAGCAGCACCTGCGTGGCGTGCTGTGCTTCTGCAACTCGCCGCTGATGAACACCATGGAAGCCTACATCCAGTTCACCCCCGACCTGATCGACGACGACGGCAACGTCAGCAACCAGGGCACCGCCGACTTCCTGCGCAAGTACATGCAGGAATACGCGGTCTTCGTGCAGCGCGTGCTCACCGTGCTGCCGCGCGAGGACTGAACAACCCGGCGTGGAACGGGGGCGGGCGCCCCGGTCACGTGCTGGCCGGGGCGTCTGTTATGCGGCGGGCGATAGCCCACTCGGAACGTCCACACGGAACAAAAAAAACGGAGCGGACCGGGCCATCCCGATCCACTCCGCTGCTTTACCGGCAGCCATCCGGCGCTTCCCTGCGCCATGCAACACCAGACAGCCGCCGCCCGACTCAGTGCTTGTCGGCCTTGCCGCCGCCGTTGGCCGACCACCAAACCTTGTATTCCTCACCGGTCAGCTCGCCGTTGGCGTCGGTGTCGGCCTGCGCGAAGACCTTGGCCAGGCTCTCCAGCGACGCGGCTTCGGCGACGCTGAGGCTGCCGTTGCCGTCGGTGTCCAGCGCGCTCCAATCCTTCTTGGTCTGCTTGCCGTCGGTATTGGCCGCAGGCTCGGCGGGGGTGGCCGGGGTTGCCGGCTCGGCAGGCGTGGCCTTGCCGTCATCGGATTTCGACGCCGGCACCGCCGGGGTGGCAGGCGTGGCCGGCACCGCCGGCGTCGCCTTCTGCTGCGGCTCGGCGCGCATCTCCATGCCGGCCGAAGCCTGCGCCGGCATCTGCGTGGGCACGCGTGCCGACGCGTTGGCGTTGACGTGCGCACCGGCGCCGTGGCTCTGGGCGAACACGGCGGGCGAGGCCAGCGCGAACGCGGCGGCGAGCGGGAACAGCAGATTGGTCTTGTTGTGCTTGGTCATGATGCAGTCCTCTTGTTTTGCGGGGGATCAAAACGGATCAATGCCGAAGCGCCTGGCGCGACGGACATGCCAACCCTACACAGGCACGCTGAATCCCTCCGGCGATGCAAGATGAACGTCGACAGCGGCTTAACCCAAACCGGCCGAAAGCGCGCTAAGCGCGCCATCACACCGGTTTGCGGCCGTTGCACCGCCTGCTGCATCCATCCGTGGGCACTGCGCGTATCAGGCCCTGCAACGCATCCGCGCCTGCGGCCTGCGGCCTGCATCCCCCACTCCCTGGAGAACCCCGATGAAGTCGACCCTGCCTTTTGCCGTTGCCGGCGCGCTGGCGCTGGCCCTCTGCAGCGCCCCCGGCCGTGCCGTCTCGCCCGTCGTCGCCAGCGATGATGCGAAGGCCAGCACGGATATCGTGGCCGCCGCCGTTGCCACCCCCAGCCTGAGCACCCTGGTGGCCGCGGTGAAGGCCGCCGACCTGGTCGGTACGTTGCAGGGCGCCGGTCCGTTCACCGTGTTCGCGCCCACCAACGACGCCTTCGACAAGCTGCCCGCCGGCGCGGTGGAAGGCCTGCTGCAGCCGGAGGCCAAGTCCGCGCTGGCCGGCGTGCTGACCTACCACGTGGTGGCCGGCAGCGTGGATGCCGCCGCACTGGCGAAACAGATCCAGGCCAACGGCGGCAGCGCCACCCTCGCAACCCTGCAGGGCGGCACCCTAACCGCGCGCGCCGACGGCAAGGGCGGCATCGTGCTGACCGACGCCAAGGGCAGCAGCGCGCGCGTGGTCGCAGCCGACCTGCACCAGCGCAACGGCGTCGTGCACGTGATCGACAGCGTGCTGATGCCGCAGTAATCCTGGCTTCCACCGGCAATCCCCGGGCGGCTTCGGCCGCCCTTTTTTTGGTTCATCTCCCAACTCCGGGGAAGGCGGCCCGGATCTTGAGGAAGAAGTAGTCGTCATCGCGGTAGCCGTAAGCGATGCGCTTGATGACCTTGATGCGGTTGTTGATGCCTTCGACGAGGCCGGTGTGCATCGGCCAGCGGACTCGGCTGAGGATGCCGCGCCAGTAGGGGCGCAGGCATTTGGCGAAGTGCATCAATGCCGGGATGCCGCTTTCCCGGGCGTGGCGCAGCCATTGCGTCCAGGCGCGCCTCCAGGCCCAGGCGGTGGGTGCCGACCAGAGTGCCTTGAGTTGTTCCTTCATCACGTAGACCGCCAG
>NZ_AUIV01000010.1 GCF_000423885.1 Thermomonas fusca DSM 15424 | reverse complement strand
CATCCGTCGGGTAGCGTCATAGGGCCACGCGCGTGGGCGTCCCAGCCGATAACCCAACCCCGGCACAGGTCGCCGCCGCTGGGGCAGCATCCGAAAAAGTTACGGATTAAGCGGAAGCAAGTGACGGGCGCGGTGGCCAATGGATCGGCCAGACTTCAGAGCCGCCCCCCTCGCGCGCGCGCGTCCCCGTCTTGTCTCCGGGTAGCAGCCCCAGCCGCCTTGCCAGCTCCAGCGCGCGCATGGACGAATCGCACAAGGCCGCGTTCGGCAAACGGTCGCCGGCACTTTGATTGCCTTGATTCTTTTTCAATCCGCCGGCCCTCGCGCGGCACGCTCAGTGTCAGGGAATGCCTACCCCAGCGCACGGCATCCGCCGACTGTTTCGCCCTGTTCTCAGGTGCAACCTGTCCGGGCTGGCAACGTGCAACGCCGAAAGGTCATCCACGTGCACGCGGGTCGCAGGGATAGCGAACCTGCCGGCAGCTCTCTACTTCGCACTCCTTCGGCTGGGCCGCGCCTTTTCCAGCGTCACAAAATGCGGCGCTCAGTCAGGGCCGCGCGCGATGGTCGACGGCAGGTTGGCACCTTGCCCTAATCTTGCGGTTCCGCCAGCAGGCGATTTTGCCGCAGGTTCGCCAGCGCCCGCGCCCGGCCTTCCGGTGTCTTGGGGCCGGTGGATCGCCCGCCGTGGAATCGGCACCTGCGCTTGCCCGGCTCGCTCTTGGCTTGGCAAGGTTGCCCGTCGCGGTGGCGCTTGGCTCCGCACTGAACGCGCAGGGCAGCCCTGCCGGACTCATACGCACCCGCGCACACGCCCGCGATGCGTGCATTTATTCCGGTCGCTCCGCCGGTCTCTTGCGCGCGTGCGGAACGCTCCACAATCGAACTCACACGCGCCCGCACGTACTGGCCGCACAATTCCGGCTCCCTGTCCGGACTCTTGGGCGGCGTCACTTCGCTGCACTTTATTCCGGTCAGCCTCGCCCATTCCGTCACGATGGCGTCCAGCATCGCGCTATTGGTCGCCGCCACGCTTCCCGGTCGCAGAGTCGCCCGCTTGGCCTCGATGGCCGCCAGTGCCGCCCTGCCGGGCATGTAGTCGATCCGCACCATGCGCGCCCGCCGATCCCGTTGCAGCCGGTTCAAGTGCGGTTTGCAGCGGGACAGGTAGCCGTCGGCGGTGGCCAATTCTTCCGGGGTCGGGCAATCGGTCATCGTTTCCTCGCGCTTCCGCCAGCAGGCGCAAGCCGTTTTGCGTGGGCCGCGATGGTCTGCGGTGCGATCCGCCAGCCCCTAAGCAAACACCATTGGGATGGTAGATATATCTGTGTAGCCGTGGCGACTACCGTGGCGGCTCGGAAAACGGCTTGACGGTAGCCGTGGCGACTACCGTAAGCCCCTCCCGTGGACATTTTTTCACCACATCGGTAGCCGTGGCAGCTACCGACCGTAGTCAAATTGACTACCGTGATTTTTCGTCCGACGTGCGCGGTTGCCATCGCATGTACGGCTTGGCCGGCTTCGCTCCCGGTGTCGCGCCCGGTTCGTTTTCCAGCCTGTAGGCCGTGGCGTGGCGCATCTTGCGGGTGAATCCCCCCGGCTCATGCACCGCGATCCAGCCCCGAGCAAGCAACGCATCGAACGCACGTTGCACCCGCCGCTGTCCGATGTTGAGCCGGCGCTCGGCCTCGCGTATCGACAGGTAAACGATGTTCCCCTGCGACGGCTGATACAGCGCGCGAAGCTCGACAAGCAACGCGCGTGCATCCGGTTCCAACGTCTGCCATGCCGGGCTGCGGGTTTCGTGGGCATACAGGCGGACGTGCGCTTCCGTGGCCGGGCCTCTCCGCTTGCGCCGGCTCATGCGTTCAACCTCCCTGCAATCGCCCCCCGTACCCCCATAGCCGGCAGGGTCACGCGCGGGCCTGCATCGCCAGCCCCGGCACGTCTGGGATCGGGTTGCAGCAGGAAACCTCGCGCGCTGCGTTGCCAGCCAGCGGCCAGCAGGTAGGTCAGGGGCAGGCATCGGCGCGTTCCCTGCCATTGCCCGGGCTCGGCATAGTCGCCCACCCGGTGCCGGTGAAACGCGCGTTCGCTTCCGAAGTAATCGCCGCAGGCTGCGCACTGGCAGCGGCAGCCCTTCAACGTCGGCCCCGTCATGGCGCACCGTCCAGCGCGGACAGCGCCACGTCCAGCAGGTCGGCAGCTTCCACGATGCCAGCCGGCGGGAAGTCTGTTTGACGCGCATACGCGCCTAGCAGGGCCATTGCACCCTGCACCGCTACCCTCGCAAGGGTCACGCCTTGAACGCCCGCCGATTGCCGGCCCCGGCGCGTTCCTGTAGCGTTCGCATCGCTCGGGCCGCTCGCCTTAGCACTCGCCCCCTGTATCCCGTCCGCCGCCAAGCTGTCCGGGATCAGGGGGTTTTCATTGGGCCAGGTCATGCCGCCCTCCCGGCATCGCGCGCTGCGATGCGTTCGGCGATCCATGCGGATACCTCATGCTCGGGCCATGCGCTGGCGCGTTCGCCCAGCTTCACGGGCTGCGGGAAGTCACCCGCCGCGATCCTGCGGTAGACCTCGCTGCGGCTCTTGCCGGTGCGCCGGCAGACTTCGCGCAGGCGTAGCAGGGTCAGGGGGTCGCCGGATGCGGTTGCGGCCAGCTCGCCATAGACCGGATTGCAGGCAAAGGCAGCCCGCCCCGGCTTCGCCGGGTTTTCGTTTTTCGCGTTCATGTCGCCCCCTTGTCAGCGTTGCGCAGTCAGCGCAGCGAGCCATTCGGAAAGGGCCGGCTCCGGGTACCGGACGGCCTTGCCGATGCGGACAAACTGCGGCCCGGTGCCCTTGCGGCGCATGGCCTGCACATGGGCAGGCGACAGCCGCAGGCGGGCGCACAAATCGCGCTCAGTCAGCAGGGAAGCGGGAGCCGCCGGAACCGGCGGATGGGTCAACAACGTCTCAACGGTCATATAGCCCTCCTTTGGGCGATATGGCCGGAAGCGGGACGCTTGCAGGCGCGATACAGTTTGTATACCGTGGCCCTGCTGGCGTGTGTCCCGCACTCCGGCATCAACTACTCAGGATGGGAACGTTCCACCTTCGGCCCTCGACGCCTGCCAGCGTCGGGGGCTTTTAGTATTTAGTGGATCATCCCCGGTTGAGCCGCTACATCTTGCGGCTAAGGCATTAGCGGTATTACTAAACATGCCTCAGCGCCAACGGTAAGAATAGAATCGGGCCAAGTCAACGCCAAAATTGGCTTGCAATTGCTTGCGTTCGCGCAAACCCACCAGCAGTGCGGGTTCCACGCGATCTGTGATCTTCCGGCATGAAACTGAATGCGGGAATGATGACGTTATGCCGCAGTCCAAACGACACAAAGGGCACTCCAAATACTCACCCTAGTTACCCCCTCAGGCCCGGCGCGGTTGTTCGACTAGCTCGCCTTGCGCTTGATCGGTATCACCTTGCCGCCCGCGCGCAGGCTGTCCACGTAGTCGGCCCACGCCTGCATCATCTTCCGGCGTTCGGCCATGTACTGCGCCCGGTTGTAGACGGCGCGCACCTTGTTCCGTTCGGCGTGCGCTAGCTGGCGCTCGATAACGTCGGGCTTCCAGCCAAGCTCATTCAGGCGCGTGGAAGCCATCGCCCGGAAGCCGTGCCCGGTCATGGTGTCGCCATCGAAGCCAAGCCGCCGCAGCGCCGCGTTCACCGTGTTTTCGCTCATTGGCCGGTCAACCGTCCGCAGGCTGGGGAACACGTAGCGGCTCCGCCCGGTCAGCGGTTGCAGGTCGCGCAGGATCGCCACCGCCTGCGATGCCAGCGGCACGATATGTTCCTCCCGCATCTTCATCTTGGCCGCAGGGATGCGCCATTCCGCCGCGTCCAGGTCTAGCTCGGCCCATTCCATGCGCCGCAGCTCGCCGGGGCGCACGAATAGCAGCGGCCCCAGCTTCAACGCCGCCGCCGTCACGGGCTGGCCTGCGTAGCCCTCCAGCGCGCGCAGCAGGTCGCCTATCTTGGCCGGGTCGGTAATGGCCGCGTGCGGCTTGGATTTCACAGGGGTCAGCGCCCCGCGCAGGTCGGCGGTCGGGTCGCGGTCGGCCCTGCCATGCGCCACGGCATAGCGGAACACCTGCCCGATGCGTTGCTTCACCCGGCGTGCGGTTTCGTGGTGCCCCTGCCCCTCGATCTTGCGCAGCGCGGACAGGATCGCCGGGGGGGTCACTTGCGCAAGCGGCAGTGGGTCTAGGCTGGGGACAAGGGACAGCAGCCATTCCGCCTTTGTAGCGGTCACGGGGGCCAGCACGTGGCGTTGCTTGCCCAGCCATTCCGCCGCCACCGCCTTGAAACTGTCCGCCGCTTCCAGCTTGTCCGCTGCTCGCTTCGCCCGCTTGTCCGCCGCAGGGTCGCCACCGTCACGGATCGCGGCGCGCGCTGCATCCCGCCGCCTGCGGGCCTCGGCCAGCGATACCTCGGGGTACTGCCCAAAGGACAGCAACCGTTCCTTGCCGGCGTGGCGGTACTTCATCCGCCACAGCTTCGCCCCGTTGTCTTTGGTCAGCAGGAACAACCCGCCGCCGTCCGCCAGCTTGCCCGGCTTCGCCGCCTTGATCGCCACCGCTGTCAGCTTGCCCGTGTCCGCCGCCATGCCGATACCCCCACCCCGATACCCCCAGCAGGGGGCCGATACCCCCAACGGTACCCCCACGTTGGCCGGGCTGCAATGGGACGCCCCGGAACGCTAGGCAACAAAAAACCCGCCTAAGTGGCGGGTTCTAAAAGGTTTCTGGGATTGCTTGGAACTTCCAGAAACATCGGATTGGTGCCCAAGAGGGGACTCGAACCCCTACGACCTAAATCGCTACCACCTCAAGGTAGTGCGTCTACCAATTCCGCCACCTGGGCAAAATTTTCGGCCTTGCGACCGCGAACCGTGATTCTAAAACGTGTCTCGCCGACCGTCATTGGCCCGGTGCAGGCGCCGGCTGGACCGGCTGGGTCTCCGCTGCCGGCGGTTGTGCGGCGGCCGTCGGAACCTGTGCGGTCGGCACTTGCGCCGCCGGCTGGGCCGGTGCCTGCTGCTGCGCCATCACGCCGAGATCGGCCTTGGCCGGGCCCTGGCGGGTGGCCTGCCGGCTGGCGTACATCGCCATGCCCATGCTGATCACGAAGAACGTGATCGCCAGCCACTTGGTGCTCTTGCTCAGGAAGTTGGACGCGCCGCGCGCGCCGAACACGGTGGCCGATGCGCCGCCGCCGAAACCGGAGCCGGCCTGCGCGCCGGAACCCTGCTGCAGCAGGACGAAGGCGATGATGGCGATGGCGACCAGCACGTACAGGATCTGGATGAATTGCAGCAACATCTGCGCGTTCTCTATGGGTGTTCAGGCCGCCGCGCGGGCGATGGCCAGGAAGTCCGCGGCCGCCAGCGAGGCGCCACCGATCAGTCCGCCGTCCACGTCGGCCTGATTGAACAGGCTGGCCGCGTTGTCGGGCTTGACGCTGCCGCCGTACAGCAGGGGCAGGGAATCGGCAATTCTAGCATCGAGCGCGGAGATTTGGCTACGAATGAAGGCGTGCACGGCCTGCGCCTGCTCCGGGCTGGCGGTGCGACCGGTGCCGATCGCCCACACCGGCTCGTAGGCCACCACCGCGTTGGCGAACGCGGCCACGCCGGCCAGCGCCAGTACCGGCGCCAGCTGCGCGGCGATCACTTCCTCGGTGCGGCCGGCTTCACGCTCTTCCAGGCTCTCGCCCACGCACAGCACCGGCACCAGCCCCGCGGCCTGCGCGGCGACAAACTTGCGCGCCACCAGTTCGCTGCTTTCGGCGTGATACTGGCGACGCTCGGAATGACCCACCAGGGTATAGCGCGCGCCGACATCGGCCAGCATCGCCGCCGCTACTTCGCCGGTGTAGGCGCCTTTGTCGTGCGCGCTCACGTCCTGCGCGCCGAAGGCCACACCATTGCCGTCGAACTTCGCCACCAGCTCGCCCAGGTACGGGTACGGCGGCAGCAACACCAATTCCACCCCGGCGACGCCTGCATCCACGATGTCGGTGACCAGTGCATGGGCGAATTCGCGGCTGCCCTGCAGCTTCCAGTTGCCGGCGACGAGTTTGCGACGCATGTGACGCTCCTTACTTCAGCTTGATTTCGCGCAGGCGTTCCTGCAGGTAGCCTTCCGCGGTAATCGGCTCCGGATAGCGGCTGGGATTGTCCGGGGTGATGCAGGACGGCAGCACGTCGATCAGGAAATCCGGGTTCGGGTGCAGGAAGAACGGGGTGGAATAGCGTGGCTGGCGCGCCTTCTCGCCCGGCGGGTTGACCACACGGTGGGTAGTGGACGGATACACGTGATTGGTCAGGCGCTGCAGCATGTCGCCGATGTTGACCACGATGGTGTCGGCATTCGCCGTGAACGGCACCCACTCGCCCTTGCGCGACAGCACTTCCAGTCCTTCCGCGCTGGCGCCCACCAGCAGGGTGATCAGGTTGATGTCCTCGTGTGCGCCGGCGCGCACGTTGGGAATGTCGTCGGTGGTGATCGGCGGGTAGTGGATCGGACGCAGGATCGAGTTGCCCGAGTCGGTCTTGTCGGCGAAATAGTTCTCCGCCAGGCCGATGTGCAGCGCCAGCGCCGACAGCACCTGCGAGCCCAGCGCATCCAGCGACTGGTACAACCCGTAGCCGACCCGCTTGAATTCTGGAATCTCCGCCGGCCACTGATTTTCCGCCATGTCGGCGGCGTACTTCGAGTCGCGCGCGATCTCGCGGCCGATGTGCCAGAACTCCTTCAGGTCGAAGTGCTTGGAGCCCTTCGCAGTCTCCACGCCGAACGGCGTATAGCCGCGCGCACCGCCGCCGCCCGCCACGTGGTAGCGCTTCTTCACCTCTTCCGGCAGCGCGAAGAACGCCTTGAAGGTGGCGTAGGCCTCGTCGATCTGCGCCTGCGGGATGCCGTGGTTGCGGATGCCGGCAAAGCCCCATTCGCGGTAGGCCGCGCCGAGTTCATCCACGAAGGCCTGGCGGTCGTCCGGGCTGGCGGGGTGGGTAAAACGGCGAATGTCGAAGCTGGGAATCTGCGAAGTCATGGCGTTTTTCCTTCCCGCAGGCGCGGGAGTCACGGCGTCTGGATCAGGCAGCGGCGCGCACGGCGTCGGCCAGCGCGGACAGGGTGGATTCGACCAGCGCGGCATCGTCGGCTTCCACCGTCACCCGCACCACCGGCTCGGTGCCGGACGGGCGCAGGAAGGCACGGCCGCGGCCTTCGACTGCGCGCTGCGCCTGCACCAACGCGGCCTGCACGCTGGCCGCTTCGGCCGGCTTGCTGCCGGTTGCAAAGCGCACGTTGACGGTCTTCTGCGGCACCTTGCGCAGGTCCTTCAGCGCATCGGCCAGGCCGATGCCGCGGCGCTGCAGCACTTCCAGCACCTGCAGCGCGCTGACGATGCCATCGCCGGTACCGGCGCGATCCAGGCACAGGATGTGTCCGCTGGCTTCGCCGCCCAGCACGCCGTCGTGGGCCAGCAGCTGCTGGTGGACGTAGCGGTCGCCGACCTTGGCGCGCACGAACGCGATCCCGCGCGCGGCCAGCGCCTGTTCGAAACCGAAGTTGGTCATCAGCGTGCCGACCACCGGGCCGCGCAGGCGGCCGCTTTCCTGCCAGTCGCAGGCCAGTACGTAGAGCAGGTCGTCGCCGTCGCAGACGCGGCCCTGCGCATCGACGAACAGTACCCGGTCGCCGTCGCCATCGAAGGCGATGCCCAGCTCGGCGCCGCTCTCGCGCACCCGCGCGGCCAGCGCCTCGGGATGGGTGGAGCCCACGCCTTCGTTGATGTTGACGCCGTTGGGGTCGATGCCGATGGCGTCCACGCGCGCTTCCAGTTCGCGCAGCACCAATGGCGCCAACTGGTAGGTGGCGCCATTGGCGCAGTCCACCACGATGCGCATGCCGCCGAGGTGGAAACCCTTGGGCACCGAATTCTTGCAGGCCTCGACGTAGCGGCCGATGGTGTCGCGGGTGCGCACCGCCTTGCCCAGCTTTTCCGAAGGCACGGTTGCGAACGGCGCGTCCAGCGCGGCCTCGATCGCCAGCTCGGTGGCATCGTCCAGCTTTTCGCCCTGCGCGGAGAAGAATTTGATGCCGTTGTCGTGGTGCGGATTGTGCGAGGCGGAAATCACGATGCCGCCGTCGGCGCGCATCGAATGGGTCAGGTGGGCCACCGCCGGGGTCGGCATCGGCCCCATCAGCTGCACGTCCACGCCGGCCGCCACCAGCCCGGCTTCCAGCGCCGCCTCGAACATGTAGTTGGAAATGCGCGTGTCCTTGCCGATCACCACCATCGGCTTGCGCCATTCCTGGCGGTCGCGCGCGGCGGCCACCAGCGCATGGCCGTAGGCATTGCCCAAGCGCAGCACGAAGTCGGCCGAGATCGGGCCTTCGCCGACCCGGCCGCGGATGCCGTCGGTGCCGAAATACCTGCGCGCGCTCACGCCGCCTCCGCGCCGCCGGCCGGGGCCGCACGCTTCATCAGCATCGCCAGCAGGTGCGCCAGCCGCTCGCGCATCTCCCGGCGGTCGACGATCTGGTCCACGGTGCCGTGCTGGAGCAGGAACTCGCTGCGCTGGAAGCCTTCCGGCAGCTTCTCGCGGACGGTCTGCTCGATCACCCGCTGCCCGGCGAAACCGATCAGGGCGCCCGGTTCGGCGATATTCAGATCGCCCAGCATCGCGAAGCTGGCCGACACGCCGCCGGTGGTGGGATGGGTCAACACGGAGATATAAGGCAACCCGGCTGCACGCAGCCGGCCCAGCGCAGCGGAGGTCTTGGCCATCTGCATCAGCGAGAACAGGCTCTCCTGCATGCGCGCGCCGCCGCTGGCGGAGAAGCACACGAACGGGCAGCGCAGTTCCAGCGCGCGTTCGGCGGCCAGGGTGAAGCGCTCGCCCACCACCGAGCCCATCGAGCCGCCCATGAAGGCGAAGTCGAACGAGGCGGCGACCAGGTCATGCCCGGCCAGCTTGCCTTCCAGCGCAACCAGCGCATCGCGTTCGCCGGTGGATTTCTGCGCGGCCTTGATGCGGTCGGAATATTTCTTCTGGTCCTTGAACTTGAGCACGTCGGTCGGGCCCAGCTCGGCGCCGATCTCGCGCGTCGCGCCATCGTCCAGCAGCGCCACCAGCCGCGCGCGGGCGCGGATCGGCATGTGGAAAGCGCACTTCGGGCAGACCTCGAGGTTCTCTTCGAGTTCGGGCCGGTACAGCACCGAGCCGCAGCGCTCGCACTTTTCCCACAGGCCTTCGGGCACGCTGCGCTTGCGCTCGCTGCCCGCGTCGGTGCGGATGCCGGTGCCCGGCATCAGTTTCTTAAGCCAGCTCATTCGTTTCGATCACCGCAGGTTGCGTCGCGCGCACGATTGCCCACTCCCATCCCGGCCGCGGCCCGGATGGCGCCCAGTCTACTACTCAGGCCGGAACGGCCAGCCCGTCCAGCGCCTCGCGCAGGGGGCGCAGGAATGCGTCCGCGCGCGCGGCGGCATCCGCCTCGTCGGCAGCGGCATCCATCGCCGACACCAGCGCACTGCCCACCACCACGCCGTCGGCATGCATCGCCATCGATGCCGCACTGGCGGCATCGCGGATGCCGAAACCGGCGAACACCGGTGCCTTCGCCATCGCCCGCACCTCCGCCAGGTGGCGGCCCGCATCGCTCACGTCCAGGTGCGCAGCACCGGTGACGCCGGCGTAGCTGACGTAATACAGATAACCGTCGGCCTGTTCGCACAGCCGCTGCAGGCGGGCATGCGGCGTGGTCGGCGAGGCCAGCGAGATCAGCGCCAGCCCTTTGTGGGCGAATGCGGCGCGGTATTCCTCGGCTTCTTCCGGCGGCAGGTCGACCAGCAGCATGCCGTCCACGCCGGCCGCCGCCGCATCGGCGGCGAACGCCGCCGCACCGCGGATCTCGACCGGATTCAGATAGCCCATCAGCACCACCGGCGTGGCCGCATCTTGCGCGCGGAACGCGCGCACGCAGTCCAGCACCCAGGCAAGCCCCGCCCCGCGCGCAAGCGCGCGCTCGGAACTGCGCTGGATCACCGGGCCGTCGGCCATCGGGTCGGAGAACGGCACGCCGAGTTCGATCACGTCCGCGCCGGCCTGGGCCAGCGCGTGCATGACCGGCACCGTCGCCGCCAGCGACGGATCGCCAGCGGTGATGAACGGCACCAGGCCCTTGCGCCCGGCCGAACGCAGCGCGTCCAGCCGTTGTTGCAGACGGATCATTCGTTGGCCGCAGCCGGCGCGTCCTTGAGACGGCCGATCTTGACACCGGCAGCCTTGTACTCGTCGGCCAGCTCGGAATCACCGACGTCGATGCCGCGCTCTTCGCCGATGCCGTCGATATGTTCGTTGAGCATGCGGCGGTACATGGTGCTCATGTAGTCGAGGAATGCGGTGCGCTCTTCGGCGGCGGCGATCGGCTTGACGTTGGCCAGGAACACGTGCGAGTTGAAGCGCGCGCTGGCGAACAGCGCGGCCAGGCTGATGTTCTTTTCGCCGTACTTCTGCGCCTGCTTGTTGGTCAGCTCGAGGTACTCGTTGACGCAGTCGAAGAACTGCGGCGGGAACTGGGTGCCGTTCTGCTGTTCGGCCGCGGGCTGGGCCTGCTGCTCTTGCTGAGCGATTTCTTCGGCCATGGCCGGACTCCTGGATAGTTGGGATGAAGTGGAACCGGGCATTCTCGCCGAAACAGGGCCACAGGCCAAATCCGGTCAAATGACGCGGAAGTGGGCAACCTGTCCCGGCGGCCCGTGCCGCGGCGTATGGTCCACCGCGGCAAGGCCGGCCGGCGGCTAGAGCGAGAGCCCCTCGCGGGCGGCGATGGTATGCACGTCCTTGTCGCCGCGGCCGGACAGGTTGCACAGCACCAGCTTGTCGCTGGGCAGCTCGCGCGCCAGCTTGATCGCCTGCGCCACCGCGTGGCTGGATTCCAGCGCAGGCAGGATGCCTTCGGTACGGGTCAGGCGGTGGAAAGCGGCCAGCGCCTCCTCGTCGGTCACGCCCAGGTACTCGGCTCGGCCCATGTCCTTCAGGAAAGCGTGCTCCGGGCCGACGCCGGGATAGTCCAGACCGGCGGAGATCGAATGGGTTTCGGTGATCTGGCCGTCGTCGTCGCAGATCACGTAGGTGCGGTTGCCGTGCAGCACGCCGACCCGGCCCGCCGCCAGCGACGCCGCGTGGCGCCCGGTGTCGATGCCCTCGCCCGCCGCTTCCGCACCGACGATGCGCACGCCCGGGTCGTTGAGGAAGGCGTGGAACAGCCCGATGGCGTTACTGCCGCCACCCACGCAGGCGGTGATGGCATCCGGCAGCCGGCCGTATTCGGCCAGCATCTGCGCGCGCGCCTCGCGGCCGACCACGGCGTTGAAGTCGCGCACCATGCGCGGGTACGGGTCGGGGCCGGCCACGGTGCCGATGATGTAGAAGGTGTCGCGCACGTTGGTCACCCAGTCGCGCATCGCCTCGTTCAGCGCGTCCTTCAGCGTCGCCGAGCCGGAGGTCACCGGCACCACCGTCGCGCCCAGCAGCTTCATCCGGTACACATTGATCTTCTGGCGCTCGATGTCGGTGGCGCCCATGTAGACCACGCACTCCAGGCCCAGCCGCGTGGCCACGGTGGCGCTGGCGACGCCGTGCTGGCCGGCGCCGGTCTCCGCGATGATGCGGGTCTTGCCCATCCGCGACGCCAGCAGCGCCTGGCCGATGGTGTTGTTGATCTTGTGCGCGCCGGTGTGGTTCAGGTCCTCGCGCTTGAGCAGGATCTGCGCGCCGCCCACCTCGCGGCTCAGGCGCTCGGCGTGGTAGATCGGGCTGGGGCGGCCGACGTAGTGCGCCAGGTCCTTGTAGAAGGCGGCGATGAAGGACGGATCGACGCGCGCGGCGTCGTAGGCATCGGCCAGTTCCTGCAGCGGGCCCATCAGGGTCTCGGCGACGAAGCGGCCGCCGTGGCGGCCGAAGTGGCCGTTGGCATCGGGCCAGGCGTGGAAATCGATGGGCGCGGCGGACGCGGCCTGGGGGCTGGAAGTGGTCACGCTGAAGTCTCCGGTGTCGGAACGCGCGCGGCGAGTCACCGCTGGCGCAGGTCGAAACGAATGGCGTGCGCCCGACGGAGGGGCGCGCAAGGCAAGCGCGGCCTTATCTCACCGCCGCCGCGGGCACGCGCCGCCATCGCCGCAGCGAGCGGCCGAAGGGTGCGCGGGGGCGGTTGGAAGTCTTCATGGCGTGGCCATAGCCTACCCGATCATGGCGCCGTCGCGTCCGCGTCGGCCGCACGCACGGCCTCCACGAACCGGCGCATGCGCAGGCCGTCCTTGATCCCCGGGGACAGTTCGATGCCGCCAGCCACGTCCACGCCCCAGGGGCGCACGGCGCGCACGGCGTCGCCGACATTGTCCGGGTCCAGGCCGCCGGCCAGCAGCCACGGCCGGTCCAGGTCGGGCGGGATGTCCGCCGCCGCCAGCCGCTGCCCGCTGCCACCGGGCGCGCCCGGCGCGTGGCCATCCAGAACGAAGCCGGCCGCGTGCGGCCAGCGCGCGCGCAGCGTGCCCGCCTCCACGCGGGCGCCGCCCAGGCCCAGCCCCTTGAGGTAGGGCAGCCCGAAACGGCGGCAGAAGGCATCGTCCTCGCTGCCGTGGAACTGCAGCAGGGTCGGCCGCGCCTCCTCGATCGCCGCGCGCACCTCGCGCTCGTCGTTGTCCATGAACAGCGCCACCAGCGTGACCAGCGGGGACAGCGCCGCGCGCACCGCTGCCGCCCGCGCCGGCGCCACCCGGCGCCGGCTGCGCGCGGCGAAGATCACCCCCACCGCGTCCACGCCCAGCTCGCAGGCCAGGCGCGCGTCGCCGGGCCGGGTCAGGCCGCAGAACTTGATGCGGGTGCGGATGTGCGATCCGGCCATGGCCTACTCGAACTCCCCGCAGGCTTCGGCCGGCAGGTTCCAGTGCGGCGGATATTTTGGCCCGAGGAACAGCAGCCCGGCCGACGGCGCGGTGGGGCCGGCGACGGTGCGGTCGCGCCCCTCCAGCAACTCGGCGATCCACGCCACCGGCCGCTCGCCACGCCCCACCACCAGCAGCGAGCCGACGATGTTGCGCACCATGTGATGCAGGAACGCATTGGCCTGCACTTCCACCACCACCTCGTCGCCGGTGCGGGTGACGGAAATCTGCTGCAGGTTGCGGCGCGCATGGGTGGCCTGGCACTGCGCGCTGCGGAAGGCGGAAAAATC
This sequence comes from Thermomonas fusca DSM 15424, assembly GCF_000423885.1. Taxonomy (GTDB): domain Bacteria; phylum Pseudomonadota; class Gammaproteobacteria; order Xanthomonadales; family Xanthomonadaceae; genus Thermomonas; species Thermomonas fusca. The sequence continues at coordinate 123,558 of NZ_AUIV01000010.1, read as the reverse complement.
GCGCTCGCCCGGCAGCGCCTGCGCGGCTTCGTGCATCGCCGCGGCGTCGAGCGGCATGCGCTCCCAGCCCAGGTACTGCCGCTCCAAACCCGGCCTCGCGCTGCGGTTGAGTATCCGGTAGCGGTAGCGGCGCGCGCGCGCCGAGAAGCGCGCATTGAAGTCATCGGCCACCGGCACGCACCACCGCACCGCCATGGTCGGCGGCAGGTTGGCGGTGGTGCCCAGGATCCAGCCGCGCGCGTCGCGGGCGGCCTCGGTATCGAAATGCACCACCTGGCAGCGCGCGTGCACGCCGGCATCGGTGCGGCCGGAGCAGACCGTGTCGATGGGCGCCGCGGCCACCTTCGACAGCGCCATCTCCAGCGCGGTCTGCAGGCTGCCGTCAGCCTCCAGCGCGCCGGCCGGGCTCAGCCGCTGCCAGCCGGAAAAGCCGCCGCCGTCGTATTCGACCCCGAGTGCCAGCCGCATCGCTTCGCTCTCGCCGGCGCGCCTCAGCCCACCAGCTTGCTGAGCATGCGCGCGGCTTCGTCGCTGACCGCTTCGTCCTCGTGGTCGAGCAGCTCCAGCAGCAGCTGCTGGGCGGAGAACTCGTCGCCCACGTCGAGGAAGGCGCGCGCCAGCTTGAAGCGCTGCTCGGGGCTGGCCTGCGCGGGCACGGCCGCCAGGTTGGGCAGATCGTCTTCCGCCAGCTGCACCTCTGCGACGGCAACGTCGGTGGCGACTTCCACTGGCGCTTCCTGCTCAGCGACCAACTGTGCCGACGGCGCGACCGGCGCTGCCGGCTCGACCTTCATCCAGCTCGAATGCCAGGCGGGCGTCTCCGCCTCTGCCTGAGGCACAACGCGCGACATGTCGATGGTCGCCTCGGCGTGGGCCTTGGGTTCGGCTGCCGGGGATGCGTCGATGGGCGCTGCCGCATCGGCAGCGTCGCGTGCATCGTCCAGCTGGATTTCCTCGCCCACGTCCTGCTGCACCGGCTCCACCTGATGCAGCGTGGGCGCGGCCATGCCGGCGGCCAGCGCCTCACTGTCGAACACGCTGCGCCGCGGCGCCGGGGCCTGCTTGCGGCGGCCGGCCACCAGCCACGCCAGCAGCGCCAGCACAACCACGCCCAGGCCACCCCACAGCCAGGGCATCATCGCGCCCTTGTCAGCGACCTCGGCGGGCGCGGCCTGCTCGGTGCCGGCCTTGGTGGCGACCGCTGCGGCCTTGGCCTGTGCCGCCTGGTTGCTCGCGGCCAGTCGCGCCTGCGCGGCGGCCAGCTCGCTGTCCTTCAGCGACAGCAGCTTCTGCTGTTCGTCCTTGAGCTTTTCCAGATCCGCCAAACGCTCCTTCAACTCGCCGATCTCGGCCGACTTGGCCGCGATGTCCTCGTCGCGCTGACGCAATTCCTGTTGCAGCATGCTGCCCTCGCCACCGGCGCTGGTGCCGGATTTGTTGCCCGTGGCCTTGCCCGGTGCCGTTGGCGGCACGATCTGCAGGCGCGCGTCTTCCCGCCGCGGCGCTGCCGCCGGGGCCGGCTTGGGCGCTGCAGCCACCGCCGCGGGCTTGACCGCGGGTGTTTTCTCGTTCGCAGCCGGCGCCGGTTTCGGCATCGCCGGTTTGCTCGCCGCAGGAGCGCTGGCGGCATTCGCAGCCGACGCGGCGTCGGGCTGGCGCACCGCGCGCCGCGCCTGCCGCCACTGGCGGGCCTGCTGGCGCACCACCTGCGCGGCTTCCTCGGCGCTGATCTTCGCCACGTCTTCGCGGCTGGGCACCCGCAGTACCGCGCCGCTGCGCAGGCGGTTGACGTCATCGCCCAGGAAGGCGTCGGGGTTGGCCTGCAGCAGCGCCAGCATGGTTTGCTCGAGGCTGAAACTGCGGCGCAGATCCATGCCGCTGGCGATCTTCGACAGCGATTCGCCGGGCTTGATCGGGCCGTACTGCATGGAAGCTGCAGCCGGCTCGGGTTCGAACGCGGAGATTGGCGCCGCCGCAACCGGCGCGGCCCGGTCCGGCTGCGACACCGGCACCGCGCCCGAAGGCGCTGGCGCTTCCACCGGCATCCGCGCAGGCGCAGGCGCGGGTGCAGGCGACGGCCGGTTGGTGGCGGCAACCGGCGCAGGCGCCAGCGGCGCCGAAGCGACCGCCACCGGCTGCGGGCGCTGCACCAGCGCCGGCACCGGGGTTTGCGGCACGCTGACCTGCGGCGGCAGCACCGCGCCGGCGGTATTGGGGGCGTCCATCAGCGCCGAGTACTCGCGCACCAGCCGGCCTGCGCCCCAATCCACCTCGATCAGGAAACTCAGCACCGGCTGTTCGATCGGCCGGATCGTGGTCACGCGGATGACCGGCCGCCCCTTGGCATCGCTGCCGAGACTGAACTGGAGGTCGGCGGCGACACCGCTGGGCGGCGCCAGGCCGACCCGGCGGAAGGTCTCCGGCGAAGCCAGCCGCGCCTGCAGCGCCGCCAGCTCACCGGGGGTGGTGGAGACGATGGGGATTTCCGCAAGCAGCGGCTGGTTGCGCTTGCTCTTGACCTGGATCTGGCCCAGGCCGAGCGCCCACGCATTCCCCGCCGCCAGCAGCAGCGCGGCTGCCACCGCCGTTCGCAATGTTCCGATCACGTGTGCTCCATCCCCCGCCCAGGCGTGGTGACTCTAGCTGCGCGCGGGCTTCGGCGGCAAGCCTTCTGCCACCAGCAGCTCGGCGATCTGCACCGCGTTGAGGGCCGCGCCCTTGCGGATGTTGTCGGCCACCACCCACAGGTTCAGCCCGCGCGGATGCGAAAAGTCCTCGCGGATGCGGCCGACGAAGACAGGATCCTTGCCCGAAGCATGGGTCACCGGCGTCGGATAGCCGCCGGCCTTGTGCTCGTCCACCACTTCCACGCCGGGCGCTTCGCGCAGCAGCGCGCGCGCTTCGTCCGCGGTGATCTTCTTCTTCGTCTCGATGTTCACCGCTTCGGAATGGCCGAAGAACACCGGCACCCGCACCGCGGTGGGGTTCACCTGGATGGACGCATCGCCGAGGATCTTCTGCGTCTCCCACACCAGCTTCATCTCTTCCTTGGTGTAGCCGTTGGGCTGGAACTCGTCGATGTGCGGGATCAGGTTGAAGGCGATCTGCACCGGGAACTTCGACGGCGCCGGGTCCTGGAAACTGAGCAGCGCCGCGGTCTGCCGGCCCAGCTCCTCCATCGCGCTGCGGCCACCGCCGGAGACCGACTGGTAGGTGGCAACGTTGACGCGCTCGATGCCGTACAGCTTGTGGATCGGCGCCAGCACCGGCATCAGCTGCATGGTGGAGCAGTTGGGATTGGCGATGATGCCGCGTGGGCGGTTGCGCACCTGCTCCGGGTTCACCTCGCTGACCACCAGCGGCACGTCGTCGTCGTAGCGGAAGGTCGAGGAGTTGTCGATCACCACCGCGCCGGCGGCGGCGAACTTCGGCGCGTACTCCTTCGACACCGAGCCACCGGCGGAGAACAGCGCGATGTCGACGCCCGAGGGGTCGAACGTCGCCAGATCCTGCACCACCAGCTCTTCGTCGCCGAACTCGACCTTGCCGCCGGCCGAGCGCTCGCTGGCCAGCGCCACCAGTTCGCCGACCGGGAAATCGCGCTCGGCCAGGATCGACAGCATCGTCTCGCCGACCGCGCCGGTCGCGCCGACCACAGCCACCTTGTATTGCTTGCTCATCTGTTGCCTCGGGATCTGCATGCGGCGCGTCGAAGCGCCTGCGGGGAATGGGGTCTGTCTGCGACTGCCGCTGCGGCGCGCTGCTGCCCGTGGGGGCCAAGCCGGCGGCGCGCCGCTATCGTTTGGTGTCGGTAATGGAGGTGGTGCCCGCGATGCGCGGCGCGACTTCGCCCACGTCGCCGCACTGCGCGCGATGGCGCAGCGCCTGGTCCATCAGCACCAGCGCCAGCATGGCCTCGCAGATGGGGGTGGCACGGATGCCGACGCAGGGGTCATGGCGGCCGGTGGTGACCACGTCCACCACGTTGCCATCCACGTCCAGCCCCTGCACCGGCAGGCGCAGGCTGGAGGTCGGCTTGAACGCCACCGACACCGACACCTGCTGGCCGGTGGAGATGCCGCCGAGGATGCCGCCGGCATGGTTGGACAGGAAGCCCGCCGGCGTCATCACGTCGCGGTGCTCGCTGCCTCTCGAAGCGACGGAGGCGAAGCCGTCGCCGATCTCCACACCCTTGACCGCGTTGATCGACATCATCGCCGCCGCCAGCTCGCCATCGAGTTTTCCGTAGATCGGCTCGCCCCAGCCCGGCGGCACGCCGTCGGCCACCACCAGCACGCGCGCGCCGACCGAATCACCGGACTTGCGCAGCGCGTCCATGTAGCTTTCAAGTTCTGACACCTGCTCCGCGCAAGGCCAGAAGAACGGGTTGCCTTCGACCGCGCTCCAGTCATGCGCGCGCGGCACGACATCGCCGATCTGGGTCATGCAGCCGCGCACGGTCACGCCGCGCTGCCCCAGCCATTTCCTGGCGATGACCGCCGCGGCCACCCGCATCGTCGTCTCGCGCGCGCTGGAACGCCCGCCGCCGCGCGGATCGCGGATGCCGTACTTCTGCCAGTAGCTGTAGTCGGCGTGGCCGGGGCGGAACTGCGCGGCGATGGCGCTGTAGTCCCTGCTGCGCTGGTCGGTATTGCGGATCAGCAGGGCGATCGGGGTGCCGGTGGTGACACCCTCGTACACGCCGGAGAGGATTTCCACCTCGTCCGCCTCGTGTCGCGCCGAGGTATGCCGGGTCTTGCCGGTGGCGCGCCGCGCGAGGTCGTGGGCGAAGTCTTCCGGTGCGATGGCAATGCCCGGCGGGCAGCCGTCGAGGACGCAGCCGATGGCCGGCCCGTGCGATTCGCCGAAGGTGGTGACGCGCAGCAGGTGGCCAAAGCTGTTCATCGAATCAGAACAGCCCCGCCGGCGGCGCACCCGCTTCACGCTCGGCGGCCAGCTGGGTGATGCGGGCGTTGTGCTCGATCAGGTCGGCGCACTCGGCCACGAAGATACCCATCTGGCCCACCTTGAACTCCACCCACGCCAGCGGCAGCTCCGGCAGCAGCTTGACCAGCGCCTGTTCGGCCTCGCCCACTTCGCAGATCAGCAGGCCGTCTTCCGACAGGTGCAGCGGCGCGTCGCGCAGGATGCGCAGGCACAGGTCCAGGCCGTCGTCGCCGGCACGCAGGCCCAGTTCCGGCTCGTGCGCGTATTCGCGCGGCAGGGCGTCGGTTTCGTCATTGGTGACGTAGGGCGGATTGGTGACGATCAGGTCGTAGCGCTCTCCGGCCAGGCCGGCGAACAGGTCGGACTTCACGAAGCGCACGTTCTGCACGTGCAGGCGTTTTTCGTTCTCGCGCGACAGTGCCAGCGCGTCGTCGCTGATGTCCACGCCGTCCACGTGCCAATCCGGGTTGTAGTGCGCCATCGCAATCGCAATACAGCCGGAGCCGGTGCACAGGTCCAGCGCGCGGCGCACATCGCGGTCACCCAGCCACGGCTGGAAGCCGGATTCGATCAGCTCGGCAATCGGCGAGCGCGGCACCAGCGCGCGCGGGTCGGACTTGAAACTCAACCCGGCGAACCAGGCCTCGCCGGTCAGGTAGCAGGCCGGGATGCGCTCCTCGATGCGGCGCAGGAACAGCCCCAGCACGTCTTCCTTCTCCGCCTCGGTGACGCGGGCGTTGCCGTACACCGGCGACAGGTCGTGCGGCAGGTGCAGGGCGTGCAGGGTCAGCTGGGTCGCCTCGTCCAGCGCATTGTCGAAGCTGTGGCCGAAAGTCAGGCCCGCCGCGTTGAACCGGCTGGCGCCGTAGCGGATCAGGTCGATGATGGTCTGCAGTTCCTGGGACATGGCGGCAACAGCTGGGCAAGGCGCTGAAGTATAGCGGTGGCACCCCGGTATCATGGCGGGCCGCTTCCATGCCAGACGGTCATGTCCCGACGCCTTGTTCTCCTGCTGATCGTCGCTGCCCTTGCCGGCGCGCTGGGCCTGTGGGCCGCGCAGCGCATGCACGCGCCGGCCGCGCCCGCCCTGCCCGCCACCCGCGCGGTGACCCTGCTGCCCACCCCGCGCGAGTTGCCGGCGTTCGCGCTGCAGCAGGAGGGGGGCAAGGTGCTGGACAAGGCGGCGCTGGAAGGCCACTGGACGGTGGTGTTCCTGGGCTTCACCCACTGCCCGGACGTCTGCCCCACCACCTTGGCCGAACTGGCCGGGGCGCAGAAGCAATGGGCGGCGCTGCCCGCGGACATCCGCCCGCGCGTGCTGTTCGTCTCCGCCGACCCGGAGCGCGACACCCCGCAGCTGGTGGCCCAGTACGCCCGCGCCTTCCATCCCGATTCGTTGGCCGCCACCGCGCCGCTGCCGCAGCTGGAGGCGTTCGCCCGCTCGCTGTCGCTGGTGTTCATGAAGGTGCCCGGCGCCAGCGGCGATCCGGCCGACTACAGCATCGACCACAGCGCCGCGCTGGTGCTGCTGGATCCGCAGGCGCGCATGGCCGGGGTGACCCAGCCGCCGTTCGACGTGAAGGGCATTGCCGCCGACCTTGAAATGCTGACCAAGGCCGCCCGATGAGCCCGATCACCGCCCTCACCTATGTGCTGCCGCATCGCCTGCTGTCCTCGCTGGCGCGGCGGCTGGCCTATTCCACAAACCGCGGGCTCAAGCAGTGGCTGATCGACACCGTCACCCGCCGGTTCGGCGTGGACCTGTCGGAAGCCGCGGAGCCCGATCCCACCGCCTACCCCAGCTTCAACGCCTTCTTCACCCGCGCGCTGAAGCCCGGCGCGCGCACGCCCGACGCCGACCCGCGCGCCCTGCTGATGCCGGCCGACGGCCACATCAGCCAGTGCGGGTCGATCGTCGAAGGTCGCATCTTCCAGGCCAAGGGCCAGGGCTTCACCGCCGCCGAATTGCTGGGCAGCGAGGCGGATGCCGCGCCGTTCCGCGACGGCAGCTTCGCCACCGTGTACCTGTCCCCGCGCGACTACCACCGCGTGCACATGCCGTGGACCGGGACCCTGCGCGAAACCGTGCACGTTCCCGGCCGGCTGTTCTCGGTGGGCACCGACGCGGTGGCCAGCGTGCCGCGCCTGTTCGCCCGCAACGAGCGCCTGGTCTGCCACTTCGACACCGACTTCGGCCCGATGGTGCAGGTGATGGTGGGCGCGCTGCTGGTGTCCGGCGTGGAAACCGTGTGGGGCGGCGTGGAAATCCCCGCCTACGGCGATGCCATCACCCGCAGGGACTACCGCGGCAAGGGCATCAGCCTGGAACGCTTCGCGGAAATGGCGCGTTTCAACTACGGCAGCACCGTGATCGTGCTGCTGCCCCCGGGCGTGGCCACGCTCAGCCCCAACCTGCATGCGGAATCCCCCGTGCGCCTGGGCCAGTGCCTGGCTACCCGCGACTGAGGCGGATCAGCGCGCCGCCCGTTCGAAGCCGAACAGCGCCCTCAGCGGATGCTTGCGGCGCTCGATGATGGCGCGCAGCAGGCCGGCACCCAGCATCGAATAGGTGATGCCGTTGCCGCCGTAGGCCATCGCGAACAGCACCCGCGGGCCGTGCTGCGGGTGCGGCCCGAACCACGGCAGGCCGTCTTCGGTTTCGGCAAAGGTGCCACCCCACGCGAACGCGGGCGTGACCGGCAGGTGCGGGAGCATCGCGGCGACCCGTTTGGCCAGTTTGCGCGCCCTGCGATCCACTACGGCATCGCGGCGGGCGGGGATATCGATCGCGTCGTCTTCTCCCCCCACCAGCAGGCGGCCGTCGCTGGTGGTGCGCAGGTACAGATAGGGCCGCGCGGTTTCCCAGACCAGCGTGTGGCGCAGCGGGCCCAGCAGGTCCGGGGCGATGGGATCGGTGACGAAGGCATAGCTGCTGCGGTTGACCGCCACCTTGCGGTCGATCAGGCCCTGCGCCTGGTAGCCGGTGGCCATCACCAGATGCTTCGCCTTCACGAGAGTGCCGTCGGCGCACTCCAGTTCCACGCCGCGCACGCGCGGGGTGAAGCGCACCACGGTGGTGCGGTCGTGCACCGCCACCCCGCGCCGCTCCAGTTTCACCAGCAGGCGGTAGGCCAAGCGGTAGGGATCCACGCGCGCGGCGTCGGCGGACAGGATCGCGGCGGGCGCATCGAACCCGAAGCGTTCCCGCACCCGCCCGGCGTCCAGCCAGGCGACATCCAGGCCATGTTGCCGCCGCAGTGCGAATTCCGATCGCAGCGACGGCAGGTCGCGCCGGCGGCTGGCGAAATACAGGCTGCGGGCCCGCGCGAAGCCGACGTTGCCGGCGTATCGCGCCACATCCTGCAGACGGTCGATGGCCTCCACGCAGCTGCGGTAGGCCAGCACCGCGTCGGCCTCGCCGTAGCGGTCGCGCAGGTCGGTCATGTGGGTGTCGATCTCGTACTGCAGCATCGCCGTGCTGGCGGCGGTGCTGCCCCAGCCCACGTCGCGCGCGTCCAGCACGCACACGGAATGGCCATGGTCGGCCAACTCGCTGGCGATCAGGGCGCCGGTGATGCCCGCGCCCATGATGGCCACGTCGCAGTGCGTGTCCCGCGCCAGCGGCGGGAAGGCGTGCAGCAGTCCGTTGCTGACCGCCCAGAAGGGATAGCCGCTTTTCAGATCCATGAGGTTCGCTGTGCTCCGGCCTCGCCGCAGCGGCGATTAGCCGGCATGCCGCGTGCAAACAACGTCAACAACCCGCGTCGTTTCCCCCGCTTCACATGCCGTGGCGGACCCTTGGGAACTCCCCCGCCAAGGAAACGCGCATGGCCACCAGGAAGACCCCCGCCCGCCCCGAGCAGAAACCGCGCAAGGCCGACGCGCCGCCACGTCGCGGCAACGGCGGCGAGCCCCGCCAACAGGCCGAGGACGGCTACGACACGTTGACCACCGCCCAGGGCATCCCGGTCTCGGACAACCAGAATTCGCTGCGCGCCTTCGAGCGCGGGCCGACGCTGCTGGAGGATTTCATCCTCCGCGAGAAGATCACCCACTTCGACCATGAGCGCATTCCCGAACGCGTCGTGCACGCGCGCGGCTCCGGTGCCCACGGCTATTTCCAGCTCAACAAGTCGCTGGCGAAATACACCACCGCGCGCCTGTTCACCGAGACCAAGGTGCGCACGCCGGTGTTCGCCCGCTTCTCCACGGTCGCCGGCGGCGCCGGCAGCGTGGACACCCCGCGCGATGTGCGCGGCTTCGCGGTGAAGTTCTACACGCAGGAAGGCAACTTCGACCTGGTGGGCAACGACTTCCCCGTTTTCGCCATCCAGGACGCGATGAAATTCCCGGATTTCATCCATGCGGTGAAGATGGAGCCCGACCGCGCCTTCCCGCAGGCCGCCAGCGCCCACGACACCTTCTGGGACTTCGTTTCGCTCACCCCGGAAACCTGGCACATGACCCTGTGGGCCATGTCCGACCGCGGCCTGCCGCGCAGCCTGCGGATGATCGAAGGCTTCGGCATCCACACCTTCCGCCTGGTGGACAAGGACGGGCGCTCGACCTTCGTGAAGTTCCACTGGCGGCCGCAGCTGGGTGTGCAGTCGCACATCTGGGACGAGCACATGAAGATCCAGCACGCCGACAACGACTTCCATCGCCGCGACCTGTTCGAGGCGATCCAGGCCGGCGACTTCCCGGCCTGGGACCTGGGCGTGCAGCTGTTCACCGAGGAACAGGCGGCCGAATTCCCGTTCGACCACCTGGACGCCACCAAGCTGATCCCCGAGGAACTGGTGCCGGTGCAGCTGATCGGCACCATGGTGCTGGACCGCTGGCCCGACAATTTCTTCGCCGAGACCGAGCAGGTGGCCTTCTGCCCGGCGAACATGATCCCCGGCATCGATTTCTCCGACGATCCGCTGCTGCAGGGGCGCCTGTTCTCCTACCTCGATACGCAGCTGTTGCGCTTGGGTGGGCCGAACTTCACCCATCTGCCGATCAACGCGCCCAAGTGCCCGTTCGCCAACCACCAGCGCGACGGCCACATGCAGACGATGGTGCCCAAGGGCCGCGCCGCCTACGATCCGAATTCGCTTTCGCAGCCCGGCGACACCACCGCGCGGGAAACCGCGGCCGGCTTCCGCAGTTTCCGTGCCGCCGCCGGGGAAGATGGCAAGCAGCGCATCCGCGCCGAACTGTTCGCCGACCATTTCAGCCAGCCGCGCATGTTCTGGAACAGCCTGACCGACATCGAACGCGCGCACGTGGTGTCCGCGCTGGTGTTCGAGCTGTCGAAGGTGGAGAGCGAGCACATCGTCGTGCGCACCGTGGCGCAGGCGCGCAACATCGACGAGGCGCTGGCGCAACGCGTCGCCGACGGCCTAGGCATGCCGCTGCCGCCGCGCATCCCGCCGGCGCGTGAACCGATCGACATGGCCCCCTCCCCGGCCCTGTCCATCCTGCTCAACGCCAAGGAAACCCTGCAGGGACGCGCCATCGGCATCCTTGTGTCGGAAGGCAGCGACGTCGCGCAGGTCAACGCGCTGCGCAAGGCCGCGGAGAAGGCCGGCGCGCAGGTCAAGCTGATCGGGCCGAAGCTGCACATGGCGCTCTCGGACGGCAAGCCCCGGCGCCTGGACGGCAAGGTCGATGGCATGCCGTCGCTGATCTTCGACGCCGTGGCCAGCGTGCTGACGATGGAAGAAGCGAAGAAGCTCGCCCGGGAAGCCGCGGTGATCGACTTCTTCCGCGATGCCTTCGGCCACCTGAAGGCGATCGCCGCCTGCGGCGGCACGCGCGAGCACATCCTCAAGGCCGCCGGGATCAAGCCGGATGCCGGCGTGGTGCAGCCGGAGGACACGGCCGGCTTCATCGCCGCGGCCAAGGTGCGGCAGTGGGCGCGCGAGCCCAAGGTCCGCACGCTGCCCTGAGCCACACCTGCAAAGGCCCGCCCCACGAAAAAGGGCGGGCCTTTGCCTTGTCAGGAGAACCGGAGGCGCGTTGCCGCCGGCGCGGGCGCGAAATCAAGGAGAAGATGCCGACGCCATGTCGGCATCGGGGGACATTCGCGCCCGCGCCGGCGGCAACGCGCCCCTCCGCAGTCCGGCCTGTATGTCCGGCGTTTCAGCCCGTGCCCGGCGTTTCCTTCGGCTTGGCGCGCCGGTCGCGCAGCAGCGCGCTGATCACGATGGCCAGCCCCAGCACCGCCGCCGCCACGAAGAACACCAGCGCGATGGCCGGATAGCCGAACAGGCGGGCGCCGCCTTCCTGGCGCATCAGCATGGCCGACGCCAGGATCAGCGCGGCCACGATGATGCCGGTGCTGATGCGGTTGGCGATCTTCTGCATGTTCTCCATCAGGCGGGATTCCTCCAGCCCGGTGACCTTCACCTGCATCCGGTTGTCGGCCAGCAGGGTCAGGATGTCGGAGACGCGGCGCGGCGCACCGCGCACCAGCGCCTGCAGCTCCATCGCCTCGCTGGCCAGGTTGGCCGGCGAGAACGACTTCTTCAGCCGCTGGCGCATGACGTGTTCGAGGTGGTCTTCCACCACCCGCTTCACGTCCAGCTCCGGGTCCAAGCCGTTGCAGACCGCTTCCAGGTTGAGCAGGGTCTTGCCCAGCAGGCTCAGTTCCGGCGGCGTGCGCAGGCCGCAGGCGCTGCCCAGCAGCACCAGGTCCAGCACCATCCGGCCTTCCGGCTGGGTGCGCCCGCCGGTCATCGCGGCGTAGCGGGCGATCATCTGCCCCACTTCGCGGTGATAACGCTCGTTGTCGAAGTTTTCCAGCCGCGTGCCCATGGCGATGGCCTCGGCGGCCACGTCCTCGCCACGGCCGTCCACCGCGGCAAACAACAGCTTCAGCAGTTGCTCGCGCCGGCGCGGCGGGATGTGCGCCACCATGCCCAGGTCCAGCAGCGCGATGCGGCCGTCCGGGGTCAGCAGCAGGTTGCCGGGGTGCGGATCGGCGTGGACCTCGCCATGCACGAACACCATGTCCAGGTAGGCGCGCATGACGGTTTCCGCCAGCGCGCCCAGGTCCTGCTCGGTGCGGCGCAGGCCGGAGATCGCGGTGACCTTGATGCCATCGGCCAGGTCCATGGTGAGCACGCGCTCGCGGGTGTAGTCCCACACCGGTTGCGGCACCACGATCTCGGGGTACTTGGCGAAATGGTTGCCGAAGCGCACCAGGTTGTCGGCCTCCACCCGGTAGTCCAGTTCGGCCAGCAGCGACTTGCGGAATTCGTGCACCCAGTCGGCAAAACCCACGCGGCGGCCGACGTCGGTCCAGCGGTCGGCGCGCGCGGCAATGTCCGCCATCGCATCCAGATCGGCCACGATGGCCTGCAGCACGCCGGGGCGCTGCACCTTGACCGCCACCGGGCGGCCGTCACGCAGGTGGGCGCGGTGCACCTGGGCCAGCGAGGCGGCGCCCAGCGGCTCGGGGTCGAAGTCGGCGAAGGCCTGCGACAGCTTCACCCCCAGCGCCTCCTCCACCAGCGCGCGCACGTCCTCCACCGGCATGGGAGACACATCGTCCTGGATGCGCTCCAACGCGACCAGATACTCCGGCGGCAACATGTCGGGCCGGGTGGAGAGTGCCTGCCCCAGCTTGATGAAGGTGGGGCCCAGTGCCTCCAGGTCGTCCACGAAGGCCTCGGGCCCGGCCTCGCTGTCCGACTGCACGGCGGGGGCTTCGCCGAGATCCCCATCCAGTCCCGCGAACACGCCGGCACGGCGGTATTTCAGCAGGAAGCCCAGGATCTGCGCGGTGCGCGCAATCCCGGTGGACGGGGTGGCAGTGGGGTTGTCGGGCACCTTGAACGGTGCGATCGGGGTTTCCGGCACGTCCTGCGGATGATGCGGATCTGGCATGGCGGGTCCATTCGATGAGTGGGCCGCCACGCGCTGCAGCGTGCGTGGCACGTGCGCGGCGTGGCACTGGTGCCAGCCTGCGACAGCGCCGGTGTGACCTGCGTGAAGCACCCAGTCGCCGGGTCAGTGCCGACGCCGCCCCAGGCGCGCGGCATTGGCGCCCACCCGCTTGGCGTAGGGCGCCAGCACGGCGCGGCCGGCGCGCTCAACCTGGGCGGGGCTCAACGGCTGCCCCAGCAGGCATTGCGTCCATGCCTGCAGCGCGTGGTTACCCAGTGCCGCCCAGCTTTCCATCGCCGCGGCCTGCTTCTCCAGCACCATCCGGCTGGCTTCGCGGCGGGTCCGTGCGGACGGCGGCACCATCGGGACCATCCAGTCCCCCATCCGCGCCGCCATCACCAATGGCGCCTGCAGCGCCATGTGCATCATCTGGCCCGCAAGCCCTGCGTAAGGAAACAGCATCGCCCTGCTCCGTGGAAAAGGACGCCAGTGTCCCTGTCACGGTATCAATGGCGCGTGAGGTGCGGGCACCTCGATGTCCGTGCGGAGGCGGAAGGGTGTGAACAAGAACGCGCAGCCGATCGTCGTATGGGCATCAACGGTGCCCGGATCAGGCCCCTGCCGCGCGGGCCGCGGGACGCCAGCCCAGCAGCCGCGCAGGCAGGAAGAGAACCGCCCGCAGGAAGGCGAACAGCGCAGCGAAAGTGATGCCGAGCAGACGGAATGGCAGGGCGATCAGCCAGACCAGCGGCCACAGGACCAATGCCAGCAACGCAAGCGGCCAGCAAAGAACGAACAGGACGCACCAGACCAGCAGTGCCAACAGCGCTCCCATTTGGGCGCTCCCGAGGTGGACGGAGGGCCTACGCTGCCGCCGGCGGCAGCCAGCGCCAACCGCGGCGCGACGAACCCGCCGGAATCCGCGACGGAACCGGGACAGCGACGGCTAGAACATCCCCAGCGCGTTCGGCGAATCCTTCGGAATCACCTGCCCCACGTCCCACATCTCCACGATCCTGCCGCCGGAGAACCGCAGGATATGCACCACCGCGATGTCGATGTCGGCCTGCTCCCGCCGCACGTGCGACAGCACCGCCACCCGGTCGCCGCTCTCGATCGTCTGCTGGACCTCGAACGACCTGTTCGGCTCGCTGCGCGCGCTCTCCTCCATTCCCCGCAGCAGCGATTCGCGGTCGCCGGGGAAATAGCCGCTAGAAGTGAACCTCGCCCGTTAATATCCGGCACGCCATCACTGTTGATTCGGCATCGGAAAAACAACCGGGAGTCACGATGGGCACCTGGCACACCCTCTACACCCCCTGCGGCGCGGTGCAGGCCTGGCGCGCGGAACCCGCCGGCACGCCGCGCGGCGCGGTGGTGGTGGCGCACGAAATCTTCGGCCTGCTGCCGCACTACCAGCGCCTGTGCGAACGGCTGGCCGATGCCGGCTTCATCGCGCTCGCCCCGGCGCACTTCGACCTGATCGAGCCGGGACTCGTGCTGTCCACCGATCAGGCCGGCGCCGACCGCGGCCGCAGCGTCGTGAACCGGCTGGGCCTGGACTGCGGCCTGGATACCACCGAAACCGCCGCGCAGCTGCTGCAGGCGGAAGGCCACGAGGTAGGCGTGCTGGGGTTTTCCTGGGGCGGCACGGTGGCGCTGCTGGCCAATACCCGGCTGGGCCTGCCGGCGGTCAGCTATTACGCCACCCGCAACCCGCCCTATCTGGACGAGCCCGCGCAGACGCCGCTGATGTTCCACTTCGGCGCGCTGGACACAGCCATCCCGCCGGACACCATCGAGTTGCACAGGCAGAAGCAGCCGCAGGCGCAGGTGTTCGTGTATGCCGATGCGAACCACGCCTTCAATCGCGATCCGGACCCGGCCTATCACCCGCAGGCCGCCGCGCTGGCGTGGGAAAGGACGCTGGGGTTCTTCGGCGAATACCTGCAATAAACGGGGGATGCCTCCAACCAGATTCCTAGGTTGCAAGACCACGAACGATGGCGGCCAAAGAACCAAACAGCAGCGCCATCACCGGCAGCATGGAAAGCCCGAAGCCCAAGCTGCGGCTGGCGGGCGCGGAGAGGTAGCTGCGCCAGTAGATGAACCTGCCTACCAGAAAGAGGGCACCAACAGCCGCAACCCAAGCCTGCGGCCAGTACTTGCCGGCGATGAACAGCAGCGGCAGGAACGCAACCAGCAGCTCAAGCGTGTTCATCTGGACGCGATAGGTGCGCTCAAACAACTCATGGCCGGTAACGGCGGGGGCCTTGACGCCATACCTCCCCCGCGCCTGACCCACCAGCACGCCGAAGAACACGAACTGCGCTACAGCAAGGACCGCGACCAAATCAACGTAGTTCATAACCTTCCAGTTTTAGAGATGGAACCACACCCAGATTTCAATCATTTCATCGGACACGAGAAAAGCTGCCCAGCACCCGGCAAATCCCCACCTACCCCTTTTTTGCCTTCCCGCCCGCCTTCGCCTTCTTCGCCTTCGGTGCTGGCATCAGCAACATCGTCTCCAGCAGCAATTCCCTCAGGCGCTCGCCGTCGTCCAGCAGCTCGTCGGCCACCGGGTAATCCTTGGCGCCGGGGTACGGCGGGCGCTGCGGCAGGTCCGGGGCCAGACGCGTGGCAGCGGCGGAGGGTTTGACGAACAGGCTGTTGTCGCAGGCGAAGGCCACCACCTTCTCGTCCACATACAGGGCGTATTCCCCGAACATGCGGCGGTGGGTCAGGCGGGCGCCAAGGCCGGCCTGTTCTGCGATATAGGCGATGAAATCGGTGTCGGTGGCCATGGCGCGGGGCGTGCGGCCGGGCTGGCCGGCGGGGCCTCACCATAGCGCCGGACGGCGGGCCCCGTCCGGGTTGCGCGCGGCGGTATCAGCCGCAGCCGCCCAGGGTCAGGGTCTGGCCGGGCTTGATGGCGTACTGCGGCTTCTTCAGGCGGTTGGCCTTGGCCAGCTCGCCGATGTCGCAGCGCAGCTTGCGGGCGATGCCGCCGAGGGTGTCGCCGCGCTGCACCTTGTAAGTCTTCGGCTTGGCCGGGGCGCGAACGGGGGCGGCGGGCTGCGGCGCGGGCGCCGTGGCCGCTGCGCCGGCGGGAATCGGGTCACCCACGCGCACCAGCGCCGACTGCACGTTGCTGGCCATCAGCTGCTGGGCCAGGTCCAGGCGCTTGCCGCGGGTGCAGTTGAAGCGGTACAGCCAGGCGATGCGGGTGGTGGCGTTCAGCGCGGTGCCGGCCGGCAGGGTCTGGCCGGGTTCCCAGCGCGGGTTGAGGTTGCGCAGCGCGCGCAGGTAGCCGTCGCGCGAGCCCCAGTTGCCCAGGCAGATGGTGAGCTGGTACAGCGAGGCCGGCTGCGACAGGGTGACGGTGGCCGGGCGTGCGCTGACCCGCGGCCAGCGGATGCCGTAGTCCTTCGGGTGCAGGAACAGCCACGCGGCGGCAATCACCATCGGCACGTAGTCCTTGGTTTCGGCCGGGAACTGGTTGTACACGTCGGCGTCCCAGAAGCTGCGGCCGCCGGTGTCGCGGAACACGCGCAGGGCGCGGCCCTCCCCGCCGTTGTAGCCGGCCAACGACAGCTCGATGCTGTTGTTGAGCTGGGCCATGCGTTCGGTCAGGTACTGCGCGGCGGCATCAGCGGAGGCGCGCGGGTCGTAGCGGGTGTCGAAGCCGCTGCCGTCGTTGCCCAGGCCGAAGCGGCGGCCGGTGGCCGGCATGAACTGCAGCGGCCCCACCGCGCCGGCGCGCGAGCCGGCGTGCACCTTGCCGTTGGATTCCTTCGCCATGATCCCGAACAGCAGCGCCTCCGGCAGGCCGTGCTGCTTGAACGCCGGCGACATCAGGTGCTGCATGTAGCGGTAGTTCTCGTAGCTGTCCATCAGCGACGGCCGCATGTCGGTGAGCCAGCGGCGGATGCCTGCCTGCACCGCCGGGTTGAACTGCACCATCTTCACGAAGCGCTGGCCTTCCTCGCTGAGCAGCGAGGCGGCGTTGGCGGAATCGGGCACGTCCACGTCGTCCAAGTCGGATTCGTCGATGGGATCGGCGTTGCCGTCTTCGGCGGTGGCGTCGTCGAACTGCGGGGTGGCGCGCAGCAGCCGCTCGTAGGTGGCCAGCATGGTTTCCACCGAGCAGCCGTGCTGCTTCGCGCAGGCGTCCACCACGCCCTTCATTTCCGCCAGTGCGATGCTGGTGGCGGTGGCCGCCGCTTCCTCGTCCACCGCCAGCATGGCGTCGCGGTAGCGCTTCTCGGCGGCGTCCATGCGCTGCTGCAACACCGCCACCGCCGCCTGTTCGCGCCTGGACTGCGCCTGTGCAACGGGCGCGGACAGCCCGGCCAACAGGGTGAAGGAGAGCGCGGCGATCACAGGCAACGGACGAAGGGGCATCAGGCGTGGTCTTGCGAAGGGGGCTGGCAGGGTAGCCGCGCCCGCTGCGCGGCGGCAACCCGCGCCATCCATGAATGCGCACGCGTTCGCATAGAATCCGGCGACCCTCCCGGATGACGCGCGCAATGGATCCCATTTTCGTCGGCAAGGCCATCACCACCGAAACCAGCGGCAACGTGTTGCTGCTGCCGAAGTACGGCAACCGCCACGGGCTGGTGGCCGGCGCCACCGGCACCGGCAAGACGGTGACGCTGATGACGCTGGCCGAAGGCTTCAGCCGGATCGGGGTGCCGGTGTTCCTGGCCGACGTGAAGGGCGACGTGGCCGGGCTGGCGGTGCCGGGCACCACCAGCGAGAAACTGCAGGCGCGCATCGACCAGATGGGCATCAGCGACTACCGCAACGAAGCGGCGCCGGTGGTGTTCTGGGACCTGTGGGGCAAGTCCGGTCATCCCGTGCGCACCACCGTCAGCGAGATGGGCCCCACCCTGCTGGGCCGCATCCTGGAGTTGAACGACACCCAGGGCGGCGTGCTCGACATCGTGTTCAAGCTGGCCGACGACCGCGGCCTGCTGCTGCTGGACCTGGAGGACCTGCGCGCGCTGCTGGGCCTGATCGCCGACGAGCGCAAGGACATCAGCACTTCCTACGGGCTGGTCAGCGCGCCGTCGATCGGCGCCATCCAGCGCGCGCTGCTGCGGCTGGAAGCCGAAGGCGCGGACATGTTCTTCGGCGAGCCCGCGCTGGAGCTGGCCGACCTGATGCGCACCACCCCAGACGGCCGCGGCGTGGTCAACATCCTTGCCGCCGACCAGCTGATCCTGAAGCCGCGGCTGTATTCCAGCTTCCTGCTGTGGCTGCTCTCCGAGCTGTTCGAGAACCTGCCGGAAGTGGGCGACCTGGACAAGCCCAAACTCGTCTTCGTGTTCGACGAGGCGCACCTGCTGTTCGACGACGCTCCGGCCGCACTGCAGCAGCGCATCGAACAGGTGGTACGGCTGATCCGTTCCAAGGGCGTGGGCGTGTATTTCTGCTCGCAGTTCCCCGACGACGTGCCGGCCAACGTGCTGGGCCAGCTGGGCAACCGCGTGCAGCACGCGCTGCGTGCCTACACCCCGCGCGACCAGAAGGCGGTCAAGACCGCCGCCGAAACCTTCGTCAGCAACCCGAACCTGGACGTGGCGCAGGCCATCGGCCAGCTGGGCACGGGCGAGGCGCTGGTGTCGATGCTGCTGGACAGGGGCGTGCCGATGCCCGTGGAGAAGACCCTGATCGCGCCGCCGCGCTGCCGCATGGGCGCCATCACCGATGCCGAGCGCATGCAGGTGCGCGCCGGCAGCCCGGTGGGCATGAAGTACGACACCCGCATCGACCGCGACTCCGCCGCCGAACTGCTGGCGCAGAAGACCGAGGCCAAGGCGGCGCAGGCGCAGGCCCCGGCCGCGAAGACGACGGAGGCGGACGACGGCAACGGCTTCGGCCAGACGGTGAAGGACGCGCTGTTCGGCACCAAGCGCCGCCAGGGCATGATCGAGACCATGGCCAAGCAGACCGCGCGCACGGTGGGCAGTCAGGTGGGCCGGCAGATCCTGCGCGGGCTGCTGGGCGGCATCTTCGGCGGCAAGCGCTGACGCATGGGCCGCTGGCGTCCCCCCGCCGAGAAAAGCACGGCGCTGATCACCCGCGATGGCCACGACCGGCTGAAGGCCGAGCTGGACGAACTGTGGCGGGTGAAGCGCCCGGAAGTGGTGAAGGCGCTGGCGGCAGCCGCCGCTGAAGGCGACCGCTCCGAGAACGCCGAATACACCTACCGCAAGAAGCAGCTGGGCGAGATCGACCGCCGCGTGCGCTACCTCAGCAAGCGGCTGGAGGTGTTGAAGGTGGTGGACGCCGCGCCGTCCGACCGCCAGGCGGTGTTCTTCGGCGCACAGGTGGAACTGGAAAACACCGCCAGCGGCGAGCTGGTGCGCTACCGCATCGTGGGGCCCGATGAAACCGACGCCAGGCTGGGCTGGGTCAGCATCGACGCACCGCTGGCGCGGGCGATGCTGAAGAAGCGCGTGGACGACGAGTTCGAGGCGCCGTTGCCCGGTGGCACGGTGCGTTACGCGATCATCGAAGTGGCGTACCCGCCCGCATAGGCCCGCGCAGCCCGCGCTTGCGGCGCGCGCGCCTCCCAGCGGCCGAAGGTGCAGCCGCGGCGATCAGCGCCGCTTGGCACCGCCGGCACCGGACAGCAGCACCAGCCCGCCCACCAGCCCCATGTTCTTCATGAACTGCTGCAGCCTGGTCCATTGCGCGCCGCCGGAAAATTCCCAGAACGGATGCGACAGCACGGCGTCGGTCAGCAACAGCGCAGCCGCGAACAGCGCCACCGCGCGCAGCTGCCAGCCGGCGGCCAGCAGCACGCCGATCAATACCTCGACGGTACTCAGCAGCAGCGCGTCGTTGCCGATCGGCACGCCGCGCAGCGCCTGCCACAGACGGAACCCACCGGCGATGAGGAAGGCAGCGGCCAGCAGCCACTGGGCAAGACGGACTTCAAGCTTCATGCGGGGACCAGACCTTGCGGGAAGCCGGAAGAGTGGCACGCCAACCTGAACGGCGAAAGGGGTGCCTCGGCGCATCGGGGCTTTTCGCGTAGAATGCCCGCTGTTCTGCGCACGGCTGATCTCCTTTCCTCCGAGAAAGGTGCGTTTTTCCTGATCGAGCCGGCCGCCCCTAGCGGCTTTCTTCCCGTACGCCTTTCGTCGCGCAGACACGGCCCGGATCACCGGCGTCGTGCCATCTGCCTGCGGCGCGGTTCAACAGGAACGCCCGGGCCGCCCCGTATTCCGTGCGGGGCACCAAAGGAGTTCCCCATGTCGTTCGAATCCCTGGGCCTTGCGCCCGCGTTGCTGCGCGCGCTTGCCGACAACAACTACACCACCCCGACCCCCATCCAGCAGCAGGCGATCCCGCTGATCCTGGCCGGCCACGACGTGCTGGGCGGCGCCCAGACCGGCACCGGCAAGACCGCCGCGTTCGGCCTGCCGCTGCTGCAGAAGCTGGCCGAGATGCCCAAGCCCGAGGGCCTGCACCGCCCGCGCGTGCTGGTGCTCACCCCCACCCGCGAACTGGCCGTGCAGGTCAGCGAGAGCCTGCGCAGCTACGCCAAGCACCTGCGCATCAACGTCACCTCGCTGTTCGGCGGCGTCGGCATGCAGCCGCAGGTGGAAGCGTTCCGCCGCGGCGTGGACGTGCTGGTGGCCTGCCCGGGCCGCCTGATCGACCACCTGGACCGCGGCACCTGCAAGCTCGGCAACGTGCAGATGCTGGTGCTGGACGAAGCCGACCGCATGCTGGACATGGGCTTCCTGCCGTCCATCAAGCGGGTCATGAAGCATGTGCCTGCGCAGCGCCAGACGCTGCTGTTCTCGGCCACCTTCGAGCCGCGCATCAAGGCGCTGGCGCTGGAGTTCATGAAGGACCCGCAGCAGGTGCAGGTGGCCGCGCAGAACACCGTGATCGAGACCATCCGCCACCATGCCCATCCGGTCGACGGGTCGAAGAAGCGCGACCTGCTGATCGACATCCTGGCTCGCCGCCACACCGAGCAGGTGCTGGTGTTCGGCAAGACCAAGCACGGCTGCAACCGCCTGGCGGAGCAGCTGGAAAATGCCGGCCTGCCGGCGCTGGCGATCCACGGCAACAAGAGCCAGGCCGCCCGCCAGAAGGCGCTGAACGAGTTCAAGAGCGGCAAGACCCGCATCCTGGTCGCCACCGACGTGGCCGCGCGCGGCCTGGACATCCCCGACCTGCCGCTGGTGATCAACCACGACCTGCCGATGGTGGCCGAGGACTACGTGCACCGCATCGGCCGCACCGGCCGCAACGGCGCGACCGGCGAAGCGATTTCGCTGGTGTCGCCGGACGAGGCCAACCTGCTGCGCCAGATCCAGAAGCTGCTGGGTCGCGAGATCGCAATGGAAGTCGTGCCGGGCTTCGAGCCCTCGCGCTCTATCCGCAGCGACGCCAAGCCGTTCGAGGCCGCCCCGCGCAGCCCGCGGCCGGCCCGCAACCGTCGCCCGCACGGCAAGCCGCGCACCGCCGAGGCGCATGCGCATGCCGGCCCCAAGCAACCGCGCGACGGCCGCCGCGGCAACGCGCCGGGCGCCGGCCGCCGCGACTCCCGCCAGGGCTGATCCGGCCCCGGCGCAGCACCATCACCGCCGGCACGGCAGACGCCTGCCGGCGGGTTCCTGCGGGCGCATCGCGGGTGTATGTTCGCCACTTCCTCTGGGGAGCAACGCATGGACATCCACGACATCGCCCTGAACCTGTTCGCCCAGCTGGTAGGTGCCCATCGCGGCGCGCCGCTGGATGCCGATGCGCGCATCGAACTCGGCCGCGAAGCCTATCGCTGCGCCGAAGCCTTCATCGCCGCCAAGGACCTGTACATCCGCGAACTGCCCGTGCCCGGCGGCGAGCAGATCTACTGATGCCGGCGACACGCGCGGGTATGCTGCGGCCTTCGTCCCACGGAGCCTCCGCATGATCCGCCGGCTTGCCTGTTTCACCGCCCTTGCCTTCCTGCTGGCCGGTTGCGGCAGCGGACCGGTGCGGCGCGTCTCCGAACCCGCGGCCAGCATCCAGCAACTCACCGTGCGCGCCGATGGCCGCTGGGACGTGGCGCTGCGGCTCAACAACTTCAGCAGCGTGGCGATGCGGTTCGACAGCACCGCGCTGGAGATCAGCTTCGACAACGGCGACGCGGCGCGGCTGGACCTGCAGCCGAACTTGGAAGTGGCACCGGAATCCGCCGACGTGCATAGCGCCGTGGTGACCCCCACACCGGCCGGGCGCGCGCGCCTGGCTACCGCGCTGGCCGACGGCCGCGGGCTGTCCTACAGCCTGCGCGGCACCCTCCAGGCCGGCCCTTTGGACGGCAAGCCGCGCAGCTACGAGATCAAGCGCGAAAGCGCACTGTCGCCGGTGCCCGGGCTGCCCGGCGCGCTGCGCTGAGTCCGCCCCGGCAGGCATTCCACCAAAACCATACGCTGTAGTATGCTCAGGGTTCCCGCGGGCCGGATGGCGGCCCGCCCATGCCAGGAACCGCACGCATGAGCACCTACAAGGCCCCCCTCGACGATCTTCGCTTCGCCCTTTACGACGTATTGGGCGCCGAAGCGCTGTTCGCCCGGCTCGGCCATGCCGACGCCAACCGCGAGCTGGTGGACGCGGTGCTGGACGAAGCCGCGCGCTTCAGCGAAACCGTGCTGGCCCCGCTCAACCGGATCGGCGACGAGATCGGCTGCAGCTACGACAAGGCCACCGGCAACGTCACCCCGCCGCCGGGCTTCAAGGACGCCTTCGACAAATTCGTGGAGGGCGGCTGGACCGGCCTGACCAATGCGCCCGAACACGGCGGCCAGGGCATGCCGGCGCTGCTGGGCGGCGTGCTCACCGAGATGGTGGACAGCGCCAACCTGGCCTGGGGCAACTTCCCGATGCTCAGCCACGGCGCGGTCAAGGCGCTGGAGACCTACGGCGAGGACTGGCAGAAGACGGTGTTCCTGGAACCGCTGGTGGCCGGCACCTGGACCGGCACCATGTGCCTGACCGAACCGCACTGCGGCACCGACCTCGGCCTGCTCAAGACCCGCGCCGAACCCATTGCCGACAACAAGTACGCCATCACCGGCACCAAGATCTTCATCACCGCCGGCGAACACGACCTCGTCCCGAACATCGTCCACCTGGTGCTGGCCAAGCTGCCGGACGCGCCGCCCGGCGCCAAGGGCATCTCGCTGTTCGTGGTGCCGAAGTTCAAGGTGGCGCGCGACGGCAGCGTCGGCGAGCGCAACGCGGTGCGCTGCGGCGCGATCGAACACAAGATGGGCATCCATGGTTCCGCCACCTGCGTGATGAACTTCGACGGCGCCGAGGGCTATCTGCTGGGCCAGCCGCACAAGGGCCTGCAGGCGATGTTCGTGATGATGAACTCGGCTCGCCTCGGGGTTGGCGTGCAGGGCCTTGGCCTGTCCGAGCGCGCATACCAGAACGCGCTGCGCTACGCCCGCGAGCGCCTGCAGTCGCGCTCGCTGTCGGGCCCGAAGTATCCCGACAAGCCGGCCGATCCGATCCTCGTGCAGCCCGACGTGCGCCGCATGCTGCTGTCGCAGAAGGCGCTGATCGAAGGCGGCCGGCTGCTGTCGATGCAGGCCTATGCGCTGCTGGACACCGCCGAGAAAGCCGGTGATCCCGCCGAGCGGGAACGCGCCGAGACCCTGGTCAGCTTCCTCACCCCGATCTCCAAGGCCTGCCTGACCGAGTGGGCGATCGAGAACACCTACAACGCGGTGCAGTGCTTCGGCGGCCACGGCTACATCGCCGAACACGGCATCGAGCAGCTGGCCCGCGACGCCCGCATCACCACCCTGTATGAAGGCACCACCGGCATCCAGTCGCTGGACTTGATCGGCCGCAAGACCGCAGCAACGCAGGGCGCGGGGCTGAAGCTGTTCATCGCCGAGGTGGAAGCCTTCGCCAAGCAGCACGAAGGCGACGAAGCGCTGGCCGAGTTCATCGCGCCGCTGCGCGCCAAGTGCGGCGAGTGGGGCAAGCTCACCATCGAGACGTTGACCCGCGCCGCCGGCAACCCGGAGGAGCTGGGTGCGGCAAGCACCGACTACCTGTTCTATTCGGGCTACGTGGTGCTGGCCTACTGGTGGGCGCGCAGCGTCGCCGCCGCCAATGGGTCGGATCGCCCGCAGGCATTCAAGGACGCCAAACGCGACACCGCCCGCTTCTACTTCGCCCGCATCCTGCCGCGCACGCTGGCGCACAAGGCGGCCATCGAAGCCGGCGCGGCCACGCTGATGGCGATGCCTGACGCAGGCTTCGGCGCGAACTGAGCATCACCACGCGCCCGGCACCCGCCGGGCGCGTGGGCTGCGCCTCGGTACACAAACCGTCATCGAAGGCGTATAAGCTGGTTTCCCGATGGAGACCGATACAGCGACATATCGCACGGCCCATACCGGCGACCCCACCGCTGCGCTGCATGCGGACAGCTTCGTTTTCCCCGGCACCCCCGGCTTCTTCCCCAATCTGCGCCTGCTCGGGCTGGATGCACATGGCCGCGCGCTGGACTGGATGAGCTGGCAAGATGCCACCTGCCTGTACGCCCGCGGCGCGGTGGCGTGGACGCTGGGCGAACCCTGCCTCAGCGTCCACGGCGGCATCAACCGCCGCAGCGGCGAGCGCAGCATCCTGCGCCTGCACCCCATCATCGCCGCACGCGGCCACGTCCGCCCGGCGGCCATCGACCCCACGCCCACCCTGACCAACCAGGCGTTGTTCGCCCGCGACCAGCAGCTGTGCCTGTACTGCGGCCGCCAGTACCACCGCGGCACGCTGACCCGCGACCACGTGCAGCCGGTGTCCAAGGGCGGCCGCGACATCTGGGAAAACGTGGTCACCGCCTGCTTCCACTGCAATTCGCGCAAGGGCAACCGCACCCCGCAGCAGGCCGGCATGCCGCTGCTGGCGGTGCCGTACCGGCCCAGCTGGATCGAGCACCTGATCCTGTCGAACCGCAACATCCTGGCCGACCAGATGGCCTTCCTGAAGGCCCAGCTGCCCGCCAAGAAGCCCCGCAGACTTGCCGTGTAGCGCCGGTGCATTGACGCGCGCGCCCCGCTTGGCAACACTCGACCGTGTTTTTCTGCTGCGGGGATGGCGATGGCGCTGACGTTGGGCACTACCGGGATGGATCGCGCGACCGAGGCGGAGGTTGCCGCCGCGTTCAAGATCGCCAACGCCGAAACCGGCCACCGCTGGAGCTTCATCGAAGGCGACGCGGCCGACTACATCATCATCGACATGGACAGCCTGTACGGCCCGATGAGCTGGCTGCGCCTGCACGGCATGGGCCGCAAGGTGATTGCGCTGGCCGCCGCCGACCGCCAGCAGACCGACTACCGGCTGCCGCTGCCGATCAACGCGACCGACCTGGCAGTGTTGCTGAGCGAGATCGCCGGCGATGCGCAGCTGACGCCCGACGAAACGCCGCCGCCGCGCGAGCCCGCACCGGCGGTCGAGCCGGCGCCGACCATCGTCGCGCCGGAACCGCAACCGGCGCCGGAACCGCCCGCAACCCCGCAGCCCGAACCCGAGCCGGAACCAGCACCGCCGGCCGCGCGCACGCTGCAGCAGTGGCTGGCGAACGGCGCCCTGCGCCAGCGCGTGCGCCTGCAGTGCGCCGATGCACCGGCGCTGCTGATCGACCCGCAGGCCGGCAGCTGGCACGGCCCGGCCATGCTCAAGCCGCTGGCGCCCTATTTTGCCGGCGAACTGCCGGAAAGCGATTTCACCATGCCCGACGCCGCGGCCTGGGACGCCGAGGCGGCGGCGCTGGGCCCTGCGCAACCACTGCAGCGTCTGCAGTGGCTGGGTGGGCTACTGTCCGGCGCGGCCATCGACGGCCGCTACCTGCTGAAGAAGTGGCCGCAGACCGAGCGCGAGTATCCCAAGCATTTCCGCATCGCCACGGTGATGATGAAAGGGCCAGCCGGGGTTGCCGACATCGCCGAAGCAAGCGGGGTCAGCGCCGAGGAAGTGACAGGCTTCATCAACGCCAACCTCGCCACCGGCTATGCCGAACCGGCCGATGCACCGCCGCCATCGGCCCCGGCATCGCCGCGCACTACCGGCCTGTTCGGGCGCATCCGCGGCCACTGACAACACGCCGGCTCACGCCGCGCCAGCACCGTAAGCTCCGGCATGGTGATGCACCGGCGCCGGCGCACGCCCCGAGAAGCGGAGTTTGCTCCCCTGCCCTTCTGCGTGGTCAGGAACTCGATGCCAGGATCCGCCACGCCCGGTGGATGCGCGCGTTGCGGGCGAAATCCGGCGGAATGGTGGATGCGCTGATGTCTTCCACCTGCGCGAAGTCCGCCAACGCCGCCTCGTCCAGCTTGAAGCGACGGAAGTTGTTGCTGAAGTACAGCACGCCCCCCGGCGCCAGCCGCGCCACCGCCGCGCGCAGCAGGCGCACGTGGTCGCGCTGCACGTCGAAGTCGTCGGCGCGCTTGGAGTTGGAGAACGTGGGCGGGTCGCAGAACACCACGTCGTACACGCCATCGTCGGCTTCCAGCCACTTCAGCGCATCCGCCTGGGCAATGCGGTGGCGGGTGCCGCCGATGCCGTTGCCGCGCAGGTTGTCGGCCAGCCATTCCAGATAGGTCGCCGACAGGTCGACGCTGGTGGTCTGCGCTGCGCCCTCCACCGCCGCCTGCACGGTGGCAACGCCCGTGTAGCAGAACAGGTTGAGGAAGCGCTTGCCGCGCGCTTCCCGCGCCATCCGCGCGCGCAGCGGGCGGTGGTCGAGGAACAGCCCGGTGTCGAGGTAGTCGAACAGGTTGACCTGCAGTTTCGCCGCGCCCTCCTCCACCGTGAGGAACTGCCCCCGATGGTCGAAGTGGCCGTACTTGCTGCCGCCCTTGCCGGTGCTGCGGGTCTTCACCGCCACCCGCTCGCGCGGCAGGGCGAACACTTCGCGCACCGCCAGCAACAGGTCGTTCAGGCGCTTGCGGGTGGTGGTTTCGGGGATCTCGGCCGGCGCGGCGTATTCCTGCACATGCAGCCAGATCTCGCCGTCGATGATGGTGTAGACGTCCACCGCGCAGGCGTATTCGGGGATGTCGGCGTCATAGGCGCGGAAGCAGCTGACCTGCTCCTGCTGGCGCCAGCGCGCCAGCTTGTCGAGATTCTTGCGCAGGCGGTTGGCCACCATCTGCGCGCCTTCCGGCAGCGCGCGCTTCTCCACGCCTTCACGCTGCGGCGGCGCGATCGGGTCCACCGCGATCAGGCTGCATTCGATCGCGCCGTTGAACAGCTGGTAACTCTTCTTCGCACGCAGCCCGGTGGCGCGG
This sequence comes from Thermomonas fusca DSM 15424, assembly GCF_000423885.1. Lineage (GTDB taxonomy): Bacteria > Pseudomonadota > Gammaproteobacteria > Xanthomonadales > Xanthomonadaceae > Thermomonas > Thermomonas fusca. The sequence continues at coordinate 96,409 of NZ_AUIV01000010.1, read as the reverse complement.
GCCAGTTCACCGTCGCCGCACAGCAGGGCCGCGCGCCACTGCGGGGCGACGCGTTTCAACGCATCGCCCAGCGCGCGGTACAGCGCGGGGTCTGCAGCCAGGCGCGCATCGTAGGGCGGATTGCAGACGACCACGCCGCGCGGGTTCTCCATCGACGCGAGGTCGGCGATGTCGCGGACCGAAAAGCCGATGGCATCGTCCACGCCCGCGGCCTGCGCGTTCTCATGCGCGGCGCGGATGGCATGCGGGTCGACGTCGCTGCCGTGGAAGCAGGGCCGCAATGTGGCGCGGCCGCGCGCCTCGCGGGCGATAGCCTCCACCCGCAATCCCGCCCAGGCTTCGACATCGAAACCGATCCAGCGCGTCGGTGGCGCATCGCCGTGGCGGCGCAGCCCCGGCGCCACGTCGGCGGCCATCAGTGCGCCCTCGATCAGCAAAGTGCCGCTGCCGCACATCGGGTCGAGCAGGTCGCCGCCCTCGGCATAGGCCTGCGCCCAGCCGGCGCGCGCCAGCACCGCGGCGGCCACGGTTTCCTTCAGCGGCGCTGCACCCTGCACGCGCCGCCAGCCGCGGCGGTGCATGGGGCCGCCGGACAGGTCGATGGACAGGGTGGCGCGGCCCTTGCGGACGACGAGGTTGATGCGGACGTCCGGCGACTCCACGTCCACGTCCGGCCGCTGGCCGGTGCTGGCGCGCAGGGTATCGACGACGGCGTCCTTCACCCGCTGCGCGGCGTAGCGCGCATGGGTGATGGCGCTGCCGGAAACGTGTGCGTCGATGGCGAAGGTATGGCTGGGCGAGAGATGGCGCGTCCAGTCCACCGCGGCGGCGCCGGCGTACAGCGCGTGCTCGTCGGCGCACTCGAACTCGGTGATCGGCCAGAGGATGCGGCTGGCCAGCCGCGACCACAGCACCGCGCGCTGGGCGTCCAGCAGGCCGCCCTCGACGTTGGCACCGGCGATGGTGGCGGTGGCGCGTGCGCAGCCGAGCGCGACCAGTTCGTCGGCCAGCAGGTATTCCAGCCCTTTGCCGCAGGAGGCGAAAAATTTCATGGCTCGAGAGTTCTATCGTAGGAGCGCACCGCAGGGGCGCGACCGAAAATCCGGCAAGAGGCATCGCGCCCCTGCGGTGCGCTCCTACGAAAAGTCGCGGGCAACATCAGCGCACGTCCAGGAGCAATTGGGCGAACGCCTCGGCGCTGGCCTGCACGTGGTCGGACAGGCGGTGGGAATCGTTCACCAGCAGCAGCCGAGCGTCGCGCGCCGCCGCCCATTCCACCACCTGTGCGACCGGGATCAGCTCGTCGTGCCAGCCGTGGATGATCGAGGTCGGCACGCCGGCGGCCTGCATCGGCGGCGCGCCCTCCATGACCACCGGCGGGGCCATCAGGAACAGGCCGGCTACCGGCAGCTGCCGCGACACGTGGCCGCTGATGTAGGCACCGAGGCTGGAGCCGGCCAGCACCAGCGGGCCGCGCGCGGCGGTCGCCTGTGCCAGCGATTGCAGGCGTGCGATGCGTGCGACCACGTCACCCAGCGGTGTGACCTCGCGGCGGGCGTCGAGATCGGTGTAGTCCGGGCGTTCGTGGGTCCAGCCCAGGCGCTCGGCCACATCGGCCAGCGCGGTCACTTTGGTCGCATCGGGGCCGCTTTCGAAGCCGTGCGACAGGATGCAATGTCCTCTCATGGGTGAATGCTAGCATCGGCGCATGCCAGCCCCGACGATCCACGCACGCCACCTGCCCTATGCGGAGCTGCTGGCCGCACGTGCGCCGGACGCCGTCGACACCGTGGTCATCCACTGCACCGAGCTGCCCGACCTCGCCACCGCGCGCGCGTACGGCGAGCGGGTCCTCTACGACTCCGGTACCGGCAACAGCGGCCATTACTACATCGACCGCGACGGCCGCATCGAGGAATACGTGCCGGTGGGCCGCAGCGCCCACCACACCCGCGGCTGGAACGCGCGCAGCATCGGCATCGAACTGGTCAACACCGGCCGATTCCCCGACTGGCTGGATTCCCGCCAGCAGGCGATGGGCGAGCCATACACCGACGCGCAGATCGCCGCGCTGACCGCCCTGCTGCAATGGCTGTGCGGGGAAATCCCCTCGCTGGCGCAGATCGCCGGCCACGAGGACCTGGATCGCGACGAGGTCGAAGCCAGCGACGACCCCGCCCTGAAGGTACGACGCAAGCGCGACCCGGGGCCGCTGTTTCCTTGGCAGGCCGTGCTGGCTGCGGTGCCGCTGCGGCGGATCGCATAGCGGCGATCCGCCCTGCCCGCAAAGGGAGGCGCGGCGGTCGCCCCGTATAATCGCGCCCATGAACGCCCCCGTCTCCGAACTGATCGAACTGCTGTCGCTGGAACGTCTGGAAGACGACCTGTTCCGCGGCCAGAGCCGCGACATCGGCACCAAATACGTGTTCGGCGGGCAGGTGCTGGGACAGGCGCTGTCGGCGGCGCAGGCCACCATGACCGAGCCACGCAACGCGCATTCGCTGCACGCCTATTTCCTGCGCGCCGGCAACATCGAGGCGCCGATCGTCTACCACGTGGACCGCACCCGCGACGGCGGCAGTTTTTCGGTACGCCGCGTCACCGCGATCCAGCACGGCAAGGTGATCTTCTTCTGCGCCGCCTCGTTCCAGGACGAGGAGCCGGGCGCCGAGCACCAGCTGTCGATGCCGGACGTGCCCAAGCCCGAAGACCTGGAGCCCGCGCCCACCATCCCGCCCGAAAAGCTCGCCCTGCTGCCCACCAAGGTGCAGCGCTGGCTGGATCGTGCCGGCCCGTTCGAGTTCCGCCACGTCTATCCGCGCGACGAACTGAACCCGCCCAAGCGCCCGCCGTTCCAGCAGGTGTGGTTCCGCCTGACCGAGAAGGTCGGCGACGCGCCGGAGCTGCACCGCGCGCTGCTGGCCTACGCGTCCGACTTCCATCTGCTCGGCACCGCCACCTTCCCGCACGGCATCAGCTACTACCAGCCGAACGTGCAGATGGCGTCGCTGGACCATGCGCTGTGGTTCCACCGCAGCTTCCGCGCCGACGACTGGCTGCTGTATTCGATCGACAGCCCCAGCGCGCAGGGCGCGCGCGGGTTGGCGCGCGGGCAGGTGTTCGACCGCAGCGGCCGGCTGGTGGCCAGCACTGCGCAGGAGGGCATGATCCGGGTGCTGCCGGCGTGAGGAAGGTCTTCTCCAGCCAGCGCCTGGAAAACGTCGAGGCGGTGGCCGAGCTGCTGCGCGCCGAGGGCATCGCGGTCAAGATCGCCAACGGCCGCTCGTATCGCGGCCGTCGCCGCGGCGGCTTCAGCTACGACAGCCGTCGCATTCCCGACGACATCCCCGCGGTCTGGATCGTCCATTCCGAAGACCAGCCGCGCGGCCGCCAGCTGCTGCGCGAGTTGGGGCTGCTGGAAAACACCCGCGATCCGGGATCCAGCTACCTGCCCAGCGGCCGCCACGGCGAGGCGTCGGGCGGCGGCTACTTCAACGCCAAGCGGGTGAAGGTGGGGCTGCTGTTGCTGATCGCCGGCGGCATCGCGCTGATCGTTTTCACCACCCGCAAGCAGGCGCCGGAGGCAATCGTCGCCGCGCCTGCCGCGCCCGCGGCCCCATCGGCGCCGCCGCCACTGGTGCCCGAGGCCATCACCGACGTGCAGGTCCATCGCGTCGATGTCCCCACCGCGCTGGCGCAATTGCTGGTGGCCGACACGCTGGATAGGCGCAAGCCGGCGCAGGCCTGCCTCTCGGTGGATGGCGGCGATCCATCGGCAAAGCTGCTGCAGGCGCTGCCGACCAAGCCTGTCGCCCTGTTCCCGGCGTCGGCCTGCCCCGGCAAGGACGCGCTGGCCATCGCGGTGGAGGATTACCGCACCGATGGCAGCGGCAGCGGCGAGGTGCAGCTGACGGTGGGCAGCGGCAAGCCGCGCGTGCTCGAGGTGGAACGCAACGGCACCGTCTGGCGGGTGCTGCGCCGGCGCTGATACACGCGCCACCCAGCAACAAAAAAACGGCCCGCATCGCTGCGGGCCGCTTTCGTTACCGGTGCCTCCGATTCAACGCTTCGGCATCTGCGCCGGATGGCCGTCGTGCGACATCCGCCCACCCTTGCCGCCACGCCCATGGCCGCAGGCCTCGCCCATCTTGTCGAACTCGGCGCGGCTGAGCTGGCCGTTGTGGTCGGTATCGGCCTTGCCGAAGCACTCGGCGCGGCGCTCGGCCATGCGCGCCTGGCGGTCGGCCTTGTCGATGTAGCCGTCCTTGTTCACGTCCATCCGCTCGAAGTGCTGGTCCATGCCGGCCTTCCCCGCCTGCATCTCGGCGCGGCTGATGCGGCCATCGCCGTCGCTGTCCAGCGCGCGCATCCCGCCGCCGTGCTGGCCACGCATGCCGCCAGCCTGCCCGCGCATGCCGGCGCGGTGCATCGGCAGCTCGTCGGCGGCCAGCTTGCCGTCCTTGTCCTTGTCCAGCTGTGCGAACTTCTCCGCAAGGCGCGGGAACTTCGCGGCTTCCTCCTTGCTGATAACGCCGTCGCCGTTGGCGTCGGGCTTGGCCTGCATGCGCGGGGTAGCGGTCTGCGCCAATGCCAGGGTCGAAACCAGGGCGGCAGCAATCGCCAGGGTCAGGATGTGCAACTTCTTCATCGGTCGTCTCCTCCCGGCACCAACCGGGCTTGTCATGGAAAACGCGCGCGCGCCGCGCCGGTTGACCGCGCAGGCCTGCCCGCCGCTGAACGGCGGCGCTATCCTGCGGGCATGGGCAGCGACGAAGACAACCTGCGACTGTTCCACAGCACTCCGCACCCCTGCGGCTACTGGCCGGGCCGCGAAGCCCGCGACCTGGTCCTGGATCCGCGCGACGAACGCCTGCCGAAGCTCTATCCGACCGCGCTGGCGTGGGGCTTCCGTCGCAGCGGCGACATCGTCTATCGCCCGAGCTGCAGCGGCTGCCGCGCCTGCGTGCCGGTACGGGTGCCGGTGGCCGCCTTCGTTCCCGACCGCAGCCAGCGGCGCTGCCTGGCCCGCAATGCGGATGTGCACGCGCACGTGGTCGCACCGGCCTGCACCGACGAATACCTGGCGCTGTATCGGCGCTATCTGTCTGCCCGCCACCCCGGCGGCGGAATGGACGACCACGGCACGCACGAGTTCGAGCAGTTCCTGATCGGCGCATGGAACGACAGCCGCTTCCTGGAGCTGCGCGAACGCGCCAGCCACCGGCTGCTGGCGGTGGCGGTCACCGATCTGGCGCCGGAAGCGCTGTCGGCGGTCTACACCTTCTACGAGCCGGACGAAGCGGCGCGCGGTCTCGGCACCCTTGGCGTGCTGCGCCAGCTGGAATGGGCGCGTCGCGACGGCCGCGCGCATTTGTACCTGGGTTACTGGATCGCCAGCCACCCGAAGATGGACTACAAGCGGCGCTTCCGTCCGCTGGAAGGCTTCGACGGCCGCGGTTGGCGGCGGCTGGAAGCCTGATTCAGGGCTTGGCTGCGGGTTCCGTCGGCGACACCGGCGGCATGCCTGGTTCCAGCGTCACCGCGCCGCCGCGATTGCGGTCGTAAAAACCGAATTCGGCATCGCTGCGCACCGACACGATCATCCGCACCATGTTGCCCGGCACCATCAGCTCCAGGTCCACCGCGTGTCCGTCCGGGGCGCGACCCTCCAGGGTCATCTCGATGAAGGCGCCGCCGGTGTCAACCTCACGACACTGCACGAACGACCCCGCCGGCCCCTCCTGCAGGTAGGGCTTGACCGCATCACCCAGCGCTTCCAGCGCCGGCGGGAAGAAGAACACGGCATATCCGGACCATTCGCTCATGCAGACATCCTTGCATACCTGCGGTGATGGCCGGATGTGCTTCGTCCCACGGGCAGGCCATGCGATCCTGTGCGGATGCCGATTTCGCTCCTCCCGCGGATCTCGCTTCTGGCCGCGCTGCTGCTCGGCATCGTCGCCTGTGCGCCGCCGTCGCTGCCGTTCGCGCGGCTGGCCGGGCTGGTGACCAGCGGCCAGCTGGGCGAAATCAGCGGCCTGGCCGCGTCGCACGTCCACGACGGCGTGCTGTGGGCGATCAATGACGGCGGCAACCCCGCCCGCCTGTTCGCTATCAGCCGGCGCGGCCGCCTGCTGGCCCGTTACGAGGTCGAAGGCGCCAAGAACCACGATTGGGAAGACCTGTCCAGCTTCGAGCTGGGCGGCCGCCGCTATCTGCTGCTGGCAGACACCGGGGACAACGCCGGGCGCCGCCGTGGCTTCACCCTGCATGTATTCGAGGAACCGGCCAAACTGGCCAACGGCAAGCTCAAGCCGGCGTGGACGATCCACGCACGCTGGCCGGACGGCCCACGCGACTGCGAGGCGGTGGCGGTGGACGCCGCCGCCGGGCAGGTGCTGCTGGTGTCGAAAAAGCGGGTGCCGCCGGAACTGTTCTCGCTGCCGCTGGCCGACCCGCGCGGCACCGTGGTGGAGGCGCGCCGGATCGGCCGGCTGGCCGGCGTGCCGCAGGTGAGCGAGGAGCTGCGGCGCAAGGATCCGAAACTGGCGGCGCTGTTCTCGCAGGTCACCGCCGCGGACATCGCACCCGACCGCCGCAGCCTGGCGGTGCTGACCTACGGCAGCGTGCTGTTCTATCGCCGCAGTGAAGGCCAAAGCTGGGCGGATGCCACCGCCCGGGCGCCCGAAGCGCACGACATCCCGCCTATCCCGCAGGCCGAGGCGCTGGCCTGGAGCGCGGGCGGCGGCGGGTTGTATGCGACCGGCGAATTCGGCCCGGCGCCGCTGTTTTACCTCGTCCCGCAACAATGAGCCGGTCCCGCGGCTGACCGTTTGTCGGGCCCCACTTGCATGAACTGATATCATTTTGATATCAATACAGCACACGAACCTTGGGGCCCCACCATGAAAGAGAATCCCGTTTCCTCGCTGCCCGGCATCCCGTTCCTGCTGGCGGTCATCGCCGTGGCCGTGGTCTCGGTGTGGTTGGTCGCCACCGGCATCGGCCCGGACCCGGACAACCTTGGCGTCGCCTCCGGTGCCAGCATCCTCGGCGGCCTGTTGCTGGGCGCGCTGGCCTTTTTCAGCCTGATCGGCCTGTACAAGGTCGAGCCCAACCAGGCGGCGGTACTGAGCCTGTTCGGTCGCTATGTGGGCACGGTCAAGACCGACGGCCTGCGCTGGAACAACCCGTTCTTCAGCAAGAAGAAGATCTCGCTGCGGGTGCGCAACTTCGAATCCGGCAAGCTCAAGGTCAACGAGCTCGACGGCAGTCCCATCGAGATTGCCGCGGTCATCGTCTGGCAGGTGCAGGACAGCGCCGAGGCCGTCTACAACGTGGACGACTACGAAAGCTTCGTCCACATCCAGTCCGAATCCGCGCTGCGGGCGATGGCCACCAGCTACCCCTACGACCAGCACGAGGAAGGCCAGCTGTCGCTGCGCAGCCACGCCGCCGAGATCAGCCTGCATCTGCTGAACGAACTGCAGGAGCGGCTGGCCGATGCCGGCGTGCAGATGCTCGACGCGCGCATCAGCCATCTTGCCTACGCACCGGAAATCGCCCAGGCCATGCTGCAGCGCCAGCAGGCCAACGCCATCATCGCCGCGCGCACGCGGATCGTCGCCGGCGCGGTGGGGATGGTCGAAATGGCGCTGGCCGAACTGCAGAAGAACGGCGTGGTGCAGCTGGACGAGGAGCGCAAGGCGGCGATGGTCAGCAACCTGCTGGTGGTGCTGTGCGGCGAGCGCAGCACCCAGCCCATCGTCAACGCCGGCACGCTGTACTGAGCCATGTCCGAAAAGAAGGCCTATCCGCTGCGCATCAACGCCGAGGTACTGGCAGCGGCGCAGCGCTGGGCGGACGACGAACTCCGCAGCCTCAACGCGCAGATCGAATACGTGTTGCGCGACGCGCTGCGCAAGGCCGGGCGGATGCCCGCGCCAAAATCGAAACCGGAGGATGAAGCGTGAACAAGCGTTGGCTGTACAAGGTGGTCATGGTCAAGCCGCAGTTCCTCGGGCTGAAGCCGGAACAGATCGAAGCCACCCTGGCATCGCTCGGCCAGCAGGGCTGGGAGCTGGTGTCGGTGATCCAGAACGGCATGAACGTCAATCTTTACCTGAAGAAGGAAGCCTGAGATGCGCCCAGCGATGCTTTCCCTGCTCCTCGCCAGCTCGCTCGCGCTGTCCGCGGGCACCAGCGCGCAATCCGCCGATCCGGCCGCGCTCGCCAGGCAGGCACTGGACCGTCTCGACGCCGGCGACTACGCGCAGGTTGAGGCGCTGTTCGGCGCGCAGATGGCCGCGGCGGTGCCGGAGGACAAACTGAAGGCGGTGTGGGAATCGCTGCCGGCGCAGGTCGGCAAGGCCACCGGGCGCGGCGAAGCCGCCGTGTCCGCGCAGGGCGACGCGACGCGGGTGAAAGTCCCGCTGCATTATGAAAAAGCCGAGCTGGTGGCAACTTTCACCATCGACGCCGAAGGCAAGATCGCCGGCTTCGTGGTGCAACCGGCGCAGTCTGCCGCGCCTGCACCGGCGGTGGCTGCCGATGCTTCCTACGTCGAACACGAGCTGACGGTCGGCGATGGCGAGCGCGCCCTGCCCGCCACGCTGGCGCTGCCGAAGGACGATGGGCAGGCCCCTGCAAAACTGGTCCCCGCCATCGTGCTGGTGCACGGCTCCGGCCCGCACGACCGCGACGAAACCATCGGCCCGAACAAGCCCTTCCTCGACATCGCCCGCGGCCTGGCCGCGCAGGGCATCGCCGTGCTGCGCTATGACAAGCGCACCAAGGCACGCCCGCAGGACTTCACCGGCGGCCAGTTCGGCGTGGACGAGGAAACCACCTTCGATGCGGTGCTGGCGGTGGACGCCCTGCGCAAGATCGAAGGCATCGATCCCGAGCGCGTGTTCGTGCTCGGCCACAGCCAGGGCGGGATGATGGCGCCGCGCATCGCCGCGATGTCGGGCCACGTTGCCGGCCTGGTGCTGCTGGCCGCACCGGCGCGGCCGCTGCTGGACATCGTGATCGAACAGAACCGCCGGCTCGCCGTGCTTGACGACGGCAAGACCAGCGACGCCGAACGCGACGCGATCAACGCCCTGGTCCAGCAGGTGCGCACCGTTCGCGATGCCGCGACCGATGCCACCGCGAAGGGGCCGATGGGCCTGCCGGTGGGCTACTGGCGCAGCGCCGACGGCGTGGACGCGGTGGCCGAAGCGCGACAGGTGGAGCTGCCGATGCTGGTGCTGCAGGGTGCACGCGACATCCAGGTGGTGGACGCCGACTGGCAGCGCTGGAAAGATGCCTTCCACGACGATCGCAAAGTCGCGTTCAAGCTGTACGACAGGCTCAACCACCTGGGCATCGCCGGCGATGGCGAAGGCTCGCTGGCCGAGTACCAGCGGCCGGGGCACGTCGACGCGCGTTTGATCGACGACGTGGCCGCCTGGATCAAGGCGCGCTGAGGCCATGCGCAACTCTCCCGCTTCCCGATCGTTCGATGTAAGCCCACCGGGCACGCTGGCCTGGTCGATGCTGGTGCTGCTGGGCGGTGTACTGCCGCTGGCCATCATCGGCACCCTCTGGCTCAGCGGCCGCCCGGTCCACGGCGTGCTGCCGGCACTGGTGGTGATCCCGCTGCTGCTGGCGTTCCTGCTGCTGGCCATGCGGCGGCGCGCGGTGGTGCTGGCGGGCGGGATGCTGGACGTGCGCGCGGCGCTGTACCGCAAGCGCGTGGCGACCGCCGAACTGGACTTGGCGCGCGCGCGCATCGTCGACCTCGGCGAACGCACCGAGCTGCGCCCCTGGCTGAAGAGCAATGGCATGGCGATGCCCGGCTTCCATGCCGGGCATTTCCGCCTGCGCGGCGACTTCGGCAAGGCGTTCTGCCTGCTAACCCAGCGCGAGCGCGTGCTGTGGCTGCCGTTGCAGGACGGCAAGCAGCAGCTCCTGCTCAGCCTGGAGCGGCCACAGGCGCTGCTGGACGCGCTGCGCGGCGCATAGCAGGCATTCGCGTACACGCCCCCGGCACAGCACCATCGCCGCGCGCCGGTCTATGCTTGCGGCCATGTCCCGAATGCCCCCGCTCCCGCTGCGTGCAGTCCTCCTCAACACGGCGGATATCGAACTGTGGCCGGCCGGCCTGCTGCGCGCGCGCGGCAATGGCCACGCCCGCCTGCTCGCCCGTGCCCGCCGCGTGCTGCGGCGCAAGCGCGACGGCGCGTGGCTGGCCGCCGAACTGGAGGATGGCCTGCACCCGCTGCGGCCCGGCCTGCAGCGCGAACCCGGAATGGTCGCGGCGATGCGCGCACTTGGCACGCATCCTGCGCATCGCCGCAATGGCCTTGAACACGTCGATACGCTGCCGCTGCATCGCCTGCACCAGCGACTGGCCGCGCTTGGGCTGGATGCCGACGCTTATGCCACGCGCACCGACCTGACGCTCACCCATGAACCGGACTGGCTGGCGCTGGCGGACTTCGACCGCTGGCAGCGCTCGCTGTGGCTGCGCATCGACGCCGCCCGCGCCTGGCGGCACCTGCGGGATGCCGCGCTGGCCGACGGCATCGTGCTGGAAGCAATCTCCGGCTATCGCAGCCACGACCATCAACTGGGCATTTTCGCGCGCAAGCTGGCGCGCGGGCTGACGGTGGAGGAGATCCTCGCAGTCAATGCCGCCCCGGGTTTTTCCGAGCACCACTCCGGGCTGGCGCTGGACATCGGCAGCACGGACGAACCGCCTGCAGAAGAATCGTTCGAGCGCACGCCGGCGTTCGGCTGGTTACGCGACAACGCGGGCGGCTACGGGTTTTCGATGAGCTATCCGCGCGACAACCCGCACGGCATCGTGTATGAGCCGTGGCACTGGCGCTTCGACGCCAACTTCAATCAGGCCGCGTAGGCGCGGCTCGCGGCAAGCTCGGCGATCACCGCATGCAGCCCATCGCGCCAGTCCGGTGCGGTGACGCCGAAATCCTTGGGCAGGCGGTTGGTGTCGAGGACGGAATAGGCGGGGCGACGCGCCGGCGTCGGATAGTCCGCCGTGGTGATCGGCAGCACGCGCGGACCGCGCACCAGCAGGCCTGCCGCCAGTGCCTCGTCCATGATCGCCTCGGCGAACCCGTGCCAGCTGGTTTCGCCGGCGGCAACCAGATGCCAGGTGCCGGAGGCCGGCAGGCCCTGCGCAATGATCCGCGCGCTGGCATCGGCGATCCACCCTGCCGGCGTCGGCGCGCCGATCTGGTCGCCGACCACGCGCAGCTCGTCGCGTTCGTGCGCCAGCCGCAGCATGGTGTGCAGGAAGTTCTTGCCGTGCGCGGCGTACACCCACGCCGTGCGCAGGATCGCGTGACGCGCGCCGCTGGCGCGAACCGCTTCCTCGCCGGCCAGCTTGCTGGCGCCATACACGCCCAGCGGCGCGGTGGCATCGTCCTCGCGATACGGGCGTGACGCGCTGCCGTCGAACACGTAGTCGGTGGAGTAATGCAGCAGCAGCGCACCGGTCGCGGCGCAGGCCTGCGCGATGGCTGCAGGCGCCAACGCATTGACCCGGAACGCGGCGTCCGGCTCGCTTTCGGCGCGGTCCACCGCGGTGTAGGCGGCCGCATTGACCACCACGTCCGGAGCGACGCGAGCGATCAATGCCGGCAGCGATTCCGGTGCATCGAAATCCGCCACGGCATCGCCATTCGCGCCCGCGCGCGTGGCCACCACCACTTCGCCCAGCCCCGGCAGCGCGCGCCGCAGCTCGCGCCCGACCTGGCCGTTGCCGCCCAGCAACAGCAGCTTCATGCGGGGTACTGCGGCAGCCGTTCCGGCGCGATGTCGGCCAGCAGCGGCGCGGCCGCGTCCTTGGCCGACAGCGATACATACGCCAGCGGCCAGTCGATGGCCAGCGCGGGGTCGTCCCAGCGCAGCGAGTTGTCGCTGGCGCGGTCGTAGGGCGCGGTGCACAGATAGGTGAACAGGGCCGTCTCGCTGAGCACCAGGAAGCCGTGGGCGAAGCCTTCCGGCACCCAGAAATGCCGCCTGTTGTCGGCGCTCAGGATCGCCGCGGCATGCCGGCCGAAGGTCGGCGAGCCGCGACGGATGTCCACCGCCACATCAAACACCTCGCCCTCCAGCACGCTGACCAGCTTGCCCTGCACGTTGTCCGGCCACTGATAGTGCAGTCCACGCAGCACGCCCTGCTGTGAGCGGCTGACGTTGTGCTGCACGAATGCGGTGGACAGGCCGTGTTGGGCGAAGCGCTGCGCGTTCCAGCCCTCGTAGAAGAAGCCGCGCTCATCGCCGTGCACGGCCGGCTCGATCACCACGCAGCCGGACAGATTCGTTTCGATGATTTTCACGCGACGCGTCCCTGCTCCGCCAGCCCCAACAGATACTGCCCGTAGCCGTTCTTCGCCAGCGGCTCCGCCAATGCGCGCAGGCGCGCGACATCGATCCAGCCGTTGAAGAAGGCGATTTCCTCCGGGCAGCACACCCGCAGGCCCTGCCGTGCCTCGATCGTCTCGATGAAGGTCGAGGCCTCCACCAGCGACTCGTGGGTGCCAGTGTCGAGCCAGGCATAGCCGCGGCCCATCTTCTCCAGATGCAGGCTGCCGTCGTCGAGGTAGCACTTGTTGAGGTCGGTGATTTCCAGCTCGCCGCGCAGCGACGGTTTCAGCGAAGCGGCGTAATCGCAGACCCGGCCGTCATAGAAATACAGGCCGGTGACGGCGTAGTTGGACTTGGGCTTCGCGGGCTTTTCCTCCAGACCCACCACCTTGCCGTCGGCATCGAACTCCGCCACGCCATAACGCTGCGGATCGCGCACCCAATAGCCGAACACGGTGGCGCCGTGCTCGCGCGCATCCGCGCGCTGCAGCAGGTCGGTCAGGCCGTGGCCGTGGAAGATGTTGTCGCCCAGCACCAGGCAGGACGGCCCGCTGGCCAGGAACTCGCGACCGATCAGGAACGCCTGCGCCAGCCCGTCCGGGCTCGGCTGCACCGCGTATTCGATCTTCATGCCCCACTGCGAACCGTCGCCCAGCAGGCGCTGGAACAAGGCCTGCTCGTGCGGCGTATTGATGATCAGCACTTCGCGGATCCCCGCCAGCATCAGCACGCTGAGCGGGTAGTAGATCATCGGCTTGTCGTACACCGGCAGCAGCTGTTTGCTGATCGCCTGGGTGATCGGATACAGGCGGGTGCCGCTGCCGCCGGCAAGGATGATGCCCTTGCGGCCACTGCTCAGCGGGCTCATGCCGCCACCCCGATCCGCTCAAGGCGATAGGAGCCGTCGAGGACGCGCTGCACCCACGGCTGGTTTTCGAGGTACCAGTCCACCGTCTCGGCGATACCTTGCTCGAAGCTGTACTTCGGCGCCCAGCCCAGCTCATCGCGCAGCTTGCTGGCGTCGATGGCGTAGCGGCGGTCGTGGCCGGGGCGGTCTGCAACATGGGTGATCTGCGATTCGCGCGGCTTGCCATCCTCACGCGGACAGCGCGCGTCCAGCAGCGCGCAGATCGCCTTCACCACCTCGATGTTCTGCTTCTCGGCATTGCCGCCGACGTTGTAGGTCTCGCCCACCCGGCCCTTGGCCAGCACGGTGCGGATCGCCTCGCAGTGGTCGGCCACGAACAGCCAGTCGCGCACCTGCTTGCCATCGCCGTACACCGGCAGCGGCTCGCCGGCCAGCGCCTTGGCGATCACCAACGGGATCAACTTTTCCGGAAAGTGGTACGGGCCGTAGTTGTTGCTGCAGTTGGTGGTCAGCACCGGCAGCCCGTAGGTGTGGTGGAAGGCGCGCACCAGATGGTCGGACGCGGCCTTCGACGCCGAATACGGCGAGTTCGGCGCGTACGCCGTGGTCTCGGTGAACAGGCCGGTTTCGCCCAGCGAGCCGTACACCTCGTCGGTGGACACGTGCAGGAAGCGGAACCCGTCCTTCGCCGCGCCCTGCAGCGCCTTCCAGTAATCGCGCACCGCTTCCAGCAGCGCCAGCGTGCCGACCACGTTGGTCTGGATGAACGCCGCCGGGCCATCGATGGAGCGATCGACGTGGCTCTCGGCGGCGAAGTTCACCACTGCGTCGGGCCGGTGTTCGGCCAGCAACTGCGCCACCAGCGCGCGGTCGCCGATGTCGCCGTGCACGAACACGTGGTTCGGGTCGCCTTCGATCGATGCCAAGGTGTCGCGATTGCCGGCGTAGGTCAGCGCGTCGAGGTTCACCACCTTGATGCCGCGCGCCACTGCCTCCAGCACGAAATTGCCACCGATGAAACCGGCGCCGCCGGTAACCAACCATGTCGTCATGCGTGAACGATCCCTGTGATGCAGCTTGCGAGTATCGCCCAAACGCAAAAACCCCGCCTGAAAAGGCGGGGTTTCGGAAGCGGTTCCGGCATGGCCGAAACGCGTGTTTGGTCGGGGTAGCCGGATTTGAACCGACGACCACTTGTCCCCCAGACAAGTGCGCTACCAGGCTGCGCTATACCCCGAAGATTGGCCGGCGATTATACCCGAGCCCGCCCGCTTTCGGCGATACGGGATCAGCGGCGCAGGATCTGCAGCACTTCTTCCAGCTCGGCGCGCACCTGGCGGACGATCTGGTTGCTCAGCGCAGACTCCTGCTTGCCGTCCTCGCCTTCCAGGCGCAGGCGGGCACCGCCGATGGTGTAGCCCTGTTCGTACAGCAGGCTGCGGATCTGCCGCACCATCAGCACGTCGTGGCGCTGGTAGTAGCGGCGGTTGCCACGCCGCTTGGACGGCTCCAGGCTAGGAAACTCGGTTTCCCAGTAGCGCAGCACGTGCGGCTTGACCTCGCACAGCTCGCTGACTTCGCCGATGGTGAAGTAGCGCTTGGCCGGGATCGGCGGAAGCTCGCGGTTGCTGCCGGGATCAAGCATGGACGCCCCCGACGAAGGCTTCCACGCGTTCCTTCAGTTTCTGGCCGGGGCGGAAGGTGACCACGGTGCGGGCGGAAATCGGAATCTCCTCGCCGGTCTTGGGGTTGCGGCCGGGGCGCGGATTCTTGCGGCGCAGGTCGAAATTGCCGAAACCGGACAGCTTGATCTGCCGCCCCTGCTCCAGCGCCTCGCGCAGTGCGTCGAAGAACGCATCCACGAACTCCTTGGCCTCGCGCTTGTTCAGACCGACTTCCTCGTACAGCTTTTCGGCCATTTCCGCCTTCGTCAACGCCATTACCGCCCCCTGTCAGCCCCGCATGCTCGCGCCGTGCTCCCTGCCCAGCGCGGCAATCACGCCTGCCAGAACCGCATCCACGTCACGATCCTCCAGCGTGCGCGATTCATCCTGCAAAATCAAGCCGATGGCGAGACTCTTGAAACCCGATTCGATGCCCTTGCCGGCATACCGGTCGAACAGCCGCAGCTCGCGCAGGATCGGGCCCGCGGCGCTTTCCGCGGTCGCCTTCATGGCCGCCCACGACACCGCTTCCGGGACGACGAACGCGAGATCCCGGCGGACGGACGGATACTTCGACAGCGCCTTGGCGCGCGGCAGCGGGCGCGCCAGCAGCGCGTCCAATGCCAGCTCGAAGCCGTAAACATCCACGTCCAGGCCCAGCGCCTGCTGCAGGCGCGGATGCAATTGGCCGATCCAGCCGATGCACGCGCCTTCGCCCGCTTCATCGAGGCGATAGACGTCTGCGCTGCGGCCCGGATGGGCAAACGGCTGCTTTGAGGCGCGGTATTCCAGCACCGCGCCGGACAGCGCGGCCAGGCTGTCCAGATCGCCCTTGATGTCGTGGAAATCGAGCGCGCGGTCGGCCACGCCCCACTGCTCGGCGGCGGCCTTGCCACATGCAACGGCGGCGACGCGGCGGGTCTCCTGCGGCGCGTCTTCGCTCGCCGCGAACGTGCGGCCCAGCTCGAACAGGCGCACGCGCGGCTGCTGGCGCGCCAAGTTGCGGGCCAGCGCCGACACCAGTCCGGGCAGCAGGCGGGTGCGCATCACGCCCAGCTCCGCGCTGAGCGGATTGGCCAACGCGACGCCGCCGGCGTCCAGTTCCCACGTTTTCAGCAGCTCGGCATCGACGAAGGCGAAATTGATCGCCTCCAGATAGTCGCGCGCCACCAGCTGGCGACGCACGTCGTGCTCGCTGCTGCGGCTTTCGCTGGGCGCGATCAGCCGGGTGGAGCCGCCCGGCAGGGTGGCCGGAATCGCGTCGTAGCCGTGGATGCGGGCGACTTCCTCGATCAGGTCTTCCTCGATGGCGAGGTCGAAGCGGCGCGCCGGCGGCGTCACCTGCCAGCCGTCGGCGACCGCCTGCACTGCCAAGCCGAGCGCGCTGAGGATGCGCGCCACCTCCGCATCGGCCACCTGCGTGCCCAGCACGCGGGCCAGCCGCGCGCGGCGCAGCATGACCGGCTGCGGCTGCGGCAGGTGCTGGGCCAGCACCGCTTCCTGCACCGGGCCCGGCTTGCCGCCGGCAATGTCCAGGATCAGCCGGGTGGCGCATTCGATGGCGATCCGCGGCAGTTCCGGATCCACGCCACGCTCGAAACGGTGCGCGGCATCGGTATGCAGGCCCAGTTTGCGGCTGCGACCGATGATCGCCGCAGGCGCGAAGTGCGCAGCCTCCAGCAGCACGTTACGGGTCGCCTCGCCCACCTTGGTGTCGTTGCCGCCCATGATGCCGGCGAGTCCCACCACGCGATCGGCGTCGGTGATGACGAGGAAGCCATCATCCAGCTTCGCTTCGTCGCCGTTGAGCAGCACCACGGTTTCACCCGCGCGCGCATGGCGCACGCCGACCGGGCCCTTGAGCAGGTCGCGGTCGTAGGCATGCATCGGCTGGCCGAGCTCCAGCATCAGGTACTGGGTGACGTCGACAAGGAAGCTGACCGGGCGCACGCCGCTGCGCACCAGCCGCTGCGCCATCCACACCGGCGTCTTCGCTGCCGGGTCCACGCCCTCGATCATGCGTGCGACGAAGCGCGGCGCATCGCTGCCCGCGTTCAACTCCACCGCCATCACGCTGTCGGTGACCGCCGCCACCGGCGTGGCCTGCAGCGGTTCCACCTCGCAGCCGGTCGCAGCCGCCACGTCGAAGGCGATGCCGCGCACGCCGAAGCAGTCGGCGCGGTTAGGAGTCAGCTTCAGCTCGATGCTGGCATCCGGCAGGCCCAGGTAATCGGCCAGCGGCGTGCCCACCGGCGCATCGTCCGGCAGCTCCAGCAGGCCCGAGGCATCGGCGTCGATGCCCAGCTCTTTCGCCGAGCACAGCATGCCGTTGGAATCCACGCCGCGCAGCTTGGCGGCCTTGATGGTCAGCGTACCCACCGTGGTGCCGATGGTGGCCAGCGGCGCCACCAGCCCGGCGCGCGCGTTGGGCGCGCCGCAAACGATCTGCAGCGGCGTATCCAAGCCGGCGTCCACCTGGCAGACCTGCAGCTTGTCGGCCTGCGGATGTTTTTCGGCGGACAGGATCCTCGCCACCACCACCCCGTCCAGCGCCTCGCCCAGCGGAGTGAGTTCTTCCACCTCCAGGCCGATGGCGGTCAGGGTGGCGGCCAATTCTTCGCGCGTCGCCGTGGTCTTGACGTGCTGGCGCAGCCAGTTCTCGGAGAATTTCATCGCACTACCTCAGGCGAACTGGCGCAGGAAGCGCACGTCGTTGTCGAAGAAGGAACGCAGGTCATCCACGCCGTAGCGCAGCATGGCGAAGCGCTCGACGCCGAGGCCGAAGGCGAAACCGGTGTACTTCTCCGGGTCGATGCCCACGCTCCTGAGCACGTTCGGGTGCACCATCCCGCAGCCCAGCACCTCCAGCCAGCGGGTGCTGCCATCGGCCTGCTGCCAGGCGATGTCCACTTCCGCCGACGGCTCGGTGAAGGGGAAGTAGCTCGGGCGGAAGCGCATCTCGAAGTCGCGCTCGAAGAACGCGCGCACGAATTCCACCAGCGTGCCCTTGAGGTCGGCGAAGCTGGCGTGCTCGTCCACCAGCAGGCCTTCCACCTGGTGGAACATCGGCGTGTGGGTCTGGTCGGAATCGCTGCGATAGACCTTGCCCGCCGCGATCATGCGCAGCGGCGGCTGCCCGCCATGCGCCAGCAGGTCCTGCATGTAGCGGATCTGCACGCCGGAGGTGTGGGTGCGCAGCAAGCGGCCGTCCCCGAAATAGAACGTGTCGTGCATGGCGCGCGCCGGGTGGTGCGGCGGGAAGTTCAGCGCCTCGAAGTTGTGCCAGTCGTCCTCGATTTCCGGGCCGTCGGCGGACTCGTAGCCCAGCCGCCCGAAGATCTCGCTGATGCGCTCCAGCGTGCGGCTGACCGGGTGCACGCCGCCGCGGGCGGCATCGCGGCCGGGCAGGGTCACGTCGATCGATTCGCCGGCCAGGCGCGCGTCCAGCGCCGCGGCGTCCAGCGCGGTCTTGCGCGTGGCGAGCGCCTCACCGATCACGTCGCGGGCGCGGTTGATCGCCTCGCCCGCGGCCTTGCGCTGGTCGCCCGGCAGCGCGCCAAGCGCCTTCAGCTGCGCGGTGATGCTGCCGTTCTTGCCCAGCAGCGTCACGCGCAGGGCTTCCAGCGCATCGGGGGTCGCCGCCGCTTTGATCTCGGACAGCGCCGCGGCGGACAGGGATTCGATATCGCTCATGTGCTTGATGACTCCAGAACCACCGCGTTCCCATCCCCGCCCTGCGGGAATGACACAAAGAATTCAGTGCCACAAAAACAAACATGGGGAAGGACTTGCGCCCTTCCCCACGTGATGGCGACCGAAGCCGCCGCTACAACTGCTGTGGAGTGACGGCTTAAGCCGCCAAAGCGCCCTTGGCCTTTTCGGTCAGGGCGGTAAAAGCAGCTGCGTCGTGCACGGCAATGTCCGCCAGCACCTTGCGGTCCAGGGTGATGCCGGCCTTCAGCAGGCCGTTCATGAAGCGGCTGTAGCTCATGCCGTTGGCGCGGGAAGCAGCATTGATACGCGCAATCCACAGGGTGCGGAAATGGCGCTTCTTCTGCTTGCGGCCGATGTATGCGTACTGCAGGGCCTTGGTGACGGCCTGCTTGGCGACGCGGAAGACCTTGCGGCGGGCGTGGTAGTAGCCCTTGGCAGCCTTCAGAACCTTCTTGTGGCGCGCGCGCGCCGTAACACCACGTTTGACTCGTGCCATTTCTTATCTCCTCACAAATACGGCAGCATGCGGTCCAGACGGCCCGCGTCCTCGGCACGAACATGGTTCGTCTGCCGCAGGTTGCGCTTCCGCTTGGTCGCTTTCTTGGTGAGGATGTGGCTCTTGTTGGCGTGGCCGCACTTGTACTTGCCGGAAGCGGTCTTCCGGAAGCGCTTGGCCGCCGCCCGATTGGTCTTGATCTTGGGCATTGGGAATCCTTGCGAAATCTAGAACTGGCCTGGGCGGCGGTGTTGCCTTGCGGCGCCACCACGCTTTCCATCCTGCCCGACCGGTGGGTAAGCCCTTGATCCGAAACGGATCAGGGCGGGTCCATGAGTGAAACCGACAACATTCCCGGCAAACCGGGCCGCGCATTATGGCGGATTTCCGGGGAACTCTCAAATCGCCTGAAATTGCGAAGCGGCCAACTACCCGATACCACGCTCGTCCGTCCGGCCACCGCACCGGTCGCCCCTGCGGGCGACCGGCCGCGAGCCTTACTTCTTCTTCGGCGCGATCATCATCACCATCTGCCGCCCTTCCAGGCGCGGACGCGATTCGATGACGATGTCTTCGCCAAGATCGCCCTCGATCCGCGCCGCCATCTCGCGACCCAGCTCCTGGTGGCTCATCTCGCGGCCACGGAAGCGGATGTTGACCTTGATCTTGTCGCCTTCCAGCAGGAATTCGCGCATCTTGCGCAGCTTGATCTGGTAGTCGCCCTCGTCCGTGACCGGACGGAACTTCACTTCCTTGATCTCGACCTGCTTGGTCTTCTTCTTGGCTTCGTTGGCCTTCTTCTGCAGTTCGAACTTGAACTTGCCGAAGTCCATGATCTTGCAGACCGGCGGATCCGCGTTGGGCTGGATCTCGACGAGGTCGAGTTCCTCTTCCTCGGCCATGCGCAGCGCTTCGTCGCGCGAGAGCACGCCGATCATTTCGCCGTCGCTGCCGATGACGCGTACGCGCGGGACGCGGATTTCGCCGTTCCGCCGGTTCTGCTTGTTGTCAGGGATGCTGATTGTGGCTGTCTCCAAGGGTTGGCCCCTGCGGGCCGGTTCGCCCACCGGTTCCGGAACCGGTGGGCGGGTTTGCGCGAAGCGGCGGGGCGGTCAGCCGGCGCCTTCTTCCCGCAGTCTGGCGGCGAAGGCGTCAACGGTCATGCTGCCAAGGTCTTCCCCACCCCGCGTACGCACCGAGAGCATGCCATTTTCCTTCTCGCGGTCACCGACCACCAGCAGGTACGGCACGCGCTGCAGCGTGTGCTCGCGGATTTTATAGCCGATTTTTTCGTTCCGCAAATCCGAAACCACCCGGAAACCTTGATTGGAAAGGGATTTCCTGGCCGCTTCGACGGCATCGGCCTGGGCGTCGGTGATATTCATCACCACCGCCTGCACCGGGGCCAGCCACGCCGGGAACTGGCCGGCGTGGTGCTCGATCAGGATGCCGATGAATCGCTCCATCGAGCCCACGATGGCACGATGCAGCATCACCGGGTGGCGGCGCTGGCTGTGTTCGTCCACGTATTCCGCGCCCAGCCGGCCCGGCATCATGAAGTCCACCTGCATGGTGCCCAGCTGCCAGGTGCGGCCGATCGCATCCTTCAGGTGGTACTCGATCTTCGGGCCGTAGAACGCGCCCTCGCCCGGCAGCTCCTCCCATTCCACGCCGGAAGCACGCAGCGCGTTGCGCAGCGCATCCTCGGCCTTGTCCCAGGTGGCATCGTCGCCCAGCCGCGAATCCGGGCGCAGCGCGATCTTGATCTGGATGTCGCTGAAACCGAAGTCGGAATACACCTTCAGCGCCTGCGCGTGGAACGCACGCACCTCGGATTCGATCTGGCCTTCGGTGCAGAACACGTGGCCG
The DNA here is from genome assembly GCF_000423885.1 of Thermomonas fusca DSM 15424. Taxonomy (GTDB): domain Bacteria; phylum Pseudomonadota; class Gammaproteobacteria; order Xanthomonadales; family Xanthomonadaceae; genus Thermomonas; species Thermomonas fusca. The sequence goes on along the minus strand of NZ_AUIV01000010.1, from coordinate 75,417 downwards.
TCGTCCTGGGTGAAGCCGCGCACGCGCAGGATGCCGTGCAGCGCGCCGGACGGTTCGTTGCGGTGGCAGGCGCCGAACTCGCCGTAGCGGATCGGCAGGTCACGGTAGCTGTGCAGGCCCTGGTTGAACACCTGCACGTGGCCGGGGCAGTTCATCGGTTTCAGCGCATAGGTGCGCTTCTCCGATTCGGTGAAGAACATGTTGTCCTTGTAATTGTCCCAGTGGCCAGACTTCTTCCACAGCTCGACATCGAGGATTTGCGGGCAGCGCACCTCGCCGTAGCCAGTGTCGCGGTAGACCTTGCGCATGTACTGCTCGACGGTCTGCCAGATGCTCCAGCCCTTGGGATGCCAGAACACCAGCCCCGGACCCTCTTCCTGCAGGTGGAACAGGTCCTGGACCTTGGCGATCTTGCGGTGGTCGCGCTTCTCGGCTTCCTCGATCTGGTGCAGGTAAGCCTTGAGGTCCTTGTCGTTAAGCCAGGCGGTGCCGTAGATGCGGCTGAGCATCTGGTTGTTGTGGTCGCCGCGCCAGTAGGCGCCAGCCACCTTCATCAGCTTGAACGCGCGCAGCTTGTCTGTGCCGGGCACGTGCGGACCGCGGCACAGGTCGGTGAACTCGCCCTGCGAATACAGCGACAGCGCCTGATCGGCCGGGATGCTTTCGATGATCTCGGCCTTGTAGGCCTCGCCCATGCCCTTGAAGAAGGCCACCGCGTCGTCGCGCGACTTGACGCTGCGGCTGACCGGCAGCGCTTCCTTGACGATCTTCTGCATTTCCGCCTCGATCGCCGGCAGGTCTTCCGGCGTGAACGGGCGCTCGAAGGCGAAGTCGTAATAGAAGCCGTTATCAATCACCGGGCCGATGGTTACCTGCGCGCCGGGGAACAGGCGCTGCACGGCCTGCGCCAGCAGGTGCGCGGTGGAGTGGCGGAGGATGTCCAGCGCCTCCGGCGACTTGTCGGTGATGATGGACAGCGCCACGTCGTGGTCGATGACGTGGCTGGCATCGACCAGCCGGTCGTCCACCTTGCCAGCCAGGGTGGCCTTGGCCAGGCCCGCGCCGATGGAGGCGGCAACGTCCTGCACGGACACGGGAGCATCGAACTGGCGCTGGGAGCCGTCGGGGAGCGTGATCGAGATCATGGGATTTGCTCTTCTGGAAAGCCCGGCCGTGGCGGCGGGACTCTTGGTTCAGGGACGAACGAACAAAACGAAAAAAGGCGCCGAGGCGCCTTTTCGATCATCCACATTGAAGGGAGCGCGAATGCGTCGGCAGGATCAGCAGTGGGCGCCGGTAGTGTCCATGTCGCACGCTCGGCCGGCGTTGCCGCGGGCCACCTCTCTCCGTTTCGTTGCCACGCCGGCGCTCCATGTTTGAGAGCTGGCGTGGTGGGCGGTACAGGGTTCGAACCTGTGACCCCTACCATGTCAAGGTAGTGCTCTACCGCTGAGCTAACCGCCCGAAGGGGCGCGAATTGTAGCCTGACAAATCCGGCGTCGACAAGAGAAAACGGAAGAAAAGGCAGGGAAAGGGAAGGAAAGGGGGGTCAGAGTGGCTTTTCCGGAGCGAAAAGCCACTCTGACCCCCTCTCCCAGTCGCGCGCGCCCTACAAACTCGCCTCGCGCAGCCTGCGGATCTGGTCGCGCACCCGCGCCGCATCCTCGAACTCGAGGTCGCGGGCGTGCTGGTGCATCTTCTGCTCCAGCTCCTTGAGTCGCGCCGCCTGCTGCGCGGGCGACAGCCGCAGGTATTCCAGCTCCGGCTCGGCCACGCGCTTGGCCTTGCCGCGCCCCTTCAACTCGCCCGGTTCCGCGCGCGCGCCCTCCATCACGTCGCGCACGGCGCGCTGCACCGACTGCGGGGTGATGCCGTGTTCGGCGTTGTATTCCACCTGCCGGCTGCGGCGGCGGTCGGTCTCGTCGAGCGCGGCGCGCATCGAATTGGTGACCCGGTCGGCGTACAGGATCGCCTTGCCGCGCAGGTTGCGGGCGGCCCGGCCGATGGTCTGGATCAGCGAACCGGTGCTGCGCAGGAAGCCTTCCTTGTCGGCATCGAGGATGGCGACCAGCGAGACCTCCGGCATGTCCAGTCCCTCGCGCAGCAGGTTGATGCCGACCAGCACGTCGAACACGCCCAGCCGCAGGTCGCGGATGATCTCCACCCGCTCCACCGTGTCCACGTCGGAATGCAGGTAGCGCACCTTCACGTCGTGTTCGGACAGGTATTCGGTGAGGTTCTCGGCCATCCGCTTGGTCAGCACGGTGACCAGCACGCGGTCTTCCAGCGCCACCCGCGCGCGGATCTCGCTGAGCAGATCGTCCACCTGCGTGGCCACCGGGCGGATTTCCACCGGCGGATCGACCAGCCCGGTCGGGCGCACCACCAGCTCGATGATCTCGTCGCCGGCCTCGCGCAATTCGTAGGGGCCTGGCGTCGCCGAAACGTATACGCTGCGCGGCGCGCGCGCCTCCCATTCCTCGAACTTCAGCGGCCGGTTGTCCAGCGCCGACGGCAGCCGGAAGCCGAACTCCACCAGCGTCTCCTTGCGCGAGCGGTCGCCCTTGTACATCGCGCCGACCTGCGGAATGGTGACGTGCGATTCGTCGATCACCAGCAACGCATCCGCCGGCAGGTAGTCGAACAGGGTCGGCGGCGGGTCGCCGGGCGCGCGCCCGGTCAGGTGGCGGGAGTAGTTCTCGATGCCGTTGCAGTAGCCGACCTCGGCCATCATTTCCAGGTCGAACTGGGTGCGCTGGCTCAGCCGCTGCACCTCGACCAGCTTGTTCGCCGCGTACAGCTGTTCCTGACGCTCGCGCAGCTCGGCCTTGATCGTTTCCACCGCGCTCAGGGTGCGCTCGCGCGGGGTGGCGTAATGGGTCTTGGGATAGATCACGTAGCGCGGCAGCCGGCGCAGGATCTCGCCGGTCAGCGGGTCGAACATCGACAGCTGCTCGATCTCGCCGTCGAACAGCTCGATGCGCAGTGCCTCCAGGTCCGATTCGGCCGGAAACACGTCGACCGTCTCGCCGCGCACGCGGAAGGTGCCGCGGTCCAGCACCATCTCGTTGCGCGAATACTGCAGCGTGGTCAGGTGGCGCAGCAGCTCGCGCTGGTCGATGCGTTCGCCGCGCGACAGGATCAATCGCATCGCCAGATAGTCTTCGGGCGCACCGAGGCCGTAGATCGCGGACACCGAGGCGACGACGATGGTGTCGCGCCGCGACAGCAGCGCTTTGGTCGCGGCCAGCCGCATCTGCTCGATGTGGTCGTTGATCGAGCTGTCTTTCTCGATGTAGGTGTCGCTGGACGGGACGTAGGCTTCCGGCTGGTAGTAGTCGTAGTAGCTGACGAAATATTCCACCGAGTTGTGCGGGAAGAACGCCTTGAACTCGCCGTACAGCTGCGCCGCCAGGGTCTTGTTGGGCGCCATCACCAGGGTCGGCTTCTGCACCTGCTGGATCATGTTGGCGATGGTGTAGGTCTTGCCCGAGCCGGTCACGCCCAGCAGCACCTGCTTGGCCAGCCCGCTTTCGAAACCGGCGACGAGTTTTTCGATGGCCTGCGGCTGGTCGCCTGCGGGCGAATACGGCGACACCAGCTGGAAGCCGGCGGACACGGTGGTCAGGTCGAGGTCGGACGGGACGGACTGGGTCATCTGGCGGCGCGCAACAAGGCAACCTGAAAGTTTACGCCGCCGCAACGACACCGGCCGTCACGGAAAAGTCCCAGCGCCCGCCGCGGACTTTTCCGACCCGCCCATTCGCCCCGCACCGATGCCGCCGCAGGCCCTGACGGCCCAGGCTGCGTCCACCTGCCGGAGCACCGCCATGCCCAGAAGCCCTGCCGGATTCACCCTGATCGAACTGCTGGCCACCACCTCCATCCTGGCCATCGTCGCCGGGGTCGCGGCATCGCCAATGAACGCGCTGCTGGAGCGATATCGCGCTACCACTGTCGCGTCCTCGTTGGTCACACACATGCAGCTCGCCCGCATGGCGGCCGTCAACCACGGCCGCCGCACGGTGCTCTGCCCGAGCAGCGATGGCGCCCGCTGCGACGCCGGCACCGACTGGAGCCCCGGCTGGCTGCTGTTCGTGGACCAGGACGGCAACCGGCAGGCCGACGCCACCGACGCCATCCTGCGCGTCGACCGGCAGCCCACCAGCCGCCACCTCCGCATCATCAGCAGCGCCGGGCGCCAGCAGCTGCGCTACCTGCCCGATGGCACCAGCGGCGGCAGCAACCTGACGCTCTCCATCTGCAGCCAAGGCGGCGAACTGCTCGGCCGGGTCATCGTCAACAACGTTGGCCGGCCGCGCACGGAGCGGCCGACGACGCCACTTCCCTGCCCGCGCTGAACCGCGGCAGGCCGCCGGGCACCTGCCGCAACCACCGGCCGGCAGCGCAAAATTTCGCGCGCACCCGCTTGCCCAACCGCAACGACCCGCATACAATGCGCGACCTCGCCCGAATAGCTCAGCCGGTTAGAGCACTTGACTGTTAATCAGGGGGTCGTTGGTTCGAGTCCAACTTCGGGCGCCAAATATTTCAAAGACCCAGGGTCGCTTCGGCGGCCCTGAGTTTTTTCCGGCGTAGCCAGAACGTCGGCGGAGATTTTTCCGCAGCCACCCATGGACGTCGGCACGGATTCTCGGGATCCAGGGATCGCCCGGCGACCGCCGGGCCACCCTCATCCCAGCGACAGCGCGAACATGACCTGCGCCGCGTAATACAGCGGCAGTCCCCACGCCTTGTTCGCCGGCCCGGGCGCAACGAAACGGTTGCGGGCGACGGCAACATCGGAGGCGGCGAACGCCAGCGCACCGGCCGCGTAGCGCCAGTCGCCGCCAGCAGCGGTTGCCGAGATCGCTGGCGCCGCCATCGCCACCAACGACGCAACGTAGGCGGTCACCGCCGGCCGGTAGACCGGCTTCAGGTGCGGCCACAGCCAGCGCAGCATCAACAGGCCGCTGGCAGCCAACGCCACGACCGCAGCCCATAGCGCCGGCATGCGCTGCGGCAGGATCAGGAACGCACCGGCGAACGCGACATGCGCGGCCAGGAAGGCGAACAGGCCGACCAGGAACACACGGCTGCGCGCGGACAGCAGCAGCGCGTCGCCCACCCAGCTCAAGGCGAATGCGGCCAGCAACCAACGGCCGTGGCGGCTGGCCGCGGCGTCCAGCTGCCAGGCGATGGCGACGAAGGCGCTGCTGGCAACCAGCTTGGCCAGCGCGCGAACCGGCTGCGACCGGCGGAATTCCGCCCAGACCAGCATCGCAACCGCGAGCAAGCAAATACCGGTCAGCGGGACGACGGCATTCATGGCCGTCCCCGTACCCGGCGATGGACAGGCGCCGCTGGCGATGGCACAAACGAAGGCGTCATTTCTCTCCGATGGGTGATTCGCGCCGGCCACGGCGCCGGTCTGCCCGCCGGGATGCGCGGCCGACGCCCGTCCGGCACCACAGCCGGCGCGGACAAAGAACCGCAACGGTAGACGATCCAGCGCGCGGATTCCCTGCCGATGCGGTCACGCACCGCCACTGATTTCGCCCCGACTTACCGCAGTCACCATTCACACGCATACTGGAGATCTGGAATCCAATCCAAACACGATGCGAACGGAACTCGAAATCACTCTCCTGCACTGCCGCAACCTGCCGTCGCCGCCAAGCGTCGCGATGCAGATCATCGCGCTTGCGCAGGACCCCAATGCCACCCTGGGCGCGGCTGCGCAGTTGATCAGCGTCGATCCGGCGTTGAGCGCGCGGCTGTTGCGGGTCGCCAATTCGCCTCTTTACGCCACCCGCCGGCGCATCGACACGCTCACCCAGGCCATGGCGATGCTGGGCCTCAACGCCACCTTGAGCCTTGCGCTGGGGTTTTCCCTGATCCACGGCCTGCGCGGCCACAATGGCACTGCCGAGCTGCAGGAACGAATCTGGCGGCGCAGCGTACTGGCGGCGATGGCCGCCCGGCAGCTGGGACAGCAGACCAGCCTGAAACGCGCCGAAACCCTGATGCTGGCGGGGCTGCTGCAGGACATCGGCAGGTTGGCACTGCTGCAGGCCATGCCGGAGGAATACGCCGCGCTGTGCGCCGGCACCGAGGACAACGCCACCTTGCTGGCACTGGAGCGCGAGCGTTTCGACGCCGACCACGCCGACGTCGGCGCCTGGCTGGCGCGCAGGTGGAACCTGCCCGACTATCTGGTGGAAGCCATCGCCGCCAGCGAGCTGGCCGACGCCGAAGACCCCTTCCTGCGCTGCATCCAGGCCTCCGGCGCCATTGCCGACCTATGGCTGGCGCAGCCCGAGGCGGCCGAAGTCGCGCGCGAACTTGCCTGCGCCCGCATCGAATCGAGCATCGGCCGCGGCAAGGAAGCACTGGAAGAGGTGCTTTCGCAGCTCGCGGTCTCGCTGCCGGAAATCAGCACCCTGTTCGAGGTGCGGATCGACCAGCCCTCACACCTGCAGGCCATCTCGGACGAGGCGCGGGAACTGCTGATCCTGCGCAACCTGCGGCAGATCCAGGATGCCTCGCAGTCGCACCAGGAAGCCCGGATCACCGAAGAGCGCATGCGCCAGCTGAGCGAGCAGGCGCGCCGCGATCCGCTGACCGGCGTCTACAACCGCCTGCACATGGAAGAGGTGCTGGAGCAGGAGTTCGCCGCCGCCGGCCTGCACCCGCTCACCGTGGCGCTGTTGGACCTGGACGATTTCAAGAAGATCAACGACCGGTTCGGCCATCTGGTCGGCGACCAGGTGCTGCGCCAGTTCGCCCAGACCGTGCAGCGCACCCTGCGCAGCACCGACCTGATCGCCCGCTACGGCGGCGAGGAATTCCTGCTGGTGCTCAACTATTCCAGCGAATCCTCCGCGCGGCAGGTGCTGCAGCGGTTGCTGGAAGAGGTTTCGCGCACGCCCATGGCCATTGTCGACGGCCAGCCCGTGTTCACCACCTTCTCCGCCGGCATCGCCACCCACAACGGGGAGCCGGAAAACCGCTTCAACAGCGTCCACGAACTGCTGCAGGCCGCCGACGACGTCCTCTATGGCGCCAAGCGCGAAGGCCGCAACCGCGTCCGCCTGCACGGCGCGTGACCGCGGGCCCGTGCGCGGCTGAGCCGGCGCGCCGTTTCCGCTAGAATCCTCGGGTTTTCCATTGCCCGAGGCCTCCATGTCCAATCTCGCTTACCGCCGCGTCCTGCTGAAGCTGTCCGGCGAGGCGCTGATGGGGGACGAGGACTACGGCATCGACCCCAAGGTGTTGAACCGGCTGGCGCGCGAGGTTATCGAAGCCAGCGATGCCGGTGCCGAAATCGCGCTGGTGATCGGCGGCGGCAACATCTTCCGCGGCGCCGGCCTGGCCGCAGGCGGGATGGACCGGGTGACCGGCGACCACATGGGCATGCTGGCGACGGTGATCAACGCGCTGGCGATGCAGGATGCGCTGGAAAAACTCGGCGGCAAGGCTCGGGTGATGAGCGCGCTGAAGGTGAACGACGTGTGCGAGGATTACATCCGCCGCCGTGCCATCCGCCATCTGGAAAAGCGCCGGCTGGTCATCTTCGCGGCCGGCACCGGCAACCCGTTCTTCACCACCGACTCCGGCGCCGCCCTGCGCGCGATCGAGATCGGCGCGGACCTGCTGCTGAAGGCGACCAAGGTCGACGGCGTCTATGACAAGGACCCGAAGAAGTATCCCGATGCGGTCAAGCTGGACACCCTGACCTACGACGAGGTGATTTCGCGCAACCTGCAGGTCATGGACACCGCCGCCTTCGCGCTGTGCCGGGATGCCCGCCTGCCGCTGCGCATCTTCGACATGGCCGAGCCCGGCGTGCTGCTGCGGATCCTCCGCGGCGAACCGATCGGCACCCTGGTCCGCGCCCGCGACTGAGCCGCGCCCGGCGGTACCGGCCCCGCTTATAATCGCGGGTTTGCAGAACACCTCCGGAGCGCCGCATGTTGAACGAGATCAAGAAAGACGCCCAGGCCCGCATGGCCAAGAGCATCGAGGCGCTGCGCCACGCCCTGGTCAAGGTCCGTACCGGTCGTGCCAACGCCGGCCTGGTCGACAGCATCAAGGTCAACTACTACGGTTCCGAGATGCCGCTGTCGCAGGTCGCCAGCGTCTCGGTCGCCGACGCCCGTTCCATCGTCATCACCCCGTGGGAAAAGCAGATGGTGGGCGCGGTGGAAAAGGCCCTGCTCGCCTCCGACCTGGGCCTGACCCCGAACACCGCCGGCACCACCATCCGCCTGAACATCCCGGCGCTGACCGAAGAACGCCGCCGCGACCTGACCAAGGTCGTGCACAGCGAAGGCGAGGACGCCAAGATCGCCGTCCGCAACATCCGTCGCGACGCCAACCACCAGGTCAAGGAACTGCTGAAGGACAAGCAGATCACCGAGGACGAGAGCGCGCGCACCGAGGCCGAGATCCAGAAGATCACCGACGCCGCAATCAAGGACGTGGACGACGTGATCAAGGCGAAGGAAGTCGAGCTGATGTCGGTTTGAGCGACGTGGCAGGCGACCGCAATGCCCCGCCCGTGACCAGGCCGTCCCGTTGAACGGCACGGCCGGCCCGCTTGCGCACGCGGGGCTGCCCGCAGCCGCCGGCGTGCCGCGGCACCTTGCCGTCATCATGGACGGCAACGGCCGCTGGGCGCAGCAGCGCCACCGCCCGCGCCTGATCGGCCATCGTGCCGGCGCGCGTGCGGTCAAGCGCAGCGTGGAGTTCTGCCTGGAGCGCGGGATCGGTGCGCTGACCCTGTTCGCGTTTTCCAGCGAAAACTGGAACCGCCCGGCCGAGGAAGTGGGCGGGCTGATGAAGCTGTTCCTCGGCGCACTGGAGCGCGAGGTCGAGGAGCTGCACCGGCTGGGCGCGCGGTTGCGCTTCATCGGCGAGCGTAACCGTTTCGACGGCGCAATCCTCGCCCGCATGCAGGCAGCGGAAACCCTGAGCGCCGGCAATACCCGCCTGCAACTGAACATCGCCGCCAGCTATGGCGGCCGCCAGGACATCGCTGCCGCCGCGCGCGCGCTGGCCGAGGAGGTGGCCGCCGGCCGCCTGCGTCCGGATCAGATCGACGAGGACGCGCTGGGCGCGCGCGTGGCGCTGGCCGACCTGCCCGCCCCCGACCTGTTCATCCGCACCGGCGGCGAAGTGCGGATCAGCAATTTTCTGCTCTGGCAGCTGGCCTATACCGAACTCTGGTTCACCGACGCCCTGTGGCCCGATGTCGACGCCACGTTGCTGCAGTCCGCGCTGGACGACTACGCCCGCCGCGAACGCCGCTTCGGCCTGACCAGCGCTCAGCTCGGGCAACCCGCCCCTGGAGAAACGATGTGACCAAGACCCGCATCCTGGCCGCCCTGGTCATGGCACCGGCCGTCATCGGCGCCGTCCTGCTGTTGCCCACCGGCTGGCTGATGCTGCTCAGCGCGCTGGTGTTCCTGGCGGCGCTGTGGGAATGGCTGAAGCTGGCCGACATCGAGGACGCGCTGGCGCGCAGCATCCTGCTGGCCTGCAACCTGGCGCTGATGGTGGCACTGGTCTGGGGCTCGCGCTCGCAGCATCCCGGCGCATTGCCGCTGTTCCAGCTGACCGTGGTGCTGGGGGTGGCCTGGTGGCTGCTGGCATTGCTGTGGCTGCGCCATTACGACTTCGCTTCCCGCCACGACGGCAACGCGCGGGTATTCAAGCTCGCCGCCGGCACCGCCGCGGTGGTCCCGGCCTGGTGCGCGCTGGCGGTGATCCATGCCAGCCAGCCCAACGGCCACCGCTGGCTGCTGCTGGCGCTCCTGCTGGTCTGGGCGGCCGACAGCGGCGCCTACTTCACCGGCCGCAAATTCGGCGGGCAATGGTTCGGCGGGCGCAGGCTGGCGCCGCGGATCAGCCCGAACAAGACCCTGGAAGGCGTCGCCGGCGGCGTCGGCCTGGCGATGCTGGTGGCGATCATCGGCGCGCTGCTGATTGGCGCCAAGGCCAGCCAGCTGCCGGCGGTGGCGCTGGCAGCGGCGGTCACGGTGGTGTTCTCGGTAGCCGGCGATCTGTTCGAAAGCCTGCTCAAGCGCCACGTCGGCGCGAAGGACTCCGGCACCCTGATCCCCGGCCACGGCGGCGTGCTGGATCGCGTCGACAGCGTGCTGGCGGCGCTGCCGGTATTCGCGCTGGCCAAGATCTGGCTGGGGTTCTGAACATGCAGCGGGTAGCGGTGCTCGGCGCCACCGGTTCGATCGGCACCTCCGCGCTGGACGTGATTGCGCGCCATCCGGATGCGATGCGCGCCAGCGTGGTGGCGGCCGGCAGCAGGGTCGACGCGCTGCTGGCGCTGTGCCTGGCGCACCGCCCCGAACATGCGGTGATCGCCGACCCGGCCGGCTATGCCGCGCTGCGCGACGGCCTGCGCGAAGCCGGGCTGGCCACCCAAGCACATGCCGGCGGCGAAGCGCTGGAGTCTCTGGTCGCCGGCGATGCCTGCGATACCGTGGTCGCCGCGATCGTCGGCGCCGCCGGCCTGCCCTCCACGCTTGCCGCTGCCCGCGCCGGCAAACGCCTGCTGCTGGCCAACAAGGAATCGCTGGTGCTGGCCGGCGAGCTGCTGATGCGCGAAGCCCGCCGGGGCGGCGCCACCATCGTCCCGATCGACAGCGAACACAACGCCATCTTCCAGTGCCTGGCCGACGGCAACGCGCCGGCGCGGATCACCCTGACCGCCTCCGGTGGCCCGTTCCGCGGCTGGAGCCGCGCCGCGCTCGCCTCCGTGACTCCGGCGCAGGCGGTGGCGCACCCGAAGTGGTCGATGGGGCCGAAGATCTCGGTCGATTCCGCCAGCCTGATGAACAAGGGGCTGGAAGTGATCGAAGCCCACCACCTGTTCGGCGTACCCGGCGACGCCATCCGCGTGCTGGTGCATCCGCAGTCGCTGGTGCATTCGCTGGTCGATTTCGCCGACGGCAGCAGCCTCGCCCAGCTCGGTCTGCCGGACATGCGCACCGCCCTGGCAGTGGGCCTGGGCTGGCCGCGGCGGATCGCCTCCGGGGTCGGCCCGCTGGATCTGCTGGCGCAGGGCGGCAAGCTGGAGTTCGAGGCACCGGACCTGGACGCCTTCCCCTGCCTGGCGCTGGCATTCGGGGCGCTGGCTGCGGGCGGCACCGCGCCGGCAGTGCTCAACGCCGCCAACGAGGAAGCGGTTTCAGCCTTCCTTCAGGGCCGGATCGGTTTTCTGGGCATCCCCGATACCGTTGCCGCCACCCTCGACGTCATGCCGCCACAGTCCGCCGATTCGATTGATGCGCTGCTGGCCGCCGATGCCGGTGCCCGCGCTGCTGCGCGCGCGCGCATCGCCGCGCTGCCGGCGCACGGGGGCCGCGCATGAGCGATTTCTTCGGCTCGGTGTGGTGGTTGCTGGTCGCGCTGGGGGTGTTGGTCACTTTCCACGAGTTCGGCCATTTCTGGGTCGCCCGCCGCTGCGGGGTGAAGGTGCTCCGCTTCTCGGTGGGCTTTGGCAAACCGCTGTGGTCGAAAATCGGCAAGGACGGCACCGAATACGTCATCGCCGCGATCCCGCTGGGCGGCTACGTGAAGATGCTGGACGAACGCGAGGGCGATGTCGCCGCGCACGAGCTGGATCGCGCGTTCAACCGCGCGTCGGTATGGCGGCGCATCGCCATCGTGGCTGCCGGGCCGCTGGCCAACCTGCTGCTGGCCTTCGGCCTGCTGTGGGCGATGCTGGTGATCGGCCGTCCCGATTACGCGCCGGTGGTCGGCAGCGCCAATGGCATCGCCGCGCAGGCCGGGCTGCAGCCGGGCGACCGCATCCTGGCGGTGGGCGAACGCGAAACACCCACCTGGAGCGAGCTGGGCATGGCGCTGTCGGTGGCCGCGCTGGATCGCCAGTCGGTGCCGCTGCGGATCCAGCGCGAGGACGGCGGCACCGCCATCCGCTCGCTGCCGCTGCAGAAGCTGCCGGCGCAGGCGGACGAGCTGCGCGCGATCGGCGAGATCGGCCTGGTCCCCCGCCACCTGCTGCTGCCGGCGCTGGTCGGCAGCGTGCGCGAGGGCACGCCGGCCTGGGGCGTGCTGGCCGAAGGCGACCGCATCACCGCCATCGACGCCCATCCGGTAGCCAGTTTCGAGGACATCGCCCCGCTGGTGGCCCGGCTGGGCGCGCGTGGGGTGCCGGGCATGGTCGAGGTCGAACGCGACGGCGAGCGGCTGGCGCTGGAGCTGACCCCGCAGCGCATGGCCGGCGACGACGGCCAGCCGCGCTGGATCCTCGGCGTCGGCAACGCCGCCCTCGGCCCGGCGCCGCACGACGCCACCCTGCGCTACGGGCTGCTGGCGGCGATCCCCGCCGCCGCGCGCGAGACCGGCTTCCAGGCCCGCCAGCTGGTGGACATGATCGGCCGCGCCTTCACCGGCCGGGTATCGGTGCAGAACACCGTTTCCGGCCCGCTGACCATCGCCCGCGCCGCCAACGACTTCGCCGCCCGCGGCCCGGCCTGGTTCCTGAACTTCCTGGCCCTGTTGTCGGTCAGCCTGGCCTTGATCAACCTGCTTCCGATCCCCGTCTTGGACGGGGGTCATCTGCTGTATTACCTTATCGAGCTTGTCATCCGCCGCCCCGTGGGCGAGCGGGCCATGGCTGTCGGCCATTACATCGGCCTTGCGATGATCGCAGGGCTGATGGGACTGGCTTTCTACAACGACATCCTGCACCTGATGTCGTGACCCCCCCGGTTGGCGCTGCCCGCGCCGCCGCATTCCCCGCAACAGGGCGCTGCGATACTGCAACGCCGGACCAGGCAGCTCAACAGGATGTTCCGAATGACCCGACCCATGCACCGCCGCCTGCTTACCCTTGCCCTTGCCTCGGCGCTTTCGCTGCCGGCGCTGGCGCAGACGGCGCTCGCGCCCTTCACGGTCAGCGACATCCGCATCGACGGCCTGCAGCGCATCGGCGCCGGCACCGTGTTCACCTACCTGCCGGTGGAACGCGGCGACACCCTCGACCAGGGCAAGGCCGCGGAGGCGCTGCGCGCCCTGTACAAGACCGGCTTCTTCGAGGACGTGCGGCTGGATCGCCAGGGCGGCATCCTGGTGATCAGCGTGGTCGAGCGGCCGGCGATCAACAAGCTGACCCTGTCCGGCAACAAGGACCTCAAGACCGAGGACCTGACCAAGGGCCTGAAGGACATCGGCCTGGCCGAGGGCGAAACCTACAACCCGCTCAACCTGGATCGCGTCACCCAGGAGCTGACTCGCCAGTACAACAACCGCGGCAAGTACGGCGTGCAGATCAGCCCATCGGTGGAGCGGCTGGACCGCAACCGCATCAACCTGACCATCAACGTCAAGGAAGGCAAAGCGGCCAAGATCCGCCACATCAACCTCATCGGCAACGAGAGGTATGAGGAAGAGGACATCACCAAGGGCTGGGAGTCGCATACCAGCAACTGGATGAGCTGGTACAAGCGCGACGACCAGTATTCGCGCGAGAAGCTGTCAGGCGACATCGAGAAGCTGAACTCCTGGTACCTGGACCGCGGCTTCGTCGACTTCAGCCTGGATTCCACCCAGGTGGCGATCAGCGGCGACCGCAAGGACATGTTCATCACCGCCGGCATGACCGAGGGCGAGGCCTACAATTTCGCCGACATCTCGGTGTCCGGAGACACGGTGCTGCCGAAGTCCGAGGTCGAAACCATCGTCAGCTTCATCAGGCCCGGCAACGTTTTTTCGCGCGGGCTGCTGGAAATGGCCACCAACGCGATCACCGCGCGCCTTTCCAACATCGGCTACGCCTTCGCCCGGGTCAACCCGGTGCCGAGCATCGACCGCGACAAGCGCACCGTGGCGGTCGACTTCCAGGTCCAGCCCGGCCCGCGCGTGAACGTGCGCCGGATCGTGTTCAAGGGCAATACCCGCACCGCCGACCCGGTGCTGCGCCGCGAAATGCGCCAGTTCGAGGGCAGCTGGTATTCGCAGGCGGCGATCGACCGCGGCAAGGTGCGGCTGGACCGCCTCGGCTACTTCGAGGAAGTCAGCGTCGACAGCGAACCGGTGGCCGGCACCGACGACCAGGTGGACGTGGTCTACACGGTCAAGGAAACCACGTCCGGCAGCATTTCGGCCGGCGTCGGCTATTCGCAGCTGTCCGGCCTGAACCTGTCGTTGCAGCTGCAGGAGAACAACTTCCTCGGCACCGGCAACCGCGTCTCCACCGCGATCACCCGCAGCGACTACCAGAAGCGCTACGACTTCTCGTACGTGAATCCCTATTTCACCGACGACGGCATGTCGCTGGGCTACAACCTGTGGTGGCGCGAGTTCGACTACTCCAGCTTCAACGTCGCCTCCTACTCCACCAACAGCGGCTCCTTCCAGGTGTTCATGGGGCTGCCGCTGAGCGAAGCCGACTCCATCTCGCTGATGGTGGGCATCGACAGCAACGAGATCCTGGCGTTCGAAGGCTCGACCCCGCAGCCGCTGGTCGATTACGTCAAGGCGGTTGGCCAGCGCACCTTCCACAGCTGGCGCGCCCAAGTGGGCTGGGGCCGCGATACCCGCAACAACTACTTCACCCCGGTGGTGGGCGGCACCCAGAACCTCTCCGCTGAAATCGCCCTGCCCGGCTCCACGGTGGAATATTTCAAGCTGCAGTACGACATCTCCAAGTACTGGCCGCTGCATCCGGCGCTGGTGGTCAAGACCGCGCTGAACCTGGGCTACGGCGATTCCTACGGCAAGGACTACAGCCGCAACCTCTGCTTCACCGCACCCACCCTGGTGGACACCAACAACGACGGGCAGGGCGACACCTACGTGCCCGGCCCGATCGGCACCGATCCCTGCCTGACAAATTCGCCGGACTACGTGAAGACCGTCAACGCCACCGGGCTGCCGTTCTTCGAGAACTTCTACGCCGGCGGCATTGCCTCCAGCGGGCGCGTGCGCGGCTTCATGGACAACACCCTCGGCCCCGTCTACACATCCAGCTTCGGCTACCGCCAGCCGTTGGGCGGCTCGGTGCTGCTGGCCGGTTCGGTGGAAGCGATCTTCCCGAAGCTGTTCGACAGCCCGTCGGCGCGCGTGTCTGCGTTCCTGGACGTCGGCAACGTCTACAACGGCTGGGACAACTTCGATGCCGGCGAACTGCGTGCTTCGGCCGGCGTGGCGCTGCTGTGGCGCTCGCCGATGGGGCCGCTGTCGATCAGCTACGCACTGCCGCTGCGCAAGAAGGACGGCGACCGGATCGAGCGGTTGCAGTTCAACTTCGGCGGCCAGCTCTGACGGCAACGCCGGCATGACCATGCCGACGTTCACCGCCGCCGAGCTTGCCGCGCGCTTCGGCCTGGAGCTGCGCGGGCAAGACCGTACGGTGGCGGGCGTCGGCACCCTGGCCGATGCCTCGCCGTCACAGCTGGGCTTTCTGGCCAATCCGCGTTATCGCAGCCAACTGGCGCAGACCCGCGCCGGCGTGGTGGTGCTGCGCGCCGACGACGCCGATGCCTGCACCGGCACGGCACTGCTGGCACGCGACCCTTACGTCGCGTTCGCGCGCATCGCCGCGCTGTTCGAGCCGCGGCCGGTGCACGCGTCCGGCATCCATCCCACCGCGGCGGTGGATGTCACCGCGCAGGTCGATCCCGGCGCCAGCATCGGCCCGCACGTCAGCATCGGCGCGCGCAGCAGGATCGACGCCGGCGCGATCATCGGCCCCGGCTGCGTGGTCGGCGAGGATTGCGAAGTCGGCGAGGATTGCGAGCTGCAGGCAAGGGTGACCCTGTGGACGCGGGTACGCCTCGGCAAACGCGTGCGCATCCTGCCTGGCGCCGTGCTGGGCGCGGCCGGCTTCGGCATGGCGATGGAAGCCGGGCGCTGGATCAACGTGCCGCAGCTGGGCGGCGTGGTGGTCGGCGACGATTGCGAAATCGGCGCCAACACCACCATCGACCGCGGCGCGCTGGGCGATACCGTGCTGGAAGAAGACGTACGCCTCGACAACCAGATCCAGATCGGCCACAACGTGCGGATCGGCGCGCATACCGCGATGGCCGGCTGCGCCGCGGTGGCCGGCAGCGCAAAAATCGGCCGCCACTGTCTGGTTGGCGGCGGTGCCGGCATCCTCGGTCATCTGGAGGTCTGCGACCGGGCGGTGATCACCGCGATGTCGTTGGTCACCCATTCGCTCCGCGAGCCGGGCGAGTATTCTTCCGGCACGCCGTTGATGGACAATCGCAGCTGGCGCAAGAGCGCCGCCCGCTTCAAGCAACTTGACCGCATCGCCCGGCGCCTGCCCGCCGATGCGAAGGACACCGAATGACCGATACCACCGCAATGCCGGCGCTGCCCGCCACCATCGCCGACATCCAGCGCCTGCTGCCGCACCGCTATCCGTTCCTGCTGGTGGACCGGGTGGTGGCGCTGGAGCCGAACAAGCGCGTGCTGGCCTACAAGAACGTCACCATCAACGAGCCGTTCTTCCAGGGCCACTTCCCCGGCAAGCCGGTGATGCCGGGCGTGCTGGTGGTGGAGGCGCTGGCGCAGGCCGGTGGGCTGCTGACCCAGCTGTCCACCGCAGCCGGCGATCCGCAGACGGAAACTTTCTACCTGGTGAAGGTGGACAACGCCAAGTTCAGCCGGATGGTGGTGCCCGGCGACCGCCTGGAGCTCGACGTCGAGCTCAAGCGCCGCATCCGCAACATGGCCCAGTACGTGGGCGTGGCGCGAGTCGATGGCGAGCAGGTCGCCTGCGCCGAAATCCTGTGCGCGGCATCGCGCGACTGAACCTGCGGCAGCAACGATGAGCAACCACGACGCCAGCGCCATCCACCCCACCGCCGTGATCGATCCGCGCGCGCGGATCGGTGCGGGCGTGCAGGTCGGCGCCTATGCGGTGATCGGTGCCGAGGTGGAGGTGGGCGACAACACCCGCATCGGCCCGCACTGCCTGATCGAAGGCCCCACCCGGATCGGCCGCGACAACGTGTTCCACGGCCATGCCGCGATCGGCGGCGAGCCGCAGGACAAGAAGTACCGCGGCGAGCGGGTGGCGCTGGAGATCGGCGACGGCAATTCGATCCGCGAATTCGTCACCATCAATCGCGGCACCGGCGAAGGCGGCGGCATCACTCGCCTCGGCAACCGCAACTGGATCCTCGCCTACAGCCACATCGCCCACGACTGCATCGTCGGCGACGATTGCGTGTTCTCCAACAACGCCACCCTGGCCGGCCATGTCACCGTCGGCAGCCACGTGATCCTGAGCGGGTTCTCCGGCGTCCACCAGTTCTGCCGGGTCGGCGACCACGCGTTCATCGGCATGGGGGCCTTCGTCAACGGCGACGTGCCGCCGTTCCTGATGATCGCGCAGGAAAAATACGCGCGTCCGCGTGGGATCAATGCCGAGGGCCTGAAGCGCCGCGGCTTCGACGCCACCCGCGTGGCCGCGATCAAGCGCGCGTACCGGGCGCTGTACATGGGCGAGGCGAGATTGGACGAAGCCAAGCTCGAGCTGGCGGAGATCGCCGCGGGCAGCGAGGACGTGCGCGCCTTCCTCGATTTCATCGACGCCGGCGAGCGGCCGTTGCTGCGGTGAGCCCGGTCGGCCTTGTCGCTAGAAGGGACATAGCTGCAAGGCGCAGCACTACCGGCGCCGTTGCGGCGGCTGGGGTGTGTCCCGACAAAGCGAGTATCGGGGAGTGCGCTCGCGCCAGCGAGTGCGTTGGGACACACCCCAGCCGCCGCAACGGCGCGACCCCGAAGCGAAACAAGCCATGACCCCACGCATCGCCCTCTGCGCCGGCGAAACCTCCGGCGACCAGCTTGGCGCCGGACTGATCGAGGCGCTGCGCGAACGCTTTCCGGATGCGCAGTTCGCCGGCATCGGCGGCGATGCCATGCGCGCCGCGGGCATGGACACGTGGTTCGACGCCAGCGAGCTGGCGGTGATGGGCCTGGCGGAAGTGCTGGCGCACCTGCCGCGCCTGCTGAAGCTGCGCAAGACTTTCCGCCAGCGCGTGCTGGACTGGAATCCCGACGTGTTCATCGGCATCGATGCGCCGGACTTCAATCTCGGCGTGGAGCGCTGGCTGAAGCAGCGCGGCGTGCGCACCGTGCACGACGTCAGCCCTTCGGTCTGGGCATGGCGCGAAAACCGCGCCTTGAAGATCGGCGAAAGCGCCGACCGCGTGCTCTGCCTGTTCCCGATGGAGCCGCCGATCTACGCCAGGCACGGCGTGGATGCCACGTTCATCGGCCACCCGCTGGCCGACGCAATTCCGCTGCAACCGGATCGCGACGTGGCTCGCGCGGCACTGGGCGAATCCAACGACGCGCCAATCCTGGCGCTGCTGCCCGGCAGCCGGCTGGGCGAAATCCGCCGCATGCTGCCCGACTTCGCCGAGACCGCGCGTCGCCTTGCCGCGGATGTCCCCGGCCTGCGCGTGCTGGTGCCTGCGGCAAACGCGCAGTGCCGCAGCGCCATCGACGCCATCCTCGGCGACGCGCCGGCGTTCCGCGTCATCGACGGCCGGGCGCAGCGGATCATGATCGCCAGCGACGCGGTGCTGCTGGCGTCCGGCACCGCCGCGCTGGAAGCGATGCTGTGCAAGCGGCCGATGGTGGTGGGCCACCGCATCGCGCCGCTGACCTACCGCATCGTCCGGCTGTTCGGCATGCTCAAGTCCGCCCACGTCAGCCTGCCCAACGTGCTGGCCGGCGAGGCGCTGATTCCGGAGCTGCTGCAGGACGCCTGCACGCCGGACAACCTGCACGCCGCGCTGCTGCGCTGGTTCCGCGACGAAGAGGCGGTGGCAGCGCTGCAGCCGCGCTTCCTCGCCATCCACCAGACGCTGCGCCGCGACGCCTCGGCGCGCGCCGCCGAGGCGGTGGCGCAGCTCCTGCGGCAGCCATGAGCCTGCGCGTTGCCGGCATCGACGAGGCCGGGCGCGGCCCGCTGGCCGGGCCTGTGGTGGTGGCCGCGGTGGTGTTCGCGCCGGGCCGCACCCCGGTGAACGGGCTCGACGACTCCAAGGCGCTGACCGAAAAGAAGCGCGAGCTGCTCTACCCGCGCATCCTCGAACGCGCGCTGGCGTGGAAAATCGTGTTTGTCGAAGCCGACGAGATCGACCGCCGCAACATCTTCCAGGCCACCATGCACGGCATACGCGAAGCGCTGCTGGGTGTGGCCCACGTCGCCGACTGCGCGCGCATCGACGGCAACCGCCTGCCGAAGGACCTGCCCTGCCCGACCGAGGCGTGGATCGGCGGCGACGCCCGCGACCGCAGCATCATGGCCGCCTCGATCCTTGCCAAGGTCGCGCGCGATGCGCGCATGCGCGAGCTGCACGCGCACTATCCGCAATACGGCTTCGACCGCCACAAGGGTTACCCCAGCCCGCTGCATCTGGCGGCACTGCAGGCGCACGGCCCCTGCCCGCAACATCGACGCAGCTATGCGCCGGTGCGTGCGGCGCTGGAACCCATGCCGCTGCAGGCGGAACTGCCGGGTTTGCCGCAGCCAGCCTGAGTCACGCACGGATCGCGTACTGTCAAGCCTTGCCCGCCTCCGCTGCGGGCCCTAACCTGCGGCTTCAACACCGCGACCACGCGATGCCCGCACGTTTCGTCCACCTGCACCTGCACACCGAATTCTCGCTCGCGGACTCCACCATCCGCGTGCCCGAGAAGCCGGACTATGCGCGGCCGGAAAAAGCCGGCGACCGGCCCAACCTGCTCAGCTGTGCGGTGGAACTGCAGCTGCCGGCGCTGGCGGTCACCGACCGCAACAACCTGTTCGCGCTGGTCAAGTTCTACAAGGCCGCGGAAAGCGTGGGCATCAAGCCCATCGCCGGTGCCGACGTGCTGGTCGCCGACGGCGGCGATGCGCCTTCGCAACTCACCCTGCTGTGCCGCGACCAGGACGGCTACCTCAGCCTGTCGCGCCTGCTCAGCCGCGCTTGGCTGGAAGGCCAGCGCGGCGACTGCGTGGCGATCGATCCGGAATGGCTGCGCGACGACCATGCCGGCCTGTTCGCGATCGCTGGCCGCACCAGCCTGGCCGGGCGGCTGGTGCAGGCCAATCGCCATGACGTCGCGGAGGCGCAGCTGGCGGAATGGCGGCGGGTGTTCGGCGATGGCCTGCATCTGGAGCTGACCCGCACCGGCCGCGACGGCGAAGAAGCGTTCAACCAGTTCGCCCTGCACGCCTCCGGCAAGCTCGGCCTGCCGGTGGTGGCCAGCAACGACGTGCGCTTCCTCGATGCCGCCGGCTTCGGCGCGCACGAGGCGCGGGTGTGCATCTCCAGCGGCCGGGTGCTGGAAGATCCGCGCCGCCCGCGCGACTACAGCGCCCAGCAGTACCTGCGCTCGACCGAGGAAATGGTCGCGCTGTTCGCCGACGTGCCTGACGCGCTGGACAACACGGTGGCGCTGGCGCAGCGCTGCAACCTGCAGCTGAAGCTGGGCACCTACTTCCTGCCGGCCTATCCGGTGCCGTCCGACGAGACACTGGACAGCTGGATCCGCAGCGAAGCCCGGCGCGGCCTGGAAGCACGGCTGCAGAAAAATCCCCTGGCACCCGGCAAGACCCGCGAGGACTACGAGGCGCGGCTGGAATTCGAGCTGGACACCATCATCAAGATGGGCTTCCCAGGCTACTTCCTGATCGTGGCCGACTTCATCCAGTGGGGCAAGAACCAGGGCATCCCGATCGGCCCGGGCCGCGGCTCCGGCGCCGGCTCGCTGGTGGCGTGGGCGCTGCAGATCACCGACCTGGACCCGCTGCCGTACAACCTGCTGTTCGAGCGCTTCCTCAACCCGGAACGCGTGTCGATGCCCGACTTCGACATCGACTTCTGCATGGACCGGCGCGACGAAGTCATCGACTACGTCGCCCGCAAGTACGGCCGCGAGCGCGTTTCGCAGATCATCACCTACGGCACCATGGCCGCCAAGGCGGTGCTACGCGACACCGGCCGCGTGCTCGGCTTCGGCTACGGCATGGTGGACGGGATCGCCAAGCTGATCCCCAACATCCTCGGCATATCGCTGAAGGACGCGATGGGCCAGGGCAAGGGCGGGATGGACGGCGAAATGGCATCGCCCGAGCTGATCCAGCGCTACGAGAGCGAGGACGACGTCCGCGACCTGATCGACCTGGCGCTGCAGCTGGAGGACCTCACCCGCAACGCCGGCAAGCACGCCGGCGGCGTGGTGATCGCGCCGACGCCGCTGTCGGATTTCTGCCCGCTGTACGCCGAACACGACCACGGCACGCTGGGCAAGAACCCGGTCACCCAGTTCGACAAGGACGACGTGGAAGCGGTGGGGCTGGTGAAGTTCGACTTCCTCGGCCTGCGCACGCTGACCATCATCGACTGGGCGGTGAAGGCGATCAACGTGCGCCGCGCGAAGGATGGCGCCGAACCGGTCGATATCGCCACGATCCCGCTCGACGACGCCAGCGTCTATCGCAACGTGTTCGCCAACGGCAACACAGGCTCGGTGTTCCAGTTCGAATCCTCCGGCATGCGCCGCGCGCTGAAGGACGCGAAACCGGATCGCTTCGAGGACCTGATCGCGCTGAACGCACTGTACCGCCCCGGCCCGATGGAGATGATTCCGTCGTTCGTGGCGCGCAAGCACGGCACCGAGACGTTCGAATACCCCGACCCCCGCACCAAGGGGATGCTCCAGGAGACCTACGGCATCATGGTCTACCAGGAGCAGGTCATGCAGATGGCGCAGATCGTCGGCGGCTACTCGCTGGGCGGCGCCGACCTGCTGCGCCGTGCGATGGGCAAGAAGGTGCCGGCCGAAATGGCCAAGCACCGCGAGATCTTCCGCGAGGGCGCGGCCAAGGGCGGGGTCAGCGCGGCCAAGGCCGACGAGATCTTCGACCTGATGGAGAAGTTCGCCGGCTACGGCTTCAACAAGTCGCACGCCGCCGCGTACTCGCTGGTCGCCTACCAGACCGCCTGGCTGAAGCAGCATTACCCGGCCGAGTTCATGGCCGCCACCCTGTCCAGCGACATGGACAAGACCGACAAGGTGGTGGCCTTCCTGGATGAGGCGCGCGGCCTCGGCCTGACCGTGCTGCCGCCCGACGTCAACGCGTCCAGCTACATGTTCGATGCCACCACCCCGGACACCATCCGCTATGGCCTCGGCGCGGTGAAGGGCGTGGGCCAGGGCGTCTGCGAGGCCATCGTCACCGCCCGCAATGCCGACGGCGTGTTCCGCGACCTGCTCGACTTCTGCCAGCGCGTCTCCGCCGCCGGCCTCAACAAACGCACGCTGGAAGCACTGATCCACGCCGGTGCGATGGATGCGCTGGCGGTCAACCGCGCCTCGCTGATGCTGCAGCTGCCGGAGGCGATGAAAGCCACCGACCAGATGGCGAAGAACCGCGAAGCCGGCATGTTCGACATGTTCGGCAGCGGCGGCAGCAGCGACATCCGGATTGAACTGCCGGAAACCACCGAGTGGCCGCTGGCGCAGCTGCTGCAGGGCGAACACGACACGCTGGGCCATTACCTCAGCGGCCATCCGATGGACCCTTACCGCGACGACGTGCAGAAGCTGGTCGGCCACGACCTGTCGGCACTGGCGGAAATCTGGGAACGCGCCGCGCGCAACAGCCGCCCGCAGGAAGGCCGCAGCTGGCGCCCGATGGTGCAGACGGTGGTGGCTGGCCAGGTGATCGGCATGCGCAAGCGCGGCGAATCGCAGGCGTTCGTGCAGCTGGAGGACGGCCGCGGCCGGATCGAATGCGGCTTCTTCAACGAGCAGTGGCAGGAATTCGCCCCGCTGCTCACCCGCGACCGCATCCTGGTGGTCGAGGGTGGCCTGCGCGAGGACGAATTCAACGGCGGCTATTCGCTGCGCGCCAGCCGTTGCTGGGATTTCGCGCAGATCTGCGGTCAGCAGGCGCAGCGCATTTCCATCCGCATCGACCTGCGCGTGGCCGGCGCGCAGCAGCAGCTGGAACACGTGCTGAAGGCCCACGCCGGGCCGACCCCGGTGCTGCTGGAAGCCACCACCGTCGCCGGCATCGGGCGGCTGACCCTCGGCGGCGGTCGTGGCCTGCAGGTGGACGCCAGCCTGCCCGGGCTGCTGCGCAGCCTGCCGGGCGTCGGCACGGTGCAGGTGCAGCTGGCGCGGCCGTGGGCAGCGCCAAAGTCCGAATGACGCCAGCGGCTGCCTTCTCCCCCTGCTCCGCGAGCAGGGGCGGCAGCACCGTCCGGTTCGGTACGGCGACCCCGCTGGGATAAACTCCGCAGGATGAATCCGAATTACCTCGACTTCGAGCAGCCGATCGCCGACCTGGAAACCAAGATCCAGGAACTGCGACAGGCCAGCAACGGCCCGGCGCTCAACATCGACAAGGAAGTGCAGGCGCTGCGGGACAAGCTGCGCAAGCGCACCGCGACGATCTTCCGCGACCTCACCCCGTGGCAGGTGTCGCAGCTGTCGCGCCACCCGCAGCGGCCGTACACGCTGGATTACCTGCGGGTGATCTGCGACGAGTTCCAGGAACTGGCCGGCGATCGCGCGTTTGCCGATGACCAGGCCATCGTCGGCGGCCTGGCCCGCATCGACGGTCGCCCGCTGATGGTGATCGGCCACGAGAAGGGCCGCGACACCAAGACCAAGGTCCGCCGCAACTTCGGCATGCCCAAGCCCGAGGGCTACCGCAAGGCGCTGCGGCTGATGAAGATGGCGGAGCGCTTCGGCCTGCCCGTCCTCACCTTCATCGATACCGCCGGCGCCTGGCCCGGCATCGACGCGGAAGAGCGCGGCCAATCCGAGGCGATTGCCCGCAACCTGCTGGAAATGGCCGAGCTGCGCGTGCCGATCGTGTGCACGGTGATCGGCGAAGGCGGCAGCGGCGGCGCATTGGCGATCGGCGTGGGCGACCGCACGATCATGCTGGAATACAGCACCTATTCGGTCATCACCCCGGAAGGCTGCGCCTCGATCCTGTGGCGCGATTCCGCCAAGGCCAAGGACGCCGCGGAACAGCTGGGCATGACCGCCAGGCGCCTGCACGGGCTCGGGTTAGTGGACAAGGTGGTGCGCGAACCCACCGGTGGCGCCCACCGCAATCCGGTGCAGATGGCCAAGCGCCTGAAGGCGGTGCTGCTGCGCGAGCTGGACGCACTGGAAGGCCTGCCGGCAGAGGATCTGCTGGAACGCCGATACCGCCGCCTGCGCGCCCTCGGCGCCTACGACCTCGCCTCCTGATTCCGCAACGCGGCGCCGGCCGCCCGCCGCGCAGGCGCCGCCCTACACTTGCGGCATGCGCCTGCCCGCTCCACCGCTGCCGTCGCCGATCCTGCTGGGTTTCAGCGGCGGCCTGGATTCCACCGTGTTGCTGCACCTGCTTGCGGCGGACGAAGCCATCCGCCAGCGCGGGCTGCGCGCGCTGCATGTCCACCACGGCTTGCACCCGGAGGCCGACGCCTGGGCCGCGCTTTGCCGGCGCGCCTGCGACGCGCTGGATGTGCCGCTGGAAATCGTCCGCGTCGAGCTCGACCTGACCGCCGGACTCGGCATCGAAGGCGCCGCCCGTGTTGCCCGCCACGCCGCCTTTGCCGCAGCGCTGGGCGAAGACGAAATCCTGACCCTCGCCCATCATCGCGACGATCAGGCCGAAACCTTCCTGCTGCGCGCACTGCGCGGCGCCGGCAGCGACGGGCTGGCGGCGATGCGGCCGTGGCGTCGCCACGCGCACGGCTGGTTGTGGCGACCGCTGCTGGACGTGCCGCGCACGACGTTGCACGACTACGCCACGTCGCAGCGCCTGCACTGGCTCGACGACCCCGCCAACGCCAACACCGACTTCGACCGCAACTTCCTGCGCAACGCGGTGCTACCGCTGCTGCGCCAGCGCTGGCCGGACGCCGCCGCCAGCTTCGCCCGCAGCGCCGCGCTATGCGCGCAGGCCGGCGAGCTGCTGGACGCCGAAGACGCCGCGGCGCTGGCCGCCGCGCGTCGCGACCCGCACACACTCGACATGCAGGTGCTGCTGGACCTGTCCGCTGCGCGCCGGGCGCGGGTGCTGCGGCGCTGGACTATCGAGCTGCAGCTGCCGCCGCTGCCCGGCAACGGCATTGCCCGGATCGAGCGCGAACTGCTGGCCGCGCGCCACGACGCCAGCCCGCGCTTCGACTGGCAGGGCGCGCGCGTCTGGCGCTGGCGCGGGCTGCTGCACGCGGACGTGTTGCACGAACCGCTGCCCGCCGGCTGGAGCCAGGCATGGGATGGCCGCGCGACACTGATGTTGCCGGGCGGCGGGCGCCTGCAGCTGGTGCACGCAGCAGGCTTCGACGCGCCGCTGCGCGTGCATGCGCGGCAAGGCGGCGAACGCATCGTGTTGCCAGGCCGCAGCCATTCGCATGCGCTCAAGCACGTGCTGCAGGACAGCGGCATGCCGCCGTGGCAGCGCGCGCGCCTGCCGCTGCTGTCCGACCCCGACGGCAGGCTGCTGGCAGCGGGCGATGCCATCGTGTCCGCACCACTGGCGGCATGGCTCGCGGCGCGGGATGCGCGACTGCAGCTTTCCCCTGCTCCCGGTACGGATGAGGAGAGTGGCGCGGCCGCGCTGGCGTAAACTGCGCGCATGGCCAAGAAACCCGCCCCCGACATTTCCCCCGTTGCCGATTTCGAGCAGTCGATGCTGGCGCTGGAAGACCTGGTTGGCCGGATGGAAACCGGCGACATGACGCTGGAAGAATCGCTGGCCGCCTACGAACGCGGCGTCGGTCTGTACCGCCGCTGCCAGGGTGCGCTGGAGCAGGCCGAGCTGCGCGTGCGCCTGCTCGATGACCCCGCCAACCCTGGCGATGCGCGCGAGTTCGATGCCGGCGACGATGGCAGCGCCTGACCTCGCGCCTTGGCGCGCACGCGCGGAAGCCGCGCTGGAACATGCCCTGCCCGACCCCGCCACCGCCCCGCAACGCCTGCACGCGGCGATGCGCCACGGCGTCCTCAACGGCGGCAAGCGCATGCGCCCGCTGCTGGTGTATGCCACCGGCACCGCGTTGGGCGCATGCGAGGCCGATCTGGACGCCGCCGCCGCCGCGGTGGAACTGGTGCACTGCTATTCGCTGATCCATGACGATCTGCCGGCGATGGACGACGACGACCTGCGCCGCGGCCAGCCCACCGTGCACGTCGCCTTCGACGAAGCCACTGCCATCCTCGCCGGCGATGCGCTGCAGACGCTGGCGTTCGAATTGCTGACCACTGCGCCGCAGCCTGCCGAACGGCGCGTCGCGATGCTGGCCGAACTGGCGCGCGCCTCCGGCGTGGCCGGCATGTGCGGCGGGCAGGCGCTGGATATCGATGCCACCGGAAAAGGGGGTCAGAGTGTCTTTTCACAAGTGAAAAGCCACTCTGACCCCCTTTTCCCCCTTGCCGACCTGGAGCGCCTGCACGCGCTGAAAACCGGTGCGCTGCTGCGCTGCGCGGTGCGGCTGGGTGCGTTGGCCGGCAACGCCACGCCGGCGCAGGCCGCGTTGCTGGACCGCTACGCCGATGCGCTGGGCCTGGCCTTCCAGATCCGCGATGACCTGCTGGACATCGAGGGCGATGCCGCCACCCTCGGCAAGACCGCCGGCAAGGATGCGGCGCAGGCCAAGGCGACCTTCCCGGCGCTGCTCGGCGCCGATGCCAGTCGCGCGCGGCTTGGAGAACTGTCTGCAGTCATGCAGCAGGCGCTGGCGGAACTGGACGCCGATACCGGTGCACTGCACGCGCTGGCGCGGCAGGTCGTCGAACGCAGCCACTGACACGGAAAAGGCCGGGAGTTCCCGGCCTTTTCGTCATACCTGGTTTGCCGCGGTCACAGCAGCCGCAGCGTGAAGGGATAACGGTAGCTTTCGCCGTTCAGCGCCTTGAACGTCGCGATGACGCTGCACACCAGCCAGCTTACGGCCACCGCCCCCGCCAGCAGCACCAGCACCAGCCCGGCCGGCAGGGTCACGATGGCGCCCAGCCCCAGCGTCAGCACGGTGGCGCCCACCAGTAGCACGCCAGTGATGGCAAGCGCGCAGGTCAGCAGGAACATGGTCAGGTTGAAGTTGAACGCTTCGCGGGCGTGTTCGGCGACGAAGGCCGAATCGTTCTTCTTCAGGAAAAAGATCGCCAGGCCCGCCAGCATGCCGGCCACGCCGGCGCTCCAGCTGGTCATGAAGGCCAGCAGCAGGGCACCCGCATGCACGCCAGCGGCCCAGCCGCGCTCGCCCTGGGCGGTCGACAGCGTCTGCATCTGCACGGTCTCCATCGTCGTCTCCTGCCGGAACCATTCCGGTCTGGATCGATGATGGCGGCGCCCGACGGCCGCACAAGCCGGCATGCGACGAAACCCGCGGCAGCGGCGACGGAAACCCATGCCGGAGCGGCGAATGCAGCCCGGAAACGGACGAGCCCGGGCATGCCCGGGCTCGTGGTCGTGCACTGTTGCCGCCGGCGCTTACTTGACCAGGCGGATCGTCAGCGGGTAGCGGTAGGCCACGCCCTCGTTGGCCTTGATCGCTGCCAGGATCACCAGCACCAGTGCGCCGATGCCCACGATCAGCGCCACCGGAATCGTCAGCAGCGCGCCGATGCCGATGGTGAGGATGGTGAAGATCAGCAGCAGCAGGAAGATCGCCGACACGGTGATGTTGAAGTTCAGCGCTTCCTTGGCCTGGTCGGCCACGAACGGCATCTCGTCCTTCTTCATCAGCCAGATCACCAGCGGGCCGATGAAGAAGCCCCAGCCGCCCAGCGCCGACGTCAGCAGGCCGCCTACCAGCGCGGACAGATGGGCGAACATCGCCCACTGGCGCTCTTCCTTGGAAGGCCCGACGGGCGGCGGTGGCGGCGTGGCGACGGTATCGTTCTGGTCCATGAATATTCCCCGATTGGTCAAGACGGCATCAATTGCCGCGTTGCGGAGGATAACGCGAACCGATGACACATTCGGCCATCGCCAAAGCAATCAGCCCTCGCCCGCCACAGTCATCCGCCCGACCAGGATCGAGCCGGTGCGCACATGCGAACGCGGGTCGATGTCGCTGCCCACCGCTTCGATGCCGGCGAACATCGCTTTGAGGTTGCCGGCGATGGTGATGCCGTCGACTGGATAGGCGAGCTCGCCGTTCTCCACCCAGAAACCGGCCGCGCCGCGCGAGTAGTCGCCGGTGATCGCGTTGACGCCCTGGCCCATCAGCTCGGTCACCAGCAAGCCTGTGCCCATGCCACGCAGCGTCGATGCCAGGTCGCCGGCATTGGCGCGCACGTTGAGGTTGTGCACGCCGCCGGCGTTGGCGGTGGTCGCCAGCCCCAGCTTGCGCGCCGAATAGCTGCCCAGCACGTAGCGCTGGACGATGCCGTCCTCCACCAGCATCGATTTACGGGTTGTCACGCCTTCGGCGTCGAACGCGGCGGAGCGGAAGCCGCGCGGCAGGAACGGATCCTCCTCGATCGCGAACCACTCCGGGAACACCCGCGTGCCCGCGCTGTCGAGCAGGAAGCTGGCGCGGCGGTACAGCGCGCCGCCGGATACGGCGCCGAGGAAGCTGCCCACCAGCGAGCGCGCCATTTCGGCAGCGAACAGCACCGGCACTTGGCCGGTCGGCAGTCGGCGCGGGGCCAGCCGCGCCAGGGTGCGCTGCGCAGCCCTGCGGCCAATGGCCTCGGGCGATTCCAGGTCGCCCTGCGCCAGCGCCACGCTGTACCAGCCGTCGCGTTGCATCGCCTCGCCCTCGCCGGCGATCAGCGCGCAGCCGGTGCTGTACGAGGTGGCGCGCTCGGCGCCGAGGAAGCCGTGGGAGTTGGCATACACGCTGAGGGATGCGTTGGCGTTCATCGACGCACCGTCGGAATTGCCGATCCGCGCATCCACCTCGCGTCCGGCCGCCTCGCAGGCGAGCGCGATGTCGATGGCGCGGTCGGCATCGAATGGCGCCGGGTACCAGGTATCGAATTCGCGCAGCACCTGCGCCATCAGCGCGGCATCGGCCAGCCCGGCCGCCGGATCCTCCTCGGTATGGCGGGCGATCGCGCAGGCCTGCGCCACGGTGGCGGCCAGGCTGTCCTCGCGCAGGTCGGCGGTGCTGGCGCTGCCCTTGCGCTGGCCGAAATAGACGGTCATCGACACCCCGCGGTCGCGGGTGGCCTCCACTGTCTCCACTTCGCCGAGGCGCACGTTGACCGCAAGGCCGGCGTCCTCGTCACAGGTGACTTCGCACTGGTCGGCGCCGGCGGCGCGGGCGCGGTCCAGCAACTGGCGGGCGACGACGGACAGCTGTTCCAGCCGCTGCCGGCTGTCGTCGGCGGGCGCGGCAAGATCGACGGACGGGTTCAATGACCTGCTGTTCAATGGATTATCCTGTTGCAATGCGAGGACGTGACGAAGACACCGGTGAATTTCTCAGCCCCAGCCGCAGCGAGCAGCGTCGCGCGGCGCTGGACGTGCTGGAACTGGGCGAACAACTGACGGCGATGACCGCCACCCAGTTGGGCAGGCTGCCGATTCCGGAGGACCTGATGCCGCACATCCGCGAGACCCAGCGCATCACCTCGCACGGTGCGCGCAAGCGGCAGCACGCCTATCTGGCCAAGCAGATGCGCAAGCTGGACGACGATGAGCTGGAGGCGATCCGCGATGCGATGAGCAAGGACGGCGAAGCCGCGCGCCGCGAAACCGCCGCGCTGCACCGGGTGGAAGCGCTGCGCGACGCGCTGCTGGGCGAGGACGGCGACGCCGCGCTGACCGACCTGTTGGCCGCGCATCCGCACGCCGACCGCCAGCAATTGCGCCAGTTGCTGCGCAACGTCCGCGAGGAACGGGCGAAGAACAAGCCGCCGCGCGCGTTCCGCGAACTGTTCCGGGTACTGCGGGAGTTGATGGCGGAAGCCGGCGATGCCGCCAGCGACGACGACGCGACGATCGACGGCGACACCGACGCCTGATCGCGGCATCACGCCTGCGTCCCGCCCACGGTCAATTCCGAAATCAGCAGGGACGGCTGGCCCACGCCGACCGGCACCGACTGGCCGTCCTTGCCGCAGATGCCGACGCCGTCGTCCAGGGCCAGATCGTGGCCGATCATCGCCACCTTCTGCATGGTTTCCGGGCCGTTGCCGATCAGGGTGGCGCCCTTCACCGGCGCGGCGATCTTCCCGTCCTCGATCAGATAGGCCTCGGTGGCGGAGAACACGTACTTGCCGCTGGTGATGTCCACCTGGCCGCCACCGAAGTTGACCGCGTACAGGCCCTTCTTCACCGAGCGGATCATTTCCTCCGGGTCATGGCTGCCGGCGCGCATGTAGGTATTGGTCATGCGCGGCATCACCAGGTGGGCGAAAGACTCGCGGCGGCCGTTGCCGGTGGGCGCCATGCCCATCAGCCGCGCGTTGAGCGTGTCCTGCATGTAACCGACCAGAATGCCGTCGTCGATCAGGGTGGTGCAGGACGTCGGCGTGCCCTCGTCGTCGATATTGAGTGAACCGCGGCGGCCATCGAGGGTGCCGTCATCGACGATCGTCACGCCCTTCGACGCCACCTGCTGCCCCATCCGCCCGGCGAAGGTGCTGGTGCCCTTGCGGTTGAAGTCGCCTTCCAGCCCGTGGCCCACCGCCTCGTGCAGCAGCACGCCCGGCCAGCCGTTGCCCAGCACCACCGGCATCACCCCGGCCGGCGCGTCGATCGCATCGAGATTCACCAGCGCCTGCCGCAGCGCCTCGCGGGCGAACTTCTCCGGCTTGTCGTCGGCCAACAGCTGCTCGTAGGAATAGCGCCCGCCGAAGCCGGCGTAGCCCGATTCGCGGCGGCCGTTCTGCTCCACGATCACCTGCACGTTCATCCGCACCAGCGGGCGCACGTCGCCGGCCAGCACGCCGTCGCTGCGCGCCACCAGCACGGTGTCCACACCACCGGACAGGCTCACCATCACCTGCTGCACGCGCGGGTCCAGCGCGCGCACCAGCGCATCCACGCGGCGCAGCGCCTCCACCTTGGTGGCGTTGTCGAGCGCATCGATCGGATCCAGCGCCGGATACAGCATGCGCCCACCGCTGCGCTGCAAGGCCTGCGCGCCGTGGCTGCGGCCGTCGCGGGCGATGGCGCGGGCCGACTGCGCCGCGGCCAGCAGCGCCGGCGCATCCAGTTCGTCGGAATAGGCGAAGCCGGTCTTCTCGCCGGAGATCGCGCGCACGCCGACGCCCTGCTCGATGCTGTGCGAACCGTCCTTGACGATGCCGTCCTCCATGCTCCAGCCCTCGCGGCGGGCGTGCTGGAAATACAGGTCGCCGAAGTCGATGCCGGGGCCCAGCAGGGTGCCGAACGCGCGCTCCAGCGCGGCGGCATCGAGCCCGGTGGGCAGCAGCAGGCGGGATTCGGCGATGGAAAGATGCGGCATGGAGTTGTCCTGGTACTGCGTGGATGGGTCGTCGCGTGCGCGGCGAGGCGCCTGCCGGGGCAGGAATGCGCAGCAGGGTCGCTGCGCGCGCGCCGACGACATCGAAGTCATCAATGTCGTGGCGTTTGCGCCGAAATCAATCGCCGCGGGCCTGCCCGGTGCCGGCCTGCGCCGCGGTGTCGCGGGCGATGGCTTCCACCTTGGGGTCCGCCCACGGCCCGGTGACCCGGTAGGTCTTGGCGCCGATGCCGCGCATCGGCTTGTCCAGCACCGCATTGGCCACCGCGCCCACCGCCGCGCCGACCGGGCCGCCGGCCAGCGCGCCCACCGCGGTGAGCAGGCTGCCGGACTTCGGCCGCACTTCCACGGTCTGGTCGAAGCGGCGGTTGCGCAGGTCGGTGCTGCCGCGCACGTGGATCTCGGCGGCGGGACCGCGCACGGCCAGGTCGTCGGTGCGCAGCTGGCCCTGCGCCAGCGTGGCATCGCCCTGGATGCGGTCGAAGGCGAAGCCCTTGCTGAAGAAGTCGCTGAAATCCAGGGTCAGCCGGCGGCGCAACTGGGCCACGCCGAGCAGACCCAGCACGCGGCCGGCGCCTGGCTCGATCTCCAGCAGCTGGCCGTCGCGCACATCGGTGCTCAGGCGCGCTTCCACGCTGGTGAGGCCGAACTCGCCCGGACCGCCGCGCCAGCTGGCTTCGGCGCCGAGCCTGCCCTTGCCGCCCGCCACCTGGCCGCCGAAGCCGAACCCGTCCAGCAGCGCGCCGATGTCGTCGCTGGCCACGTCCAGCTTGAACTGGGTGCGCGCGGAACCGCCGCGCCCCAGCCAGCTGCCGGTGGCGCTGAGCCGCTGCTTGCCGCCGGCGGTGGTGAATTCGTCCATGCGCAATCCGCCCGCCACCGGCGTGCTGCGGAAGCGCGCGCGGCCCATCGCGGTCTTGCCGATGCGCAGGTCGGCCACGTCCAGCAGCAGCGGCGGCACCGCCGCGGGATCGGCAGCGCTGGCCGGTGCATTCGCCGGCGCGGGCGCCGCGTCCTTGTCGGCCACCGGCAGCGACCAGTGCAGGCGCTCGAAACGGCCGGCGATGGTGGCGCCGTCCTGCGTCGGCACCAGCAGCGCGCCGGAAATGCCCGCGCCCTGCACCTGCACCGAGGTGCCGCGCGGGGCCGGTACCACCACCATCCGCGCCGTGCCGACATCCGAACCCAGTACCTGCAGATGCGCGGCTTCCAGCTCGATCCGGCGCAGCGGCAGGTCGGCATTGCCGCTGCCGCCGGCAGCGATGCCGACCCAGTCCAGCGCGTCCAATTGCTCCACCCGCCCACCGACCAGCAGGCCCGAGGCAGGTGGCGCGCCCGCGGGACCGCCGCCCAGCTGCAGGCGCAGGCCGGTGCGGCCGTTGCTGGTGCGGCTGCGCAGCGACAGCAGGTTGCCGAGGGTGGCTTCCACTTCGCCGCTTTCCAGCGGCAGGCGGATCTCGATTTCAGTCGCCAGCGCCTGCGCGGCGGGCTTGCGCAGCGGCGCCGGCAGGTCCAGCGCGGTGCCGACGAGGCTGGAGCGCAGCCGCAGCCGCGCCGGTTGCGATCCGGGGGTTGCAACGCGCGGCACAGCCAACTCGGTGGTCCAGCTGGAACTGCCGCGCACATGCGGTTTGAGCCAGTCCAGATTGCCGGCCTTGGCCAGCAGGCCGTCGATATCGGAAGCCGCCTGCAGTGTCGCTTCGAACGCATGCGCAGGATCGCGCACATGCGGCCCCGCACGCAGCGACAACAACCCCGGCGCGCCGTCCTGGCGCACCTGCAGGTCGCTGGCATCGAAACCGCCGCGATCGAAACGGGCCTGTCCGCGCACCTGCTCGAACGCCAGCTTCCAGCGCTGTTCGGCCAGACGCACGCCGCCCAGCGCCACCGTGCCTTCGATCCGCGAAGGCGGCGGCTGCTGGTGGTGCAGCGGCAGCAACAGCTGCACGCGCGCCTGCGCCGGCCCGGCCGCGCGCAGGTTGTCGAGGATATCGCGGTGTTCCTTGTGCAGCGGGCTGGCGCGCAGCATGGCGAGGAAATTGCCGGCATCGCCGCCGGCTGCCGCATCCACCTGCAGCTCGGCCTTGCCGAAGCGGGCGATGCCGGCCTTGAGCGCGCTGACCGGCACGCCGGCCAGGTTGGCGCTGCCGGTCAGACTGAAGCCATCGGCCACGAAGCTGACGTCGGCATTCATGCGCTGCGCCGCCGGCCAGTCCGGCTGGAACTTCACCGTGCCGTCCGCGATATGCGCATCGGCGCGGAACACGCCGGCACCGGCCATGCCCGGCTCGTTGCGGAACGGCCAATCGTCGAGGTCGCCGGCCACCACCGCGTGGACGTTGCGCAGGGTGCCGCCCTGCAGCGCCGTGTCCAGCCACTGCACGGTCGCCTTCGGCATCAGGTGGTGGATCCAGAAGCCATGCGCGGCCGAGATCGGTACGTCGCCGATGTCGACCGCAAGGTCGAGGTGCGGGCGGCTGCCGTCTCCCTCGAAGCCGATCCCGCCGCGCGCCTGCAGCCGCAGCGGGTCACCATCGACGGCCAGCCCCGGCGTGCGCACGGTCCAGCCGTTGCCGTCGCGCCAGAGCACGGCTTCGCCGTCCAGCGTGAACGCATGCACCACGCCGAATCCGGCCGGCCAGTCGAAGGCCACCTGCGCGGCGCGGTCGAAGCGCAGCCGCAGCCCGTCCTGGTCGGCCTGCAACCACCCGCTGACCCCGCGCATGCCTGGCGCATGCCCCACCGGATCGAAGCGGAAGCCGTCGATGCGCGCACTGGCGCGCAGCCGGCCACCGCGTTCGCCGGCCAGCACGATGTCCTGCACCAGCGCGCCCGGCGCGGTGGTGCGCAGCCAGTGCCGCAGCGACGGCGCCAGCGCATCGCTCAGCGCCGCCAGCTGCAGCAGCGGAGCCACGTCCACCCGCTGCGCGCGCAATGCATAGCGTCGCTCGCCGCCGGCCAGCGCCAGCCCGTCCAGGGTCTGCCGGCGCGCGCCGTCGCCGATGCGCAGGCGCGGCATGCGCAGCTGCCAGTCCTGCAGGCTGCCGGCCCAGCTGGCATCCAGCACCAGCTCGCCCAGCGCCTGCGTGGGCGCGGCGGCACCGGCCGCGGCACTGCCGCGCAGGCGCACGTCCAGCAGCCCGGCGTCGGCGCGCACCGTGACCACCCGATGTCCGCGCAGCTGCGCCCACCCGCGCAGGCGGCCGCGTCCCGACAGCGGCGAGACACCGGCCACGTCGAACGTGCCGGCCAGCGCCGCCAGATCCGCCTGGCGGGTGCCGGCATAGACGCGGCCGTCGCCGCTGGCGCGGTCCAGCTCGCCGGCGATATCGAAGGGCTGGGCACCTTCGCGCAGCCAGGCACGCGCACCGGCGCGCACCCGCTCGCCCTCCACGCGCAGGCGCAGGTCGATGCGCGGCAGGCGCAGGTCGAGCCCGAGTTCCGGCGCCAGCACGTGCAGGCGCGCCTGCGCCAGCTGCAGTTCGCCCAGGTTCGACAGCGCCTCCAGCGGATCGCCGCCGGCCTGCTGGCCGGGCAGGCCGCGCACCTGCCACTGGCCGTCGGCGCTGCGCTGCAGGGTCAGGTCCACCCCGCGCAGGCGCAATTCGGTGAACGAACGCCCCGGCAGCAGGCCGGCGTACTGCGCCACCAGTACCTCGGCATCGCCGATCCGCAGCGGGTTGGCGGAATCACCGATGCGCAGGTTGTCCAACCGCAGCAGCGGCCCGCGCCGGGTCCACTGGGTGGTCACGTGGTCGAATGCGACCGGCCGGCCGGCGCGTTCGCCCAGCCATGCCGCGATGCGCTCGGGGTGGCGCTCGGCCAGCGGCAGCAGCTGGCTGCCGATGCCGTTGCCCAGCGCCGCCAGCACCAGCATCGCCGCGATCGCGTACCAGGCGCCGCGGCGCAGCAACCGCAGGCGATGGCGCCAAGGCATGGTCACGGCGGCCTGCCCGTCATGCCCCCACGGGGCACCAGCCTAGGACAGCGAACGGCTGCCTTCATCAGAGCAGCACCACATCGAACTGCTCCTGCAGGTACTGCGCATCGGCCTGGAAGCGGATCGACTTGCCGATGAACTCCTCCAGCTCCGCCACCGCGTTGGACTCCTCGTCGGTGATCCGCGCCACCACGCTGGGCGATGCGATCACCAGCAGCCGCGCGGCGTCGAACTGGCGCACCGCGCGCACGATTTCGCGGAAGATCTCGTAGGTCACGGTCTCCGCGGTCTTGAGCATGCCGCGCCCGCCGCATTCATGGCAGGGCTCGCACAGCTGCCGCTCCAGCGACTCCACGGTGCGCTTGCGGGTCATCTCCACCAGCCCCAGCGGCGAGAAATCGTAGACCGTGGTCTTGGCATGGTCCTTCGCCAGCGACTTCTCCAGCGTGCGCAGCACCTGCCGGCGGTGCTCGGCATCGTGCATGTCGATGAAGTCGATGATGATGATGCCGCCGAGGTTGCGCAGCCGCAGCTGGCGCGCCACCGCCTGCGCCGCCTCGAGGTTGGTGCGGTACACGGTTTCCTCGAGGTTGCGCTGGCCAAGGAAGCTGCCGGTGTTCACGTCGACCGTGGTCATCGCCTCGGTCTGGTCGATGACGAGGTAGCCGCCGGACTTCAGCGGCACTTCTTTTTCCAGCGCGTGTTGGATCTCGTCCTCGACCCCGTACATGTCGAACACCGGGCGCGCGCCGGTGTAGTGCTCCACCTTGTCCGCCAGCGCGGGCATGTAGCGCGCGGCGAACTCGCGCAGGCGCTCGCAGGTCTCGCGCGAATCCACCTTGACCTTGTCGACGTCGCGGCGGATCAGGTCGCGCACCGCGCGCAGCGGCAGGCTCAGGTCCTCGTACACGCGGCTGCCGACTTTCGCCTCGGCGGCATTGCGCTCGATCAGCTCCCACACCCGGCCGAGGTAGGCGATGTCCTCGGCCAGCGCCTCGGCCGGCTGGCCCTCGGCATTGGTGCGGACGATGTAGCCATGCCCGGCGCCACCGGCGGTCAGCTCGGCCATCAGGGTCTTGAGGCGGGCGCGCTCGGCCTCGTCCTCGATGCGCGCGGAGATGCCGACCACCTTCGAGCGCGGCAGCAGCACCAGGTAGCGCGAGGGGATGCTGATCTGGGTGGTCAGCCGCGCACCCTTGCTGCCGATGGGGTCCTTGACCACCTGCACCACCACCTCGGCGCCGTCGCGCAGCAGGTCGGCGATGGGGATCTGCATCTGCGGCGGCGGCGCGGCCGGGGCGTCGTCGCCGGCCACCGCGTCCAGCGGCGCGCTGCGGAAGATGTCGTTGGCGTGCAGGAAGGCGGCCCGCTCCAGGCCGATGTCCACGAACGCGGCCTGCATGCCGGGCATCACCCGCTGCACCTTGCCCTTGTAGATGTTGCCGACCACGCCGCGCTGGCTGCCGCGCTCGATGTGCAGCTCCTGCAGCATGCCGTTCTCGACCACCGCGACGCGGGTCTCGCGCGGGGTCACGTTGACCAGCAGCTCCTCGCTCATGACGGCAGCAGCCCGAACTGGCGCAGCAGGCCGGCAGTTTCGTGCAGCGGCAGGCCCATGACCCCGGAATAGCTGCCGTCCAACCGCTGCACATGCGCCTCGAAGCGGCCCTGGATGGCGTAGGCGCCGGCCTTGCCCTGCCATTCGCCGCAGGCCAGGTAGCGGGCGACGGCGGCGTCCGACAGCGCTTCCACGGTCACCCGGGTCAGCACCGCGGCCTGCGCTTCGCGCCCAGCCGAGACCAGCGACACGGCGGTCAGCACCTCGTGGGTGCGGCCGGACAGCGCGCGCAGCATCCCGGCCGCATCGACTGCATCGGCCGGCTTGCCGAACACGCGATCACCGAGGATGACCTCGGTATCGGAGCCCAACACCACCGCGCCCGGCACCGCCACCACTTCCAGCAACCCCGCGCCAGCCTTTTCGCGCGCGACCCGGCGCACGTAGTCGGCGGCGGGCTCGGTGGCCCCCCGCTGTTCGGGAACATCGAGATCGAGGATGCCGAATTCCAGCCCAAGGCGGGCCAGCAGTTCGGCGCGGCGGGGCGAACGCGAGGCAAGATGCAGCATCCCGGAAGTCTAACCTGTGGCTGACTGCGCACCGCACTGGCACAGCCGCGTAACCCCGCCGCGGCTCACCGGCCGTTCACCCCCCGCAGGTACATCCTTTCCACCATCATCCACGGGAGTCCATCATGACCCTGCGTCCGCTGTTCCTTGCCCTCGCCCTTGCCACGGCCCTGCCCATGACCGCCAACGCACAGACCCCTGCCGATGTCGGCGCCGACGCGCAGGCGGGCACGCTGCTGTCGGTTGCCGCCATCGCCGAGGCCAGCCGCACGCCGGACATCGCCACCATTTCCACCGGCGTGGTGACCCAGGCGGGCGACGCCAATGGGGCGATGCGCGACAACGCCGCCCAAATGGACAAGGTGATGGCGGCGCTGCGCGCGGCCGGGATCGCGGCGCGCGACATCCAGACCAGCGGGATCAACCTCAACCCGCAGTACAAGTACGTGGAGAACATGCCGCCGGCCATCGTCGGCTATCAGGCCAGCAACACGGTCAACGTCAAGGTGCGCGAGCTGGGCAAACTGGGCAAGGTGCTGGACGCGCTGGTGGCGCAGGGTGCCAACCAGATCAACGGGCCCAGCTTCGGCATCGACAAGCCGGAGGCGGCGCTCGACGAAGCCCGCGTCGCCGCGGTCAAGAAAGCGCAGGCGCAGGCGCAGACCTATGCCGACGCGCTGGGCCTGAAGATCCGGCGCATCGTCAGCATCAGCGAAGGCGGCGCCAGCCTGCCGCGCCCACCGATGCCGATGCTGCGGGCGATGTCGGCCGATGCCGGCTACGCCAAGGAAACCGCGGTGGCGCCGGGCGAAAGCTCGGTGTCGGTCAGCGTGGAGATGGTGTTCGAACTCGGCCGCTGACTTCTTCCCGCCGCGTATGCCACGACGCCCGCCTCGCGCGGGCGTCGTCGTTTGTGCCGCCAGCTGAACACATGGCAACGGCCGCGCCGCGTCCCGTTGCCCATCGCGGAAGTGGCGGCGCAGCGTACAGGCGTGCGCCGGCCGGGCCGTAACCCCATCCACCCCGCCCGCCCGTTGCATGACTCGTGGTTCCCGCTTTCTCACCGGAAAGGAGATTGGCCATGATTCACGCATCCGTCCCCGCCCAAGTCCCTTCGCACGCGCCCCGGCTGCAGCCCGATCCCGCGCGCATCCTCACCCTCAGCGGCACCGTCGCGCTCAACCTGCTGGTGTTCGGCCTGCTGCTGGTGCCGGTCACGCTGCCGCCGCCGGCGGTGCTGGCGCCGGCCAAGCCGAGCATGGCGATCCGCGACATCGTCAAGCCAGCGGAGCCGGTGGTGGTGGACATCGTCCCGATCCAGCCGCCGCGTCCGACCACGTCCGCACCCACGCATGATCGCCAGCAAGTGGCGCCAGCCACCCGCGATGCCGGCGCCACCGCCGTGATCAGCGATACCGGCAGCGAGCCGATCGCGGATGCCATTGCCGGCAGCGGCGATATCGCTCCGCCAAGCGGCGACATCGGACCCGCCGGCGGCCCGGCGCCGATGCAGCTGGCCTACCGCAATGCCCCGGCGCCGGCGTATCCGCGCATCGCGCTGCAGCGGCAGTGGAGCGGCATCGTGCTGCTGCAGGTGCTGGTGGACGTGGACGGCCGTCCGCTGGACGTGGCCATCGCCCGCAGCAGCGGCCACCGCGAGCTGGACGAGGCCGCACGCCAGCAGGTGCTCAAGCGCTGGCTGTTCCAGCCGGCCAGCCGCGACGGCGCGCCGGTGCAGGCGATCGGGCTGGTGCCGGTGGAGTTCAGCCTGCGCCGCTGAAGGTTCGCGACCCGGGCGGAAACGCCCTAGGATGGGCCGGCGTCACTCCATCAACGCGCGCTCCATCCATGCAGGAGGGAACATGTTCGACGGCATCCTCGGTTACATCTTCGGCGGTCTGGTGATCGGCGTTCTGGCCCGGATGGTCAAGCCCGGCGCGGACGCGATGGGCTGGATCATGACCATCGTGCTCGGCGTGCTCGGCGCGTTCGCCGGCGGCTGGGCGGCAGGCAACTTCGGCCTCGGCCGGGTCATGACCTGGGTGGTCGCCATCGGCGCGGCCATCGTGCTGCTCTTCATCTTCGAAGCAGTGCGCAAGAAGAACTGACCCACCCACCCGGTGCTTCGGAACGCCCCGCCCGTGCGGGGCGTTTCCGTTCTCGCGCTCTCTGCACGCCACGCCCATATGCAGCCGATGCATATGCGCATGGCCCGCGATCCTTTCCGCCACGATGGCGCGACGCCTAGCCTGCCAGGACGTTCCCTGCCCCGGTCCCGCCATGTCGCAAGCCGCCGCTCCATTGCCTTCGCCGCTCACCGGCGATCAGGGCGCGTTGCTGTCCCGGCTTGCCGCGGACGCCGACAGCAGCGCCCTGCTGTGGGCGTCGGGCTATCTGGCCGGGCTGGCCCGCGCGCTCAGCCCCACCGTGCTGGCCCCCGCCACCGCGCCGACCGTTGCGCCGCAGCCGGCCACCGTCATTTACGGCAGCCAGACGGGCAACGCTCGCCGCGCCGCCGAGGCGCTGCATACGCAGCTGCAGGGCGCCGGCCTGCCAGTGCGACTGCTGCGCGCCGACGCTTATCCGCTGCGCGAGCTGGGCAACGAAACGCTGCTGTACCTGGTCATCAGCACTCAGGGCGAAGGCGACCCGCCGGACGATGCGATCGGCCTGGCCGAATTCCTGCACGGCAAGCGCGCGCCGAAGCTGCCGCAGCTGAAATACGCGGTGCTGGGACTGGGCGACTCGTCCTATGCCGACTTCTGCGGCATCGCGCGCAAGCTGGACGCGCGGCTGGCCGAACTCGGCGCCACGCGGATGCAGGCGCTGGGCGAAGCAGATCTCGACATCGACACCATCGCCGCGCCCTGGCGCGAAACGGCATTGGGCCAGGCCCGCGAACTGCTCAAGCCGGCGCCAGCCGCGCACCTGGCCACGGTCACCCCGCTGCGCCCGCATGCCGCGCCGGCGTGGTCGCAGGAGCGGCCCTTCCCCGCCGAGCTGCTGGCCAACCAGCCGCTGAGCGGACGCGAGTTCAAGGGCACCGGCTTCCGCCGCTACGCCGCGCCGGACAAGGACGTGCGCCATATCGAACTGTCGCTGGAAGGCAGCGGCCTTGCCTACGAACCCGGCGATGCGCTGGGCATCCACCATCGCAATCCGGATGCGCTGGTTGCGGCGGTATTGGAGGCGACCCGGCTCGACGGCGATACCGTGGTCGAACGCGACGGCGACGTCCTGCCGCTGTCGCGCTGGCTGGCCGAGCGGCGCGAGCTGACCCGGCTGGCCAAACCCGTGCTTGCCGCGCTGGCCGAACGCGCGAATGCCCGCGAGCTGGCGCAGCTGCTGGAACCCGGCGCCAGCGGACTGGCCGCCTTGCTGGGCGACCACCAGCTGGTCGACGCGCTGCGCCGCTGGCCGGCCGACTGGGACGCCGCGGCGCTGGTGGCCGCGCTGCGCCCGCAGGTGCGCCGGCTGTATTCAATCGCCTCCAGCCGCAAGCGGGTCGGTG
Organism: Thermomonas fusca DSM 15424; assembly: GCF_000423885.1. Classification (GTDB taxonomy): domain Bacteria; phylum Pseudomonadota; class Gammaproteobacteria; order Xanthomonadales; family Xanthomonadaceae; genus Thermomonas; species Thermomonas fusca. The sequence continues at coordinate 34,385 of NZ_AUIV01000010.1, read as the reverse complement.
AGGAAGCCCATCTCACCCTCGACGTGCTGCGCTACCACGCGCACGGCTTCGATCACCTCGGCGCGGCCAGCGGCTTCCTGTCGGCGCTCGAAGATGGTGCGCAGCTGCCGGTCTACATCGAGCCGAACGAGCGCTTCCGCGTCCCCGCCGACGCCAGCCGCGACGTCATCATGATCGGCCCCGGCAGCGGCGTCGCCCCGTTCCGAGGCTTCGTGCAGGAGCGCGCCGAAACCGGCGCATCGGGCCGCAACTGGCTGTTCTTCGGCGCCCGTCATTTCAACACCGGCTTCCTCTACCAGACCGAATGGCAGGACGCGCTGCAGAAGGGAGAACTGCACCGCCTCGACCTCGCGTTCTCGCGTGACCAGGCCGAGCGCATCCACATCCAGCAACGCCTGCGCGAGCAGGGCCGCGATGTCTTCGACTGGCTGCAGGCCGGCGCACACCTGTACGTCTGCGGCGCCATCGGCATGGGCAAGGACGTGCATGCCGCGCTGCTGGAGATCGTGGCCGCGAACGGCGGCGGTGATGCGGAGGCGGCGGCGGATTTTCTTTCCATCCTGCAGCGCGAAGGCCGTTACGCCCGCGACGTGTACTGAGCAGAAGGCCACCCCATGAGCCACCCATCCGTCGAAAAAATCAAACTGGAAAGCCGCCGGCTGCGCGGCACGCTGGCCGATGGCCTGGCTGATGCCAGCACCGGCTCGCTGAACTTCGAAGACCAGCGCACCATCAAGTTCCACGGCAGCTACCAGCAGGACGACCGCGACCTGCGCGACGAGCGCCGCCGGCAGAAACTCGAACCCGCGCACCAGTTCATGATCCGCATCCGCGCCCCGGGCGGCGTGTTCACACCGAAGCAGTGGCTGGGGATGGATGCCATCGCCACCACCTATGCCAACCACTCGCTGCGCGTCACCACCCGCCAGACCTTCCAGATCCACGGCGTCGTCAAGCGCGACCTGAAGCAGACGATGCAGGCGATCAACGCCGCCACCCTCGACACCATCTCCGCCTGCGGCGACGTCAACCGCAACGTGCTCGGGACCAGCAACCCGCGGCGCTCGCAGCTGCACGCACAGGTGCACGACTGGGCGCAGCGCCTGTCCGCGCATTTCAAGCCGGCCACCCGCGCCTATTACGAAGTGTGGCTGGACCAGGAGAAAGTGGCCGAGAGCGGTGTCGAACACGAACCGCTGTATGGCGATGCCTACCTGCCGCGCAAATTCAAGATCGCCATCGCGGTACCGCCCGACAACGACGTGGACGTGTTCGCCAACGACCTGGCGCTGATCGCGATCGTCGATGCGGACGGCGCGCTGGCCGGCTTCAACGTCGGCATCGGCGGCAGCATGGGCGCCAGCCACGGGATTGCCGCGCACTACCCGCGGGTGGCCAACGTGATCGGTTTCGTCACGCCGGAGCAGGTGCTGCCGATTGCCGAAGCGGCGATCAGCGTGCAGCGCGACCTTGGCGATCGCGAGGACCGCAAGCACGCGCGCTTCAAGTACACGATCGACGACCACGGCGTGGAAAAAATCGTGGCGCTGATGCAGGAGCGCGCCGGCTTCGCACTGCAGCCCGAGCGTCCGTATCGTTTCGATCACAACGGCGACCGCTTCGGCTGGGCGGAGGGCGAGGACGGGGCATGGCACCTGACCCTGTCGCTGCCATCCGGCCGCATCGCCGATTTCCAGGATGGCCGCCCGCTGCTGACCGGCCTGCGCGAAATCGCGAAAATCCACAGCGGCGAATTCCGCCTGACCTGCAACCAGAACGTGATCGTCGCTGGGGTGCCGGCCGGCGCGCGGGCGCAGATCGACGCACTGGTGGCGCAGTACGCGCTGGACGTGGAAAACCTCGCGCCCAGCGCACTGGCGCGCAGCGCGGTGGCCTGCGTGGCGCTGCCCACCTGCGCACTGGCGATGGCCGAAGCCGAACGCTACCTGCCCACCTTCCTGCGGGTGTTGCAGCCGCTGCTGGACAAGCACGACCTGCGCGAGCAACCCATCGTGCTGCGCATTTCCGGCTGTCCCAATGGCTGCTCGCGTCCTTACCTCGCCGAAATCGCGCTGGTCGGCAAGGCGCCGGGGCGCTACACCCTGTTCCTCGGCGGCGACCATCGCGGCACCCGCCTCAACACGTTGTACCGCGACAACATCGGCGAGACGCAGATCGTCGAGGCGCTGGACCCGCTGCTGGGCCGCTACGCCGGCGAGCGCGAGCCCGGCGAACACTTCGGCGACTTCCTGCATCGCGCCGGCATCGTTGCACTGCCGCCCTATCCCACCCACGTCCGCGTCGATCCGGCGGAAGCCGCCTGATGCCGAGCCATCTCGCCAACGCCATGAACCTCCTCGACCCCACCACCCTTGCGGCCGCCGAACTCGCCGCGATCAACCGCGACCTGGAGCGGATGGACGCGCAGGCGCGCATCGCCTGGGCGCTGGCCCACCTGCCCGGCACGCACGCGCTGTCGACCAGCTTCGGCGTGCAGTCGGCGGTCAGCCTGCACCTGCTGACCCACGCGCGGCCGGGCATCCCGGTGATCCTGGTCGATACCGGCTACCTGTTCCCGGAGACCTACCGCTATGCCGACCAGCTGGTCGAGCTGCTCGGGCTGGACCTGCACGTGTACCGCCCCGGCATCGGCATCGCCTGGATGGAGGCGCGCTTCGGCCGCCTGTGGGAGGCCGGCAGCGACGGCCTGCGCCGCTACAACCAGCTGCGCAAGGTCGAGCCGATGCAGCGGGCGCTGGGCGAACTGGAGGTGGGCTGCTGGCACGCCGGCCTGCGCCGCGGCCAGTCAAGCAGCCGCAGTGGCATCGAGGTGCTGCAGGTGAAGGACGGGCGCTTCAAGTTCCACCCGATCGCCGACTGGACGGACATCGATGTGGGCGCCTACATGCTGTTGCATGACCTGCCGGAACACCCGCTGGTCCAGCAGGGTTATGTCTCGGTGGGCGATGTCCACACCACCGCGCCGCTGCAGCCGGGCATGGACGCGGCGCAGACCCGCTTCTTCGGCCTGCGCCGCGAATGCGGGCTGCATTTCGACGAAACCGCCAGTTCCGCGGCGTAATTGCAAACGGGTGGAGTGAGGATGCTCACTCCTCCAGCGCCTACGCCTGCCAGCGCGGCGGCAGCGGCCATTCCGGGGCGAGATTGCCCTCAAGGATGCGGCGCAGGTCGCGCGGGTCGATCTGCGGCGCCAGCCCGTGCAGCAGCGCCAGCGCGTATTCGCGCAGTACCCGGCCACGCGGGACCACCGCCCAGGTGATGCATTCGGGCAGCTCCGGCGGCGCCGCGATCACCCGCAGGTCGTCGTCCTCGCGTCCGCCCACCGCCATCTCCGCCAGCAGGCCGGCGCCCATGCCGGTGCGCACATAGGTCTTGATGAGGTTGGCATCGCGCGCGGTCATCGCGATCAGCGGCGTCACCCCGCTAGCGGCGAACGCGCGCTGCAGCGACGATTCCGGCAGGGTCGAGGATTCATACGAAATCAGCGGATGCCGGGCCAGCTCCACCAGCGACGGCGGCCGCCCCAGGCTGGCCAGCGGATGCGTGTTCTGCACCAGCAGCACGCGCTGCCAGCGGAACAGCGGCACCGCCATGCCGCTGGTGGGCGGCGGGCCACCGGCGGTGCTGATCAGGCCGAAATCGGCTTCGCCCAGCTTCTCCAGCACTTCCGCATCGCCGGCCGCGAACAGGTCGACGCTGACCTTCGGGTAGCGCCGGGTCAGCTCCGCGATGACCTTCGGCAGCACGTAGCGCGCCTGGGTGTGAGTGGTGGCCAGCAGCAGCCGGCCGCTGAATTCGCCGCGCTCGTTGGCGGCGTAGCTGCGGATGTTGGCGGCCTCGGACAGGATCCGGCGCGCGTGCTCGATCACCTTCACCCCCGCCGGCGCCACGCCTTCCAGGCTGCGGCCCTTGCGCAGGAACAGCTGGAAGCCCAGCTCGTCCTCCAGCTGCTTGAGCTGCTTGGACAGGCCGGGCTGGGTGGCGTGCACCTTCTCCGCAGCCTGGGTGATGTTGAACCCGGAATCGGCAATGGCGACGAGGTAGCGGAGCTGGGTGAGAGTCATGGCGATGCTCTTTATATCGCTATATCTGCATACAGCGATGAAGTATACATGCGCAGCAGCGCATGCCCGCGGCTTGCTTATGCCGCTGAGGCATAAGCAGACATCCTGCCACCATTTCCCCCGCCCGGCCACGCCCCCTAGCGTGTCGGCATGTCCGCAGCCGTCGTCACGCCCGCCCTGTTTCCCCTGTTCCTGGACCTGCGCGGCCGCCGCGTGCTGGTGGTGGGCGGCGGCGAGGTGGCCGCGCGCAAGGTCCTGGCGTTGCTGGATAGCGGCGCCGCGGTCGCAGTGGTGGCACCGGCTTTGGCGCCCGCGCTGGCGGCGCTGGCCAAGGCGAACCGGCTGGCGCACATCGCTGCCGCGTTCGCGCCCGAGCAGCTCGACGGCAGCTGGCTGGCGATCGCGGCCACCGACGACGACGCGGTCAACCGCGCGGTGGCCGCGGCCGCGCATGCCCGGCGCATGTTCATCAATGTGGTGGACGACGCCGAACTCGCCAGCGCCCAGCTGCCCGCCCGCGTGCAGCGCGGCCCGCTGCAGGTCGCGATTTCCAGCGGCGGTGCCTCGCCGATGCTGGCCCGGCACCTGCGCGAACAGCTGGAAATCCGGCTCGACGGAGCGCTGGGCCAGCTTGCCGGCCTGCTGGGCGAACTGCGCGGGCGCATCCGCATGCAGCTGGCCGATCTGGGCCAGCGCCGCGCCTTCTTCGATCGCGTGCTGGCCGGCCCGGCGCAGTCGCTGTTGCGCCGCGGCGATGCAGCCGCGGCGCGGCGCGCGGTGGAAGCGGAGCTGGCATCGCGGCGGGCATCGTCCGCCGGCCGCGTCGCGCTGGTCGGCGCCGGCCCGGGCGATCCCGGCCTGCTCACCCTGCGCGCGCTGCGCCTGCTCAATGAGGCGGACGTGATCCTGCACGACCGTCTGGTCAGCCTCGACGTGCTCGCGCTGGCGCGCCGCGACGCGCAGCGCATCGACGTCGGCAAACGCGTGGGCGGCGACCACGATGCCACCCAGCAGCACATCCACGCCCTGCTCATCGAGCATGCCCGCGCCGGTCGCCGCGTGGTGCGCTTGAAGGGCGGCGACCCGTTCGTGTTCGGTCGCGGCGGCGAGGAACTGGAAGCGCTGCGCGAGGCCGGCATCGATTTCGAGGTGGTGCCCGGCATCACCGCCGCCACCGCCTGCGCCGCCTATGCCGGCATCCCGCTGACCCATCGCGCACATGCGCAGTCGCTGCACCTGCTCACCGCGCAGGCCCGCGACGGCGATGCCGACCACGACTGGCGCGCGCTGGCCAAACCCCAGCAGACCCTGGTGTTCTACATGGGCGTGCAGGGCCTGGCCCGCCTGCGCGACAACCTGCTAACGCACGGCCGCGCAGCATCCACCCCGGTAGCGCTGGTGGAGAACGGCAGCCGCCCGCAGCAGCGGGTGATCGCCGGCACCCTGGCGCAACTGCCGGAACTGGCCGCAGCGCATGCCGTGCGCGCGCCGGCGCTGCTGGTGGTGGGCGAAGTGGCCGCTCTGGCCACCCGCCTGCACTGGTTCGGCGCCGCGCCGCTGGGCGGCGAACGCCAGCGATGTCCGCCCGACGCCCTCGCCCGCGCCGCCTGACCGTTTTCCACCGCATTCCAAGGATCCATCGCAATGACCATCTACAACAGCATCCTCGACGCCGTCGGCAACACCCCGATCATCCGCCTCAACCGCATCGCACCGAAGCACGCGACGGTGTACGTCAAGGCGGAATCGTTCAACCCCGGTGGCTCGGTCAAGGACCGGCTGGCGCTGGGCATCGTCCTCGACGCCGAGCAGCGCGGCCTGCTCAAGCCCGGCGACACGATAGTGGAAGCCACCTCCGGCAACACCGGCATCGCGCTGGCGATGATCGCCGCCGCGCGCGGCTACAAATTCGTGGCGGTGATGACCGAAACCTTCTCGATCGAACGCCGCAAGGCCATGCGCGCCTACGGCGCCAAGGTGATCCTGACCCCCGCCGCCGCACGCGGCACCGGCATGGTGGAGAAGGCGAAGGAACTGGCGGAAAAACACGGCTGGTTCTGGGCCAGCCAGTTCACCAACCCGGCCAACCCGGCCTACCACCGCCAGACCACCGCGGCGGAAATCCTGCGCGACTTCGCCGGCAAGCGGCTGGACGTCTTCGTCAGCGGCTGGGGCAGCGGCGGCACCCTCACCGGCGTGGGCGAAGTGCTCAAACTGGCGCGCCCGGACACCCGCATCGTCGCCACCGAACCGGCCGGCGCCGCCCTGCTCAAGGGCGATGCGTGGGCGCCGCACAAGATCCAGGGCTGGACGCCGGACTTCGTGCCCGAGGTCATCAACCGCAACGCCTTCGACGAACTGCGCACGGTCACCGACGAGGACGCCATCGCCACCTCGCGCCGGCTGGCTGCCGAGGAAGGCATCTTCGTCGGCATCTCAGCCGGGGCCACCGCCGCCACCGCCCTGCAGCTGGCGGAAACCGCGCCCGAAGGCAGCGTGCTGCTCGCAATGCTGCCGGATACCGGCGAGCGCTATTTCTCCAGTCCGCTGTTCGCCGACATCAACGAGGGCAGCGACGACGAGTGGCTGGCCAGTCTGGGCTGACTGCCAGCCTAGTCCAGCGCGTACACAAACCCTCCCGTATCGCGTGGAGGGTTTTTCACTTCAGGTGCCGCGATGCCCCAGCCGCCTTCCTGCGGGCGCTGCCTGGAGCGAAATCAAGGAGGAGGCATTGGCCCTGGGCCAATGCCGGAGGACATTCGCGGAAGGCAGTGCCCGCAGGAACGCGGCCGCGAAAGAATGCACGCCGCACACACCCTCACGACCGCCCGTACACGTCCTCATAGCGGACGATATCGTCCTCGCCCAGGTAATCCCCGGACTGCACCTCGATCAGCTCCAGCATCTCGCTGCCGGGATTCTCCAACCGATGCTTGGCGCCGATCGGAATGTACGCGCTCTGGTTGGCGAACAGCTCGAACACGTCGTTGTCGCGGGTCACCCGCGCGGTGCCGCGCACCACCACCCAGTGCTCGGCGCGGCGCTCGTGGGACTGCAGCGACAGCCGCGCCCCCGGCTTGACCTTGATCCGCTTGACCTGGAACCCGTCGGCCATGTCGATGGAGTCGTAGCTGCCCCACGGGCGATGCACCTCGCGGTGCAGCACGGCCTGCGAGCGCTGCCCGGCCTTTAGCTGCGCCACCACGTCCTTGACCTGCTGCACCCGGTCCTTGCGCGCCACCAGCACCGCATCGTCGGTTTCCACCACCACCAGATCGTCCACGCCCACCAGCGCCACCAGCCGCCGTGCGTACGCGTAGCTGTTGCGACTGTCGATGGACACCACGTCGCCGTGGTGCGCGTTGCCGTGGGCGTCCTGCTCGCTCACCGCCCACAGCGCCGACCACGAACCGACATCGTTCCAGCCGATGTCCACCGGCAGCACACAGGCGGCATCGGTCTTCTCCATCACCGCATAGTCGATGGAGTCCGACGGACAGGCGGCGAACGCGGCTTTGTCCAGGCGGATGAAATCGCCGTCGCGGGCGGCGGCATCGAACGACGCACGCACCGCTGCGACGATGTCGGGACGGAAGCGCTGCAACTCATCGAGGTAGCGCGAAGCCCGCAGCAGGAACATGCCGCTGTTCCAGTAATAGCCGCCGGCATCCAGATAGCGCTGCGCGGTGGCCGCATCGGGCTTCTCGACGAAGCGCAGCACCTTGCGCACGCCATCGCTCCTGCCGGCTTCGCCCGCTTCGGCATGGATATAGCCAAAGCCGGTCTCCGGCCCATCCGGCACGATCCCGAACGTCACCAGCGCACCCGCCTCGGCCGCCGGCATCGCTTGCCGCACGGCGGCACGGAAAGCCTCGCCATCGCGTACCACGTGGTCGGAAGGCAGCACCAGCAGCAGCGGATCATCGCCCCCGGCCAGCGCCTGCAGCGCCGCCGCAGCAATCGCCGGCGCGGTGTTGCGGCCCAGCGGCTCCAGCACGATCGCCGGAGTGGGGGCACCGATCTGGCGCAGCTGCTCGGCGACCAGGAAGCGGTGGTCTTCGCCGGCCACGACGATCGGCGCGGCATCGGCGATCGCGGCTACCCGCAGCCAGGTGGCCTGCAGCATGGTGTCATCGCCGGCCAGCGGCAGGAACTGCTTGGGATAGGCCTCGCGCGAGAGCGGCCACAACCGCGTGCCGGAACCACCGGACAACAGGACCGGCTGCAACTTCGCCATGGACGCCTCTCTCGCAACTGCGCAAATACCGGCGCGCAGTTTAACCTTTGCACATGAGCAGCCCTGCAACCGACGACCGCGCCACCCTCCGCCTGCACTGGGCCCGCCACGCGCTGGGAAATGCCGATGCCGGGCTTGAGCGGGCCTCCACCGACGCCGGCTTCCGCAGCTACTGGCGCAGCGTGGGCGCCACGCCGTCGCGGATCGTGATGGACTCGCCGCCGGACCGGGAAGACGTGCGTCCATGGCTGCGCATCCGCGACCTGCTGGAAGCCGCCGGCGTGCGCGTGCCGCAGGTGCTGGCGCGCGATGTCGACGCCGGCTTCCTGCTGCTGGAAGACCTCGGCGGCCCGACCGTGGCGCAACTGATCAACGACGCCAACGCAGATGCGCACATGGATGCGGCGATCACCCAGCTGCTGCGGCTGCAGTCGCTGGCGCTGCCGGCGGATTTCCCGGTGTTCGGCGAGGCCCTGCTGCAACGCGATGCCGGGTTGTTCGAAGACTGGTTCATCCGCCGCCACCTCGGCGTCGAGCTGGGCTGCGGCGACAGCGAGCGGCTGGAGCTGGCGCAGCGACGGCTGATGGACAACGCGCTGGCGCAGCCGCGGGTGCCCACCCACCGCGACTACATGCCGCGCAACCTGATGCCGGTCGAAGATGGCCCGGCGGTGCTGGACTTCCAGGACCTGGTGCTGGGCCCGATCGCCTACGATGCGGTCAGCCTGCTGCGCGACGCTTTCCTGAGCTGGCCGGAGGCGCGCGTGGACGGCTGGCTGCGCCGTTTCCACGCGCGCGCCGCCGAGGCCGGCCTGCCGGTGCCGGCCCTGGAGGCCTTCCTGCGCGACGCCGACTGGTGCGGCGTGCAGCGGCACCTCAAGATCCTCGGCATCTTCGCCCGCCTGCAGCATCGTGACGGCAAGCCGCGCTACATCAAAGACGCACCGCGCTTCCTCGGCTACCTCGACGCGGTGGTGCCGAAATACCCCCAGCTCGCGCCGCTCCGCGAGCTGCTGGACGACACCATCAAGCCCGCGTTCGCGAGGATGTCGGCATGAAGGCGCTGATCTTTGCCGCCGGCCTTGGCGAGCGCATGCGCCCGCTCACCGACACCACGCCGAAGCCGCTGCTGCGCGTCGGCGGCAAGCCGCTGATCGAATGGCATCTGGAGAAGCTGGCGGCGCTGGGCATCCGCGACGTGGTCGTCAACACCTCGTGGCTGGCAGACCAGTTTCCCGCAGCACTGGGCGACGGCGCGCGCTGGGGCCTGCGCATCCACTACGCGTTTGAAGGCGATACCCCGCTGGAAACCGGCGGCGGCATGTGGAACGCGCTGCCGCTGCTGGGCGAGGCCCCCTTCCTGCTGGTCAATGGCGATGTGTGGACGGACTTCGATTTCGCCGGTCTGCCGCGCGAACCGCGCGGGCTGGCGCATCTGGTGATGGTGGATCGGCCGCCGCAGGCGACCCACGGTGATTTCGCCCTCGACGCCGACGGCTGCGTGCGCGCCGATGGCGGACACAAGCTTACCTATGCCGGCATCGGCGTCTATCGCCCGCAGTTTATGGACGGCTGGCGCGATGTCATTCCCGAACCGCTGCTCGCCAACGGCAAACCGAAATTCCCGCTGGCGCCGCTCCTGCGCGCGCACATGGCAGCCGGCGAGGTCAGTGGCGAACACCATCGCCGGCGCTGGACCGACGTGGGCACGCCGGAGCGATTGCAGGGACTGGACGCGGAGCTGCGCGGCTAGCCCTGGTCCGCTTCCAGCACCTGGCGCAAAAACGGCACGGTCAGCCGGCGCTGCGCGGCCAGCGAGGCGCGGTCCAGCCGCTCGAAGATCGCGGTCAGGCTGCCAAGGTCGCGGCTGCAGCGGCGCAGCAGCCAGTCCAGCGCGGCCTCGTCGAGATCCAGCCCGCGCGCAGCGGCACGCTGGCGCAGCAGCTCGGCGCGGCCGGCATCGTCCAGCACCGGCAGCGCCCAGCGCGCGCACTGCGCCAGCCGCGAACGCAGGTCCGGCAACACCAGCGGCAGCGCGTCGGGCGCGGCATCGGCGGCGTAGAGGACGCCGCGCCCGGCGTCGTGCAGGCGGTTGTGCAGGTCGAACAGCGCCACCTCGTCGTCGCGGCTGCCGGCAATCGCGTCCACGTCGTCCACCGCCACCAGCTCGGCGCGCTCCAGTCCGTCCACCGCTGCGCGCACCCGCCCGTGCAGGCCGCGCAGGGTCAGGTAGGCGGCCTGCACGCCGGCCGCCTCCGCCTCGGCGCAGCTGGCCAGCAGCAGATGGGTCTTGCCGGTGGCGTGCGCGCCGTGCAGGTAAAGGCCGGCGGCGGCGCTGCCGACAGCCAGCGCCTGCAGGCTTTCCAGCAAGCCTGCGGGGGCGCCGACATAGCGCGACAGCCGCTGGTCCGGCGGCGCGCGCAGCGCCAGCGGCAGTTGTGGCACCAGTTCGATCATCTCAGGCGACAGGCGGCTCGCGTTCGGCCGGCTCGCTCGTCGGCGGCTCGACAGCCGCGGCTGCGGCTGCATTCCCATCGAGGACGATCACCGGCCCGTCGCCGGCATACAGGCGGCTGTGTCGGTAGCGATCCTGTGCGTAACGCAGCAGCACGTTCGCCACCGCCGCCACCGGCAGCGCCAGCAGCATGCCGAGAAAGCCGAACAGGGTACCGCCGGCCATCACCGCGAAAATCACCGCCATCGGGTGCAGGCCGATCTTGTCGCCGACCAGCTTCGGGGTCAGCCAATAGCTCTCGATGATCTGGCCGACGGTGAACACCACCGCCACCCCGGCCAGGTGCTGCCAGTCGCCGTACTGGACCAGCGCGGCGATGCCACCGAACACCACGATGGACGCCGGCCCCAGGTAGGGCACGAAAGTCAGCAGGCCGGCGATCAGCCCGATCAGGATGCCGAGGTTGAGGCCCACCGCCCACAGGCCGATCGCATACAACACGCCCAGGATCAGCATCACCGTCAGCTGGCCGCGCAGGAAGCCGCCCAGCACCTCGTCGGATTCGCGCGCCAGCCGGCGCACGGTGTCGTAGTGGTCGCGCGGCACCAGCGCCCCGACGCGCTCGACCAGCAGGTCCCAGTCGCGCAGGAAGAAGAAGGTCAGTACCGGCAGCAGCACGATGTTGGCCAGCCAGCCCATCAGCGCGAAGCCGGAGCGCGAGACATAGCCCAGCACGGTCGCCGCCACCCCGCCGGCGCCCTGCCAGTGTTCGCGGATCAGCTGGAACAGGCGCTCCGGGTCCAGCCAGGACAGTATCTGCAGGCCGGTGCGGTGCTCGACCCACGGCAGCGCGGTCTGCACGAACCAGTCGCGGTAGTTCGGCAGCGATTCCACCAGGGTCACCAGCTGCTGCTCCAGCAGCGGCACCAGCAGAACGGCGACGATGGTCAGCAGCAGGGTCATCACGCTGAACACCAGCACCACCGCGGTATTGCGCTGCAGGCGCCGGGATTCGAGCCGATCCACCATCGGGTCGCCCAGCCAGCCCAGCAGCGCGGCGAACACGAACGGGCTGAGGATCGGTGCCAGCAGCCAGACCACCCACAGCACGCCCAGCGCCAGCGCGGCCCACTGCACGCGCCGATAGAACGCGGCGATGGTGGCCAGATCGTCTTCGCGATGCATGCTCAGCGCCCCGCCAACCGGAACGTGACAACACCCGTGGTGGCGTCGCCTTCGCCCGCGGAAACCGGCGACAGCGTGCCGCCGCGGCTGACGTAGCGGGAGAAACCGGCAATGCCCGAGGCCAGGTCCAGGTCGAGGTCGAGCGCGTCCGGTGCAGCGCCGGTCGGGGTGATGCGCCGGACGATGGAAATATCGTCCAGGTAACCGGCCAGGCGCAGGTAATCGTCGGCGCCGTCGATCCCCAGCACGCGCACGCGATACACGCCTGCCGGCCCGGCCGTGCCGGCCTTGGCATAGCGCTTGAACAGCGCATCCGCCGCGCCCTCGGCGCCGCCGGCCATCGCCTTGCGCGCGTCCATGCTGCTGGTCTGCCAACTCGCCAGCACCCTGCCGCCGTCGACGAGGGTCCAGTCCGCGCGCCAGCCTTCGGCGCCGCGCTGCAGCTTGCCGATCAGCTGCATGGGCGGGCTGTAGCGCTTCGACAGCGAGGCGATCGCGGCGGTGTCGCCGCGCCAGATCGCGCCAACCGCGGCCTGTTCGGCGGCATTGCCGGACGGCAGGCCCAGCGCGTAACCGCGCGATTTGGCCGCATCCAGCACCGAACGCGCCGCGTTCACCTGCCCCAGCCCCACCAGCCGCGGCCCGCGGCCGTCATCGATGGCGAGCCACAGCACCGGCTTGGGACGCGGCTGCGGCCAACTGGGCAGGCCCAGCATCGCCACCAGATCGTCCACGTCCTGCTGGCGGAAGCGCACCACCAGTTTGGTCTGGAAGCTGGGCGCGCCGGTGGCCGCTACGCCTTCGTCCTGGCGGTAGTCGTAGCCGTCCACGTAGTCCTGGGCCTTCGCCAGCTCCTCGCGCACGCCCGGCCGCTGGGCGGCGCCGTCGTCGCCGGTGACGTTGCCCAGCACCTGCGCCAGCGCGCGGGTAAAGGCCTTGTCGCGCTCGCCGTCGGTCTGGTTGCGCACCACCACTTCAGCCTGGTAGGCGCCCTGCGCCTGCGCCCGGTCGCCCTCGGTGCGTTGTGCCAGCGCCGCGCCCACCGGCAGCAGGCACATGCCGAGCAGCGCCGCCCAGAGCCATCGGTTGCACCGTCGCATCGTCCCATGCGGCTTCGTCTGCATTGCCATTCCTCGCCGGAAATCCCGGCCATCGCTACCGAAATGGTGCCGCAGCCGGGCGGGCGCGTCCATGTCCACGGCCTGCGGCTGTTAAAATCGCCGATTCACCACGCCCGTGCGAGTCCGCCGTGACGCCATCCACACCCTCCACCCCCGGCCTGACCTACCGCGACGCAGGCGTCGATATCGATGCCGGCAACGATGTGGTCGAACGCATCAAGCCGCTGGTGCGCCGCACGATGCGCCCGGAAGTGCTGGGCGGCGTGGGCCTGTTCGGCGGCCTGTTCGACCTCTCCGGCCGCTACAAGGAACCGGTGCTGGTATCCGGCACCGATGGCGTCGGCACCAAACTCATCCTTGCCAAGCAGTTGAATCGCCACGACAGCATCGGCCAGGACCTGGTGGCGATGTGCGTCAACGACGTGCTGGTGCAGGGCGCCGAACCGCTGTTCTTCCTCGACTACTTCGCCACCGGCAAGCTGGACGTGGAGACCACGGTGAACGTGGTCGGCGGGATTGCCAGGGGCTGCGAGATCGCCGGCTGCGCGCTGATCGGCGGCGAGACCGCGGAAATGCCCGACATGTATCCGCCAGGCGAATACGACCTGGCCGGCTTCACCGTCGGCGCAGTGGAAAAGTCGAAGCTCATCGACTCCAGCAAGCTGCGCGCGGGTGACGTGCTGATCGGCATTGCCTCCAGCGGCCCGCATTCCAACGGCTATTCGCTGGTGCGCAGGATCCTCGAGCGCGCGGGCAATCCACTGGACCTCGATCTCGGCGGCGTGGCCCTGGCCGATGCGCTGATGGAACCCACCCGCATCTACGTCAAGCCGGTGCTGGAGCTGCTCTCGAAGCATGAGATCCACGCGATGGCCCACGTCACCGGCGGCGCGCTGGTGGAGAAGATCATCCGGGTGGTGCCGCCGGGCCTCGGGCTGGAAATCGACACCGCCAGCTGGCCGCTGCCGGCGGTGTTCGACTGGCTGCAGCGCGAAGGCAACGTGGCGCGCGAGGAAATGTGGCGCACCTTCAACTGCGGCATCGGCTACGTGCTGATGGCGTCGCCCGACGCTGTCGCCGCGATCGGCGCCGACCTCGACCGCATGGGTCTGCCGCACTGGCAGATCGGCCAGGTCGTGCCGGCCTCCGGCGAAGGCGAGCGGTTGCACATCCGCTGATGCCGGTCCGCCTCGCCATCCTTGCCTCCGGGCGCGGCAGCAACCTGCAGGCGATCCTCGATGCGATCCAAGCCGGCGTGCTGGACGCCCGCATCGCCGGCGTGTTTTCCGACCGGCCCGACGCGCCGGCCCTGCAGCGGGTCCCGGAAGCGCTGCGCTGGTCGCGCACGCCCAAATCCTGCGGCGGCCGCGCGGCCTTCGACGCGGTGCTGGCCGATGCAGTGGCCGCCTGCGAGCCGGACTGGGTGGTCTGCGTCGGCTACATGCGCATCCTTGGCGAAGCCTTCGTGCAGCGCTTCGCCGGCAAGATCCTGAACATCCATCCCTCGCTGCTGCCCAAGCACAAGGGCCTGCATACCCACCAGCGCGCGCTCGATGACGGCGATGCCGAGCACGGCGCCAGCCTGCACTTCGTCGACACCGAGCTGGACGGCGGCGCGGTGATCGCACAGGCGCGGGTGCCGGTACTGCCCAACGACGATGCCGACACGCTGGCCGCGCGGGTGCTGGCAGTCGAACATCCCCTGCTGCTGGGAGTGCTGCAGCTGGCCGCCTCCGGCCGGCTTGCTGAACGCAACGGACAGGCGACCCTGGATGGTCAGGCCCTGTTTACGCCGCTGTGGCTAGAGTCGATGGCGACCTGACGCGATTGCGTCGGTAACGAACAGGTATTCCGCATGAAAGCAGTCCGCATCGCCTCCGCCCTGACCCTGCTGCTCGCCGCCTCGCAGGCGTGGGCAGTCAAACCGTTCGTGGCCGATTACGAGGCCAGCTGGAAGGGCGTGCAGGCGAACGCGCAGATCAGCCTGAACCGCGGCGCCGACAACCGCTGGAACTACCAGCTGAGCGTCAGCAACCAGCTTGGCAGCTCGCGCCAGACCACCGTGTTC
This sequence comes from Thermomonas fusca DSM 15424, assembly GCF_000423885.1. Classification (GTDB taxonomy): domain Bacteria; phylum Pseudomonadota; class Gammaproteobacteria; order Xanthomonadales; family Xanthomonadaceae; genus Thermomonas; species Thermomonas fusca. The sequence goes on along the minus strand of NZ_AUIV01000010.1, from coordinate 19,234 downwards.
GAGGAGCATGGCGGCAGCTTCCGCCCGCTTTCCGGCGTCGATGCAACGCAGGTGCTGTTCAAGCGCTCGCAGAAGAACGCCACCTACGACTGGGCCCAGCGCGAGGCGCACTGGAGCGGCGACGTGAAGGCCGACCGGGTGGGCCCGGTGAAGCTGGAGGACGGCGACCTCGACGGCATGCTGATCAACCTGGCCCTGGTCCGCGACGTGGCCGCCGGCAAGCCGCTCAGCTACCGGCTGGTGGACAACGGCGTGGCACGGCCGCAGCGCTTCCAGAACCTCGGCAAGGACACCGTCATCGTCGGCGGGCAGCAGCGCACGGCTACCAAGGTTTCGCGCAGCAGCGACGACAAGCAGGTGATCGTGTGGATCGTCGATGGCCTGCCCACCCCCGCGCGCATCCTGCAGCGCAAGGACGGCAGGGACGAGCTGGAGCTGACGCTCAAGTCGGTGCGCTGAAGCTGACGGCACAAGGCGCGTTCGCGCGCAGTCGGTTCTGCAAGCGCCACTGCGCCGCAACCGCACAGCCAGGACGCCTTCAGCGCGCGGGTAGATAACCCTGCGGATTGACCGGCTTGCCGTTGTAGCGGATCTCGAAGTGCAGCATGTCGCGCGCGGCGCCGCTGCGGCCCATTTCCGCGATTTGCTGGCCGGCCTTGACCAGCGCACCTTCGTTCACCAGCCGCGCGCGGTTGTGCCCGTAGGCCGACAGCCACTGGTCGTTGTGCTTGACGATCACCAGTTCGCCATAGCCCACCAGGCCCGAGCCGGAATACACCACCACCCCATCGGCGGCGGCGCGTACCGATTGCCCGGCCTTGCCGGCGATGTCGATGCCCTGACGGGTGGGATCGCCGGCCGCAAAGGTGGTCACCACTGCGCCTTCCGCCGGCCAGCGCCAGGCCAGTTCGCTGGCCGGAAGCGCTGCCGGCGCGGTCGCCTGACGCTGCGACGGCGTGGTGGACGGCTTCGCAACAACGGGACGCGCGGGCAGATCACGGCGATCGCTCGGATACAGGCGCAGGCGCTGCCCCGGATGGATGGTGTAAGGCGGCGGGATGTCGTTCCACAGCGCCAGATCCAGCGCGGTGATGCCGTTTTCGGTGGCGATCCGGTAGACCGTCTGGCCGCGCTGGACCACTGCGGTGGCGCCGTATTTCGGCTGCGATACCCGCACCGGCGGCAGCGCACTGGCGCCGCTGCGCGAGCCGCGATGCGGATACTCGCGCACCACCCGGCTGCGCCCGCAGCCCGCGAGCACGACCACCGCCACCACCACCGCCAGCACCCGATATCCGCGCATGCCGCCCATCATGCCGCAGGCCCGCGCAACAGCAACCAACCGACAAGGGCGGCCAGCAACAGCATGGCCGCCCAGCCCAGATGTTCGATCCAGCGATGCAGCGCGCGCTCGGCACGCTCGCCGCCCACCCGGATCACCAGCGCCAGCAGGTAGACCCGCTTGCCGCGCCCCACCAGCATCGCTGAGAGGAACGGCAGCATCGGCACCCCGACGATGCCGCTGGCCCAGGTGAAGATCTTCAGCGGAATCGGCGTGAACCCGGCCAGCACCAACAGCCAGAAAGCCCGCCACGGTGAATGCGCGACGATCCCGCGCAACTCCGCCACCTCGGCCTCGATCCGCGTCAGCCAGCCCAGCGCGGCCAACCCCGGCTTGACCACTTCGTAGGCGTAATGGCCCAGCAGGTAGCCGACCACCGCGCCCAGCAGCGAGAACAGCAGGCTGATGCCGGCGAAGCGGAACGCACGCTTCGGTTGCGCCAGGCACATCGGCGCCAGCATCACTTCCGGCATCACCGGGAACACGATGGCCTCGGCGAAGCTCAGGCCGCCCAGCAGTGCCGGCGCCTTCGGATGCCGCGACCAGACCAGCGCGCGCTGGTAGAGCGGGCCAAACAGTTTCATCGATCGGTCATCCCCGACAGCAGCGGCACGAACACCACCGCGCCCAGATCTTCCTGCACGATGCTGCCATCGGCCTGCTTGCGCAGGCACAGCAGCGACTGCCCGCCGGAGGCGCCCACCGGTGCCACCAGCACTCCCCCCGGCGCCAGCTGCGCGATCAGCGCATCCACCAGCGCAGGACCGGCGGCGGTGACGATGATGGCGCCGAACGGTGCTTCTTCCGGCCAGCCGATGCGGCCGTCGTCATGCTTGCTGCGCACATGCAGGCCAAGGCTGCGGAAGCGCTTGCGCGCGGTGCGCAGCAGGTCGCCGATGCGCTCGACGGTGAAGACATCAAGCCCCAGCGCAGCCAGCACCGCGGCCTGGTAACCCGAGCCGGTGCCCACTTCCAGCACCTTGTTCGGCCCGTCGCGCAGCAGCGCCTCGGTCATCTTCGCCACCACGAACGGCTGCGAAATGGTCTGGCCGTGGCCGATCGGCAGGGCGTTGTTCTCGTAGGCGCGCGAAGCCAGCGCCTCGTCCACGAACTGGTGGCGCGGCACCGTGCGGATCGCATTGAGCACGCGCTCGTCGGTGATGCCGCCCTTGCGCAGGTCGTCGATCAGGCGGTCGCGCACGCGCTGGCCGGTCAGGCCCATGCCGAGGTCGGCCGGCTGCAGGCGCATCCGCGCGATCACGATGCCGCCTCCAGCGACGCGGCCAGTCCGCCGACCCAGCTGGCGACCTGCTCCAGCGCCTGGTAGCGGGTCAGGTCGACGTGCAGCGGGGTGATCGCGATGTGACCGCTGCGCACCGCGTTGAAATCGGTGCCTGGCCCAGCGTCCTGCTCGTCGCCGGCCGCACCGATCCACCACCACTGGCGCCCGCGCGGATCTTCCTGCGGCATGCACGGCTCGGCGCGGTGACGATGGCCAAGGCGGCTGGTCTCGAAGCCGCGGATCTCGTCCCACGGCAGATCCGGCACGTTCACATTGAGGATGGTGGACGCCGGCAGCGGGTCGCGGCGCAGACGCTCGACGATCTCCACCGCCGCGCGCGCCGCGCTTTCGTAGTGCTTGCCCTGGTGGGCCTCGGTGACCAGCGACATCGCCACCGCCGGCAGCCCCAGGAAGCGGCCTTCCATCGCCGCCGCCACGGTGCCGGAATAGATCACGTCGTCGCCGAGGTTGGCGACGTTGTTGATGCCGGACACCACGATGTCGGGTTCCAGCCCCAGCGCCTCCAGCATGCCGGTGACCGCCACGTGCACGCAGTCGGTGGGGGTGCCGTAGACCTTCCAGGTGCGCGGATCGAGCTGCACCACCCGGATCGGTGCATCCAGCGTCAGCGAATTGCTGGCGCCACTGCGGTCGCGGTCGGGCGCCACCAACACCACTTCGTGGCCGGCGTCGCGCAGGCCCTTGGCCAGCGCGTGGATGCCGGGGGCGTCGACACCGTCGTCGTTGCTGACCAGTACCCGCATCACGGCATCGGAACATTGTGCATGCGGCCATGATACCGGATGCGCACAGGCGCTTCGCGGTAACCTGAGCGGCATGCGCAAGGCCCCGCCCGACATCCAACCCGAGCATGACTACCGCGACGACGCCAGCCTGTTCCGCGCCGCCATCGGCGCCGACCGGGGCAAGGTGCGGGCGCTGCCGGAGGCCACGCCGCCGCCCGCCGCACCGAAGCCGAAGCCGTCCGCGAAGATGGCCCGTCGCGACGAGGAAGCCGCCCGCGAGGAGTTCCGCCACATGCTGGTGTCCGCACTGGAAGCCGGCGACGAGATGAGCTACCGGCGCGAGGAAATCACTCCGCGGGTGCTGAAGAAACTGGCGCGCGGCGAATACGCGGCGCAGGAAGAACTCGACCTGCACGGTCTGCCCGCCCGCACCGCCGAAGCACTGCTGCGCGAATTCCTGCGCGACTGCCGCGCGCACGGCCTGGGTTGCGTGCGGATCGTGCACGGCAAGGGCCGCAATTCCGAAGAGCGGTTGCCGGTGCTGAAGAACCTGGTGGACCGCCTGCTGCGCCAGCGCGCCGACGTGCTCGCCTTCCATTCGCCGCCTGCGGCGCAGGGCGGCACCGGGGCGGTGCTGGTGTTGCTGGAGAAGCGCTGAAGCTGCCGGCACGGATCGTTCCCGCGACGACGGGAAAAATAGCGGTTACCGGGATTGTGCGGAATCCACGATCTCGCCCAACTCGCCCAGCACCGTGGTCGCGTAGCAGCCCGGCGGCAGCGCGAAGCGCAGCTCCAGCGCGCCGTCATCGCGCCATGACCACGCCAGTTCGGCCGGCCGCAGCCGCAGCGCGCGGCGCTCCTGCTTCAGGCCTGCGCGCTCCAGGCCCGCGCGCAGGCGCGAGGCGGTATCGCCGGCCAGCGCGGCCAGCTCCAGCTCGCGGGCGGCGCCGGTGCTGCGCAGTTCGCCCTCGCCCCACAGCGGGCCGCTGGGATGGATGTCGAACGCCTCCAGCCGCGCCTGCAGTTCCGGGGTGAACGGCTCGGGGCCGAACACGCTGCGGCTGCCGTCCAGCATCCACACCTCGCCGTCCAGCGCCGCGTCCCAATTGCCCGCCTCGACCCGCGCCGCCAGCACCCGGTTGAACAGTTCCGAACGCGCGGCGGAGAGCAGCATCGTGCGCTCCTCGCGCTTCACCCGGCCGCCGGCGAACATCGCCACCGCCTTGCGCACGTTGTCGCCACCGCGGCCGAAGCGCTGCTCGCCGAAATGGTTGGGCACGCCGCGCGCCGCGATCGCGGACAGCCGTGCATCGACGGCATCGCGCTCGCCTTCAAGCGCCCGCAGCACCAGCACGAAACGGTTGCCGGCCAGCGCACCGCGCGGCAGCTTGCGTGAATGCCAGGCGTGGTCCAGCACGCGCAGCTCGTCACTCTGCAACGCCTCGATGGCCGGCGCGACTTTCTTCGGCAGCCACACGCTGAAGCGCTGGCGGGTCACCGCATGGCGGTCCTTCAGCCCGGCGTAGCCGATCGCCGATTCATCCACGCCCGCCCATTGCGCGATGGTCCTGGCGGCGAAGGCGGTGTTCATGCCGCGCTTCTCCAAGGTCAGCAGCAGGTGCTCGCCGGCGCCACTGGCCTCGAAGCCCGGCATTTCCTCGACGAAGAAATCCTCGGCACTGCTGCGGATGCGCGCGGCCAGCACCGGCGCGCCGTGGGCGCGCGCAGCCGTCGTCACGCCCGCACCAGCAGGCAGACCGCCTGCGCCGCGATGCCTTCGCCGCGGCCGGTGAAGCCCAGCTGCTCGCTGGTGGTCGCCTTGACGCTGACCTCATCGATGTCGATGCCGAGGTCGGCGGCGATCAGCTCGCGCATGGCCTGCGCATGCGGCCCGACCTTCGGCCGCTCGCAAACCACGGTGATGTCGCAATTGCCCACCCGCCAGCCGCGCTCGAGGATCAGCGCGTTGCAGTGGCGGACGAAGGCGCGGCTGTCGGCGCCCTTCCAGCGCGCATCCGACGGCGGGAAATGCACGCCGATGTCGCCCAGCGCCAGCGCGCCCAGCATGGCGTCGCACAGCGCGTGCAGCGCCACGTCGCCGTCGGAATGCGCCAGCACGCCGCGCTCATGCGGGATGCGCACACCGCCCAGCACCACTTGGTCGCCGTCACCGAAGGCGTGGACGTCGTAACCCTGGCCGATCCTGATATCCATCTACCCGCCTTTTACCTGCTTATGAAGGAGCGCACCGCGGGGGCGCAATGCTCTTCGCACAGTCCGGCCTGGGCATCGCGCCCTGCGGTGCGCGTCTACGAGTTTCTTGCCAGCAAAAATTCGACCAGCGCCAGGTCCGCCGGCGTGGTCACTTTCAGATTGTCCTCGCGGCCTTCGACCAGCGCCGGATGCAGGCCCAGCCGTTCGACCGCCATCGCTTCGTCCGTCACTGCAACGCCAGCGACCTGCGCCGCTTCCAGCGCGCGCAGCAGCAGGTCGCGTCGAAACGCCTGCGGGGTCAGTGCGCGCCACAGGCGTTCACGCGGCTCGGTGGCTGCGATGCGCGCGGACTCGCCGGCGCGCTTGAGGGTGTCGCGCACCGGCGCGGCGAGGACGGCGCCGTCGGCGCAGGCCGTCGCGGCGTCGATCAGTTTGTCGATGTCATCCGCGCGCAGGTTGGGCCGCGCAGCGTCGTGCACCAGCAGCAGCGCGTCTTCGGGCACGCTTGCCGGCAGTGCGCGCAACGCGGCCAGCACCGAATCGGCGCGCTCAAGGCCACCCACGCAGGCAATCACCGGCTTGCCGTGCAGGCTGGTCCAGCCCGGCCAGTGCGGATCGTCCGCCGCCAGCGCCACCACCGCGCCGTCGATGGCCGGATGCGCCAGCAGCGCCTCCAGTGCATGCGCGACCAGCGGCTTGCCGGCGGCAGCCAGGTACTGTTTCGGCACCTCGCCGCCGAAGCGGCGTCCGCTGCCGGCGGCGGGCATCAGCGCCCAGCTCATGGCTGCGGCGCGGCCTCGCCCGCCGGCGCGGCGGATGCGGGCGCGGCCTGCGCGCCATCGATCACCCGGTAGAAGATTTCGCCCGGCTTGACCATGCCCAGCTCGCTGCGCGCACGCTCTTCCACCGCTTCGCCGCCAGCCTTGAGATCGGCGACTTCCGCCGCCAGCGCATCGTTGCGCGCCTGCAGGCGGCGGTTCTCGGCCACCTGTGTCTTCACCTGCGCGGTCAGCGCGGCCACTTCGTGCTGGCCGCCGCTGCCGTACCAGAGCTTGTACTGCAGCGCCGCCAACAGCAGCACCAGCACGACCAGCAGCACGGGCAACGGCTTCGCCACGACGGCGTGCAGGCTCAGCGCTTCAGCGAGACGAAGGCGTCGCGACCGGCGTAGCGCGCGGCCGCACCCAACTGCTGTTCGATGCGCAGCAGCTGGTTGTACTTGGCCACGCGATCGGAACGGCACAGCGAACCGGTCTTGATCTGGGTGGCGGTGGTGGCCACCGCGATGTCCGCAATGGTGGTGTCCTCGGTTTCGCCGGAGCGGTGCGAGACGATCGCAGCGTACTTCGCCGCGTCGGCCATCGCGATGGCTTCCAGCGTCTCGCTGAGGGTGCCGATCTGGTTGACCTTGATCAGGATGGCGTTGGCCACTCCGCGGCTGATGCCGTCCCTGAAGATGCGCGGGTTGGTGACGAACAGGTCGTCGCCGACCAGCTGCACCTTGCCGCCGAGGCGGTCGGTCAGCAGCTTCCAGCCGTCCCAGTCGTCTTCGGCCATGCCGTCTTCGATGGTGACGATGGGGTACTGCGCGCACCAGTTGGCGAGGAAGTCGACGAACTGCTCCGAGGTCAGGCGCTTGCCTTCTCCGGTGAGGTTGTACTTGCCGTTCTCGAAGAATTCGGTGGACGCCACGTCCAGGCCCAGCAGCACGTCCTCGCCGGCCTTGTAGCCGGCCTTGCCGATGGCTTCGAGGATGGTTTCCAGCGCCTCTTCATTGCTGCGCAGGTCGGGGGCGAAGCCGCCTTCGTCGCCCACCGCGGTGGACAAGCCGCGCGCCTTCAGCACCGACTTCAGCGCGTGGAAGATCTCGGTGCCGCTGCGCAGCGCTTCACTGAACGAATCGAAGCCGACCGGCAGCACCATGAATTCCTGCAGGTCGACGTTGTTGTCGGCGTGCGCACCGCCGTTGATGATGTTCATCATCGGCACCGGCAGCACGGGCGCGGCGCCGGTCAGGCCGGCGAGGTACTGCCACAGCGCCTGCTTCTTCGAGGCCGCCATCGCGTGCGCGGCCGCCATCGACACCCCCAGCAGCGCGTTTGCGCCCAACCGGCCCTTGTTCTCGGTGCCGTCGAGGTCGATCAGGCGCTTGTCCAGCCCGCCCTGGTCGGCGGCGTCGAAGCCCTGCAGCGCGTCGGCGACCACGCCGTTGACGTTGCCGACAGCCTTCTGCACGCCCTTGCCGAGGTAGCGGGTCTTGTCGCCGTCGCGCAGCTCCACCGCTTCCTTGCTGCCGGTGGAGGCGCCGGACGGCACCGCGGCGCGACCGAAGCTGCCGTCGGCCAGCGTCACTTCGGCTTCAAGGGTGGGATTGCCGCGGCTGTCGAGGATTTCGCGGGCGTGGATCCGGGTGATCGTGGTCATCGTGGGAAATCGTCTCGGGAATCAGAAGGAGGATTCGAGGAAGCCGCCGCGCTTGGTCACGGCGTCCAGTTCCAGCAGGGTTTCCAGCAGTGCTTCCATCTTGCCCAGCGGCCAGGCATTGGGGCCGTCGGACAACGCCTTGCTCGGGTCGGGGTGGGTTTCCATGAACACGCCGGACACGCCCACGGCGACCGCGGCGCGCGCCAGCACCGGCACGAACTCGCGCTGGCCGCCGGAGCTTGCGCCCTGCCCGCCCGGCAGCTGCACCGAATGGGTGGCGTCGAACACTACCGGGCAGCCGGTGTCGCGCATCACCGCGAGGCTGCGCATGTCGCTGACCAGGTTGTTGTAGCCGAACGACGCGCCGCGCTCGCAGACCATGATCCGCTGGTTGCCGGTGGACTTGGCCTTCTCCACCACCGGTTTCATGTCCCACGGCGAAAGGAACTGGCCCTTCTTGATGTTGACCGGCTTGCCGGTGGCGCAGACCTTGGTGATGAAATCGGTCTGCCGCACCAGGAAGGCCGGCGTCTGCAGCACGTCGACGACGGAAGCCACTTCGTCCATCGGCGTGTATTCGTGCACGTCGGTCAGCACCGGCACGCCGAGCTGGCGCTTGACCTCGGCCAGCACGCGCAGGCCTTCTTCCATGCCGGGGCCGCGGAAACTGTTGATCGAGGTGCGGTTGGCCTTGTCGAAGCTGGACTTGAAGATGAAGTTGATCCCCAGCTTGCCGGTGATCTCCTTCAACTGCCCCGCCACGTCGATCTGCAGCTGCTCGCTTTCGACCACGCAGGGGCCGGCGATCAGGAACAACGGTTGGTCAAGCCCGACCTTGAAGCCGCAAAGATCCATGGATGCGCTCACTTCTGCTGGGCCGCGCGGCGTTCGCGGGCGGCGCGGATGAAGCCGACGAACAGCGGATGCCCGCTGCGCGGCGTGGACAGGAACTCGGGGTGCGCCTGGCAGGCCAGGAACCACGGATGCACGGATTGCGGCAGTTCCACCATCTCCACCAGCAGGTCATCCATCGACTTGGCGGAAATCACCAGCCCGGCGTCTTCCAGCTGGGTGCGGTAGCGGTTGTTGAACTCGTAGCGGTGGCGGTGACGTTCGCCCACCACGTCCTTGCCGTACAGCGCGTGCGCCAGCGTGCCTGGCTTGACGCGCTGGTCCTGCAGCCCCAGGCGCATGCTGCCGCCGAGGTCGGAGCCCTCGCTGCGGCGCTCCACTTCGCCGCTCTGGGTGCGCCACTCGGTGATCAAGCCGATCACCGGATGCGCGGAATCGCGGTCGTTCTCGGTGCTGTTGGCGCCGGCCAGGCCGGCCTCGTGGCGGGCCATGTCGACCACCGCCGCCTGCATGCCGTAACAGATGCCGAAGTACGGCAGCCCGGTTGCGCGCGCGTACTTCGAGGTCAGCACCTTGCCTTCGAAGCCGCGATCACCGAACCCGCCCGGCACCAGCACGCCGTCGACGTCGGCCAGCAGCGCGGCGGCGCCCTCGCGCTCGAGGTCGCCGGCCTCCAGCCACTTCAGGTTCACGCGGGTGCGCTGGCGGATGCCGCCATGCTTGAGCGCCTCGCCCACCGATTTGTAGGCGTCCTTGTGGTCGACGTACTTGCCGACCACGGCGATGGTGACTTCGTCGTCCGGGTGCTCCGCGGCATCGACCACCGCGTCCCATTCCGACAGGTCGGCGGCATGCGCCTTGTCCTGCAGGCGCAACTGCTCCACCACCAGCTGGTCCAGGCCCTGCGCGTGCAGCCAGCGCGGGATCTTGTGGATGTTGTCCAGGTCGATGGCGGAAATCACCGCCTTCTCCGGCACGTTGGTGAACAGCGCGATCTTGCGGCGCTCGCCGTCCGGCAGCGGCTTCTCGCTGCGGCACATCAGCACGTCCGGCTGGATGCCGATGCCGCGCAGTTCCTTCACCGAATGCTGGGTGGGCTTGGTCTTCAGCTCGCCGGCGGCGGCGATGTACGGCACCAGGGTCAGGTGCATGAACATCGCATGGTCGGCGCCGCGCTCGATCCGCAGCTGGCGGATCGCCTCGAGGAACGGCAGCGACTCGATGTCGCCGACGGTGCCGCCGATCTCGACGATGCCGACATCGAAGCCGGCGGTGGCGGCGTCGATGCAGTGCTTGATCTGGTCGGTGACGTGCGGGATCACCTGCACGGTGCCGCCGAGGTAGTCGCCGCGGCGCTCCTTGCGGATCACGGCGTCGTAGATCTTGCCGGTGGTGATCGAGTTCAGCCCCGACAGGCGGGTGTTGACGAAGCGTTCGTAATGGCCGAGGTCGAGGTCGGTCTCGGCGCCGTCGTCGGTGACATAGACCTCGCCGTGCTGGAACGGGCTCATCGTGCCCGGATCGACGTTGAGGTAGGGGTCCAGCTTCATCATCGTGACCGACAGGCCACGGGCTTCGAGGATCGCCGCCAGCGAAGCGGCGGAAATGCCTTTGCCGAGCGAGGACACCACGCCCCCGGTCACGAAGAGAAGGGGCGTATGGGTAGCAGGGGAAGTCATGGCGGCAGCGCGGCGCTGGAAACCCGCATTCTAGCGGCAAGACGCGTGGGCGTACATGGCCGCGCGCCCCCGGTTCCGGCACAAGTCATTGATCCGGAATGGAAACACGCTTTTTGCGAAGACCGCAGCCGGGTCTTGCAGACGCGACCCGCGCCACCGCAACGCCGCTTGCCGTCGCTCAGTCGCGTGGCCGCGCCGCGTGCCAGGCCGCCGCGCCGATCAGGCCCAGATCGCCGTGCTCCAGCGCGTGCACCGGCACCTCGCGCAGGCTGTCGGACAGCACGCCCTTGTCGAGGAAGCGACGGATGAAGTCGCCACGACTCAAATGGCGCTGCAGGTGCCCGGTCAGGCCTCCGGCCAGGCAGACCGAACCGGCGCGGAAGGTCAACGCCAGGTCGCCGGCGAAGCTGCCCAGCCATCCGCAGAACAGCGCGATGCACTCGGCCGCCAGCGGGTCGCTGCCTTGGTCCGCGGCTTCCACCAGCTCCGCCGGCGTTTGCCAGCGCGGCTGCATCTCGCGCAGCGCGCACAGCGCCAGGTACAGGTTCACCAGCCCGGGGCCGGAGAACACTCGCTCGCTGGCCACGTGGCCGAAGCGCGCCTGCAGCAACCGCACCACCTCCAGTTCCAGCGGCGTGCCGGCGGCAAGCGCGGCCTGCCCGGCTTCGCTGGGCTGCACGGCGGGCCGGCCGTCCTGTTCCACCAGCAGCGCGGCGCCCAGCCCGGTGCCCGGACCCAGCAGCAGCGTCGGCAGCGGCAGGCCACCCGCGGCACCCAGCGGCTGCAACTGCGCCTGCGGAATCCGCGGCAGCGCCCAGGCCAGCGCCTCGAAATCGTTGATCAGGTGCAGATGGCCGATGCCGGCGTCGCGACGGGTCGCGGACAGCGACACCGGCCACGCCAGGTTGCCGTTGAGCAGATGATCGCCTTGCAGCACGCCGGCAATCGCCACCACGCAGGCGTCCGGAAACGCGGTCTCGCCGGCGCCGACGGCCTCGTCGCGGAAACGGCGCAGCACCGCGGCCAGGCTGGGAAAAGCTGCGCATTCGTAGCGGCGGTGGAAACCGACGCTGAACCCGTCGCCGTCCGGATCGACCAGGCCCAAGCGGGCGTAGGTGCCACCGACGTCGGCGGCAAGCAGGCGCCTCGCCGATGACTGCGCGGTCACGCCTGCCCCATCCAACACTGTGTCGCCATGCATCTGCCGCCGTCGCCTGCCTTCGGAAAGGATCCACCAACGCGGCGACCCGGCGGCAATTGTAGGCGGGGCCGCCGGCGCCCGCGCGCCTTCCCGCCATCCACCCGCGACGTGGCACGGTTCGCGGCCGCGTTCAACCTTGACCGCGGCAGGCGGGACGACCATCCTGCGCCGTCCCCCTGCAGCACGCACGCATGAACACCCGCTACAACGCCGCCGACATCGAAGTCCTCTCCGGTCTGGACCCGGTCAAGCGCCGGCCCGGCATGTACACCGACACCACCCGCCCGAACCACCTGGCGCAGGAAGTCATCGACAACGCGGTGGACGAGGCGCTGGCCGGGCATGCCCGCGGCATCGAGGTGACCCTGCACGCCGACGGCAGCTGCGAAGTGTCCGACGACGGCCGCGGCATGCCGGTGGACATCCACCCGGAGGAGAAGATCCCCGGCGTCGAACTGATCCTCACCCGCCTGCACGCCGGCGGCAAGTTCAGCAACAAGAACTACACCTTCAGCGGCGGCCTGCATGGCGTCGGCGTCAGCGTGGTCAACGCGCTGTCGAACAAGGTCGACGTGTTCATCAAGCGCGACGGCAGCGAATACCACATGGCCTTCGCCGACGGCGACCGCGCATCGGCGCTGTCGGTGGTCGGCAGCGTGGGCAAGAAGAACACCGGCACGCGGCTGCGCTTCTGGCCGGACCCGAAGTATTTCGACACGCCCAAGTTCAACCTGCGCGCGCTCAAGCACCTGCTGCGCGCCAAGGCGGTGCTCTGCCCCGGCCTGACCGTCAACCTGTTCGACGAGGCCAGCGGCGAGCGCCTGCAGTGGTATTACGAGGACGGCCTGCGTGACTACCTGAAGGGCGAACTGGACGGCCGCGAGCTGCTGCCGCCGGAGCTGTTCGTGGGCAGCCTGAAGAAGGACACCGAGGTGGTGGACTGGGCGGTGGCCTGGCTGCCGGAAGGCGAGCTGGTGCAGGAAAGCTACGTCAACCTGATTCCCACCGCCCAGCACGGCACCCACGTCAACGGCCTGCGCAGCGGCTTCACCGACGCCCTGCGCGAGTTCTGCGACTTCCGCAACCTGCTGCCGCGCGGCGTCAAACTGGCGCCGGAGGACGTGTGGGACCGGGTCGCCTTCGTGCTGTCGCTGAAGATGACCGACCCGCAGTTCAGCGGCCAGACCAAGGAGCGCCTGTCCTCGCGCCAGGCCGCGGGTTTCGTCGAGGGCGCCGCGCACGACGCCTTCAGCCTGTGGCTCAACGCCCACACCGAGTTCGGCGAGAAGATCGCGCAGCTGGCCATCGAGCGCGCCTCGGCGCGGCTGAAGACCGAAAAGCAGATCGTCCGCAAGAAGGTGACGCAGGGGCCGGCCCTGCCCGGCAAGCTGGCCGATTGCATCAGCCAGGACCTGTCGCGCACCGAGCTGTTCCTGGTCGAGGGCGACTCCGCCGGCGGCAGCGCCAAGCAGGCCCGCGACAAGGATTTCCAGGCCATCCTGCCGCTGCGCGGCAAGATCCTGAACACCTGGGAAGTGGCTTCCGGGCAGGTGCTGGGCTCGCAGGAAGTGCACGACCTCGCCGTTGCCATCGGCTGCGACCCGGGCAAGGAGGAGATCGACGGCCTGCGCTACGGCAAGGTGGTGATCCTGGCCGACGCCGACAGCGACGGCCTGCATATCGCCACCCTGCTCACCGCGCTGTTCCTCAAGCATTTCCCCGCGCTGGTCGCCGCCGGCCATGTGTTCGTGGCGATGCCGCCGCTGTTCCGCGTGGACGTGGGCAAGCAGGTGTTCTACGCGCTGGACGAGGAAGAAAAGCGGCTGCTGCTGGAGAAGATCCAGCGCGAGAAGCTCAAGGGCCAGATCAACGTCACCCGCTTCAAGGGCCTGGGCGAAATGAACCCGCAGCAGCTGCGCGAGTCCACCATGCACGTGGACACCCGCCGGCTGGTGCAGCTCACCGTCGACGACGACACCGCCACCCGCTCGCTGATGGACATGCTGCTGGCCAAGAAGCGCGCCTCCGACCGCAAGAGCTGGCTGGAACAGAAGGGCGATCTGGCGACGCTGGAAGTCTGATCCGCAGCGTCGACACACGCTTCGCCGCGATGCCGCGCAGTCCTAAGCGATCCAGCCGCTGACCCAGCGGATCAACGCATGCAACCGCGCCGCCAGCCAACCAGCGGTGGCGTGCAGCTCGGACGGGAACAACTTGCCCAGCAGCCAGTAGACCAGCCAGGCCGCAGCGGCGAGGATCGCCAGCGCCAGCAGGCGCATGCGGAAGTCACTGCGGGCCTTGCTGGTGGTCATTATCGGGCTCCCTGGCAGATCAGGCGAACCGCACCGGATCGAATGGCGCCGGGTTCACGCAGGGCATGCGGCCGGCGATCATGTCGGCCAGCAGCTGGCCGGTGCTGGCGCTCATGCTCACCCCCATCATGCCGTGGCCGACCGCCATCCACAGGTGCGGATGGCCGGGCGCGCGCCCGATCAGCGGGATGTCGTCGCGGCTCATCGGCCGCCAGCCGCACCACTTCTCGCGCACTTCCGGGCCGACCGGATGGTGCAGGAACTGCGCCGCGCCGCGCTCCAGCGCGCCCAGCCGCTTCTCGTTGAGGCTGTCATCGAAGCCGGTGAATTCCATCGTGCTGCCCAGCCGATAGCCGCTGCCCCAGGCGGTCACGCAGACCGAGGGTTCATACAGGATGACCGGCCGCTTCGGCGCCAGCTGCGGCGAGCTGTAGGTGATCGAATAACCCTTGCCCGGCTGGATGGTCTTGCGCAGCCACGGCAGGCCGACCGCATTGGCGATCTGCGGCGACCATGCGCCGGTGGCCAGGATGACGTCGCGCGCGCGCAGCCGCCCCTGCGCGGTGCTGGCCAGCACGCCTTGTGCGCCGGACTCCAGCGACTGCAGCGGGCAGTGCTCGATGATCCGCCCGCCGCGCTCGCGCACCACCCGCGCCAGTTCGGCAACATAGCGGTCCGGGCGCAGCGCAGCGTCGCCGCGGAAGCACATCGCGCCGGCCAGGCCGGGCTTGAAGGCAGGGTCGCGCGCTTCGTAATCCCGGCCTTCGACGATCTCCACGTCCACGCCCAGCTCGCGCAGCAGCGGCACGTCGCCCAGTTCGCGATCCATGTCACGGCGGGTCTTGAACACGTAGTCCTCGCCGGTCTCGGCGAACTCGCAGTCCAGCGCGTAGCGCTCCACCCACTGCTGGATGCGCTGGCGCGAGTCGGACAGCAGGGTGAACTTGGCGCGGGCGCTGGCCACGTAGTCGCGGTGGTTGCAGCGCTGCATGAAACCCAGCATCCAGCGCAGTGTGTCCGGATTCAGGGTGGGCTTGATGTACAGCGGTGCGTCGGGGGTGAACATCCAGCGCGCGGCGCGCAGCAGCGTATTCGGCCCGGCCAGCGGCGGCGCGTGGCTGGGGGTGAGCGTGCCGCAGTTGCCATGCGATGCGCCGGCGCCGATCTTGCCGGCGTCGATCACCGTCACTTCGCGGCCATCGTCGAGCAGCGCCAGCGCGGTGGCCAGCCCGGACACGCCGGCTCCGACCACGAGGCAATCGATGGATTCTTCGGCGATGGTTGCGCTCACGATGTTCGGCGTCCGCTGGAAAGATCGCCCATTATCACGGCCCCAAGGCCGGCGGGACAGCCCACCACCTGCCCGCAGCGGCATGGCGCCATGTCCGCGATCCGCAAACGCGAACGGCCCGCATTGCGGGCCGTTCGCGATGATGCTTTCATCCGGCCCCCTGAGTCAGGGGGCGATTCGCGCCGCAGGCGCGAATGGGGGGTCTGGCCGCTAACAGCCGGGGCCCGAAGTTTGCACGGCAAACTTTGGCATTGATCCATGCTGCGCATGGATCAATGCGCGTGGCCGCCCTCGCCATGCACGTGGCCGTGGGCGATTTCTTCCTCGCTGGCCTCACGCACTTCGATGATCTCGATGTCGAACTCCAGGTCCTTGCCGGCCATCGGGTGGTTCAGGTCCACGTCGACCACGCTCATGCCCACCTTCTGGATGGTCACCGCGCGCGGGCCGAAGTTGGTGTTGAGCACCACCTGCATGCCCGGCGCCAGCTTCTGCTCGCCGAAGTGCTTCTTGGGAATGCGCTGGCTCAGGCCGTCGCGGCGCTCGCCGTAGGCATCGCCGGCGGTGACCGCGGCCTTGAAGCTGTCGCCGGCTTCGCGGCCGTCCATCGCCTTTTCCAGACCAGGGATGATCTGCCCGCGGCCGAACAGGATGGCCAGCGGCTCGCCCACCGCCTTCGAGCTTTCCAGCTGCTCCTTGCCGGCTTCGGCCACGGCGTAGTGGAAACGGACAACGCGGTCTTTTTCGATCTTCATGATGTGCCTGCCAATCGGTTGGGCGCTTGCCGCCGCATGCGGTTGCGGCAACACTGCGAGGGATGGAACCAGCCGACTGCATCCAGCGACCGGGCGCGCATTATCGACGCTGCGCCGCGCTTGCGCCATTGCCGGCCCTGCTGCTGGCCGCCGTGCTGGCCGGCTGCGGCGGCGGCGAAACCACCCGTCACGCGCCGCCACGCGCCGGCGTGCGCGACTGGCCGATGGTGGAGCCGGCCGACTCGGCCAAGGCCAACGCGGTGCTGATGCGCGCCATCAGCCTGGTCGGCACGCCCTACCGCTACGGCGGCAATACCCCGGAAGGCGGCTTCGACTGCAGTGGCCTGGTCGGCTACGTGTTCCGCGACATGCTGGACCTGCGCCTGCCGCGCACCACCCGCGAACTGGCAGGCCTGCAGGGGCCACCTATCCGCCCGGAACGGCTGGCCAGCGGTGACCTGGTGTTCTTCGGCAGTGGCGGGCAGGTCAGCCACGTTGGCATCTATGTGGGCCAGGGCCGCTTCGTCCATGCGCCCAGCAGCGGCGGTACGGTCCGGCTTGATTCCCTGGACGGACACTGGTGGATCGACCATTACTCCGGGGCGAGACGGCTGCTGAAGTGAAACGTGAAGCCCGTCACGAAAGCTCGCATCCCGATGATGGATATGTGAATTCCTGCCTATTCATCTTGCGCCAGCTAACAGTTTCTGAACTTCCCGACCCGTCATCGCAGGCATAGTCGCCCCTGTTTTTGCTTCGTGATGACCGCGTGAAGACAGCGAACCTGCACCACGGCCATTCCGCACCGCGCTCCCGTCGCGTGCTCCGACTGGCCCTTGCCCTGGCCCTCTTGGCGGGCAGCCTGCCGGCACTGGCGATGAATCCCGCGATTTCCAAGGCCGATCCCGCACCGCAGGCCGCATCGGCCGCTGCGCTGGCGCTGCCGGCCCCGGCCGCCATCGCCACCCCCGATACCGCGCCGCTGGCTGCTCAGCTGGCCATCCTGCAGAAGTCCAAGGACGCGCCGACCAGTCCGTCGCTGGTCAAGACCGTGCTGCAGCGCGCGTTCTCCCTGCTCGGCACGCCGTATCGCTGGGGCGGCAGCTCGCCGGAAAGCGGCTTCGACTGCAGCGGCCTGGTGGGTTACGTGTTCCGCACCATCGGCATCGACCTGCCGCGGGTGTCGCGCGCGATGGCCGATGAAGGCACCAAGGTCGCCAGCCGCGACGCGCTGGCCGAAGGCGATCTGGTGTTCTTCGGCAAGCGCGGCCACATCGACCACGTCGGCATCTACATCGGCGAGGGCAAGTTCCTGCACGCGCCGCGCACCGGCCGCGACGTAACCGTCTCCAGCCTGACCAGCGGCTATTGGGCGCAGAAGTATCTGGAGGCGCGGCGCGTGGCCGCCGGCAGCTGAGCCGGCAGTCTCCAATCCGTGCCGATGACGCCGCCTGCGGGCGGCGTCACTGTTTGCGGGCGTCGACGGCGGCCTGGCGGTAGCGCGCCACCGCCTGCTCCACGTCGCGGCCCAGCGCCATCACTTGCTGTGCGTATTCGGCCAGCTTGCGATCGTCCTCGCTGCGCGGCTGCCACGGCGGCACCGGCACCGGCGAGCCTTCCGGCGCATCCAGCGCCACGAACACGATCACGCAGTGGGTGCACAGCCGCGCATCGGCCTCGTCGGCGCGCGGGTCACGGGCGCGCACGTCCACCGCGAAATGCATCGAGGTGGTGCCGGTGTGGATCAGGGTGGCCTGCACCGCGACCAGATCGCCGATCCGGATCGGGGCGACGAAGCGGATCCCGCCCACCGCCACCGTGACGCTGTAGTGGCCGCTCCAGCCGACCGCAGCGGCATAACCGGCCTGGTCGATCCAGCGCATCACCTGCCCGCCGTGCACCTTGCCGCCGAAGTTCACGTCCGACGGCTCGGCGAGGAAGCCCATGCTCAACTGGCGCTGGCGTCCGCTCATGCTCAACTCCCGACCGCGCGAGGCGCGGCGGCAGATAGGTGCTTCCTAGAACGGGATATCGTCGTCGAACGGCACGTCGTCGAAGGCCGGCTTGGCCGGTGCCTGCGCCGGTTCGCGGCGCTGGGCCGGAGCGCTGCGCTGCGGACGGTCGCCGCCGCTGCCACCGCCACGCTGGTAGCCGCCGCCTTCGCCGCCGCCGCGCTGCTGGTAGCCACCGCCACCCTCGCCGCCACCGCGCTGGCCCTCACCGCCGCCGATCATCTGCATCTCGTCCGCGATGATGTCGGTGGTGTAGTGCTTGACCCCGTCCTTGTCGTAGGAGCCGTACTCAAGGCGCCCCTCGATATAGACCTGGCGGCCTTTCTTCAGGTACTCGCCGGCAATCTCGCCGAGCTTGCCGAACAGCTTGACGCGGTGCCATTCGGTCTTCTCGATCTGCTGGCCATCCTTGTCCTTGCGCACGTTGGTGGTGGCCACGCTCAGCGTGGTGATCGCCATCCCGCCCTGGGTGTACTTCACGTCGGGATCGTTGCCGAGGTTGCCGACCAGGATCACTTTGTTCACGCCGCGTGCCATGTGCTGCCTCGCTGTGCTTTATGCCAAAAGTTAGTGATAAGTGCCAAAAGTAAGTGGATAAGTTCCAAAAGTTGCTGATAACTTTTGAAGCTCCCTTGGAACCACCTAACCTGTTGGAGGTACTGTGATCATGATAGCAGGCCGGGGGCTACTCCCGCCCTGCCCGGAATACGGCGGACTAGGCAAGCCATCCCGCCGTTCTTGAGTTGAAGGGCATGCCTACCTCAGCCGCCAACCGGTGGACTAGGGAAGGTCTGATCAACACACCCTGAGGCTTCAATCCTGGGCCACAGAGCAGCTTTTTTGCTTCGTCACCGCCTTTACGCGCCGTTTCCGGCGTTTTCCGGCGGGTTTCCCCGCCTTACAGGCGCACTGATCCCGCCGCCGGCAGCAATTGCCGGCGCGCCATCCACAGATTCGACAGGGCGAACAAGGTCTGCACCTGCGCGCTGTTCTTCGCAAGACCGCGATAGCGGACCTTGACGTAGCCAAACTGCCGCTTGATCACCCGGAACGGGTGCTCCACCTTCGCCCGCAGGCTGGCCTTGCAGTGCTCCCAGCGCTCGGCATGGCGACGATCCCGCTGG
>NZ_AUIV01000009.1 GCF_000423885.1 Thermomonas fusca DSM 15424 | reverse complement strand
AAGGCCTCTTCCATCGCCGGGTCGCTGAGTGCGTACCACTGCTGCAGGAAGTGGATGCGCAGCATCGTGGCCAGCGCGTATGGCTGCCGGCCTGGACGCCCCAGCTTCGGATAGTGCGGCTCGATCAGCGACAGCAGCGCCTTCCACGGCACTACCTGCTCCATCTCCGCCAGGAACACCTCCCGCCGCGTCTGCTTGCGTTGGCCCAGATCTTCGGCGTCACCGAATGTCAGCTGCATCAGAAGTCATCCCGGAGGTGATGCCCTATTGTCGCCCACAGGTGGCGAGTTGTTCAGACTTTCCCTAGCGCCTGCATGGCGGCAACGCCCAGCAGCCCCACCGCCAGGACCATTACCGCCACCATCACCTCGATCAGGCTCATGCCTTGCGCATGGCGCGGGAGGGAAATCGGCTTCATGCGGGTTTTCATCAGCAAGCCACCTTCTTTATTGACACAACGCCACTGATCTGGACGCAGACATATCGCGTACTGCCTGCCACCGTGACCTGCAGCTGCTGTGCGTTGTCGGTCAGACCCGTCGGCCTGAACTGGATGCCGGCGGCAGGGCCACTGATTTGCACACTACCCGGCATCGGAATCTCGCGGACCATTTCCGTGGTGGCCGCATTATTCGGATCCTGCCAATACACCACCATTCGGCTCGCACTTGCCGCGCAAGCCGTGCCGGCGGCGGATGCGCACGCAGTAATGCGCTGGTTGCGCCGCACCGCTTCCGAACGCGCAAGCTGGAGCGTCGAGGTAACCTCTTCGGCCTGCCCGCGGAGGCGGCTGTTGTTGATCATCCCGGTCATGGCCGGAACAGCCACCACAGCGAGGATCCCAAGCACGGCCACCGTCACCATCAGCTCCACCAAGGTGAAACCTCGCGATCCGGCAGTTCGACAGGTGTATGGGTGTTGCAAAGTGGCATCCTCCGCTTCTTGACACATGCACGTTAGTCGCCGTCGTGATCCACAGCCAGTGATCCCCGACAGGCGGGCCCCCTCTTGGAGTGGGCGGTGGGTCAAGGGGACGCGGGCTCGCTGACCTTCGACTTCCGCGAACCCGGCCGCTAGGCTAGTTCGAGACACGCCTTTCTCCGGACTCGCCATGCCCCATCGCGAAAAGACCCCGGACGACCCCCTCGCCGCACTCTGGCGCCCACCCGCCCTGCTGGGCGTGATGCTGGGCGGGGAGGCGTTGGCGGCGATCCTTGCCCTGGCGCCGGCCCAGAGCGGCGACCGGCTGGTGCAGTTCGGGTTGGCCTCGCTGGGCATCCAGTGGGTCGCGCTGGGGACGCTGTGCGCGCTGTACCTGCTGCGCCGCCGTCTCGACAGGCTGCCCCCGATGCGGCTGGCGTGGGTCTGCCTAGGCCTGTTCCTGGCGATGAGCCTGCTGGTGTCGATGGCGGCCTGGAGCGTGCTGGCCGTGGGCGGACTCGGCGATGGTTCGCGCGGGGCGTTCGTCCTGCGGATGCTGGCGATCGCACTGGTGGTGGGGCTGATCGGCCTGGTGGGCTACCAGAACTACTGGCGTTCCCGCCGGCTTGCGGTGCGCGCGAAACAGCTGGAGTTGGAAGCCCTGCAGGCGCGGATCCGGCCCCATTTCCTGTTCAACACGCTCAATACCGGCGCGGCGCTGGTGCATGCGCGACCGGACGAGGCGGAGCGCGTGCTGCTGGATCTGGCCGACCTGTTCCGCAGCGCACTGCGCGGGCCGCAGCTGATTCCGCTGACCGAAGAGCTGGCGCTGACCCGGCGCTACCTGGAAATCGAGGCCCTGCGCTTCGGGCCCCGGCTGCAGCTGGTCTGGGATGTTCCGGTACCGCTGCCCGACGTGCAGGTGCCGTCGCTGTCGATCCAGCCCTTGGCCGAGAACGCGATCCGCCACGGCATCGAGCGCATCCCCGCCGGCGGGCGGCTGGAGGTCGGTGTCCATACTGGAGATGACGGCGGCATCGAAATCGTCATTGCCAACGACCTGCCAGCCGTCGAAAGCAGCCACAAGGGCCATGCGGTGGGACTGGCCTCGGCCCGCGAGCGCGTGCAGGCCATGACCGGCGGACGCGGCAGGATTGACGCCGCCGTGGAAAACGGCCGCTTCGTGGCGCGGATGTATCTGCCCGCGTAAGCCGCGGCCACCAAGGCAAGCCGCTTTTCCGTAGGAGCGCACCGAAAGGGCGCGATGCTCTTTGCATGATCTTGCGAAAGCGTTCGCCCTTTCAGTGCGCTCCTACGGGACGCGGGGGCGGCGGTCAGGCCACCACGCGATAGCAGGGCCTGTAGTCGCCGGCGATCTTCATCCGTCGCTGCTCGACGAATGCGCGCAGCAGCGCATCCAGCGCCTGCATGATGTCGGGATCGCCATGGATTTCGAACGGGCCGTGCGCCTCGATCCGGCGCATGCCGTCTTCCTTGACGTTGCCGGCCACGATGCCGGAAAACGCGCGACGCAGGTCAGCCGCCAACTCGTGCGGTTTGCGGCCGTGGTGCAGGTCCAGCCCCGCCATCAGTTCGTGGGTGGGCACGAACGGCTGCTGGAATTCCAGCGGCACTTCTACGCCCCAGTTGAAGAAGAACGAGTCCTTCTGCGCAATGCGCTGGTCCTTGACCTTGCGGATACCCAGGTCCATCCGCTTGGCCACCAGGGCCGGATCGGCCACGATGATTTCGTAGAGCCTGGCCGCATCATCGCCCAGGGTCAGGCGGATGAACCTGTCGATCTGCTCGAAGTACGGCGCTGCCCCGGTGGGGCCGGTGAGGATGAGCGGGAAGCGCAGATGCGCGTTCTCCTCGCGCAGCAGGATGCCGAGCAGGTACAGGATTTCCTCGGCGGTGCCCACGCCGCCCGGGAACACGATGATGCCGTGGGCCATGCGGACGAAGGCCTCCAGGCGCTTCTCGATGTCCGGCATGATCACCAGGTGGTTGACGATGGGGTTCGGCGATTCCGCCGCGATGATCCCGGGCTCGGTGATGCCGATGTAGCGGCTGCGCCGGCGACGCTGCTTGGCATGGGCGATGGTGGCGCCCTTCATCGGGCCCTTCATCGCGCCCGGGCCGCAGCCGGTGCAGATGTCGAGCCCGCGCAGGCCCAGCTCGTAGCCCACCTGCTTGGTGTACTTGTATTCCTCCTGGCCGATCGAGTGGCCGCCCCAGCACACCACCAGGTTGGGATCCGAAGGGTGCAGCACGCGCGCATTGCGCAGCAGACGGAAAACGGCATCGGTGATCGCCGGCGAGGTATTGAGTTCCTCGTCGCCGTTGAGGTCGATGGCGGTGAAGGCAATGTCGCGCACCACCGCGAACAGCAGTTCGGCCACGCCGGCGATGATGCGGTCATCGACGAAAGCCATCGCCGGCGCATTGGTCAGCTCGATGCGCACACCACGGTCCTGCTGGCGCACCTGGATGTCGAAATCGGGGTACAGCTCCTGCGCGGCACGCGGGTCGTCGGAAGCGCTGCCGGAGGTCAGCACCGCCAGCGCACAGCGGCGCAGCAGGTCGTGCAAGCCACCGGAGGAGGCATCGCGCAGGCGC
Organism: Thermomonas fusca DSM 15424; assembly: GCF_000423885.1. Classification (GTDB taxonomy): domain Bacteria; phylum Pseudomonadota; class Gammaproteobacteria; order Xanthomonadales; family Xanthomonadaceae; genus Thermomonas; species Thermomonas fusca. The sequence goes on along the minus strand of NZ_AUIV01000009.1, from coordinate 133,700 downwards.
GCGACTTCCTCGCGGCTGAGGACATCCAGGCCGCCGCGCGGGTAGATGTGGGTGGAGACGGTGGGGAGGGTGGGCGTGAAGGGGACGGCCGCGCCCTGCGGCAGGATATTGGTCGATTCGTTCATGCGCCCAGTCTAGCGCGCGGGTGTGCCTCCGGGCAGTGAGCGACGGGATCCGGCACAGGTCTGGCGCGAGGCCATCCGTCGCCGCATACCGGTCACAGCCGGCTGGACTTTCGCATCTTGCCGCAGGCGGCTACGGCGAAAAACAAACGGCCGGGTTGCCCCGGCCGTTTGTCGGACCTTTATCGCGACTTCGATCAGAAGTCGTAGCGGAAACCCACCTGCACCGACCACTGCGAGATGCCGTTGGTATTGCTGTCGGAATCGGTCGGGACCGCGAGGTTGCCCGGCTGACCAAACGACGTGCCGCTGCGGTAGCCGTACACGTACTTGCCGGTTGCCTTGTCGATGCCGACCAGGCTCGCGGCGGCCTGGTTGCCATTGAAGCCCCAATCCAGGATGTGGCCCCAATCCTTGTTCAGCAGATTACCGACGTTCTGGATATCAACCCAGACCTTGGACTTGTGGCCCTTGAAGAAGCCCGGCAACTCCTGGCTGATCCGCAGGTCGAAGGTATTGATCCAGCCAGCGCGGAAGGCGTTCTCCGACGCATAGGTGCCGCGGTAGCCTGCCAGTTCAGGCTTGCTTTCCAGCCACTCCCAGAACGCGTTTTCCATCGCCGCATTGGGCGTGAACACGCCCGCATTGGTGACGGAGCCAAACAGCACGTCCCCCCGACCCGACGGCACGTAGAACAGGTCGTTGAAAGTGCGGCCGTCGCCGTTGGCGTCGCCCGAGAAGATATAGCTGAACGGACGGCCGCTACGACCTTCGTAGAACAGGCCGACCTGGGTCTGGTAGTCGCCGAAGAAAGCATGCTTCCAGTTCAGCGCGCCGGAGAAGCGGTCCTTGATCTCGTAGCGGGCGGTGCTGGACAGTTCTTCATTGGTGGTGAAGTTGTACTGGCCACCGAAACCGGAGCTCGCGGTCGAGCTCGTCAGTGCCCCCACTTCCGTGGTGTTGGTGTAGGTGTAGCCCAACATCCAGGACCAGTCGCTGCCGGCGCTCCACGGCTTGTTGAGCGAGACCGTCAGCTGCTGGCTCTTGCCCTTGTTGGTGTTCTCCAGCAGGAAGACATCACCGAAGTAGCTGTTGCGGCCAAAACGCCCATTGTTGGTGTTGGAGAAACTGTAGATGGTCGGGTTCCAGAACAGCGTGCGGCCATCGGCGCCACGGAAGCCCGGGCCGAGGTTCAGGCTCTTGTAGAACAGGCCATTCTTGACGTCGGTCAACAGCACTTCGGCCGACGCGACGATGCCGTACCACGGCGTCTCGTGATCGATCGCGAGGTTGGCCTTCCACACGGACGGCAGCTCGAAATCCTTGGCGATCACGTTGACGTTGCGCACCGCCGCGCCCGGGGTGGTGGGCACGTTCTGGTTGAAACCATCCGGGCTGAACTTGACCGTCTGCCAAGCGGTCAGGTTCTGGTAGCTGCTGTAGTTCATGCCGGTGGACTGGAACGCATTGCTCACCCACACGGTCGGCGAATCGCCCTGGAACAGGCCCACGCCACCGCGCAGCTGGGTCGGGCGCTCGGTGTTCATGGTGTAGTTGAAGCCGAAGCGGGGCTGGATGATGAAATCACCCTTGTAGGTATTGGTGTTGTCAAGGCCGAAGCCGCCGGTGTGTCCGGTGCCGCACTGGGCGACGTTGGCAGCGCCCGGCGCAGCAGCGAAGCACGCGTTGAACGGCGGATTGTGATCCGTGCTCGGACGATCGGCACGGAGGCCGAAGGTCAGCGTCAAGTTCGGGCTGGCGTACCAGGTGTCCTGCAGGAACAGGCTCAGGTTGCGGTTCTTGAAGACCGCCGGAATCGCTTCCGGGTTCGCCTTGTTGGTGTTCAAGTCGTAGTCGAAGTATTCGCCGCGACGGAAGGCGTCCAGGCCGTAGAAGCTGTAGTTGCCCCAGGCATCCTGCAGGAAGAAGTTGTAGATCTTGTTGTCGCTGTACTCGAAGCCGCCCTTGATGTCATGGTCGCCCAAGGTCAGGGTGCCCGAACCGAAGTAGTTCCAGGTCTCGGTGAGCAGGGTATTGCCCATCGAGCTGCGCTCGGTGCCCATGCGGATGGCATCGCCGGCGGTGATCTGGTTGCTCGGGTTGCCGTCATCGAAATAGATCGTGATCAGCGGCGCGGTGGTCGGGGTGACGCGGATCGCGGAGTAATCGCGGAACGACACCTTGAACTCGGTGGAGAAGTTCTCGGTCCAGTCACTGAACAGCTGGCCGACGTAGCTCTCCACCGACTTGACGTGATTGAACCACGACGAGCTCAGCACCAGCTGCGATGCGCTAGTACCGTCGGCGCGCACGCGGACCTGATCAAGGTTGCTGTAGCGGAAGCTGGCGCGATGATCGTCGTTGATGTTCCAGTCCAGCTTCAGCGCGTACTCTTCCAGCTCGGTGTTCGAAGTCGCACCTTCGTAGCCACCGGCGCTGATGCCGTAGCCGTTGGCGATGCTGATGGCCTCGGCGACGTCGCTGGCATCGAAATCGGCATTGGGGTTGAACAACGGGCTGTTGCTCAGGTCCGGACCCGGCTTGGTGCGGGTGAACTTCTCATAGTTGGCGAAGAAGAACAGCTTGTCCTTGACGATCGGGCCACCAAGCGTCACGCCCCAGGTTTCTTCCTTGTCGAACTCGCCGAATTTGGCCCGGGTCAGCGGGTGCTTGCCGAACCAGTCGGCATCGCGCATGTAGCCGTACAGCGCGCCGTGGAATTCGTTGGTGCCCGACTTGGTGACCGCATTGATGTTGGCACCGGCGGCGCCGGCGATGGTCACGTCATAGCTGGACAGGTCGATGTCCAGCGCCTCGATGGCTTCCATCGACACCGGCTGGCGCTGGGTCGGCATGTTGTTGCCTTCCAGGCCGAAGGTATCGCTCGCGGAGACGCCGTCGATGGTGACCTTGTTGAAGCGCGGGTTCTGGCCACCGGCGCTGATGCTGCCCGACGCACGATCGGTGAAGGCAACGCGCGGGTCAAGGCGCATGAAGTCCTGGATATTGCCACCCATCGAGGGCAGTGCCTTCAGCGTGGTCTGGTCGACTGCAGTCCCCGACCCCATCTTGGTTGCCGAAAACACGGATACGCCACCGGAAACGCCGACCACCTGCACCGCGCCCAGATTGGTCACGCCGGTGTTGAGTTCCGCGTTGACCGTGCTGACCTGGTTCAGGGTCAGGTACACGTTTTCTTCCGTCTTCGCCCCCTCGCCCGCCTTGGAGACGGTGATGGTGTACGGACCGCCCACGCGCAGGCCGCGGGCGTTGTAGCGGCCGCTGGCATCGGTGGTGGCGCGACTGACCGTGCCCGACTCGACGTGGGTGATGATGACTTCGGCGCCAGCCACCGGCTGGCCGCCCGCGCCGACCACCTGGCCGCCGACGCCGGCGGAGGTGCTCTGGGCGAAAACGGGAGCCGCAGCGAGCGCGACCATCAGGCCCAGCGACAGCTTGGACAGCCGGGCGCGGTTCGGATGCTTCATGGGATAACCTCTGAGGATTGAGAAAAAACGACGAGCTGTGAACGGGCGGATGCCGGCATGCCCGTCCTGCGACGATTGTCGGCATTTTCTTGGGGCTCCCGCGGCCATACGGCTCCGCACGGGATTACCAAAGTTTAACACGGTAGCCGGGGCGGATGACCGCGCCATGACAGGCGCGTGACGCCCGTCACCTGCTGGGGGAAGCTCAGGCGGCAACGCGCAGGTACGAGGCGATGCCGTCCAGCAGCATCTGCACGGAAATGGCCACGATCACCATGCCCATCAGCCGTTCGACCGCGGTCAGCACGCGCGTGCCCAGCAGCTTCTTGAGCCAGGTGGCGGAGAACAGGATCGCCGCGGTGGCGCCCCAGGCCAGCACCAGCGCCAGCATCCAGTCGCCCATGCGGTCGGGCTCCTGGCTGCCCAGCAGCATCACTGCCGCCATGCCGGAGGGGCCGGCGATCATCGGGATGGCCAGCGGGACGATGAAGGGCTCGCCACCGGGCACCTCGCCCATCACCCCGTCGGCGGTGGGGAAGATCATCCGCAGGCCGATCAGGAACAGCACGATGCCGCCGGCAATCGACACCGATTCCTGCCGCAGGTGCATCACCTCCAGCGCGTACTGGCCGCCCCAGAGGAAGAGCATCAGCACCACCAGCGCGATCAGCAGCTCGCGCGCCAGCACCTTGCGCTGGCGCGCCGGCGGCAGGTCCTTGAGCACGCTCAGGAACACCGGGATGTTGCCCAGCGGGTCGAGGATGAAGAACAGCAGCAGGGCGGCGGCGGCGATGGTCATCAGGGGTTGCTCGTGCGGATCGTGCCGCGCCAGGCGGCGCCGGCGGGCGACAGCATCTCCACGCAGGCGGCGGCGTAATCCGCGGCCGGGCGCGCCTTGAGGTCGGCATTGGCCTGGTAGGCCTTGGCCCTCAGGTTGGTGCGCATCGGGCCGGGCTGCAGGCCGCTGACGCGCGGGCCGTGCTCACCCAGTTCTGCCTGCAGCATGCGGATCAGCGCCGCCTGCCCGGCCTGGGCGATACCGTAGCCGCCCCAGAACGCGCTGCCGCTGCGGATCGGGTCGTCCAGCACGAACACCGCCGCGCCGGCATCGGATTTCGCCAGCAGCGGCAGGCAGGCCTGGGTCAGCCACCAGCGCGCGGTCAGGTCGACGTGGATGGCGCGGGCGAAGTTGGCCGGGTCGGTATGCGCCAGCGGCGTCAGGCCCTTGAACTCGGCGGCGCAGTGCAGCAGGCCGTCAAGGCGACCGAACGCGCCGTCGATGGCCTGGCCCAGCTGGTCGAAGTCGTCGGGCGAAGCGCCTTCAAGATCCAGCGGGTACAGGATCGGTTCCGGCCCCGCCGCTTTCACCGCGTCATACAGCCGGTTGAGCGGCGCCAGCTTGCGTCCCAGCAGCACCAGCGTGGCGCCGGCCTGTGCGCACGCCAGCGCTGCCGCCGAACCCAGGCCGCCAGCCGCGCCCGCGACCAGCACGATGCGCCCGGCGAGTGCCTGGTCTTGCGAAGCGTCCGCCATGCTCAGGCCTTCCGCGCGTCGGCAACCAGCCGCGCCAGTTCGCCGGACTCGGCCAGCTCCACGGTGATGTCGCAGCCGCCGATGAGCTCCCCATTGATGAACAGCTGCGGGAAGGTTGGCCAGTCGGAGAAGCGCGGCAGGTTGGCGCGGATCTCGGGTTCTTCCAGCACGTTGACGGTGTGCAGGTCGGTGGCACCCGCGGCCTTCAGCGCCTGCACCGCGCGGCTGGAAAAACCGCACATCGGGAACAGCGCGGTGCCCTTCATGAACAGCACGATGGGATGGGCTTCAAGCTCGGCGCGGATGCGCTCTTCCACGGACGACATTGGCAAAACTCCTGCAACGGTGTGGCCCGCCCGCTTCACCGCGCGGGAACGGACGAGGGGGATACAATTGCGGATTGTAATTGTTCGCGCGGCCCGCGCCGCACCCCTACCGCCATCCCACCAGGAGCCTACCGTGGCCATCGAACTGCCCGCCCTGCCCTACGACCGCACTGCGCTCGAGCCGCACATCTCCGCCGAGACGATCGACTTCCACTACGGCAAGCACCACCAGGCCTACGTGACCAACCTCAACAACATGATCGCCGGCACCGAGTTCGCCGACATGTCGCTGGAGGAGATCATCCGCAAGTCGCAGGGCGGCATGTTCAACAACGCCGCGCAGGTGTGGAACCACACGTTCTACTGGAACTGCCTGAAGCCGGCTGGCGGCGGCGCACCGGAAGGCAAGCTGGCCGACGCCATCAACGCCGCCTTCGGCAGCTTCGAGGCGTTCAAGGAAGCCTTCACCAAGACCGCCATCGGCACCTTCGGCTCCGGCTGGGCGTGGCTGGTGCAGCGTCCGGACGGCGCGCTGGCGCTGGTGAGCACGCCGAACGCGGCCACCCCGCTGACCGGCGAGGACACTCCGCTGCTGACCTGCGATGTGTGGGAACACGCCTACTACATCGACTACCGCAACGCCCGCCCGAAGTACGTGGAAGCGTTCTGGAACCTGGTGAACTGGGACTTCGCCGCTGCGCAGATGAAGTAAGCCGAACAACTGCGCGACACGAAAACGGCCGGAGCGATCCGGCCGTTTTTCGTTTGCCCATTCTTCGTACCGGGCTGCTGCGGCGACCGCGAACGCCGGTCGCGGCTGAAGCCGCTCCTACGACAGCCTGTCGATGACCGGGGTCACCTGCGACTGGCGGCCCAACGCCTCGCCGACACGGCGCAGCGCTTCGGCAAGTTCGCGCGGGGACTCCCCGCGCAGCGTCGCATGCCCCACCTTGCGCCCCTCGCGCGGCGCCTTGCCGTAGTCGTGCCAGTGGCCGCCCGCTTCGCGCAGCACCGGCTGCGGGTCCGGCATCTGGCCCAGCCAGTTGAGCATGCAGGCGTGGCCGACCATGCGGGTATCGCCCAGCGGCATCCCCAGCACCGCCCGCAGGTGGTTCTGGAACTGGCTGGTTTCGCTGCCCTCGATGGTCCAGTGCCCGGAGTTGTGCACGCGCGGGGCCATTTCGTTGGCAAGCAACTCGCCATCACGGCAGAACAGCTCCAGCGCGAACACGCCCACGTAGTCGAGCGCTTCCGCCAACCTGCGGGCATGGGAAAGCGCGGTGTCACGCAATGCGTCATCCACCTGTGCCGGCGCGAGGCTGGCCGACAGCACGCCATCGACGTGCCAGTTCTCGGTCAGCGGCCAGGCACGGAACTCGCCGTCGCGACCACGCACCGCAACCACAGAGAGTTCGCGCTGGAAGGCGACGAACCCCTCGAGGATCAGCCCGACTTTCGCCGCCTGCGCGCCCAGCGCATCCCACGCGGCATCCACATCGCCCGGCGCCTTGATCCGGAACTGGCCCTTGCCGTCATATCCCAGCCGACGGGTCTTGAGGATGCACGGGGTGCCGATCTGCGCCACCGCCGCTTGCAACTGCTCGCGGGTATCGATGGGAGCAAACGGGGGCACCGGGATGCCCTGTTCGCGGAACAGGGTTTTCTCGGCCAGCCGGTCCTGTGCGGTGGCCAGCGCGCGCGGATTCGGGAACACCGGCACCCGCGCGGTCAACCACTCCGCGGAGGCCGCCGGCACGTTCTCGAAATCGAAGGTCGCCACGTCCACGCGGGCGGCGAATTCGGCCAGCGCGGCGGGATCGGTGTAGTCGCCCACCACCATCGGTGCGAACTGGCCGGCGCAGGCGTCGGCCACCGTATCCAGCACCAGGAAGCGCAGCCCCAGCGGCGCGCCGGACAGCGCCATCATCCGCGCCAGCTGGCCGCCGCCGAGGATGCCGACGGTGGTCATCGTGCGTGGCTCGCTCATTGGCGCGGATCGTCGTGGGCCACGACGTCTTCGGTCTGCTTGGCGCGGAACGCAGCCAGCGCATCGGCGATCCGCGGATGGTCGCTGGCCAGCATCGCCGCCGCGAACAGCGCCGCATTGGCCGCACCGGCATTGCCGATGGCGAAGGTCGCCACCGGGATGCCGGCAGGCATCTGCACGATCGACAGCAGCGAATCCATGCCGTTCAACGCCTTGCTCTGCACCGGCACGCCCAGCACCGGCACGGCGGTCTTGGACGCCAGCATGCCCGGCAGATGCGCGGCCCCGCCGGCGCCAGCGATGATCGCGCGCAGGCCGCGGGCGGCGGCGCTGTCGGCATAGGAGAACAGCACATCGGGCGTGCGGTGCGCGGACACCACCCGCACCTCGTGCGGCACGCCCAGCGCCTCCAGCCGCAAGGCGGCGTGTTGCATCGTCTCCCAGTCGGAGCGCGATCCCATGACGAGGCCGACCAGCGGTGCGGCGTTGTTGGCTGCGGACATGCACTATCCCCGGTCGCTAAAGACGTATTCTAACGGCCCCTGTTTCCCGTTGCCTCTGCCGATGGATCGCAAGCTGCTCGACATCCTGGTCTGCCCCGCCACCCGCCAGCCGGTTGCACTGCTGGACGCGGCCGGACTGGACGCCCTCAACCGCGCCATCGCCGCCGGCAGCGTGCAGCGTGGCGACGGCAGCGCGCAGGCGCAGCCGCTGCGCGCCGGACTGCTGACCCGCGACCGCAAGACGGTGTACCGCATCGACGACGGCATCCCGGTGCTGCTGGCCGAGGAAGCCCTGGCCACCGCGCAGGTGCCGGACTTCCCGGCGGCATGAGCGCGCCGCGTTACCCACCGCCGCCGGCGGACGTGGTTGCCGCGGACGTGGCGGCAGCCCTGGCCGAGGACATCGGCCCGGGCGATGCCACCGCATCCCTGCTGGACGACGCGCCCGATAGCGCCTACCTGCTGTGCAAGGAGGACTGCGTGGTGGCTGGTCGGCCGTGGTTCGATGCCTGCCACCGCGCGCTGGACCCGGGCGTGCGCATCGCGTGGCGCTGCGACGAAGGCGACCGCATCGCCAAGGGCACGGTCATCGCCACCCTGGTAGGCCGCAATCGCGCGCTGGTCAGCGCCGAGCGCGCCTCGCTGAACTTCCTGCAGACGCTCAGCGGCACCGCCACCATCACCGCCCGCTACGTGGATGCCGTCCACGGCACCGGCGCGGCGATCCTGGATACGCGCAAGACCCTGCCTGGCCTGCGCATGGCGCAGAAGTACGCGGTGCGCGTGGGCGGCGGGAACAACCACCGGCTGGCCCTGTTCGACGCGGTGATGCTGAAGGAAAACCACATCCGCGCGTTCGGCTCGGTGGCCGCGGCCATCGCCCGCGCACGCACGCTGCACCCGTCGTTGCCGCTGATCGTGGAAGTGGAAACGCTGGAGCAGCTGCACGAAGCGCTGGCCACCGGTTGCACGCGGGTGCTGATCGATGATTTCGACGCCGACACCCGGCGCGAAGCTGTGCGCATCGCCAAGGGCGCGCCCTACCTCGGCCGGATTCCGCTGGAAGTCTCCGGCGGGGTGGACCTGGCCGGCCTTCGCGGCATCGCCGAGGACGGCGTGGACTGCATTTCGGTGGGCGCGCTGACCAAGCACGTCCACGCGATCGATTTCTCGCTCAAGCTGGGCCCGCCGCCCGCGGGCTGATGCTTCAGCGCAACAACCAGTAGGCCACGCCAGCCAGCGCCAAAACCGCCGCCACCAGCAGTGGCCAGCGGCTGGGCGCCGCCACGCCTTCGGACTTCACGCGCACCGGCTGGCCCGGCACCAGCAACTGGAACCGCTGGGTGTCGAAGCGGATCTCGTCGCCGTGCACGGCCTGGGCGCTGGTGATGCGCTTGCCGTTGAGCCACGTCCCGTTCGCCGAACCCAGGTCTTCCACCAGCACTTCATCGCCGGCCGGCGTCAGCCGCGCGTGCAGGCGGGAAATGCTGTCGAGCGGAATCCGCAGCCCAGCTTCCTCGGCGCGGCCGATGGTCAGGGTGGTCTGCAGTGGCAAGCTGCGCCCGAAGAACTCGCCGGACAGCCCACGCAGGGCGAACTTCGGCAGCACCGGCCGCACCATCGTGGCATTGGCGTCGACGCGATCGGCGCCGCGCGCACCGGCACTCTCGCCCGACGCATCGACCAGCCGGATACGGCTCCCGGCGAGCCCAAGCATGTCGCCGGCGCGCAGGGCGATCAGGCCCGCCACCGGACGTTCGTTCACCTGCACCTGGATACCGCCCGGCACGCGCATCTGCACACCCTGGGCACCGACCTGCAGCTCGCAGTGGATGGGCTCCACGCCGTCCGCGGCGAGCACCACATCCGACTCGGGCGCCGAACCCAGCCTGTACACGCGATTGTCCAGCAGCATTTGCGGGCGGTCGCCGTCGGGGAACACCAGTTTCATCATCATTCGGAACTCTGTCTCATCGATGGAGGGCGCTTGCGCTTGCGGCCGGGTGCCAGCACATTAGAGTGATGCCGACCTTGCTAATTCTAATGATCGTGGGCGTCACGGCCTTCTTCATGTTCACCGCGGCGCGTGCCGCCGCCGAGCGTGCCGGCGAGATCAGCCGCGACGCCTGCGATGCTGCCGGCGTGCAGTGGCTGGACCAGTCGGTGCACGCCAACGGCTTGCGCCTGCGCCGAAAGGACGACGGTTGGATGGGCCTGGAGCGCAGTTTCCGCTTTGAATATTCGGAAGACGGCCAGAACCGGCACATTGGCCGCGTGGTGTTGCTGGGTGGCAAGCTGGTGGGCTTCAGCGGACCGACGCGGGCAGCACAAGCGGTGGTCCGCGGCTTCAACCCCTAGCATCCGCCGAGCGGCGGGAGACGGTTGCGCCGTGGTTCGGCTGCGCGGCTATTTGACGATGCGCAGGTGGGCGCCCCGCTTGGGGGGATCCGTGTCCGGCGGCGTGTCGGCGGTATCGGCCGGAACGGCGGGCACGACGTCCGCGCCGGCATCCATGTCGACACCGCTCGCCTCGCCTGCATGCAGGTCGGGCGGAAGCGCCATCCCCTGTCCGGTTTCGCGCGCATAGACGGCGATCACCGCGGCCATCGGCACCACCACCGACTGGCTCACCCCGCCGAATCGGGCGGAAAAGCGCAGCGCATCGTTGTCCATTTCCAGCCGCGTCACCGCCCGATCGGCGATGTTGAGGACGACCTGGCCATCCTTCACCGTGTGCGGCGGCACCCGCACCCCGGGCATCCGCGCGTCCACCAGCACGTGCGGGGTCATGCCGTTGTCGGCGATCCACTCGTACAGCGCGCGCAGCAGGTACGGGCGCTGGCTGGACATCGGCGGCAGGACCGGCTCCCCCATCAGAGGACGAGCTCGCGCAGGTTCTTTTCCTGGTCGGTGAGGCTGCGCACGAAACCCGGGTTGCGGAAGATGCGGTTGCCGTATTCCTCGATCACCTTGCCGTCCTTCGGCAGCGCCACGCCCAGCGCTTCCAGCCGCCAGATGATTGGCGCCATCGCGCAGTCGGCCAGACTCATTTCACCGTTGAGGAAGAACTTGTAGGCCTTGAACAGCGGCACCGACTGCGCCAGCAGCTCCTTCAGGCGCTTGCGCCCGGCTTCCGCCTGTTGCTTGTTGCCAAGCTGGATGGCCTGCACCTGCGGCACCCAGTCGTGCTCGATGCGCAGCATGGCCAGGCGCAGGCGCGCGCGGGCCAGCGGCTCCACCGGCATCAGCGGCGGATGCGGGTAGCGCTCATCGAGGTATTCACTCACCACGCTCGCCGCGTACAGGACCAGGTCGCGTTCGACCAGGGTCGGCACCGAGTGGTAGGGATTCAGGTCGATCAGGTCCTCGGGCGGACTCTGCGGATCGACGGCAATCAGGTCGTAGGTGACGCCCTTGGCCGCCAGCACCAGCCGCACGCGGTGGCAAAGGACATCGTCGACTGCAGAAAACAGGGTCAAGGCATTACGCATGCGTGGACTCACAGCCATCATCAGGACCACTCCCGCGCCCGGCGACTGCCGGACGCACCTGCGCCGCCCGCACGATGCGGGCGGCAGTCAAGCTTCGTTCCCCATGGGGCGTCCTGCCATCGGCAGCCGTCCCGTCAGTGAACGTCCCGCCAGTATTCGTGCTTCAGCAGCCACGCAACGAAGGCGAACAACACCAGGAACAGGATCGCCCACACGCCCACGTTCTGCCGCTTCAGCGCTACCGGCTCGCCCACGTATTCGAGGAAGGCGGTGATATCGCGCGCCGTACGGTCGAACTGCTCGGCGCTCTCGCGGCCGGGCTGGCTGATGGTGAAGCCTTCGACCGGCATTTCGCCGGTGGCGTCCTTCTTGCCGTACACCGGCTGCTGCACGCCCTGCAGTTCCCACAGCGGGTTCGGCATGGAGGCATTCGGGAACAGGGTATTGTTCCAGCCCACCGGGCGGGTCTCGTCCACGTAGAACGACTTCAGGTAGGTGTAGACCCAGTCGCTGGTCCGCACGCGGGCAACCAGGCTGAGGTCCGGCGGCGCCTTGCCGAACGCGGCCACGCCCATTTCCGGGGTCATCGCGGAGATGACGTGGTCGCCGATCTTGCCGCCGCTGAAGTTGAGGTTGGCCATCACGTCCTCTTCGGACAGGCCCAGGTCCTCGGCGATGCGCGCGTAGCGGATGTACTTCAGCGAATGGCAGCCGCCGCAGTAGTTCATGTACAGGGCGGCACCCCGCTGCAGCGAGGCCTTGTCGTTCAGGTCGACGCCGGACTGCTGCAGGTTGCCGCCGACATTGGCGAGCGCCACGGTGCTGAGCAGGAGGCCGGCAGCGAACACCGCCGTGCGGGTCAGGAAGTTCTTAGTCATGCATCGTCACCCGGTCAGGCACCGGCTTGGTCTTGTCCAGCTTGGACCAGACCGGCATGGTGATGAAGAAAGCGAAGTAGAGGAAGGTCAATATGCGGCCGATGATGGCTTCGACCGGGTCGGTACCCGGGCCGGCGCCGATCTTGGCCAGCCACAGGAAGCTGACCGCGAACATCAGCAGCATGCTCCAGCTGATCCAGCCGCGGTAGCGGTAGGACTTGACCGGCGAACGGTCCAGCCACGGCAGCAGGAACAGCATCACGATGGCGCCGAACATCACCAGCACGCCCCACAGCTTGATGCCGAAGAACGACGGCACCACCCGCAGCATCGCGTAGTAGGGGGTGAAGTACCACACCGGCTTGATGTGGGTCGGCGTCACCAGCGGATTGGCTTCGATGAAGTTGTCGTGCTCGAGGAACCAACCGCCGAAGGTCGGCGCGAAGAAGATCACGAACGCGGCGATGATCAGGAAGCAGCCGATGTAGAACAGGTCCTTCACCGTGTAGTACGGGTGGAAGGGGATGCCATCGGTGGGCGCCTTCTCGGACCAGCGGTTGCCCTTCGGGCCCTTCTTGATCTCGACGCCGTCGGGGTTGTTGGAGCCCACTTCGTGCAGGGCGAAGATGTGCAGTACCACCAGCAGCAGCAGCACCAGCGGCATCGCGATCACGTGCAGGGCGAAGAAGCGGTTCAGCGTCGCGTCGCCCGGGTTGTAGTCGCCCATGATCCATTCGGTCAGGCCGCCGCCGATCACCGGGATCGCGCCGAACAGCGAGATGATCACCTTGGCGCCCCAGTAGGACATCTGGCCCCACGGCAGCACGTAGCCCATGAAGGCTTCAGCCATCAGCACCAGGTAGATCACCATGCCCAACAGCCAGACCAGCTCGCGCGGCTTGCGGTAGCTGCCGTACATCAGCCCGCGGAACATGTGCAGGTAGATGACGATGAAGAACAGCGAGGCGCCGGTGCTGTGCATGTAGCGGATCAGCCAGCCCCACTCCACGTCGCGCATGATGTATTCGACCGAGCCGAAGGCTTCCGCCGCGCTCGGCTTGAAATGCATCGTCAGGAAGATGCCGGTCAGGATCTGGTTGACCAGCACCACCATCGACAGCACGCCGAAGATGTACCAGATGTTGAAGTTCTTCGGAGCGTAGTACTCCGACATGTGCTTGCGGTAGGCCGGCATCATGCCGGGGGCGCGCTCGTTGACCCAGTCCATCACGCCGTTGGCGGCGTTGCAGGCGGTCTGCACGATCTTGTTCGTCATGGCTTACGCGGCTCCCTTCGGATCAACACCGATGACCAGGGTGCTGTCGTTTTCGAAGTGATAGGGCGGCACCGGCAGGTTGGCCGGCGCCGGCTGCGACTTGTACACGCGACCGGCGAGGTCGTAGCGCGACTTGTGGCAGGGGCAGAAATAGCCGCCCTTCCAATCCGGATCGAACGGCTGCGGCTTGACCTCGGCATGCAGCTCGGGGGCGCAGCCCAGATGGGTGCAGACGCCCACCAGCACCAGGATTTCCGGCTTGATCGAACGCCATTCGTTCTTGGCGTACTCGGGCTGCTGGTCGGCGTTGTTCGACTTCGGGTCGGCGACCAGCGCATCCATCTGCGGCAGGATGTCCAGCATCGCCTTGGAGCGACGCGCGATGAAGATCGGCTGGCCGCGCCAGTTGATGACCAGCTGCTGGCCTTCCTCAAGCGCGCCGATGTCCTGGGACACGGGCGCACCCGCGAAGCGCGCGCGCGCGCTGGGACTCCACGACTTGATGAACGGCACCGCCGCAAAGCCGGCGCCCACCGCTCCCACCACCGCGGTCGTCGCGGTGAGGAACCGGCGTCGACCGGTGTTGACCTCTTCGTTGGCCATCCCGCACTCCGAAAGAAAATTGCACGAAAACACGCTGCGGCTGGTCGGCGCGAACGCTGGCCGGACGCAAAAGACAGGGAAGTGTAACGGAACGCTTAACGAGCCGACAATCCGCCGCGCAGCGGAGACGCCACCGGATTGAGCACGCCGCGATAACGTTCGGCCAGCACGCCCACCCGCTGGACGTAGCGCTGGGTCTCGCTGTAGGGCGGCACTCCACCGTACTTGTCCACCGCACCCTCGCCGGCGTTGTAGCCCGCCGCGGCCAGGGTCAGGTTGCCGTTGAAGCGCTTCAGCAGCCAGGCCAGGTAGCGCACGCCGCCGCGGATGTTCTGGGTGGCATCGAAGGCGTTGGCTACCCCGAAACGGCTGGCGGTGGCCGGCATCAGCTGCATCAGCCCCTGCGCCCCGACCCGCGACAGCGCTCTGGGGTTGAACGCGGATTCGGCATGGATGATGGCGCGCACCACGGCCTCGTCCACCCCGTGTTCGCGCGCGGCGGCGCGGATCTCGTCCTGATAGGCGACGGTATTGAGCCGCAGGGTGCGGAAGTTCATCCCGGGCATCGCGCCGCAGGCGTAGCACTTCTCGATATAGCTGTAACTGATGGTGCGCACCGACGCCGTCGGCAGGCCGGCAGGCCGCACGCTGGTGTAGTTGCGCACGCCGGCAGCATCCACGAACGAATACACCTGCCCGCGCACCACCCGCGGTGCGGCAGGCGTGGAGGCGGATGCTTTCTTCGCGACCGTGACCGGCGCGGCGGCCGCTGTCGCCACGACCATCGGCTGGACCACGGCAGGCTGGGGGGCCACCGGCTGCGGCGCGATCCGCGGCTTCGGCGCACGGCCGGCGCGGTAACTGCCCACCAACTTGCATTGGGCGCCCGGCAACCGCTTGCTGACGTAGCTGTCGACGCCGTCGCGGCCGGCGCACTTGTAGATCCCGCCGGCAAACGCAGGCAGAGGCAGCGCAAACAGCGCGCACAGCAGCAGAGAAACGAGCCTTCCCCTCATGGGCGGCAAGTCTCCGCGCATCGGCGCAAGTTGGCAAGTCCATGATTTTAAATGGCTCTCGTTCAGATGGCGTGACCTGCCGGTAGAATTGCCTCCCCATTACCGGCCCGGATTCCCCGCCGCGCCCCGGACACCCGCCATGACCGATCTGCATCCGCTGCCCTCGCCGCCCGCCGCCCGCCCCGCGCGTCCGGGGGCGAAAAAGCTGTTCATCCAGACCCACGGCTGCCAGATGAACGAGTACGACTCCGCCCGCATGGCCGACGTGCTGCACGCCGAAGAAGGCATGGAACTGACCACGAACGCCGAAGAAGCCGACGTGATCCTGATCAATACCTGCTCGATTCGCGAAAAAGCGCAGGAAAAGGTGTTCAGCCAGCTGGGCCGCTGGAAAGGCCTGAAGCGCGGTGACCGGCCGGTCCTCATCGGCGTCGGCGGTTGCGTGGCGTCGCAGGAAGGCGCAGCGATCCTCGATCGCGCCCCCTACGTGGACCTGGTGTTCGGCCCGCAGACCCTGCACCGGCTGCCGGAATTGCTGCGCGGGCGCCGCGAATCCGGCCAGCCGCAGGTGGACGTCAGCTTCCCGGAAATCGAGAAATTCGACCGCCTGCCCGAGCCACGCGCAGACGGCCCCACCGCCTTCGTTTCGATCATGGAAGGCTGCAGCAAGTACTGCTCATACTGCGTGGTGCCCTATACCCGCGGCGAGGAGATCAGCCGCCCGTTCGAGTCGGTGCTGACCGAAGTGGCCGAACTGGCGGCGCAGGGCGTGCGCGAGATCAACCTGCTGGGCCAGAACGTCAACGCCTACCGCGGCCCGTTGGGGGATGGCGGCGCGTGCGAGGACCTTGGCCCGAGCGAAAATGTGCAATATGCCGACCTCGGCCTGCTGATCCGCGCCATTGCCGAAATCGACGGCATCGGCCGCATCCGCTTCACCACCTCGCACCCGCTGGAGTTCGGTGATTCGCTGATCGAGGCCTACCGCGACGTCCCCAAGCTGGCCAATTACCTGCACCTGCCGGTGCAGGCCGGCAGCGACCGCATCCTGTCGGCGATGAAGCGTGGCTACACCGCGCTGGAGTTCAAGCAGAAGATCCGCAAGCTGCGCGCGGTGCGGCCGGACATTTCGGTCTCCTCGGACTTCATCGTCGGCTTCCCCGGCGAGACCGCGGCGGATTTCGACAAGACCATGAAGTTGATCGAGGACGTGGGCTTCGACCAGAGCTTCTCCTTCATCTATTCGCGCCGCCCGGGCACGCCCGCGGCCGACCTCGAGGACACCACCAGCAGCGAGGAAAAGCACGCCCGCCTGGACCGCCTGCAGAAGCACATCAGCGCGCACGCGGCGACCATCTCGCAGGCGATGGTAGGCACCGTGCAAGCGGTGCTGGTGGAAGGCCCGTCGCGCAAGGACCCGAACGAACTGACCGGCAAGACCGAGAACATGCGCTCGGTGAACTTTGCCGCGCCGAAGCGGCTGATCGGTCAGTTCGTGGACGTGCTCATCACCGAAGCACTGACCAATTCGCTGCGCGGCAGGGTGCTGACGGGCGAAGCCGCTTCACTGTAGGAGCGGCTTCAGCCGCGACCGCTACGTCCGGTCGGGCCTGAAGGCCCTCCTACAAGGGGGCTTCGTACACCGGCTTGCCGTCCACATAGGTCGCCTTGACCGTCAGCGTGCGCAAGGCCGCTTCCGGCACCGCCAGCGGGTCTTCGACCAAGACCACGAAATCGGCGCGCTTGCCGGCGGCGAGGCTGCCGACTTCCGCTTCCGCGAATCCGGCGTAGGCAGCTTCGAGGGTGAAGCCGCGCAATGCTTCGAACGCGGTCAGCTTCTCGTCCGGATACCAGCCACCCGCCGGCAATCCGTTCGCATCAGCGCGGCTGACCGCGGCGTACAGGCCCAGCCGCGGATCCACCGATTCCACCGGGAAGTCCGAGCCCAGCGCCAGATGGGTGCCGGCATCGCGCAGCTGGCGCCACGCATAGGCGCCGACGATGCGCTGCGGCCCCACCCGCTCTTCCGCCCACGGCATGTCGCTGGTGGCGTGGGTGGGCTGCATCGAAGCGATGACGTGCAGTTGCGCCAGCCGCGGCAGGTCCTCGTGCGAGAGGATCTGCGCGTGCTCGATACGCCAGCGGTGGTCACCGGCGGCACCCTTGCCCAGCTCGCGGGCGTAGGCATCCAGCGCGATCCGGTTGCCGCGGTCGCCGATGGCATGGGTAGCCACCTGCACGCCGCAGCGGTGCGCCTTGGCCACCGCGGCAGCCACCTGCTCGGGCGACATCACCAGCAGGCCCCGGTTGCCGTGGTCGTCGCTGTAGTCGGATAGCATCGCCGCGCCGCGGCTGCCCAGCGCGCCATCGGCGTACAGCTTGACCGCGCGCATCTGCAGGCGGCCGGATGGGTGCCGGTAAAGGCCGTTGGCGCACAGGGATTCCAGCGCGGCGGCATTGCCGTCGGCCATCGCATAGACGCGCAGCGGCAGCTGGCCGCGGTCGGCCAGGCGCTGGTAGCGCTGCAGTTCCACCAGCGGGATGCCGGCGTCGTGCATGCCGGTCAGGCCGTGCTCGACCGCCGCCCGCATGCCCAGCGCCAGCGCCTTTTCGGCGGTGGCTTCGCTGGCGGCGGGCTGGGCGGCGTCGACCAGCGCCATCGCGTTGTCGATGAACACGCCGGTGGGCTGCCCCTTGCCGTCGCGGCGGATGCTGCCGCCATCCGGCTGCCAGTCGCCGGACAGGTCGCGCTTCACCGCGCGCATCGCGGCGCTGTTGGCCCAGCCGGCGTGGCCGTCGATGCGCGACAGCCAGACCGGGCGCTCGGGGAATGCTGCATCCAGATCGGCGGCGGTCGGGAACGCTTTCTCCGGCCAGTCGTTCTGGTCCCAGCCGCGGCCGATCAGCCATTCGCCGGGCTTCAGTTCCTTTTCCTTGGCCCGCAGCCGCTCCACGATCTCGGCCTTGCTGGCGGTGTCAACCAGGTCGGCGGTCAGCATCGCCCAGCCCAGCCCGGACATGTGGCCATGTGCGTCGATCAGGCCGGGCACCACGGTGGCGCTGCCCACGTCGAGCCGCTTCGCACCAGGATGGCGCGCCAGAACTTCCTTGGCATCGCCGACGTCGAGCACCTTCCCCGACGCATCGAAGGCCATCGCCTGCACCTGCGGGCGCGCGGCGTCCATGGTGTGGATGCGGCTGGCGGTGAGCACGGTGACATCGGCGGCCCACAGCGGTGTGGCCGCCAGCGCCAGCAGCACGGCACAGGTGAGTTTGCGCATCTTGATTCCCGGGTAAAAACAGTCCTGCAACAATGCGGCAAGCCGCCGGCGCGAGGCAAGCCGCGCTGCCGCAACGTGGCGGGCGGGCGCCGGTCGCGCTACCCTGCCCGGTCTATGCCACATCGCGAATTCAGCCTCGAGCCTGACGACATCGAGCGTCTGGCCAACCTGAGCGGGCCGTTCGACGCCCACCTGCGCCTGATCGAGCTGCGCCTTGGCGTTGCCATCGCCAATCGCGGCGGCGTGTTCCGCATTGAAGCGGACGATGCCGACGCCGCCGCGCGCGCTGAATCGTTCCTGCGCCAGCTCTACGAGGACGCCGCGGACGAGCCGCTTGACGAACACGCCGTGCACCTGCGGCTGGGCGCGTTCGCGGGTGACGAACCCGCACCCGCGGCCCCCGCAAGCCAGACGCCGGAAGACATCGCGGTGCGGGTCAAGCGCGGCACCCTGCGCGGGCGCGGCGCCAACCAGCGCAGGTACCTGCACGAAATCGCCAGCCATGACATCAACTTCGGCATCGGCCCGGCCGGCACCGGCAAGACCTTCCTCGCCGTGGCGATGGCGGTGGATGCGCTCAACCAGTCGCGGGTGCAGCGGCTGATCCTGGTGCGGCCGGCGGTGGAGGCCGGCGAGAAGCTCGGCTTCCTGCCCGGCGACCTGACCCAGAAGGTCGACCCCTATCTGCGCCCGCTGTACGACGCCCTCTACGAAATGCTGGGGGTGGAAAAGGTGGCGCGGCTGCTGGAGCGCAACGTCATCGAGATCGCGCCGCTGGCCTACATGCGCGGACGCACCCTGAACGATGCCTTCGTGATCCTCGACGAGGCGCAGAACACCAGCATCGAGCAGATGAAGATGTTCCTGACCCGGCTGGGCTTCGGCAGCACCGCGGTCATCACCGGCGACCTGACCCAGATCGACCTGCCCAAGCACCAGAAATCCGGCCTCAAGGACGCGGTGGAGGTGCTGCGCGGCGTCGAGGGGGTGAGCTTCACTTTCTTCGAGGCGCGCGACGTGGTTCGGCACCCGCTGGTGGCGCGCATCGTCAACGCCTACGAGGCGCGCGATGCCGGCAACGGACAGGCGTAGGATGCGCCCATGACCAAGGGCCCGATCCGTCTCGATGTCGCCGTCGGCTATGCCGCGCCGCGCGCCGGCGTGCCTGCCGCGGTGAGCTTCCGCAAATGGGTGGCGGCTGCGCTGGAAGGCCGCATCCGCGAGGCCGACCTGGCCATCCGCATCGTCGACGAAAAGGAAGGCCGCGCGCTCAACCACCACTATCGCGGCAAGGATTACGCCACCAACGTGCTCAGCTTCCCGGCGGAGCTGCCGGAAGGCCTGCCGAAAGGCGTCAGGCTGCCGCTGCTGGGCGATCTGGTGCTGTGCGCGCCGGTGGTGGCCCGCGAAGCACAGGAACAACGCAAGCCGCTGGGCGCGCATTACGCCCACCTGACCGTACACGGCTGCCTGCACCTGCTGGGTTGGGACCACGAGGACGCGCAGGAAGCCGAGGCGATGGAGCAACTGGAGCGCGAGATCCTGGCCGGCCTGGGCCTGCCCGATCCCTACCTCGACGCCTGAAACGCACCGTTCCTGCCGCTTCCACGCGGATTCGCTAGACTCCCCACCGTTGCAACCACGAGGCCCCCACGCCCCATGTCCGAGGACGACAGTCGGCTCCCGGCCGACTCTGAAGAAAAACCCGCCGAAAAACCGCACCGGTCCTGGCTGGAGCGCATCAGTGCGGCGCTGTCCGGCGAGCCGACCAGCCGCGAGGACCTGATCGAGTTGCTGCGCGACGTGCAGGCCGATGGCCTGATCGGCCCCGATACCCTGCGGATGATGGAAGGCGCAGTGAACATCGCCGACATGACCGTGGGCGACGTGATGGTGTCGCGCTCTCAGATGGTGGCGCTGCCGGCGGACGGCAAGTTCCTCGACCTGATGAGTCAGGTGGTGGAATCCGGCCACTCGCGCTTCCCGGTGCACGGCGAGGACAAGGACGAGATCCTCGGCATCCTGCTGGCCAAGGATCTGCTGCGCGGGGTAGTGACCGACAACGGCCCTGCCAGCATCCACGAGCTGCTGCGCCCGGTGGTGCTGATTCCGGAATCCAAGAACCTCAACGTGCTGCTGCGCGAGTTCCGCCAGTCGCGCAACCACATGGCCATCGTGATCGACGAATACGGCGGCGTGGCCGGGCTGGTCACCATCGAGGACGTGCTGGAGCAGATCGTCGGCGACATCGACGACGAGCACGACGATGCCGCCGACGAGGGCGTATTGATCGCGGCGCAGGCCGACGGCCAGTTCGTGGTCGATGCGCTGACCCCGATCGACGATTTCAACGAGCGTTTCGGCGCCGACTTCGCCGAGGACGAGTACGACACCATCGGCGGCCTGCTCACCGCCGCCATCGGCCACCTGCCGGAAGCCGGCGAGGAGCTGACCCTCGGCCGCTTCACATTCCGGGTGGCCCGCGCCGACGCGCGCCGGCTGCTGGCGCTGCACGTGGGCGTGCATGCGGAACCGTAGCGTGACCGCTCCCGCGATGGCGGGATCGGCGCACCTGAGGATGGGGATCGCCAGGCTGCTGTTGGCCGCCGTTCTTTTCGCCTGCCTTGCCGGCAACGCACTGGCGCAGACGCCCCCTACCCCGCGCATCGGCGTGGTGACGATGGGTCCCGGCGATATCTTCTGGGAGCGTTTCGGCCACGACGCCATCGTGGTCGACGACCCCGCGCAGCCCGGACCGGTCAGCTACAACTTCGGCTTCTTCGACCTGCAGGAGGACGGCTTCGCCCAACGCTTCGCCAAAGGCGAGATGCGCTATCTGCTGGTGGCGCTGCCGCTGGAAGAAGACTTGGCCTATTACCGCGAGGTCGGCCGCGGCGCGAGCCTGCAATGGCTGGATCTCGAGCCCGCACAGGCGCGCCGGCTGGCCGCCGACCTGGCCGAGAACGCCAGGCCCGAGAACGCGCGCTACCGCTACGATTACTACACCGACAACTGCGCCACCCGCGTGCGCGACGCACTCGACCGTGCGCTGGACGGACGCCTGCGCAGGCAGCTGGAAGGGCGCTCCAGCGGCGACACCTACCGCAGCGAATCGCTGCGGCTGGCCGCGCCGGCGCCGTTGATGTGGCTGGGTTTCGACATCGCCATCGGGCCGTTCGGCGACCGCGCGCTGACCCGCTGGGAGCAAGGCTTCCTGCCGCGCCGACTGGCCGACGACCTACGCAAGGTGACCCGCGCCGACGGCCGCCCGCTGGTGGCGGCAGAAATCGAGCTGTTGCCGCAGGGGCAGACCGCCGAACCGGTCGAACAGGCCCTGCCGCTGTGGCCGTGGCTGCTGGTGGGCGCGAGTCTGGCGCTGCTCGTGTTGGGCCTCGGGCGGCGCTACCCGCGCACGCTGGCGGGACTGGCCGGCGGGTTCTGGCTGCTGTGCGGATTGCTTGGCGCGGTGCTGGCGCTGAGCTGGGCGTTTACCGAACACCGCGCGCTGTGGGCCAACCGCAACCTGCTGCTGATGAACCCGCTGTGCCTGCTGCTGCTGCCGGGGGCCTGGGCGCTGCTGCGCGGGCGCCTGCCTTCGCCGCGCTTCCGCGCGCTGCTGCTGGCGGTGGCGGTGCTGGCGGCACTGGCCTGCCTGCCGCTGTGGCTGCAGGCGGTGCCACAGCGCAACGGCCACTGGATCGCCCTGCTGCTGCCGCTGCATCTGGCGTTCGCACGGCTGTGGTCGCGTCTTGTCCGCGCTTGATGGCCCGGATCCGCGCAGGCAGGATGCGGCGATGAGCAGCCCGCCCCTCCAACCCGCCTGCGTGGTCAACTGCGCCGCCTACGACCGCAGCGGCCAACGCCGCGAAATCAGCATCGAACAGATCAGCGACGTGCTCGCCATCGACGACGGCAGCTTCGTCTGGGTGGGCCTGTACGAACCCGAGGAATCGCTGCTGGACACGATGCAGGAAGAATTCGCCCTGCACGATCTGGCGGTGGAAGACGCCCATCACGCGCACCAGCGGCCCAAGCTGGAACCCTACGGCAGCACCCTGTTCATCGCCGCGCATACCGCGCAGCGGATCGATGGCCATGTGCGCTTCGGCGAGACCCACGTCTTCATCGGCCCGCGCTTCCTGATGACGGTGCGGCACGGCGCCTCCCTCAGCTTTGCGCCGGTGCGGCAGCGGCTCGAGCGCGAGCCGGAGGTGTTGGCGCACGGACCCAGCATCGCCCTGCACGCGGTGCTCGACTTCATCGTCGACAACTACCAGCCGATCGTCTCCGACTTCGAGGCCGAGCTGGACGCGCTGGAGCAGGACGTGTTCGCCGAAAGCTACAAGCGCGGCACCATCAAGCGCCTGTATGCGCTGCGCAAGGAACTGACCCAGATGCGGCTGTCGGTGGCGCCGATGCAGGACATCCTGTCGCAGCTGATCCGCACGCCGGTATTCGCCATCCCCGACGACGTGAAGCCCTATTTCCGCGACGTGCTGGACCACGCCGCGCGCGTTGGCGACAGCATCGACACCCTGCGCGAGATGGTGGCGGCGGCGATGAACGTTAACCTCTCGCTGGTCACCGTGGCGCAGGGCGAGATCGTCAAGAAGCTGGCCGGCTGGGCCGGCCTGCTGGCCGCGCCGACGCTCATCGCCAGCTGGTACGGGATGAATTTCCAGCACATGCCGGAGCTGCAGGGCCGCTACGCCTATCCGGTGCTGATCGGCGTGGTGGCGCTGTTCTGCGTGCTGCTGTACCGCTACCTGCGCCGGATCGGCTGGCTCTAGCGCGAGGGGGCCGAGTCCCAGCCATGGTGGCGACGATCCTTGCCGCTGCGCCGCTCGCCGCGATCAAGGTCGAAACGGATCATCTCCCGACGCTCGGCGTTGATACGGCGTTCGCCACGACGGCGCTCCGGGCCGGTGTAGCCGACGCGGTACTGTGGTTCCCTGGAATGAAACATCGGCCTCTCTCCCGGGCGGTACAGCCGCCCCCATGACGGGCAACGAAGTTTTCAGCCGGCGCCGGCCAGCGCGCGCAGCATCAGCCCGGTGAAATAGGCCAGCACGGTGCCGGTGGCATAGCCCAGCGTGCCCAGCAGCGCGCCCACCGGCGCCAGCGAGCGATGGAAGGCCGAGGCCACCACCGGCGCACTGGCCGGGCCGCCGATATGGCTCTGCGAGCCGATCGCGAAATAGAAGAACGGCACGTTCAGCAACCGCCCGACCAGCCACAGCAGGACGATGTGGATGCCCAGCCAGACCACACCGAGCAGGAACAGCAGCGGCTTGTCGAATAGCGCGCCGATTTCCATCTGCATGCCGATCGCGGCAATGAGGAAATACAGCAACAAGGTGCCGATGGTCGACGCGCCTGCGCCTTCCAGCGCGCGCGCGCGGGTGAAGCTGAGGCCCAGGCCGGCCATGGTGCACAGCCCGATGATCCACACGAACGGCTGGTCCAGGCTGACCGTATGGGCCCAGCCGACGTTGGCGCCGAACCACGCCGACAGCGGGCCGGCCAACGCGTGCGCCAGCCCGACCGCGCCGAAGGCGATGCCCACGATCACCATCATGTCGGCCAGGGTCGGGATCCGCTCGTGCTGCGCGCGATAGGCCTCCACCCGCTGCTTCAGGTCGTCCAGCGCAGTGGTGTCGGCGCCGCTGCGGGCGTCGATGCGCGCGGCGCGCTGCGCCATGAACAGCAGCAGCGCCATCCAGGCATAGCCCACGCCCACGTCGACCACCGCGAACTGGCCGAAGGTGGTGGCGTCGACGTCGAAGATCTCCTTCATCGCCATCATGTTGGCGCCGCCGCCGATCCAGCTGCCGGCCAGCGCCGCCATCCCGGCCCAGGTGTCGCCTGCCATGGTTTCCGGCGCGATCGCGCGCATCGCCAGGAACGACAGCACCGCACCCAGCATGATGCTGGCCGAGGTTGCCGCGTACATCGCCAGCAGCTTGGGCCCAAGCCGCAGGATCGCCTTCAGGTCCACCGACAGGGTCAGCAGCACCAGCGCCGCCGGCAGCAGCACCCGGCTGGCAACCGGGTTGTAGAGCTGGCTGTTGGCGCCGTCGATCAGGCCGACCGAGTTGTAGATGCCCGGCAACAGGTAGCACAGCAGCAGCGGCGGCACGATGTTGTAGAAGCGCTGCCAGCCGCCCGGCCTGGACGCGGTCCAGAACACCAGGCCCAGCGTGCCTGCGATCAGCCCGAAAATGACGATGTCGTTGTCGATCAAGGGGGCGGGGAGTACCGCTGCCGTCATGCCTTGGATTTCCTGTGGGTTGCCTGCGGCACCAGCTCGCCGCTGCCGCCACGCCTGTCGTGCGCGGGTGTGGATGGCCCGGGCACGCCGCTGCGGCGAACCCGGCCCTTGTGCTGTTGCCGTTTTACTGGCCGATGTGCTGCTTCAGCCAGGCGTTGACCGTGTCGTGCCACTGCACGCTGTTCTGCGGCTTCAGCACCCAGTGGTTCTCGTCCGGGAAGTACAGGAACTGCGACGCCACGCCCTTGCGCTGGTTGGCGGTGAACAGCGCGATGCCCTGCTCCACCGGGATGCGGAAGTCCTGCTGGCCGTGGATCACCAGCATCGGCACCTTGAAGTTGGCGACATGGTTGGCCGGGTTGAACTTCTGGTAGCTGGCGGGGTTGTCATACGGCGTGCCGCCGTTCTCCCACTCGCTGAACCAAAGCTCCTCGGTGGCGTAGCCCATGGCGTTGTTCTCGAACACGCCGTCGTGGCTGACCAGGCACTTCCACGGCTGCGTCCAGTTGCCAGCGATCCAGTTGACCATGAAGCCGCCGTAGCTGGCGCCGAGCGCGCAGGCCTTGTCGCCGTCGAGGAATGCGTACTTCTGCTGCGCCGCGGCCCACCCCTTCTGCAGATCTTCCAGCGGGCGGTCGCCCCAGTGGCCGCTGATCGCGTCGGTGAACTTCTGGCCGTAGCCGGTGCTGCCATGGAAGTCGATCATCACCACCGCGTAGCCCTGGCCCGCGTAGGTCTGCGGGTTCCAGCGGTAGCTCCAGCCGTTGCCGAAGCTGCCCTGCGGACCGCCGTGGATCAAGAAGGCGACCGGGTATTTCTTGCCGGGTTCAAAGTTCCACGGCTTGACCACGTAGCCATGCACGGTTTCGCCGTTCCAGCCGATGAAGTTGAACTGCTCAAAGTCGCCCCAGGCCACGTCCGGCAGCATCTGCGAGGCCGACGGGGTGATCGCGCGGATCGGCACCTTGCCGTCGGCGCTGGTGGTGGCGATGACATCGCCGGTCTTCAGCGTGTTGCGCGAGAACGCCAACGTGGGTCCGGCCAGGTCGAAGGCCGAAACGCTGCCGTCCTTCACCACGCCCTCTACCTCTCCATTGGCCAGCGAGACGCGGAACAGCGGATGCTGGCCCAGCTCCTGCGCGGTGGTGTAGATCCATTTGCCGTCGGCGGACAGGGTGATGCCGTCTGCGGAGGCATCCCAGCGCGGCGCGATCTCCTTCGCCTTACCGGTGGCGATGTCCATCGCCATCAGCGCGAAGCGGTCGGCCTCGAAGCCCGGGCGCGCCATCGCGCGGTAGTACAGGGTCTTGCCGTCGGCAGAAAACACCGGGCCGGCGTCCCAGGCCTTGTTGGCAGCGGTCAGGTTGCGTGCGCCGCTGCCGTCGGCATTGACCAGCCAGAGGTCGAAGTTGGTGCTCCACGGCTCCTCGCGGTTCGACTGACGCACGCTCATCGCCACCGACTTGCCGTCGGGCGACCACGCGAAATCGGACAGGTCGCCGAACGGCTTGGACGGGATGTCGCCGTGGACGTCGCCGCTCAGCAGCGTCGCCGAGGTCAGCATGCCCTCGCCCAGCGTCGCCGCGAACACGCGGTTCAGGCGGCCGTCGTTCCACGCGTCCCAGTGGCGGATGAACATCCGGTCGAACAGCAGGCCGGTGCTCTTGCGCGCCGCCTCGTCATCGAGCTTCTTCTTCGTGCAGGCGAGGTCGGCCTTGCAGTCCGGGAACACCGCGAACGCCAGCGCCACCTGCCTGCCGTCGGGAGAGAGCTTGTAGCCATCCACGTCAATGGCGAAGTCGGTCAGCCGCTTGGCCGCGCCGCCGTTGGCCGGCATGGCGTAGAGCTGCATCGAACCCGACTTCGCGCTCATGAAATACAGCGTCCTGCCGTCCGCCGAGAACGCCGGCGAGTTCACGTTCCAGCCTTCCGGCGACACCTGCCTGGGCGGCGCGTTGTCGCGCGTGACCAGGTTGCGCATCCACAGCGTGGTCGCCGATTTGTTGGCCTGCTTGTCGACCACGCGCTTGGCGAACACCAGCACGCGGCCGTCCGGCGACAGCGTGGGCGCGGAATGGCGGTCCATGTAGGCCATGTCGCGCACTTCGAAGCCGCGCTGGGCGGCGTTCGCGGCGGTGGGCAGCGACAGGGCGAGGGCGAGCGGAAGAAGGGCGTGGCGGAGCTTCATGGCGATGGTCCCGTGCAGCGGAAAATGAGGACGCCCGCGCGGGCGTCCGGTGGATCAGGCGTTCGGGTTGGCCTTGGCGCCGGTGCGGTACAGCAACCAGGCAACCAGCGCGAGCACGGCAAGACCGACGTATTTGCCGAATTGCAGGCTCTCCGGCGCGGCAATCACGTCGGCGCGGCCGGACAGCACGATCGGGATAGCGATGAAGATGCCCATCAACGCCTCGCCGGTGATCAGGCCGGCCGCGAACAGGGTGCCGGGGCGATGCAGGCGATCACGTGCAGCCTCGTCGTGGCTGCCGACCAGGCCGTGGCGCTTCTCCACCAGGTAGGCCAGCAGGCCGCCGAGGAAGATCGGCACCATCAGCTCCAGCGGCAGGTAGATGCCGATGGCCGCGGCCAGCACCGGCACGCGGAAGGTCTTGCCGGTGGCCTTCAGCCATTCGTCGAGCGCGATGATGGCCGCGCCGACCACCGCACCAATGCCGATGATCGTCCACGGCAGCTCGCCACCGAACATGCCCTTGGCCACCGAGGCCATCAGCGTGGCCTGCGGTGCGGACAGCGAATTGGGATGCTCCGGCGTCGGCGCGCCGATGCCATAGGCCTGCGCCAGCAGGTTCAGCACCGGCGCCATGATCAGCGCGCAGGAGAACGCGCCGATGCCCAGCATCAGCTGCTGCTTCCACGGGGTGGCGCCGACGATGTAGCCGGCCTTGAGGTCCTGCAGGTTGTCGCCGCCGACCGCCGCCGCACAGCACACCACCGCGCCGATCATGATCGCGGCCACCGCACCCAGCGGCGCGCCGGACGCGCCCACTGCCATCTTGCCGCCCTCGCCCAGCAGCACCAGCAGCACCGCGGAGGCGAACAGGATGGTGGCAATCGTGATGCCGGACACCGGGTTGTTGGAGGAGCCAACGAGGCCGGCGAGGTAGGCCGACACCGACACGAACAGGAAGCCGGCGACGATCATGATGATCGCCATCGGGATGCTCACGCTCCACATGCCGACGATGGCCTGGTACAGCAGCAGCAGCGGCACCACGAAGGCGATCAGCGCCACCAGCATCCACTTCATCGGCAGGTCGCGCTCGGTCTCGGCCACCTGCTCGCCGCTGCCCTTACGCGCCGCCGCGATGCCGCTGCGCACGCCCGACAGCAGCGACTTGCGCAGCGAGAACAGCGTCCACACGCCGCCGATCAGCATCGCGCCGACGCCGAGGTAGCGGATCTTTGCCGACCAGATCGCGCCGGCGATGTCCTCCGCGCCCGCGCCGGCGATGCTGGTGGCCAGCGCCGGGTCGGTGTCGAGGAAGAACATGTGGTACAGCGGGATGGCGATGTGCCAGGAGAGGATGGAGCCGGAAACCACCACGATCCCGATGTTGAGGCCGACGATGTAGCCCACGCCCAGCAGCGCCGGCGACAGGTTGGTGCCCATGTAGCCCAGGTATTTGCCGAAGAAGCCGGCGCCCGCAGCGGTATCCGGGATCAGGCGCATGCCGCTGGCGGCAGCCGCCTTGATCAGGCCGCCCAGCGTCGCCGACAGGGCGAGGATCTTCAGGCCGGGGCCGGGGTTCTCACCCGCCTTCAGCACCTCCGCGGCGGCCTTGCCTTCCGGGAACGGCAGCGGCTCCTCGACGATCATGGAGCGCCGCAGCGGCACGGAGAACAGCACGCCGAGCAGGCCGCCGAGGCCGGCGATCGCCAGCACCCAGGAATATTTGAAGTCGTCCCAGTAGCCCAGGATGATCAGCGCCGGGATGGTGAAGATCACGCCCGCCGCGATCGACGAACCCGCGGACGCACCGGTCTGCACGATGTTGTTTTCGAGAATCGTGCCGCCGCCGAGCAGCCGCAGCACGCCCATCGAGACGACCGCTGCGGGAATCGCGGTGGCGATGGTCAAGCCGGCGAACAGGCCGAGGTAGGCGTTGGCGGCGGACAGGATCACCGCCAGAACGATCGCCAGGATCACCGCACGCAGGGTCAGCTGCGGCACGGCTTTGACAGGGTTCGACATCGGACATCCTCGTCGGGAAGGCAAGCGACGAAACCTAGCCGCTGCCGGGCGGCAAGTCCAGTGCAGCAGGTTCCGGCCCGCGCCACCAACACGCGGGCGGGCGCCCCGGCATCCGGTGAAGTCGCGCTGAACCGGCGTCGCCGGCAGCGTCGGAACCCGCTGCTAAACTCGGGCGCTTCCCCCGCGAACGAGATCCACCGCATGCCGACACCGCGCCCGCTTGCCATCGCCCTGGTCATCGCCCTTGCCGCCGGACTGGCCTCGCCCGCCGGCATGGCCGCGAAGAAGAAGCCGGCGTCGAAGAAAGCAGCGACGCCCCCGGCCTGCACCGATTTCTATGCCGAAGCCAACAAGGGCTGGCTGGCCGCCAACCCGATGCCTTCAAGCGGTGCCATTTCAGCGCTGGGCCAGCTCACCGCCCGCGCGCAGCAACAGCAGCGCGACCTGCTGGACGCGGCCATGAGCGCGCCGCAAAACAACGTGCAGAAGCTGCTGGGCGACTTCTGGGCCAGCGGCCTGGACGAAGCGTCGGTGGAGCGCGACGGCGCCGCGCCGGTGGCGCCGCTGCTCA
Source organism: Thermomonas fusca DSM 15424 (assembly GCF_000423885.1). Classification (GTDB taxonomy): domain Bacteria; phylum Pseudomonadota; class Gammaproteobacteria; order Xanthomonadales; family Xanthomonadaceae; genus Thermomonas; species Thermomonas fusca. The sequence goes on along the minus strand of NZ_AUIV01000009.1, from coordinate 104,141 downwards.
AGCGCATCGATTCGATCCGCAAGCCGAAGGACATCGCGCCGGCCATCGCCGCGCTGCACCAGGTCGGCATCCCGGTCGCTTTCCATTTCGGCGCCGACATCGACCTGCGCGACCTCGACCGCCACCTCGGCTACTTCAGCCAGGGCGGACTGGGCCTGCCCGATCCGGCCTATTACACCCGCGAGGACGCCGATACCAAGGCGCTGGTCGCACGCTACGCCGATTACATCCGCAAAATCCTCGCCCTGACCGGCGTGGCGCAGAAGGACATCGAAGCCCAGACCGCACTGGTGCTGGACCTGGAAAAACGCATCGCCACCACGGCGCGCCCGCTGGTGGAGCTGCGCGATCCGCGCAACACCTTCGCGCCGGTGGCCACCGCCGGGCTGGGCAAGCAGTACCGCAACCTGCAGCTGGATGCGTTCCTGCAGGTGCAGGGCGTGCACGACGACACCGTGTCGCTGGCCAACCCGGCGATGTTCGCCCAGCTCGATGCGCTGGTCGGTACGCTCAAGCCCAGCCAGTGGCAGGCCTACCTGCGCTGGCGGGTGGGCGATGCGATGGCGCCCTATCTGTCGAAGTCCTGGCGACAGGCCGCGTTCGATTTCCGCGGCAAGGTCCTGCTGGGCCAGGCCGAACCCGCGCCGCGCTGGCAGCAGACGCTGGACGCGATCAACCTGGCCGCCGGCCCGATGCTGGGCCGCGAGTACGCCGCCGCGCACCTGCCGGACGCCACCCGCAAGCAGGCCGAAGCCATCGCCGAGCAGATCCGCGATGCGCTGGTCAGGCAGGTCGCCGGCGGCAGCCTGCTGGGCGAGGCCGCCAAGGACGAGGCGCGCAAGAAGCTCGAGCGCCTGCGCATCGAAATCGGCACCCCGCGCTACGACCTCGACTACACCGTGCAGCCGATGGGCCGCGGCAGCTTCGGTGGCAACATGCTGATCGCCTCCACCTGGCGCCATCGCCAGGAGATGAAGCGGATCGGCAAGGGCAACGCCAACCGCCGCTGGGACGTGCTGCCGCAGCAGCCGGCACTGGCCTACGACCTCGCCCACAACCGCCTGATTGTCACCGCCGCCATGCTGCAGGCGCCGGTGCTGGACGCGGCGATGCCGGCCGATGCCCAGTTCGGCGCATTCGGCGCGCTGGTCGGCCACGAGCTCAGCCACGCCATCGATGGCCGCGGCCGCCATATCGATGCCAAGCGCGAGATCCGCGACTGGTGGAGCCCCACCGAAACCGGCGCCTGGGAGACACTGGCGCAGAAGGTGACGGCGCTGTATGCCGGCCTGCCCTATCCCGGCCTGACCGGCACCCGGGTGGACGGCGCGCTCACCCGCGATGAAAACATCGCCGACTTGGCCGGCCTGGAACTGGCCCATGCCGCGCTGGTTGCGACGCGGCCGGACGGCGGCTCACAGGCGGACAGGGCCTTCTACACCGGCTGGGCGCAGCTGTGGGCGCAACAGGTCACCCGCGACGAAGCCGAGATCCGCGCCCGCCAGGACGTGCGCGCCCCGGGTCCGTGGCGCGCCAACGCCACAGTGATGCAGCAGCCCGCCTTCGGCACCGCCTATGCCTGCAAGGCCGGTACGCCGATGCAGCCGAAACCGGAAACCCGCGTCGTCGTCTTCAATTGATGCAGCAGGCGCGCCGCTGCGGCGTGGCCCGTGGCGGAACGCAGCTTCAGCGCACGATCCGCATCTTCGGCCCGCCGCGCCCGCGCCCGCCGAACGGCGGCTGGCCGCGCCAGTGGCGAATCAGCAGCCAGCCGAACAACATGCCGCCGAGGTGGGCAAAGTGGGCCACGCCCGGCTGCAGGCCGGTGATGCCCACGCCCAGTTCGAAAAGGCCATAGACGATCACCAGCGTGCGCGCTTTCATCGGGATCGGGGGGAACAGCAGCATCACCCTTTGGTGCGGGAACAGCATGCCGTAGGCCAGCAGCAGCCCGAACACGCCGCCGGATGCACCGATGGTGGGATAGGGATCGGCGCCCTGCGCCAGCGCATAGGAACCGACCGCCAGCTGGCAGACACCGGCGCCGGCCACGCAGACGAGGTAATAGGTGAGGAAGCGGCGCTCGCCCCAGGTGTACTCCAGCGGCGCGCCGAACATCGCCAGCGCCAGCATGTTGAAGGCAAGGTGCATGAAGCCGCCGTGCAGGAAGCTGTAGCTGAGCAGCTGCCAGGGCATGAACGCGGGCGCCGCACCGGCCGGGTCGAAGTCGACATCGCCCCAGGGCCACAGCATCAGCGTGATCAGCCGCTGGTTGCCGAGCAGCCACTGCAGCAGGAAGCCGACGCCGTTGGCGATCAGCAGCGCCTTGGTGACGCGGGGAAGATTGAACGGCATCCGTGCGGCTTTCCGATTACATTGCAGCGCATCATAGCCGCTCAGCGCGGCGCCCACAGGGCTGCATCCAGCGTCCCTTCATCCTCCGGCATGCGAACCCGACCGTTGCGGGGCTCGACGCCATCGGCACGCAAACGCCGGCATTGTTCGGCGAACTCCACCGATTCCGGCGGGAACGCGATACGCCCGTCGGAACGCAGGATGCGGTGCCAAGGCAGCCCCGGATCCTCGTTCTGGCCGAGGATGCGCGCCACCAGCCGCGCCCGTCCGGGCAGGCCGGCGCGCCGCGCGATGGCGCCGTAACCGGCCACCTGCCCGCGCGGCACCGCGCGGATCGCGGCCAGGATGCGTTGCTCGGGCGTGGTCGGCGTCGATTTCATGTTCCGGGTTAGCATAGCCCGACACCCCTCGCTGATCGCCGCCCGCCATGAACAACTTCGAGCAGATCCGCAGCCACCTGGTGTCCTCCGGTTACCGGCTGACCTTGCTGGACCCGTTCGTGGCCTGCGTGGAGCTGTCGCTGGCGCAGGGCAAGCGCCACCAGGCGATCTTCCTGGCCGAGCTGCAGGACGACGACGGCCGCAACTACCTGCGGGTCAGCACTGCGATCGCGCCGACCACCGGCATGGACGCCCGCCGCGCACTGGCATTCAACTGGCAGAGCCGGGTCGGCTATCTGGCGGTGGGCGAACTGGACGGCGTGCCCTACCTGCAGCTGTGCGAGAACCGCCCGTACGACTGCCTCAACGCGGCGGAGATCGACCGCTTGGTGCTGGAAATCGGTGGTACCGGCGATGAGATGGAGCGCCGCATGTCGGCCGGCGGCGACCTGCTGTAGACATCGCCCCGTGCGGCAACGAGAAAACGCCGGCACTGGCCGGCGCTTTCCGTTTTGCCGCTATCCGGCGGTCGCAGTGCAGGCTCAGGCCCAGCCCAGCGCCTCCAGCAGGCGCAGCAGCCCGTAGGCGATGCCGCCCGCGGCCGGGATGGTCAGGATCCACGCCCACACGATCCGCTCGATCACGCCGAACTTCAGCGCACGCGGGTTCTTGGCGAAGCCCACGCCCATGATCGCGGTGGAGATGCTGTGGGTAGTGGACACCGGCATGCCGAAGTGCGCCGCCACGGTGAGGATGGTGGCCGAACTGGTTTCCGCGGCGAAGCCGTTGATCGGGTGCAGCTTGACCATCTTGTGGCCCAGGGTCTTGATGATGCGCCAGCCGCCCGAGGCGGTGCCGGCCGCCATCACCAGCGCGCAGGCCAGCACGATCCAGGTGGCGATGTCCTGCTCGCCGGCATTGCCCGGATGCAGGAAGCCCAGCCAGCCCGGCAGGTCGTCCAGCGCGCCGCTGGCCTCGGCGCCGAACAGGGTCAGGGCGATGATGCCCATGGTCTTCTGCGCGTCGTTGTGGCCGTGCGCATAACCCATGTAGGCCGCCGACAGGATCTGCGCCTTGCCGAAGAACTTGTTGACGAAATTCGGTCGCGCCAGCCGCCCCAGCCATCCGCCGGCCCGCGACAGGCCGGCGATCAGCGCCCACAGCGCCACCATCACCAGCATGCCGAGCAGGAACCCGGCCAGTGGCGAACTGATCATCGGCACCACGACCTTCCACAGGATGCCCTTGTTCTGGGTCCAGTCGCCAAGGGTCTTCGACCAGATCAGCGCGTTGAAGTCGTTGTGCGACGCCGCCAGCGCCGCGCCGATCAGGCCGCCGATCAACGCGTGCGACGACGACGACGGCAGGCCTTTCCACCAGGTGATCAGGTTCCAGACGATGCCGCCCAGCAGGGCGCACAGGATCACCTGCGAGGTCACCTGCACGACTTCGGTGTCGATCAGGCCGGAGGCGATGGTCTTGGCCACCGCGGTGCCCATCAGCGCACCGATCAGGTTGGTTGCCGCCGCCAGCATCACCGCCTGCGCCGGCGACAGCACCTTGGTGGCCACCACCGTGGCGATGGAGTTGGCGGTGTCGTGGAAACCATTGATGAATTCGAACACCAGCGCGGCGAAAATCACCACAAGCACAAGCGTCAGCATGACGTCGGTCCCGTCAGCTGTTCTTGAGGACGATCTGGTAGGTCACCACGCCGGCCTCGCGGCAGCGGTCGATGGCCTTTTCCAGGATCTCGAAGAACTCCTTGAGCAGGAACATCTGCAGGCTGTCGAGCTTGCCGGAATAGATCTCCCGGTACAGCTCCAGCATCAGCCGGTCGGCCTCGTTCTCGATCGAACGCAGCTTCTCGTTGAGCTTGGTCATGCGGTCGAGGTTCATCCGCTCCAGCTCGTCCACCATCTGCACCACCACCTCGGCGGCCTGCTCCAGCATCGCCGCGCGCGGGGCGAAGTCGATGTGGGCCAGATGCTGGGTGGCCAGCGCATAGCGGTCGGCGAACTTCTCGATCTGCTTGGGGATCTTGTGCAGCGCCGAACCCAGCGCCTCGATGTCCTCGCGCTCGATCGGAGTGATGTAGCTGTCCACCAGCGCCTGGCTGATCTTCTCGGCGGCGGTGCGCTCGCGCAGGCGCGCCAGCTTGAAGGCGTCCAGCGCGGGCTGGCGGTCACCCTCCCTCATCATCGCGTGCAGCGCCTTGGCGCTGTCGTGGGCGGCGGTGGCCGCGTCGTCCAGCAGCGAGTAGAACTGCGCGCCGGAGCCGAAAATGGTTTGCAGGGAGAACATGGGTGGTGGCCCCGGGTCTGGAGTTGAGGTGAAGATGAAAAAACGGTTGCAAAGATAATGCGCAATTATGACGCCCGCGTGACAGCTTGGCACTGACCCCCCCGCGCCCGGGTTCTCGCGCGGGCAGAGGACGGAGCCGCCACCGCGGCCTGTTATGATGCCCCCGCGCTCCTGCGCAGCCCATGGACGATCATCCTCCGCCGCCGTCATGCCCCTGCCCTAGCCGCGCATCCTGCCGCGGCCGACGCGCCGTGCCCCGCCCGGCTTCCCCGCTCCACTCCGCCGCCTGCGCCCGGTAACGCCCCGTGCTGGAACTGCTGCTGATCGTCCTCGCCCTGATCCTGCTGAACGGCTTCTTCGCGCTGTCGGAGATGGCCGTCGTCACCTCGCGCAAGGGGCGGCTGAAACAGCAGGCCACCACCAGCCGGGGCGCCCACAAAGCACTGGAACTGGCCGAACACCCGGAACAATTCCTGTCCACCGTGCAGGTGGGCCTGACCCTGATCACCATCCTCACCGGCATGCTCGGCGGCGAGGCGCTGGGCGCGCTGATCGGCGAATGGCTGGCCAGGGACGCGCCGACCCTGGGCGAATATGCCCGCCCGCTCGGCACGGTACTGGCGGTCGGCCTGATCACTTACCTCAGCATCGTGCTGGGCGAACTGTTGCCGAAGCGGCTGGCGCTGCTGGCGCCGGAACGGCTGGCCGCCGCGGTGGCGCTGCCGATGCACTGGCTGTCGCGGCTGGCAAGTCCGGTGGTGTGGCTGCTCAGCGCCACCGTGCGCGCCCTGCTGCGGCTGCTGCGCGTCGACGGCCGCGACGGCTCGCAGATCACCGAAGAGGAAATCCAGCTGCTGGTGAGCGAAGGCCACGAACAGGGCGTGTTCGACCTCGACGAGCGCAACATGCTCAACCGGGTGATGCGCCTGGGCGACCGCACCGCCGACAGCCTGATGACCCCGCGCACCCGCATCGCCTGGCTGGACGCCTCCGCGCCACTGGCGGAAAACCTGACGACGATGCAGGAGCACGAATACTCGCGCTACCCGGTCTACCGCGGCGACGACAGCGACGTGGCCGGCGTGCTGGAAGTGAAAACCCTGCTGGACGAACTGGGCAGGCCGCAGCCAGAGCTGTTCCGCGACCTGCGCCCGGCGCTGTTCGTGTCCGAGTCCACCCACGCGATGAAGCTGTTGGAGATCCTGCGCGAGGAGCAGCAATCGCTGGCGCTGGTGGTGGACGAGTACGGCGACATCCAGGGCATGGTGACGGTCAGCGACATCGTTGACGCGGTGATCGGCCGGCTCAAGACCGCAAGCGAAGGCGAGGACGACGAGGAAGCGCTGGTGGTGACCCGCGACGACGGCTCGCTGCTGGTGGACGGCGGCCTGCACGTGGACGAGCTGCGCGAGCTGACCGGCGAGCGCCTGGCCGACGCCGACGAACTGGAATACCGCACCGCCGCCGGCCTGGTGATCGCGCGCTTCGGCCGTATCCCGCACGTGGGCGAGCACTTCCGGATCGGCCCGTGGCGGGTCGAGGTAGTGGACCTGGACGGGCCACGCATCGACAAGCTGCTGCTGCAGCGCGACCCGCAGCAACCCCGCATCGAAGGCGACGGCTGAGTCACAGGCCGCGCGAGCGCGCAATAATGCCGCGCGCCGCTGCTGTCAGCCCAGCTGGGCGACGAATTCCGGCCCGCCCATCGGGTGGCCCAGCCAGTAGCCCTGCACCAGGTCGCAGTCGCGCTCGCGCAGCAGTTCGAACTGCCCCGCCCGCTCCACGCCTTCGGCCACCACGGTGACGCCCATCGAATGCGCCATCGCCACGATCGCGCTGGTCAGGGCCAGGTCATCCGGGTCGCGCAGCAGGTCGGTGATGAAGCTGCGATCGATCTTCAGCCCATCCACCTGCACCCGCCGCAGGTGGCTGAGGCTGGAATAGCCGGTGCCGAAGTCGTCCAGCCACACCTTGACGCCCAGCCCGCGAAGGCGCGCCAGCAGCGCGGCGGCATTGGCCTCGTCGCTGATGACCGCGGTTTCGGTCAGCTCCAGGTGCAGCCGCTCCGGCGGCAGGCCGCTCTGCTGCAGCGCGTCCGCCACCTGCTGGAGCAGGTCGCCGCTGCGCAGCTGGCGGGCCGACACGTTGACCGACACGAATGGCGCCTCGCCGGCGCCGGCCGGAACCGGCCAGCTGGCCGCCTCGTGGCAGGCATTGCGCAGGGCCAGCAGGCCGATCGCCTCAATCAGGCCGCTCTGTTCCGCCACGTCGATGAACACCGAAGGCGCGATCGCCCCGTCTTCCGGGTGGTTCCAGCGCAGCAGCGACTCCGCGCCGACCAGCACGCGGTCGCGGGTGCGGTAGATCGGCTGGTAGACCAGGGTCAGCTCGCCGCGCTCCCAGGCGCCGCGCAGGTCGTGCTCCATGCGCACGCGCCGCTCGATCGCCTGATCCATGGTGCGGCTGTAGAAGCGGTAGCAGTTCTTGCCCGCCATCTTCGCCTGGTACATCGCGATGTCGCCGTTCTTCATCAGCAGGGAAGCGCTGCCGGCATCGTCCGGGAAGATCGCCACGCCCACCGATGTCCCCAGCAGCACCTGCCGCCCGTTCAGCAGCATCGGCTCGCTCAACGACAGCACCAGCGCCTCGGCCAGCCGGATCGCCTTGCCGCGCACGTCGCCATCGGGTTCCGGGCCGCCGGGTTGCAGCAGGATCACGAATTCGTCGCCGCCGAACCGCGCCACCAGGGCATCCGCATCCTGCACCGCCAGCACCGCGCGCTCGATGCGCGCGGCGACCTGCAGCAGCACCTCGTCGCCAGCCTCGTGGCCGAGGGTGTCGTTGACGCGCTTGAAGTCGTCGATGTCGGCGAACAGCAGCGCCAGCTGGCAGCCGGTGCCCTGCTGCTCGCGCAGGCGCTGCTCCAGCGATTCGCGGAACGCGAGCCGGTTCGACAGCCCGGTCAGGGCATCGCTGTAGGCGACCCGGCGGATGTCGCGGTCGTGTCGAACCACGCTTTCCCGCATGCGCCCGAAGGTGCGGATCAGATCGCCCAGTTCGTCCTTGCGGCGGCTCTCCGGCACCGGGGATTCGAAGTCGCCGGCCTCGAACTGGCGGGCCGCATCGCCGAGCATGCGGATCGGCTTGACCAGCATCCGCTGCAGCACCCATGCGCCGATCAGCGCCAGCGTGCCGAACGCGCAGCACAGCAGCAGCAACCAGTTCAGGCTGCGCTGATTGACGTCGTCGAAGCCGGCGCGCAGCCCGTCCAGCGCACGTTCCTCGGCGCGCACCGCGGTTGTCATCGAATAGCCGATGCGCACGCCGCCGAGGCGTTCGTCGCCGATCGTGATCGGGTAGGACACATCCAGCAGTTCGTCGGTCTGGCGGGTGTGCGGCCCCTTGGCGGCGACGATCTCGGCGGCAAAGCCGTCGTTCATCGGCTGGCCGAAGGCGGCGATGTCGCCCGAGCCGTCGTGCAGGATGCGGCCCTTGGGGTCGTAGACCAGCACGTAATCCACGTCAGGCACTCGCAGCGCGCTGCGGGTGAGGATGCCGATCGCGTCGAGATCGAAGTAGTACAGCGGGTTGGCCAGCGCGTCGGCGAGCTGCCGCACCTGCGCTTCGCCACCGGCCCGCATCTGCTCGGACAGCAGCGAGTGGGTGCTCTGGCGGGCGATGCCCACGATTTCGCGCTGGCTGCTCTGCTGGCGGTTCCACAGCATCACCATCATCAGCACGACGATGCCGAGTACCACCAGGATCCCGACCTGGAAGCGCAACTGCAGGTTCAACCCGGTTCGCTTCACTCGACCTCCGCGCGCACGCGCTGCACGCCGGTTGCCAGCTGCTCCAGCGCGCGGCGTTCGTCATCGTCGATCGGCACGAACCGCACCGTGTCCATGAACCGCCGCAGCGCCTCGACGGCCTCGGGGTCGTTGGCCGCATCCATCAGCACCTCGCGCAACCGGGCCTCCACTCTGGGATCCATGCCGCGACGCGTCAGTATCAGCGCGCGCGGCACGTCCGGGGTGCGCGCGATGACCCGGAAATCCTGGGAAAAGGTCGGCGGCATGCGGGCGGGATTGATCCAGTCCAGGTTGCTGAGCACCCCGGCGTCGACCATCCGCTTGTGCACCCAGGTGGTGATGTTCAGTTCGGTGCGGGCGAACACGTAGCCCACCCGGTCCGCCGCCGGCTTGTCCATCGGCGACAGCAGCAGCTCAAGCGACTGGCCGTTCTCCAGCAGCTGCGCCGCCGGCAGGAAGTAGGCGCTGGTCGACAGCGGGCTCTGGAACGCCACGCTGCGCCCGGCAAGATCCTGCAGTGACTGCACCGGGCTGTCGCGACGGACGAAGAACAGGCTGTGGTAACGGGTGGCGCCCTCGCGCTCGCTGATCAGTAGCGAGCGGGCGACGTCGCGGTATTCCAGCAGGGCGGCGTTGCCGGCGGTCTCGTTGATCCAGTCGACCCGACCGCGGCGCAGGTAACTGGTCATCTGCTGCAGGTCCTTGGCCATCAGGATGCGGCCGCTGCGGATGCCGACCGAGGCCATCCGCGGAATCACATAGTCGAGCAGCGGCTTGAGCTGGTCGTAGTGCGCCTTGGGGTCGTCGCTGACCCTGCCCAGCACCAGCACGCTGGCGTCATCCGCGGAGGGCGTGCCCTGCGCGCGGGCAAACGGCGCCCACGCCAGCAACAGGCACAGCAGCGCTGGCATCAGGCGGCGCATGGATGCGGACAATTCCCCATTTCTTCCCGGCGACGAGGCTAACCGATTTTGCCGTCGCTTGAACGCTCTCCGGCCAAACGCGCCATCCGTTGGGCATCGGCCAGCACGCCGCGCAGCAGGCGGATCTCGGCGCTGTCGAGGTTGGCGCGCAGGTACAGGCGTCGCAACTTGCGCATCGCCGACTCCGGCGCGCGCCCCTTGTGGAAATCGATCTGGTCCAGCGTCTCGGCCAGCTGCCCGAACAGGCCTTCCAGCTCGGCATGCGAGGCGACACCTTCGCCCGGCGGCGGCGTGCGCACGGCCTCCGGGGCGGCGCTGCCGGCCTCCCCCAGCAGCGCGCAGCGCAGCTCGTAGCTGAGTACCTGCACCGCCGCGGCAAGGTTGAGCGAACTGAATGCCGGGTCGGACGGGATGTGCACCGCCGCGTGGCAGAGCTGCAGCTCGTCATTGTCCAGGCCGGTGCGTTCGCGCCCGAACACCAGCGCCACCGGCCCGCTGGCCGCCGCCAGCACCGCCCGCGCGCCGGCATCGCGCGGGTGCAGCGGCTCCAGCTGGATGCGCCGGCTGCGCGCGGTGGCGCCGAGTACCCAGCGGCAGTCGGCCACCGCCTCGGCCAGGGTGGCGAACACCGGCGCGGCCTCCACCAGGTCGTCCGCACCGGCGGCCATGGCCTGGGTATCGCGGTCCGGCGCCTTTTCCGGCGCGACCAGCACCAGCTTGGACAGCCCCATGGTTTTCATCGCCCGCGCCGCGGATCCGATGTTGCCGGGGTGCTGGGTGCCGACGAGGACGATGCGCAGCTGGTCGGCGAGTGCGGTGTTCGATGATGCATTCATGTGCGAATGGTAAACTTTGCAACCCGGCCGCTGCGCCGGGATTCGCTCTTTTCCGTCGTCGCCCCCTCCACCTCACTCGATCGAGGCGCTTTCGCCATGCAAAAACCCGTCGTCAACGTCATGGTCAAGGCAGCCCGAGCGGCCGGTGGCGTGCTCCTGCGCAACATGAACCGGCTCGACGCGATCAACGTGATCGAGAAGGACCGCCTGGACTACGCCAGCGAAGTGGACGAGCAGGCCGAGCAGGCGGTGGTCAAGGAACTGCGCCGCGCCTTCCCGGACGCCGGCTTCCTCGGCGAAGAAGGTGGCGCGCAGGGCCGCAAGGGCGGCACGCTGTTCGTGATCGACCCGCTCGACGGCACCAGCAATTACCTGCACGGCTTCCCGCACTGGTGCGTGTCGATCGCCATGGTCGAGCAGGGCGAAGTGCAGCACGGGGTGATTTTCGACCCGCTGCGCAACGAGCTGTTCACCGCCAGCCGCGGCAGCGGCGCGGTGCTCAACGACCGCCGCATCCGCGTCTCCGAGCGCAAGGACCTGAACGGCGCGATGCTGGGCACCGGCTTCGCCCCGCGCGAGCGCGCGAGCGCGCCGGCCCAGCTGGAATGCGTGCGTGAACTGCTGCGCAGCGCCGAAGACATCCGCCGCACCGGTTCGGCCGCGCTCGACCTCGCCTACGTGGCCTGCGGCCGCAGCGACGGTTACTTCGAGGCCGGCGTGAAGCCGTGGGACATCGCCGCCGGCGTGCTGCTGGTGCGCGAAGCCGGCGGCCGGGTCAGCGATTTCAAGGGCGCAGCAACCGGCCCGATGGACGCGCGCGGCATCCACAGCCGCCAGCTGTTGGCCGGCAACCAGAAGCTCAGCATCGAGCTGCAGAAGGTGATCGTGCAGTCCGGCTACGCCGCCGCGTTCGGCTGATCCCGCCGCCCGTCGCCAACGAAGAGGCCGCGCATCACTGCGCGGCCTCTTCTTTTGTCCTTCGCCCCGCACTAGGCGGGGCAAAAGCAGGCACTTAAGGACGACGCGCCAGCTCGGCGTGGTCCTTCGCCTTCGGCATCAGGTCCTGCTTGCTCACCCGCAGCGGGCCCATGGTCAGCAGCGCGCCGGAGATGAAGATCGACGACAGCGTGCCGATCACGATGCCGATCATCTGCGATTCGGCCATGCCGCGCAGCGAGTCGCCGCCGTAGATGTACAGCGCCAGCGAGGTCAGGAAGGCCACGAACGACACGATCACGGTACGCGAGAGCGTCTGGTTGACCGACTTGTTCAGGATCTCCACCGGGTCTGCGCGCATGCTGCGGAAATTCTCGCGCACGCGGTCGAACACCACGATGGTGTCGTTGATCGAGAAGCCCATCACCGACAGGATGCCGGCCAGCACGTTGAGATCGAATTCATGCCCGCTGATCGCGAACCAGCCGGCGCAAACGATGACGTCATGCATGGTGCCGATGGTGGCGGCGATCGCGAACTTCTTCTCGAACCGCATCGAGATGTAGGCCAGGAAGCCGATGATCACGAACAGCACCGCGTACATGCCGTTCAGGGCCAGGTCCTTGCCGACCTGGGCGCTGATCACCGAGCTGCTGCGCTTGCTGGCGGGGTTGCCGGCCAGCGAGGCCGCCTTGGCCACCGCGTCGCCGATGCTGCTGGCCCGGTCGGCGCCGCCTTCCTGGGTGCCCTCGGCCTGCAGGCGCACCAGCAGATCGTTGCCGCTGCCGAAGTTCTGCACTTGCGCGCCGCCGAAGCCAGCTGCGTCCAGCTGCTTGCGCACCGTGTCGACGTCAGGGGCCTTGTCGTAGCGCAGCTCCACGCCGATGCCACCGGTGAAATCCAGCGCGAAATTGAAGCCGCGCGTGACCATGGCGCCGATCGAGACGACCATCAGCAGGACGGCGATCGATACCGACACCCAGCGCATCCGCATGAAATCGATGCTGCTGTCGTAGGGGAACACATTGAACGGTTTCATTTGCGTGCTCCTTTAGATCGCGACCGACTTCAGCTTGCGCTTGCCGCCGTAGATCAGGGTGGCGATGCCGCGCGAGACCGACACCGCGGTGTAGGCGGAAGTGATGATGCCGAGCATGGTGGTCATGCCGAAGCCCTTCAGCGGGCCGCTGCCGAACGCGAACATGGCAAGGCCGGCGAGGAAGGCGGTGACGTTGGCATCGAGGATGGTGCCGGACGCGCGGTCGTAGCCTTCGGCGATCGCCTTCTGTGGCGGCAATCCCAATCGCAATTCCTCGCGGATGCGTTCGTTGATCAGCACGTTGGCGTCCACCGACATGCCCACCGTCAGCGCGATGCCAGCAAGGCCCGGCAGACTCATGGTGGCGCCGATCACCGACATCAGCGCGAACACCATCATCAGGTTGATCAGCAGCGCAAGGCAGGTGACCAGACCGAACACCCGGTAGTAGAACAGGAAGAACACCAGCGCGAACACGAACGAGGAGCCCACTGCCAGCAGGCCGCGCTCGATGTTTTCCCGGCCCAGGCTGGGGCCGATGGTGCGCTCGTCGACGAAGTCCATCGGCGCCGCCAGCGCACCTGCGCGCAGCAGCAGCGCCAGGTCGGAGGCTTCCTTCATGCTTTCCAGGCCGGTGGTCTGGAACTCCTTGCCCAGCGTGCCCTGGATGGTGGCGACCGAGATGACCTGCTCGCTGGTGCGGGTGGTATGCACCTCCTTGCCGTCGATGATCTTCACCTCGGGGATGCGCTCGATGTAGACCACCGCCATCGGCTTGCCGACGTGGGCGCTGGAGTAGTCGAACATCCGCTGGCCGCCGACCGCGTTCAGGCGCACCCGCACCGCCGGCGTGCCGCTTTGTGAATCGAAGAACGAGGAGGCGCTCTGCAGCTGCTCGCCCGAGGTGATCACGCGCTTGTTGAGCAGCACCGGCAGCGGCTTGCCGTCGGGGCCGATTTCCTTGCGCGAATAGACGCGGGCTTCCGGCGGCACGTTGCCGGTGTCGCGGGCTTCGACCGCGTTGCCCTCGACCACGCCGCGGTATTCCAGGGTCGCGGTGGCACCGAGGATGCGCTTGGCCTGCGCGGTGTCCTGCACGCCGGGCAGCTGCACCGCCACGCGGTCGGCGCCCTGGCGCTGGATGATCGGTTCGGCCACGCCCAGTTCGTTGATGCGGTTGCTGAGGGTGCCGATGTTCTGCTGCACTGCGTCGGTCAGGATCTTGTCCAGCTCGGCCTCGGGGATGCGCACGCTCAGCGTCTCGCCTTCGGCGTCGAGCTGGTAGGTCGGCATGTCGCGGCCGATCAGCTGGCGCGCCTTCGCCACGTCCTGGCCGGCGCCGAGCTTGGCGACCACGGTGCCGCCGGCGGTGGGCTCCACCGAGATGTAGCGGATGCGGTTGTCGCGCAGCAGGCTGCGGATGTCCTCGGCGGTAGCTTCGAAGCGCTTGGTCAGCGCCGCCTGCCGGTCCACCTGCATCAGGAAGTAGACGCCGCCGCGCAGGTCCAGGCCCAGGAACATCGGCTTGGCGCCCAGCGCCTGCATCCACGCCGGCACGGTGGAGGCCTGGTTCAGCGCCACCACGTAGCTGCTACCCAGTTCGCCGCGGACGATATCGGCCACCCGGGTCTGCACGTCATCGCTGGCGGTGCGCACCAGCAGGTTGCCGTCCTTGTCGATCTCGCTGCCGATCACCGGGACCGATGCCTGCTTCAGCATGGCATCGACGCGCTGCTTCAGCGCTTCGTCGATCTTCGCGCCGCGGTTGGCGGTGATCTGCACGGCGGGATCCTGCGGGAACGCGTTCGGCACCGCGTACAACACGCTGAGCGCCAACGTCAGCAGGATCAACAGGTATTTCAGGCGGGAATATTCAAGCATCGCGGCACCCCGCGCACGCCCCCGGGGGCGCACGCCTCTTGCGGCTGGGAATGGATCAGGCGGACTTCAACGTGCCCTTGGGCAGAACGCTGGCGATGGCGCCCTTCTGCACGCGCAGCTGCACGCCGCTGGCCACTTCGACGGTGATGAAGGCATCGCTCATCGCCACCACGGTGCCGGCAATGCCGCCGCTGGTGATGACTTCGTCGCCCTTGGACAGCTTGTCCAGCATCGCCTTGTGCTCCTTCTGGCGCTTCATCTGCGGGCGGATCATCAGGAAATACATGATCGCGATCAGGATGACCGGGAACAGCAGGGTGGACATCATGCTGGGGGCGGCGGCGGGAGCGGCGGCCTGGGCATTGGCAACGGGAATCAGGAAATCGAGCGGGTTCATCGGGAATCCGTGGTCAGCGAAAACAGAAGGTCTGGCCGAGGCCAGCCGGGGATTATGCCACGCCCGGGCCGCCCCCCCCCTCTGCCACAGGGGGGGTCGGGGGAGCCATCAGCCGCGCATGGCGTAGAAAGACTCGCGGAACTCCGTGAAAGTTCCCGCCGCGATGGCATCCCGCATCTGGGCCATCAGTCGCTGGTAGTAGCGCAGGTTGTGCAGTGTGCCCAGCATCGGCGCCAGCATTTCGTTGCAGCGGTCGAGGTGGCGCAGGTAGCTGCGGCTGAAGCCGCCGGCGCAGGCCACGCAGTCGCAACCCTCTTCGATCGGCCGCAGGTCGTGCTCGTACTGGCTGTTGCGCACGCGCACCACGCCGGTGGAGGTGAAGAAATGGCCGTTGCGGGCGTTGCGGGTCGGCATCACGCAGTCGAACATGTCGATGCCGCGCGCCACCGCTTCCACCAGGTCCTCCGGTCGGCCCACGCCCATCAAGTAGCGCGGGCGGTCCTGCGGCAGCTGCGGGCAGGTGTGG
Source organism: Thermomonas fusca DSM 15424 (assembly GCF_000423885.1). Taxonomy (GTDB): domain Bacteria; phylum Pseudomonadota; class Gammaproteobacteria; order Xanthomonadales; family Xanthomonadaceae; genus Thermomonas; species Thermomonas fusca. The sequence continues at coordinate 88,755 of NZ_AUIV01000009.1, read as the reverse complement.
TCGAGCATGGCGTTGCGCTCGTCCTCGCTCTCGCCCACCGCCAGCCCGCCCACGGCATAGCCGTCGAAGCCGATCTGCTGCAGGCCTTGCGCCGACAGCGTGCGCAGGTCGTGGTGCACGCCGCCCTGGACGATGCCGAACAGCGCCGCATCGTTGCCTTCGTGCGCCTTCTTCGAGCGTTCGGCCCAGCGCAGCGACAGCTCCATCGACTTCTCGACCACCCGCCGGTGCACCGGCTCGCCGTCCTTGCCGTTCACCGGCGGACACTCGTCGAATATCATCACGATGTCGCTGCCCAGCACCTTCTGGATGTGCATGGACTCTTCCGGGCCGAGGAAGACCTTGCGGCCGTCGATGGGCGCGGCGAAGGTCACGCCGGCCTCGGTGATCTTGCGGCGGTGCGCCAGCGAGAACACCTGGAAGCCACCGGAGTCGGTCAGGATCGGCCCGTCCCAGCGGGCGAAGCCATGCAGCCCGCCGTGCGCTTCGATCACTTCGAGACCGGGCCGCAGGAACAGGTGGAAGGTGTTGCCGAGGATGATCTGCGCGCCCAGGTCGCGCACCTGCTGCGGCAGCACGCCCTTGACCGAACCGTAGGTACCCACGGGCATGAATGCCGGCGTTTCGATGACCCCGCGCGGGAAGGTGATGCGGCCGCGGCGGGCGGCGCCATCGGTTTGCAGAAGCTGGAAATTCATGCGGCTCATGCGGAAACCTCCTGCGGCCACAGCAGCATCGCATCCCCATAGCTGAAGAAGCGGTAGCGCTGGCGCACCGCGTGTTCGTAGGCGGCGAACATCCGCTGCTTGCCGGCGAACGCCGACACCAGCATCAGCAGGGTCGATTCGGGCAGGTGGAAATTGGTCATCAGCGCGTCGATGCTGCGGATCTTGTAGCCGGGGAAGATGAAGATGCTGGTATCGCCGGCGAACGGCAAAAGTTCGCCATCGACCATCGCGCTCTCCAGCGCGCGCACCACGGTGGTGCCCACGGCAATCACCCGTCCGCCGGCGGCGCGCGCGCGCCGCACCTTGGCGACAAGTTCCGCGCCGACGTTGATCCACTCGCTGTGCATGCGGTGCTTGTGCACATCGTCCACCCGCACCGGCTGGAAGGTGCCGGCGCCAACGTGCAGGGTCACGTGGCCGAACTCGACGCCGCGTGCGCGCAGTGCGTCCAGCAATGCCTCGTCGAAATGCAGCCCGGCGGTGGGCGCAGCCACGGCGCCGGTTTCGCGCGCGAACACGGTCTGGTAGCGCTCGGCGTCGGCCGCGTCCGGGCGGCGTTCGATGTAGGGCGGCAGCGGCAGCTGGCCGGCGTGCTGCAGCCACTCCTCCACTGCGCCGGCCAGGTGGAAGCGCAGCTGCCAGAAACCGTCGTCAAGGCGCGCCAGCACCTCCGCCTCGCCGCCCGCATCCAGCGCGAGCCGGCTCCCGATCTGCGGCGGCTTGCTCACGCCCAGCTGCACGCGCGCCTCGTTGTTCGGCAGCAAGCGCTCGATCAGGATCTCCACCCGCCCGCCGGTGGCCTTGGCACCGAACAGCCGCGCCGGGATCACCCGGGTGTCGTTGAACACCAGCAGGTCGCCAGGCTGCAGCAGCGACGGCAGGTCGCGCACCTGCAGGTCGGCGAAGGCGGCATCGCCCGCCGGCACGTGCAGCAGGCGGCTGGCCGAACGCTCCGGCAGCGGCGCCTGTGCGATCAGTTCCGGCGGCAGGTCGTAGTGGAAATCGGAGGTTTTCAAAGGCGCGGGCGCGGCGAGGGAACCGCGCATTGTAAGCCGCGTCAGCGTTCGAACTTGGTCGACAGGATGATCGAGGTATTGGTGCGCTCCACCCCGTCGATGACGCCGATGCGGTCGGTCAGCACGTCCATCTCACCCACCGTGGCGGTGACCGCCAAAGCGATCAGGTCGTTGTCACCGCTGATCGAATACAGCACCCGCACCTCGTGCATGGCCTGCAGGGCCTTGACCACCGCAGTCATCTGCTTGGGCCGCAGGGTGATGAGGATGTGCGCGCGGATGCGGCTGCGCTCCAGTTCGTCGTCCACCCGCACGGTATAGCCGCGGATCACGCCCTGCTGTTCCAGCCGCGCGATGCGGTTCTGCACGGTGGTGCGCGACAGCCCCAGCCGGCGGGCGATGTCGGCGGTGGCGGCGCGGGCGTCCTCTCGGAGCAGGGACAGCAGCTGTTCGTCGGCAGGGGAAATTCGCATATCGCCGAATGATAACGTCGTTCCGCCCATTTTGCTCGGCGGACAAGGCGAATTCACCCTACCGAATGACGCCAATCCCGCCATAATGTGGGTTTCGCCAGCCGCGGTCCCGCGGCCCGGCCCTGGACGGGAGACCCTATATGAGCCTGATCGACACCCTCGCCCCGCTGCGTGCCCACGGCAAGGTCCGCACCGTCGGCCTGGACGACGCCGTCATCCTCGATTTCGCCGCGCGCGACCCGCAGCTGGGCGAAGCCATCGCCGCCGCGGCCGCCGAATACGCGCGAATCGGCGAGGAGTTCCCGGAGTTGCTGGCGCTGGACGAAAACGCCCAGGCCGCGCAGGTGCAGGCCGATTTCATCAACTTCTACGCCGCCGATGCCACCAACCCCTACGTGGCGCTGGCCGCGCGTGGCCCATGGATCGTCACTCTCAAGGGCGCGGTGCTGTACGACACCGGCGGCTACGGCATGCTGGGCCTGGGCCACGCGCCGCAGGCGGTGCTGGAGGCGATGGCCAAGCCGCAGGCGATGGCCAACATCATGACCCCCAGCGTCTCCCAGCTCCGCTTCACCCGCGCGATGCGCGCGGAAATCGGCCAGACCCGCGGCGGCTGCCCCTACACCGCTTTCATGTGCCTGAACTCCGGCTCCGAGTCGGTGTCGCTGGCCTCGCGCATCGTCGATGCCAACGCCAAGACCCAGACCGACGCCGGTGCCCGCCATGCCGGCAAGACGATCAAGCGGCTGGTGGTGAAGGGTGCCTTCCACGGCCGCACCGAGCGCCCGGCGCTGTATTCCGACTCCAGCCGCAAGACCTATCTGCAGCACCTGGCCAGCTTCCGCGGCGAGGACTCCGTGTTGACGGTGGCGCCGTACGACAAGGACGCGCTGCGCAGGATCTTCGCCGAGGCCGATGCCAACGGCTGGTTCATCGAGGCGATGTTCCTCGAGCCAGTCATGGGCGAAGGCGACCCCGGCCGCAGCGTGCCGGTCGACTTCTACAACCTGGCCCGCGAACTGACCCGCGCCCACGGCAGCCTGCTGCTGGTCGACTCGATCCAGGCCGGCCTGCGCGCCACCGGTTACCTGTCGATCGTGGACTACCCCGGCTTCGAGCAGGCCGAGGCGCCGGACATGGAAACCTATTCCAAGGCGCTCAACGCCGGCCAGTACCCGCTGTCGGTGCTGGCGGTCAGCGAGGCCGCGGCCGACATCTACAAGCGCGGCCTGTACGGCAACACCATGACCGCCAACCCGCGCGCCCTGGACGTGGCCTGCACCGTGCTGGCTTCGCTGACTCCGGAACTGCGCGCCAACATCCAGCAGCGCGGCCGCGACGCCGTGGCCCTGCTGGAAGCGCTGCAGGCGGAACTGGGCGGCCCGATCACCAAGGTGCAGGGCACCGGCCTGCTGTTCTCCTGCGAACTGACCAAGCAGTTCAAGGGCTACGGCGCCGGTTCCACCGAGGAATGGATGCGCGAGCACGGCATCGGCGTGATCCACGGCGGCGAGAACTCGCTGCGCTTCACCCCGCAGTTCGCGGTCACCAGGGAAGAACTGCAGCTGGTGGTCAACGTGGTCAAGCGCGCGCTGCTGGAAGGCCCGCGGGTGTCCCAGGCCGCGGCGGCCTGAACCGGCGCACTTGCGACGATGCAATGCAGCGGGGCGGCCATTGGCCGCCCCGTTTGTTTTTGCGTGCGCTATCCGGCTAGGCTTGCGCCATGAAGACCATCACCGTCGACCATCCGCTGGTCAAACACAAGCTTGGCAAGCTGCGCGACATCGCCACCGACCCGGTGCACTTCCGCCAGCTGGCCGGCGAGATCGCAGGCTTGCTGGCATTCGAAGCCACCCGCGACCTGCCCACCGAACCGATGACGGTGCAGACGTGGGCCGGCCCGCTGCAGGTCGAGCACGTGCGCGGCGAAGACCTCACCCTGGTGCCGATCCTGCGCGCCGGCCTTGGTTTCCTGCCCGGCGTGCAGGCGCTGCTGCCGGCGGCCCCGGTCAGCGTGATCGGGCTGCGCCGCAATGAGACCACGCATCGCCCCGAGGGCTATTACCAGCGCCTGGCCGACCGCATGGACCAGCGCACCGCGCTGCTGATCGACCCGATGCTGGCCACCGGCGGCAGCGCCGCGGCGGCCGTCACCATGCTCAAGCAGGCGGGCTGCCCGCGGATCAAGTGCATCTTCCTGGTCGCCGCGCCGGAAGGGCTGGCGGTGCTGGCAGCGGAGCACCCGGACATCGAGGTGTTCGTTGCCGCCATCGACGAACGGCTGGACGAGAACGCCTATATCCGTCCCGGCCTGGGCGATGCCGGCGACCGTCTGTTCGGGACGCCGGTGGACTGAGCGCGGCTCAGCGCAGCGCCAGCCAGAGCCCGGCCAGCGCCATCAGCAGGAACACCAGCCAGGTCAGCGCGGTGCCCCAGAAGCGCCCGATCGAATAACCACCGCCGCGCGACAACCCCAGCGCGTGCAGCACCCGACCCAGCAACAGCGCGCCGCCGAACCCCCAGGTGGCCGCGGCCGGCAGCCCGCACAGCTCCAGCAGCGCCAGCACCAGAAGCGCGAACGGTGCGTGCTCGACGAAATTGCCGTGCACCCGGATCCGGCGCGCCAGCAGCTTGTCGCCGCCATCACCCAAGCCGATCTTGTGAGCGTGACGATGCCGCGAGATCGGCACCAGCAGGGCCAGCATCAGCAGCACGTGCAGGGCGGCGAACAGCAGGGTGATCTTCGGCATCGCGGTGCTCAGGCGGCCAAGGTGCGGGCGTGCAGTTCGGGATGCTCATGCGCGGTGCCGAAGCGCCCCTTGTCGTCGCGCACCACCTGCGCCAGTGCGCAGCCGGGATCATGGGTGAAGAACAGGTGCACGTTGCGCGCGAGCTTGTCCTCCAGGAACGCGCGCTTCTCGTCGATCAGCAGCTCGGCGTTGCGGTCGTAGCCCATGGTGATCGGCACGTGCACCCACGGCCGGCCGGGGATCAGGTCGGCGCAGAAGACCACGCCGCCGTGCGGCTGCCCCTCCACCGTTTCGGCGCCGACGATCTCCGCCAGCATCAGCCCCGGCGTATGGCCGTCGCTGTGGTGGAAGCGCACGGCCTCGCCCAGCGCTTGCGAATGGTCGCCGTCGACCAGTTCCAGCCGGCCACTGGCCTGCAGCAGCGCCGGCATTTCAGGGATGAAGCTGGCGCGATCGCGCGGATGCGGATGCAGCGCGCGCTGCCAGTGCGCAGCGCCGACCACGAAGGTGGCGTTGGGAAACAGCAGCTCCGGCGCGCGGCCTTCCGCCCACGGCGCCAGCAGGCCGCCGACGTGGTCGAAGTGCAGGTGCGACAGCACCACCACGTCGATGTCCTCGTGGCTGAAGCCGGCCTGGCCCAGCGAATCCAGCAGCACGTGGCGGTCTTCGACCACGCCGTAGCGCTCGCGCAGCGCCGGCGCGAAGAAGGCGCCGATGCCGGTTTCGAACAGCACGGTCTTGCCGGCAAGCGGGCTGGCCAGCAGCGCGCGGCAGGCAAGGTCGATGCGGTTGTGCGCATCCACCGCCATCCAGCGCTCCCACAGCGCGCGCGGCGCGTTGCCGAACATCGCGCCACCGTCGAGCTTCTGCGAATTGCCCAGGATCGACCAGAGTTTCATGGCGGGAACGTACCCCTCGCTGCGTTACGGCTGCGGCAGCACGGCTGCCTTGCCTTCCGGGTAGCGCGGGTCGCTGCCGCCGCGCAGGAGGTTGCCGTCGCGCACCCACTCCACCGTCTGCAGGTTGCCCCAGACATGGCTGGAACCGCGCCCGCCTTCGGCTTCCGCCGGCGGCAGGTCAAGCGTGTGGCCCATCGCCCGCAATGCAGCCGCCGCTTCCGTGGAAATCGCCCCCGGCTCGGCGCCGATCACGTCCGGCAGCCACTGGTGGTGGTAGCGCGGCAGCGCGGCGACCTGCCGCGCATCCAGTCCGGCGTCGTAGCCGAGGATGCCCAGCAGGACCATGGTGATGATGCGGCTGCCGCCCGGCGTGCCCAGTACCACCACCTTGTCCTTCGATTCCATGAAGGTCGGGGTCATCGAGCTGAGCATGCGCTTGCCGGGCTTGGGCGCGTTGGCCTCGTAACCCATCACCCCGAACGCGTTGGGGGTGCCGGGCTTGAGCGCGAAGTCGTCCATCTCGTTGTTGAGCAGGACGCCGGTACCCGGAGGGACCAGTCCGGAGCCGAACAGCAGGTTCACCGTCTGGGTGGCGGCAACCCGGTTGCCCTCGGCGTCGATGATCGAGAAATGGGTGGTTTCCTCGTCTTCCAGCGGCGTGGGCTGGCCCGACAGCAGGTTGCTGGGGGTGGCCTTGGCGGGATTGATGGTGGCGCGCAGCCCGGCGGCGTAGTCGGCGCTGGTCAGCAGCCGTTGCGGCACCTGCACGAAGTCGGGATCGCCGAGGTAGAACGTGCGGTCGCGGAAGGCGCGGCGCATCGATTCCACCACCAGGTGCACGCGTTCGGCCTCCGGCATCGCCTTGAGGTCGTAGGGCTCGAGGATCTGCAGCATCTGCGCCAGCGCGATGCCGCCCGAGGACACCGGCGGCGCGGTGACGATGTCCCAGTCGTGGTAGCGGAAGCGGATCGGCTCACGCTCTTTCACCCGGTAGCCGGCCAGCTCGTCCAGCCGCCACTGCCCGCCCTGCGCGTTGACGCCGGCCACCAGCTTCCTGGCGGTGGTGCCGCGGTAGAAACCATCGAAACCCTGCGTTGCCAACCGCTGCAGGGTGGCGGCCAGGTCGGGCTGGCGCAGCAGGTCGCCTTCGGCGATCGGCTTGCCGTTCGGCGAGAACACCGCGCGGGTGCCGGGGTAGCGATCCATCACCTTGCGCTTGGTCGCGTAGCCGCGCGCCATCCGCGCGTACACGGGGAAGCCGTCGCGGGCGATCCGGATGGCCGGGGCCAGCGACTGCGACAGCGGCAGGCGGCCGTATTTTTCCGCCACGTGCACCAGCATCGCCGGCAGACCGGGGATGCCGGCCGCCCACGGGCCGTTCTGGGCGCGGTCGGGATCGAGATTGCCGTCCTTGTCGAGGAAGCGCTCGGGCGTGGCCGAAGCCGGCGAGGTTTCGCGCGCGTCCACGAATACGTCACGCCCGCTCCGGGCGTCATGCAGCAGCCACAGGCCGCCGCCGCCCAGCCCGGAGCTGATCGGCTCGACCACAGACAATGCCGCCGATACCGCTACCGCGGCGTCGAAGGCGTTGCCACCCTTGCCGATCACCTCGATGCCGGCGTCGGTGGCCAGCGTGTGTGCGGACGCGATCGCGGCGCCGGGCGGATGCGCGGCCGGATCGACGGGAGCAGCGGTTGCCGCCAGTGGCAGCAGCAGGGCGAACAGCAGCGACGCGATACGCTTCATTCGGTGACTCCTTGGGCACGCAGCCGGAACAGCTTGGCCAGCAATTGTTCCTCCGATTCCGGATGTTCCGGATCGGGATCGATGCATTCCACCGGACAGACCGCCACGCACTGCGGCTCGTCGAAATGGCCAACGCACTCGGTGCACAGGCCGGGATCGATCACGTAGATCTCCGGCCCCATCGAGATCGCCTTGTTCGGGCAGACCGGTTCGCAGACGTCGCAGTTGACGCAAAGCTCGTTGATTTTCAGCGACATCGCCTGGGGACCGCCGTTTCCTTGCGGAGGGCCCGCCGCCGCGCAGGCGGCGGGCACGGGCGCACGGCCGTGAAGCCGGCGCCGGAACCGTTACTTCGCTTCTTCGAAGATGTAGTTGACGCCGGCCGGCTCGACCGCTGCCTTGACCCGCTCGCCCAGGATCGGGGTGCCGATGAAGACCACCTTGACGCCCTTCATGGTGCCCGGCGCGACCTGCTTGAACGCGGTCTCGATCATCTCGACTTCCTTCTCCGGCACCGGCGATGCGAACACCAGCATGTTGCCTTCGGTGATGCCACGGCCCAGGTCCGTTTCCAGCTTCTCCAGCTGGCGCTCGTACTTGCCGCCGAAATCCTCGGTGTCGTTCTTGGGCAGGAAGTACACGAACGGGCTGTTGGTGATGCCGCCCATGTGCGGGATCAGCTTGTACTGCAGGTAGGGCACCCAGTCCTTCTGCTCGCCGCTGGTCGGCAGCGGGACGGCGGCAACGGCCTCGGTCTTGGGGGGTTCTTCCTTCTTGCAGGCGGTGAACGGCAGTGCGAGGCAGGCGACGACGAGCAGGCGGGACAACATGTTCATGGACTTTCCCCGGGGCATGGCAGTGGCGATGGATACAACGTTGGCATGCGGATCGCGGATCATTTCGACCCGCCCCGCCATTGCGCTTCGAGCGCCGCCACGACCGCGGCGGGCACGAAGCCGGACACATCGCCGCCAAGGCGCGAAATCTCGCGCACCAGCGACGACGAAATGAAACCGTATTGCTCGGCCGGGGTCAGGAACAGCGTCTCGACCTCGGGGATCAGGTGGCGGTTCATGCTTGCCATCTGGAATTCGTATTCGAAATCGGACACCGCGCGCAGGCCGCGCAGCAGCACGCCGGCACCGCATCCGCCGACGAAATGCGCCAGCAGCGAGTCGAAACCGCGCACCTCCACGTTGGGATGATGGCCCAGCGCCTCGCGCGCCAGCGCGACGCGCAGATCCAGCGGCAGCGCCGGCCCCTTGCTGGGGCTTGCAGCCACGCCGACGACGAGCTTCTCGAACAGCGGCGCCGCCCGGTTCACCAGGTCCAGATGGCCGTTGGTGATCGGGTCGAAGGTGCCGGGATAGACCGCGATGCGGGCCGCCGCGCTCATGTCGTCAAGGTTTCGCCGCATTCTGGATGCCCGGAAGTGTAACCCGCCGGTAAAGCGCGTAGCGCACATCGCGGGTGCCGCTTTCGCGATGCAGTGCCCATTCCGCGGGCAGATCCGGCGCGTATTCGGCCGGACTTTCGAGATAAATCCATGCCTCCGCCGCCAGCCGCGCCGGCAGCAGCTCCAGCACCGCCGGCCACAGCCCGGCCGCGAACGGCGGGTCGACGAAGGCGATGTCCCACGGTTCTCCGGAGTCGTCGCGCAGGAAAGCCAGCGCATCGCCGCGCCGCAGCGCCACCCTGCCCTGCGCATCCAGCCGCGCCGCCGCACCCGCCAACGCCTGAGCCAGCGCGCCGTCGGCTTCCACCAGCTGCACATGGGCCGCGCCGCGCGAGGCGGCTTCCAGCCCCAGCGCACCGCTGCCGGCGAACAGGTCCAGCACGCGCGCACCCGGCAGCACCGGCTGCAGCCAGTTGAACAGGGTTTCGCGGACGCGGTCGGAGGTCGGCCGCAGACCGGGCCGGTCTGGCACAGGCAGACGCGTGCCGCGCCACTGGCCGGCAATGATGCGGACGCTGCCGACGCCGCCTGCGGGCGGCTTGCCGCGGCGCGCGCTCATCGGGGCTGGCAGGGGGCGAGTGCTAACATGGCCGCCATTCTCCGACATTCCCACGGCCTCATGGTCAGCTGGTTCCGCCGCAAGAAACCCGACGCGCAAACCCCCACGCCGGAAGCGGCCCAGCCCCCCGTTGCGAATGCCACCCCGGCCGAGCTTCCGGCGGATGCGCCGACGTCGGCGCCACTGCTGCCCGAGCCCGAGATCCTAGACGTTGCGGCCGCCGAGCCTGCGCACTCCGAACCCGCAGCGGCCGGCAAGACCGGCTGGCGCGAACGCCTGCGCGGCAGCGCCTTCGCGCGCAGCTTCAGCGGCCTGTTCTCGCGCAACCCCAAGCTCGACGACGAGCTGCTGGACGAAATCGAAACCGCCCTGCTCACCGCCGACGTCGGCGTGACCGCCAGCACCGCGCTGGTGGAATCGCTGCGCAAGCGGATGAAGGCACGCGAATTCGCCGATGCCAATGCGCTGTTGAAAGCACTGCGCGCCGACCTGATCGCGCTGCTGGTGCCGGTGGCGAAGCCGCTGCAGATCGATGCTTCGAAGAAACCCTTCGTGCTGCTGACCATCGGCGTCAACGGCGTCGGCAAGACCACCACCATCGGCAAGCTGGCACGCCGCTACAAGGACGAGGGCCGCAGCCTGATGCTGGCGGCCGGCGATACCTTCCGCGCCGCCGCAGTCGCCCAGCTGCAGATGTGGGGCGAGCGCAACGGCGTGGCGGTGATCGCGCAGGGCCAGAATGCGGATGCCGCCTCGGTGGCGTTCGATGCGCTGCAGGCGGCGAAGTCGCGCGGCGTGGACGTGCTGATCGCCGATACCGCCGGCCGTCTGCACACCCAGGGCGGACTGATGGACGAGCTGGCGAAAGTGGCGCGGGTGCTGCGCAAGCTCGACGCCGAAGCGCCGCACGAGGTGCTGATGGTCATCGACGGCACCACCGGCCAGAACGCGATCAACCAGGTCCGCAAGTTCAACGAGAAGATCCCGGTCACCGGGCTGGTGGTCACCAAGCTCGACGGCACCGCCAAGGGCGGCGTGGTGTTCGCGCTGGCCCGCGAGTTCGGCATTCCGATCCGCTACGCCGGCATCGGCGAACGCCCGGAAGACCTGCGCGTGTTCGATGCCGAGGCCTTCGTCGATGCGCTGCTGCCGGCCGAGTTGGGGCGGGCCTGAACCGGCCGGCCGCGCGAAGCGCCTGCCTGCGCGGCGTGAATGGCCCGTGCCGCATGATGTCGCGCAATGGACGACATCGCTGACGCCATGAAGCGCGATCCGGACGCAGTCCCGCGCAGGCCGCTGCCGCGGCGACTGCTGCGCATCGCCGCGACCCTCATCGTCCTGCTGCTGGCCGGGATGCTGCTGGCCGGCTGGCTGCTGCAACCCAGGCGCGCGGGCGCGACCCTGCTGTCGCTGGCGGGCGATGCGCTGGGCCTGCAGCTGCGTGCGCAGGAGATCGACTACCGCCTGCGCGGCACGCCCCAGCTGGTGCTGGGCAACGTGGAGGCAAAACGCCCCGACGACCCCACCGCACTGCTGCGCGCCAAGCGCGTGTTCGTCTCGCTGCCCTGGCGCACGCTGCGCAGCCGCGGCGCCGACCTGACCGTGCAGCGCATCGAGCTGGACGCGCCGGTGCTGGACCTCCCTGCCCTGCAGCGCTGGCTGGCCACCCGCCCGCCCAGCGGGAAAACCCGCATTCCGGTGCTGACCGGCGGCTTGCGCGTGCGCGACGGCCGCATCGACAACGACGACTGGCGCATCGACGGCCTCGCCATCGACCTGCCTTCCCTGCATCCGCAGCGCCCGCTGCGCGCGCACGTGCGCGGGCGCTACCTCGATGCGCCGCTGTCGATCCCGGCCGACCTCGCCATCGCGGTCGCCCATCCGCAGCGACTGCTGGACGGCGCGCCCACCGGCGTGGCCGGAGTGGGCGCGCTGACGCTGGCCGGCGCCGGCTGGCGGATCCCGGCGCAAGTGTTCCTGGCCGGGCCGCTGCGGCTGGGCAAGGACTCGGCGCTGATGAAGCCGGCCAGGATCGGAATCGCCGCGCGCTATCTGTCCGGTTCCACCAGCGCCCCGTTCCGGCTTGGCCTACACGGCCCGATGGCTTTCAACAACGCGACCTGGCGGTTGGTGCCGGTGACCGTGGTGCTGGACGGCGACGGCCCGGTGCCGGATGCGCGCGCGCGCGGCAGCGTGTCGGTGGGACGGCGCCTGCGCCTGCACCTGGACGGCGCGCTGGCCGGCTGGCCGCAAAGCTGGCCGGCGCTGCCGCCGCCGCTGTCGGCATCCACCTCGCCGCTGCCGTTTGCGCTGGACTACAGCGGCGCGATGGCATTTTCCGACACCGCTTCGCTGACCCTGCGCCGCGACGCCACCGCGCTGGACGCGCGCTTCCATCTACCGGAAGTGCTGGCGTGGCTGGATGCAGGCAACAAGGCATCACCGCTGCCGCCGCTGGCCGGGACGCTGTCCACGCCCAGGGTGGAAATCGCTGGCGCGACGCTGGAAGGCGTGGAAATCGAGCTGGGCGAAGAATGAGCGCGCGCAGTCCAGCCACACCTCGCCGTTCCGGCCGAGGCGAAGCGCCTGATTCTTCATCCACGCAGCAGGCGCACGTCCTCGCCGATGGCGAAATCGCCGCACGGCTGCTGGCATGGTTCGACCGCCACGGCCGCGTCGACCTGCCCTGGCAGCATCCGCGCACGCCGTACCGGGTGTGGCTGAGCGAAATCATGCTGCAGCAGACGCAGGTATCGGTGGTGAGCGGCTACTTCGAGCGCTTCGTCAGCGCCCTGCCCGATCTGCCAGCGCTGGCGCGCGCCTCGCAGGACCAGGTGCTGGCGCTGTGGTCCGGGCTTGGCTACTACGCCCGCGCGCGCAACCTGCACGCCACCGCGAAGCTGTGCGTGGAGCGCCACGACGGCGACCTGCCGCGCGACCTCGATGCGCTGATCGCGCTGCCCGGCATCGGCCGCAGCACCGCCGGCGCGATCCTGTCGCAGGCGTGGAACGACCGCGCGCCGATCCTCGACGGCAACGTCAAGCGCGTGCTGTGCCGGCTGTTCGGCATCGGCGGCTGGCCGGGCACGCCTGCGGTCGAGAAACAGCTGTGGTCGATTGCCGCAAGCCTGCTGCCGGATGCGCGGCTTGCCGACTGGACCCAGGCGCAGATGGATTTCGGCGCCACCCTGTGCACCCGCGCCAGTCCGTCCTGCGCGATCTGCCCGCTGCAGGACGCGTGCGTTGCCCGCCGCGAAGGCCGCATCGCCGAGCTGCCCGCGGCCAAACCGGGCAGCAAGCCGCTGCCGCAGCGCGAAACCCGGATGCTGATCGTGGAAGACCCGGCCGGCCGCGTGCTGCTGTGGCGCCGGCCGCCCACCGGCGTCTGGGCGTCGCTGTGGTCGCTGCCGCAGCACGAAAGCAGCGACGAGGCGCAGGCATGGTTCCAGCGCCACCTCGATGGCGATTTCGCCAGCGCGCGCGCCCTGCCCGCGCTGGACCACGGTTTCACCCACTTCCGCCTGCGTATCCACCCGCGGCTGATCGCCGTCAACGGCCCGCGTGCAGCCATCGGCGATAATGCCGACCTGCGTTGGGCAAGCCGCGCGGAACTCGCCGCGATCGGCCTGCCCGCGCCGGTGCGGAAACTGCTTCAGGAGCAAACGGAATGACCCGCAAGGTGCGCTGCGTGGTGGATAACATCGATACCGACGGTCTGGACTTCCCGCCGTGGCCGGGCGAAGCCGGCAAGCGGGTCTTCAACGAGGTCGGCAAACCGGCGTGGCAGCGCTGGCTGGCGCACCAGACCATGCTCATCAACGAGAACCGGATCTCGCCAATGAACCCCGAACACCGCGCCTTCCTCGAGGCGCAGATGGTGAAGTACCTGTTCGAAGGCGGCGCCGAGAAGCCGCCGGGCTACATGCCGGAGGCCTGAGCCGCGGTTTTCTCGCGCAGCGCCTTTTCGCCTGCGCGCAGCGCCTTGACATCGAGTGGGCGGATTTCCCGGATCAGGCAGCTGAGCTGCGAGCCGGGCGCAATCACCTTGTCGAAGCGCGACAGGGTCATCCCGCTGAAGGACGACAGGCCAAGGAACGGCGAGCCGTTGCTCCATGCCAGACACGGCCCGGACAGGCGCAGCAGCCAGCTTTCGTTGGGCCGCATCTGCAGGACCACGTGCTGGTCGTCGATGCGCTCCCAGCCCATCGGGTCGATGTAGCGGATCTGGTTCACCGGCGCGCCAGCATGCTGCTGGTACAGCGCCAGACGGTCGGTATCGCTGATCCGGCCGGTGGTGCAACCCGCCAGCACCAGCGCGATTGCAGTGGCAATGATCGCCTTCATGGCGCTCTCCTGACCATTGGATATCGCCATCCTCCTCCCCCGATGCCGAACGCCTGCCCAACGGCTACGGCGACCGCCTGCGGCCCCCGCCTCGAAAATGGGTTGCCCAACCGGCCGGCGATCCGTATCATGCGCGGCTCGCAACACAGCTTGGCTCGGTAGCTCAGTTGGTAGAGCAGGGGATTGAAAATCCCCGTGTCGGCGGTTCGATTCCGTCCCGAGCCACCAAATTCGGCGCCCAACTGTCCGCAGTTGGGCGTTTTCGTTTGTGCCCGCGCAACCGCCCCCGACCCGGCGCACTTCAACCCGCGTTGACGGCGCTCGTGCGAGCGTTTTGGGCATGCCGGAATCCGCGCTGCTCATCGTCGACGTGATCAATCATTTCGCCTTCGACGGCGCGCGCCCGCTTGCCACCGCGGCTGGCGCGATCTGCGCGCCGCTGCGTGCGCTGCGCGATCGGTTCGATGCGGCCGGCTGCCCGGTGATCTATGCCAACGACAACTGGACGCACTAGCAGGGCGGCTTTCCGGAACTGGTGGCGTCCTGCCATGAGCGCGGCGGGGCATCGGCGCGGCTGGCGAAAGGCCTGACGCCGGAACCCGGCCACTACCATGTGCTGAAGCCGAAGCATTCCGCATTTCGCGCCACCGCGTTGCCGATCCTGCTGCAGCAGCTGGGCGTCGAGCGACTGGCGATCACCGGGATCGCCACCGATTCCTGCGTGCTGGCCACCGCACTGGACGCGCACATGCGCAGCTACCGGCTGTGGGTGCCGGGCGACTGCACGGCCGCGCGCACGCAGACGCTGCAGCGCGCGGCGATGCACCTGCTGCGGCATACCTGCGACGCGGAAGTGGCGGCAAGCAGCGGCAGACGTGATCCGTTCGGGCTCGCCCGCAAGTGAGCGGCCGGCTTGCCCGCGCCTGCTTGTTGCCACCCGACCGGCGCGGCGGCACTGGCGCCAGTTCACTGGCCAGGGGCGCCGCGGGATGAGCGGGGGCGCGCGCCTGCGCCATGTCAGCGACGCCCTGCCCGGCATCCGCAGGCAAGGCCGCACCCGCTTCCATTACCTGTCGGCCGGCGGCCGACGCGTTCGCGATGCCAAGACCCTGGCGCGGATTCGCGCGCTGGCCATTCCGCCGGCGTGGACCGACGTGTGGATCTGCAATGACCCGCGCGGCCACCTGCAGGCCACCGGCCGCGACGCAAAGGGCCGCAAGCAGTACCGCTACCACCCGGCGTGGATCAGCCGCAGCCACCACGACAAGCACGAACGCGTCATCGCGTTCGGCGCCGCGCTGCCGCAGTTGCGGCGGGCGCTGCGCAGGGCGCTGGCCGGGCCGGGGTTTCCCAAGGACAAGGTGGTGGCGATGGTGGTGGCGGTGATGGCCACCACCCTGATCCGGGTCGGCAACGACGAATACGCCTCCAGCAACCGTTCCTACGGCCTGACCACGCTGCGCAACCGGCATGTGCAGGCGGTGCGCAGCGGCGGGCTGCGCTTCCGCTTCCGCGGCAAGTCGGGGCAGTCGCAGGAAGTGCCGCTGACGGATGCGCGGCTGGTGCGGCTGGTCCGGCGCTGCCAGCAGCTTCCCGGCCAGCGCCTGTTCCAGTATGTCGAGGCCGGGCGCTTCCGGCCGGTCAGTTCCGCCGACGTCAACCGCTGGTTGCAGGACGCGATGGGCGAGGATTTCTCGGCCAAGGACTTCCGCACCTGGGGCGCCACCGCGCTGGCATTCCGGGCTCTGGCCGCCACCCCGCTGCCGGAGGGCGATGCCGCCAGCGAGCGCAGCTTGGCCGCGCTGGAGAACGCGGTGGTGGAACAGGTGGCGGCCACCCTGGGCAATACCCGCGCGGTATGCCGCAGCGCTTACATCGACCCGCGCGTGTTCGCGGCCTGGCGCAGCGCGCAGTTGCAGCGCCATGTCCGCGGCGCCACCGGGGAACGCCAGTGGGAAGCCGCCACCCTGCGCTTCCTGCGCGCGCAGCGGCGCAAGTCGCGGGTCCCCGCATAGCCCGCGCTTCGGCGCCCCCGCGCGCAAAGTCACCGGCGCCCCATGTCAGGCTTTCGACCGCGCGCCCACACAATTGCCGCTCCGCGACCGGCGCCGGCTGCCCAGCACCAGTCCGACGCCGAACACGGCATAGGTCGCCCACATCCCGGCCGCGCCGATCTTGCCTTCGAAGCCCGGGCTGAGCCGGCGCGGCACCACCTTGTAGTCCACCCAATAAGCCACGGCGGCGATCGAGGCGGCGCGCAGCACCTGTCCGCGACGGTCGGTTTCGGCGGGCCGCAGCAGCTGGTAGCCGACTGCCCAGAACACCGAGCTGGCGTGGTGGATGAGATAGCCGATGCCGGTATGCCGCCATGAGGCCGCGCTGCGCGAACGCGCCTGCGGATACCAGATCCACTGGCTGGCGGAATTGGTGCCGGCCGCGGCATGGCCGGTACGCAGATGACTGAACAGCGACACCACCAGCGTGGACAGCAGGCTGGCGACACAGCCGCTGCACTGCGCATCCAGCAGCAGGCGACGCAAGCGTCGCGCGCCGGCCGGCGCATCGTGGCCGGCCTGCATGCGCGGCGCCGCGGAGTTCACCGGGCGTCCTCCAGCCGCAGCCGCTCCAGGTCCGACAGTGCCGGCCCGTCCAGCACGCGGCCGTCGGGATGGAAGCGGCTGCCGTGGCAGGGGCAGTCCCAGCCCGGCTGTTCCGGGTTCCACGCCACGTGGCAGCGCAGGTGCGGGCAGACCGGCGACAGCACGGTAAGGGTGCCGTCCGAAGCGCGATAGACCGCAAAGGTCTTGCCCTGGTGATCGACCAGCTTGCCCTGCCCCGGCGCCACCGACGACAGCGATGCCGGCTCCACCTGCCGCAGCCGGTCGCCCACCAGGTGCTTGACCACCGCCGCGTTTTCCTCGGCCCAGCCCTTGGCTGATTTCACCGGGGTAAGCCGCCGCGGCGACAGCAGGTCGACGGCGGGATTGCCCTTGTCCTGCACCAGGTCGCGGATCAGCCCGGCGGCCACCGTACCCCAGGTCAAGCCGTCGGCGGCAAAGCCGGTGGCGATGAACACGTTGTCGTGCGCGCTGCGGCCGATGTACGGCAGCCCGTCGGCGGAACGCAGCTGCTGCGCCGACCAGCAGTGTTCGAATGTCTCCACCCCGAAATGGCGCCGGGCGAAGCCGCGCAGGCGCTCCAGACGGACCGCTTCTGGCTCCTGCTCGCCGGTGCGGTGCGGCTCGCCGATCACCACCAGGTGCTCGACGCCGGCGTGCCGATAGCGGCGCAGCGAATGTTCGCCATCGCGGAACCAGAAGATCCCGGACGGCATCGCGCCGGCTTCCACCCGCGCCGAAATGCCGTATTCGATGCACGGCTGCATTTCGGCCTGCACCAGGTTGAAACCGATCGGCGAATGGGTGGCAATGACTATCGCGCCAGCACTGATTTCGCCGTCGGTGGTACGCACCCGGCCGTCGCTGGCATCGATGTCGATGACCCGGGTCTCCTCGAACAGCCGTGCGCCGCGACGCTGCGCCTGCGCAGCCAGCGCCTGCACGTAGGCGCAGGGGTTGCACTGCGCCTGCCCGCGGATCCTCAGCATCCGCCCGGACGCCATCGCCAGCGGCGGTTCCACCCAGTCGGGCGCCAGCCCGGCCAGCGCCAGCGCCGCGAACTCCTCGCGCAGCGCCTGCAGGGCGTCGCCGGCTTCCTGCTCCAGGCCGATGTGCAGGTCCACCCGTTCGAAGTCGCAGTCCAGCCGCAGCGTTTCCACGTCGCGGGCGATCTGCGCCACCGCTTCGCCACGCAGGCGGACCACGCTGCGCAGGGTTTCCTCACCCCATTTCCCGAGCAGGGTGGCGAGCCCATGCGACAGCGTCGCGTACAGGTTGCCGGTGGAACGCCCGGTATTGCCGGCGCCGATCCGCGCACTTTCCACCAGCGCCACCGACATCCCCGCCTCGGCCAGCCGCAACGCGGTGGTCACGCCGGTGATGCCGCCGCCGACCACGGCGACATCCGCGACTTCGGTGCCCTTGAGCGACTCGAAACCCGAGCGCGTATTGCTGGTGCTGGTCCACAGGCTGTTCATGCCATCTCCTTTGGCGGGTGTGGTGGCGTCTCAGCGCGCCGTCCTGGACTTGGCCGCGCGCTTGGCCGGCTTCGGTTTTGCGGCTGCCGCCTTGCCGGGCTTGCCGGCCTTGCTGGCGGTCTTGGCTGGTTTGCGGGCCACCGCCTTGGACGCCGGCGTGCGGCGCTTGGCGTCGATGCTTTTTTGCAGCAGCGACATGAAGTCGACCACGTTGGTGGTGGCGTCATCGCGCAGCGCGGGTTCTTCCAGCGACTTGCGCACCTTGCCGCCCTTGGCCTTGATGCGCTTTTCGATCACCTTCTGCAGGCCCGCGCGGAACTCGTCGCGGTAGCCGGCCGGCTTCCATTCGCTTTCCATCGAGGCGATCAGCGCTTCGGCCATTTCCAGCTCGCGCGGGCTGATCCGGTAATCGCCGGCCTGCCCGGCCGGCAGCGCGTAGTCGCCGGCATCCACCAGTTCCTGCGGGTAGCGCATCATCACCAGCAGCAGCGCATCGCCCTGCGGCAACAGCGCGCACAGGTTTTCGCGGGTGCGGATCACGATGCGGGCGATGCCCATGCGGCCGGTGCGCTTGAGGGTTTCGCGCAGCAGCACATAGCCCTTCTCCGCCCTCTTCGCCGGCACCAGCACATAGGGTTTCTCGAAATACTGCGGGCCGATCGCATCGACGTCGACAAACGCCTCCACCTCGATGGCGTCATGGCTTTCCGGCGCGGCCGAGCGGATGTCCTCCTGCTCCAGCACCACGTAGCTGCCCTTGTCGTATTCGAACGCCTTGACGATCTCCTTCCACGGCACTTCCTCGCCGGTTTCGGCGTTGACGCGCTCGTAGCGGATCGGCGATTTGTCGCGCGCGTCCAGCATGCGGAACGACAGGTCGGTGGTGCGGGTGCCCGCCATCAGCTGCACCGGGATATTGAGCAGGCCGAAGGACAGCGAGCCGGACCAGATCGGACGTGGCATCGTCGTGACCCCCCTTCAGCCGCGCGGGCCGCCCATCACCGGCAGCACCACGCCGTTGACGTAGGAGGCGGTGACGGGAGATGCGAGGAACACGAATGCAGGCGAGATTTCCTCCGGCTGCGCGGGCCGGCCCATGTCGCTGTCTGCGCCGAACTTCGCCACCTCTTTTGCGGACTTGTCGGCGGGGTTTAGCGGCGTCCACACCGGGCCCGGCGCCACGCAGTTGACCCGGATGCCGCGCGCCAGCAGGTGGCTGGCCAGCGATTTCGTCCACGCGTGGATGGCGCCCTTGGTGGCCGAGTAGTCCAGCAGCTTGGGGCTGCCGAACAGCGCGGTTTCCGAGCCGGTATTGATGATGCTGCCGCCGCGCGGCAGGTGCGGCACCGCCGCGCGCGCCATGTGGAAATAGCCGGCGATGTTGGTCTGCAGGGTTTCCTGCAGGCGCGCGTCGTCGATGTCCTCGATACGCTCTGCGTGCAGCTGGAAGGCGGCGTTGTTGACCAGCACGTCGAGCTTGCCGAAGGCCTTGCGCACCTGTTCGACGGCGCGCTCGCAGAAGCTGCTGTCGCGGACATCGCCGGGAATGGCGATGCAGCGGCGCCCTTCGGCTTCCACCGCCGCGCAGGTCTGCTTTGCGTCGTCGTGTTCGCTGAGGTAGAGGATGGCCACGTCGGCGCCCTCGCGCGCGAACAGCACCGCTACCGCGCGGCCGATTCCGGAATCGCCGCCGGTCACCAGCGCCGCCATGCCGTCCAGCTTGCCGCTGCCGACGTAGTCCGGCGCCTGCCAGCGCGGCTGCAGCTCGAGATCGGCCTCCTTGCCCGGCTTGCGCAGGTGCTGCGCCGGCATAGGGTTCTGCGGCTGCCGGCGGGTGCCTGCCTGCACCGCTTTCTTTTTGCCGCCGTCGGTCTTCTTCGCAGCCTTCTTGCGGGGCGCGGCGTCCGCCTCGGCCTGCAATTTGCGCTGGCGGTGCGCAGTGGCGTCTGCTCGGCTGGTCATGGCTGCATCACCGGTTCTTCCGTTGCGTTGAAGGTGCACGACGCCCCGTGAAGGAGGCGTCCGCCCAGTGTTCACTCCGCTGGTTTGCCGCGGCGTTTTTCCAGCGCGCAGCCGGCGTTGCGCCCCAGCCGTTCGTAGTATTGGCGCAGCGCCTCCAGCTCGGCTTCTTCCATCCGCCCCAGGTCCATCATCGCGTTGTCCGCGTCCTTCACCGCCCGGATCAATTCGTCCAGCTTGATCTGGATCGCTTCGGTGTCGCGGTTCTGCGCGTTCTGGATCAGGAACACCATCAGGAAGGTGACGATGGTGGTGCCGGTGTTGATCACCAGCTGCCATTCGGCGGAGTAGTCGAACATCGGCCCGGAAATCGCCCACACCAACACTGCGCCCGCGGCGATGCCGAAGGCGACGGGGTGACCTGCACAGCGTGATGTGGTCTGGGCAAAGCGGCGAAAGCCTGCCATGTGCGCCTCCTTGCGCTGGAATTCAGATGCGGATGCGCTCATCCACGGTGACCGGCAGCAGCCGGATTACCACCATCTGCGCGAAATGCGGGTGATCGGGATTGATGAGGATGTTGCATTCGTCCGGACACAGCGCGCTGGGGACGCGCAGCGCCAGCGATTTGCCGGACTTGTGCCAGGTATCGCCGATGGCCTGCACGTGTTCGCGATAGGGCCGCTGGTCCCAGTCCGCCAGCAGTTCGCCCTGTACCAGGACGTCCTGCACCGGCAGGCTGGCCACCGCCAGCATCAGCGACTGCGGGGTACGGCCTTCCAGATGGGCCATGAATTCCAGCATCGCCCCGGCCGGCGACAACGATGCATAGATCGCCGGGCTCTCGCGGCTGGTCCAGCGACCCTCAGCGGCGCCTTCGGCACCGCTGAAGGCCTGGGCGGACTTCCTGTCCTCGACGATGCGATACACGTGAACCCTGCCGTCCCTGGCTGCATCGTCCGTGCTTGCGGGCAGTACGTCGCTTGCCGCGGTGGCGGCGACCGACGAGGTGAACGCCGGCGGGTCACTGGCCGGGAAACTGTCTTCGAGCGCTTCGTCCAGATTCTTGTTCATGTTCTGCCCGTGAGGGGGAGGTTGGCGGGCCGCTTCAGCGGTTGCCGCGCCTGTCGTTGTTCAGGTCGCTGTCGCTGCGGCCCTTGTTGCTGCCCTGCTGCTCGTCCGGGCGCGAGCCGGCGCTGCGCTGGTGCTGGCCCGAGCGCTCGTTGGTGCCGGCGTTCTTCATGCCCTGGTTCCGGTCGTTGTCGGTGTGCTGGTTCTTACCGGTGGGGTTGTTGTTCGGCATGTCCTTGCTCCTTGTTGTTCCGGATCGGATTGCCCTGCTTGCGCATGGGCATGTTGAGTTATGCAGGTTGCGGGCCAACCGGTGGAGCGCGCTCCCATGCGGTTCTGCGCGTCCTGCCCGTGGTCGTCGCGCGCAAAATCCGCGTTGACGCGCAGGACCTGCACGCGCCGCTGTTCATGGCGCTCACGAAAGCGAGCCCGACCCGCCGCCCGACGACTTGGTGCTGCTGCCGTTCTTGTTGCCGGTGGTCGTGTTCGACGCGTTCGATGCCGCGCGCGGGTCCGACTGCGAAGACGAGCTGGATGCTGACGCCGATGCCGACGCACCGGACGCAACGCGGATGTTGTTGCGCACTTCGCGCACGCCGCTGCAGCCATCGGCCAGGTCTTCGGCGCGATGCTTTTCCCAGCGCTCATCGACACTGCCATTCAGGTTCACGGTGCCGTTCTGCACTTCCACCGTGATGTTGCGGGCATCGACGAAGTCATCGTCCATCAGGCGTTCGTTCAGATCCTCGCGGATGCGCTCGTCGCTGCGGGTGTAGCTGCTCGGCCCCAGGCCGCGCCGGCTCTCGAAGCTGCGGCTCTGGCCGGACTGCTGGCCCCAGTAGCTGGAACCCGAACGCATCCCGCCCTGTTCGCCGTATTCCCGGCCATACACATGGTCCTGTTGCGAGCCGTAGCTGCCCTGCTGCGGATAGCTGCCCTGGCCGTAGCCCTGCTGCCGCGCGTAGCTTCCCTGGCCATAGCCCTGCTGCTGCGGATAACTGCCCTGGCCGTAGCCCTGCTGCGCGTAGCTGCGGCCCTGCTCCTGACTGAAGCCCTGTTGCGGATAGCGGCCCTGGCCATAACCCTGCTGTGCAAAACCGCGACCCTGCTGCTGACCATAACCCTGCTGCGCGTACTCCTGGCCATAGCCGGAGCCCTGATAGGCGGAGCCACCCGGGCCGCCGCGCATGTCGTCGTACTGCTGGCTGCTGCCGAATCCGCTGCCGCGCTCCTGCTCGCGGCCGTAGGTGCGCTCGGCCTCGTCCATGCCGTAGCCGCCGTGGCGGGCCTCGGCGCGATTGCCGTGCTGGTCGTATGGATAGTCGCCACTGCCCAGACCCTGTTCGCGCCACGGCGCATGCCGCTGCTCGAATTCGCCGCGCATGTCCGAGGACGCCGACTCGCCAAATCCCTGGCTCTGTTGCCCGTATTCCTGGCGCCCGCCAAGGCGATTGCCGTTGCCGGTCATGCCGTTGCGATAGCCGGCCTGCGCACGTGCGCGATCCTGTCCGTGGTTGTCCTGGTTGCGGTCTTTCATTCTGATTGCCCTCATGTTGTCGAGCCAATTGCCCGCCGCGTGCAAGGCGTGCGCTCCCACGTCCCACGCCTCCTTGGCAACCGCTTTCAGTTCGCCGGTGCCGGTGGTGGTCGAATGTCCGCTGGGGATCGAATTGCGCACGGTGTCCTCCTTGTGTTTGCGATGGCGCGGGCCACGACGGCCCGCATCAATACCTACGCAAGCGCCGTGCCAGCTGCGGAACCCAGTGCGGCCGCGGCTTTCAGGACTTCGATCGAAAACTGCGCGGGCAATTCCTTCCGCGCGATGCAGTTGTGTCAGGCCGGCGTGCAATGCCCGTCGCCACGCGCGGGCTTTACTGCGAACAGTTGCCGGCATTGCCGGCTGGCCTGCTCCGCACGGGCGATGAATTCCACCGCGCGCTCGGCATCGTCATGCTCCAGCGCATCGCGGGCGATGGACAGCGACAGTTCCAGCACGCTCAAGGCATTGCGCAGCGCGTGTTCGCGCCGTGCTGCGGCGGAAAGGCCGGCTATGCCATCGTTTGGTCGCACCCGGGCCGGCCTTCCTCGGCGGCGATCCGCGCGAGGTGGTTGTGCACCGTGCGCACGCTGATGCCCAGCGCGCGCGCCGCCGCGGTCTTGTCGTTGTCGAAATGCGAGAGCGTCTTCAGCAGCATGCGGCGCTCCATGTCGGCCATGGTGGTGCCGATGCTGAACACGATGCTGGTATCGGTTTCTCGCAGCACCGCCTGTTGCGCGGACGCCGGCCCAACCATCACCTGGTTGCCGGGCTCGAGCAGGTAGGCGCGCTGCACCGCGCTGCGCAGCTCGCGCACGTTGCCCGGCCACAGGTGCCGCAGCAGCGCCCGCTCGCAGCCGGGCGCCAGCCGCTTGCGCTGGCCATAGCGCGCGTTCAGGCGATCGATGAACGCACGCGCCAGCAGAAGCACGTCGTCGTCGCGATCGCGCAGCGGCGGCATGTGGATGGCGATGTCGGCCAGCCGGTAGTACAGGTCTTCGCGCAGCCGGCCTTCGGCTACGGCTTCCAGCGGGTCGCGGTTGGTCGCGGCCACCACCCGCACCGGGACGCGGATGTCGTCGCTGCCACCAACGCGGGTGATGCAGCCGGTTTCCAGCACGCGCAACAGGTACACCTGCAGCTGCGGCGGCATCTCCGCGATTTCGTCGAGAAACAGGGTGCCGTGCTCGGCCTGCTCGAACACGCCGATGTGGCGGTTCATCGCGCCGGTGAAGCTGCCGCGCTCGTGGCCGAACAGCTGGCTGGCCAGCAGTTCACCCGGCACCGCGCCGCAATTCAGGGCGACGAATGCGCCGCGGTTGCCGCTGGCCTCGTGCAGGGTTTTCGCGGCCAGCTCCTTGCCGGTGCCGCTTTCTCCGGTCAGCAGCACCGACACATCGGTCGGCGCGATCCGCAGCAGGGTCGCCACCGCTTCGCGCAGCGGGCGCGAACGCCCCAGCAAGCCGGTCCGCATCAGCTGCTGGTCGGAAGCGATGGTGCGCGCGTTCTCCGCAGCATGGGCGAACATCGAAATCAGCCGCTCCGCCGGCAGCGGCTTGAGCAGGTATTCGACGATCGGCTCTGACACCGCGCGGCGCGCGCTGTCCAGGCAGGGGTGCCCGGTGAGCACCACGATCCTGCCCTGCTGGGCAAGGTCGATGTCCTGCAGCAGGTCAAGCCCGCTGCCGTCGGGCAGGTGCAGATCCAGCAGGATCAGATCCATCCGCTGCGCCAGGGCTTCCCTCGCCTGCGCCAGCGTCGGCGCCAGGATCACCTCGCATCCCTGCTGTGCGGCAAAGGCCGCCGCGCATTCCCCGAAGTCGGGATCGTCATCGACGATCAGGATTCTCGCCATTGCATCGACCATGGCGGTGATTCTCTCGCGAGGTGGTTAAACGCCCGCCCGGTTTCACTCACGCAGCTGAATCGATGCCGATCACGCCGCCCACGAATGCACTACCGCGCGCCGCAGCCAGCACGTTTCGGCGTGGCGATGCCATGCCGCAATCCGGCTTTCGCCCGCTACCGTGGCGCGTCGTGGGCGAACGCACAGTCGATCAGGCCCTCCACCAGGTCGTGGTAGCAGAACGGCTTGGTCAGGCAGCGCGCATTGCGCGCGTCGCCCACCGAAACCGGCCGGTCACAGGTCAGCAGGAAAGGCAGCCCCCAGCGTTGCGCATCGCGCGCGGCGGCTTCCGGGTTCCCGGTCGAGCGCGTGCCCACCACCAGCGCCTGCGGCGTTTCGCGTCCGCGCGCGGCTTCGCTCAGGTTCGAGCACATCGCCACGACGCGAGCGCCGGCCAGGGTCAGAGCATCCGCCAGCACGAAGGCCAGCGTCCTGTCGGGTTCCACCACGAGTACGCGCAGTCCAAGAAGATCACGCATGTGCGCTCCATCCTGCCGGTTTCCCTAGTCGGCCATCATCCCACCATCGATGCCGACAGGGTTCGCGCGCACACCACCCATTCAGCGCAGATTTTTCCCGCCGTTGCAGCTTGTTCAGCGTTCCGGCTTCTGCGCGCTACCGTGCAACCGCTGCGCGCGCCGCGTCGCCGCCTGCTGAGGGCGTGAATGTGGCGGGCGCGCGCCCTGCATGGCCGGCAGCGGCGCCTCAGCCAGGATCGACGATCCGCGACAGGTCCTGCTGCACATCGTCGATGCCGGCCCACGGATGCGCGCGCAGCCGCCGCATCCGCGCCGCCGCGTTGCGCAGGGTGAACTGCGCCGGGCCCTTCAGCCGCCCCAACTCTTCCCAGCGGATCGGCATCGCCACCGGCGCGCCGGTGCGCGCGCGCAGAGAGAACGAGGCCACGCTGGTGGCGCCGCGGCTGTTGCGCAGGTAGTCCACGAAGATCCGGCCCTTGCGCACCTGCTTGGACGCGGTGGCGACGAACTTCAGCGGCTCGGAAGCCGCCAGCGCCTCGGCGAAACCGTGCGCGAACGCCTTCGCCTGCGGCCATGCGAAAGCCGGCCGCAGCGGCACCACCACGTGCAGGCCCTTGCCGCCGGAGGTGCGCAGCCAGCTGGCCAGGCCCAGTTCCTGCAGCCGCTTGCGCAGCGTGCGCGCCGCCGCGACGACTTCCTTCCACGCCACGTCCGGGCCGGGATCGAGGTCGAACACCAGCCGGTCGGCGCGCTCGGGATCGGCGGCCTGCGCGCCCCAGGGGTGGAACTCCAGCGCGTTGAACTGCACCAGCTCCAGCAGGCCGGCGGCATCGCGCACCACCAGGTAGTCCTCTTGCGCGCCGGACTCCTCGCGCAGGCGCAGGCTGTCCACCTGTTGCATGCCGGCGCCGCCGTGCTTCTGGAAAAAGCACGGCCGCGCCGCGCCTTGCGGGCAACGCACGATCGAGAGCGGGCGGCCGGCGATTTCCGGCAGCAGCCACGGCAGCATGCTGCGGTAGTAGTCGAACACCTGCTGCTTGCGGATGCCGTCGTCGGGAAACACCACCCGCTGCGGATGGGTGACGACGATCGCCTCTTCCGTTGCCTTCTTGCTGGCCATGGTCTTGCCCTCGGTCTTCGCCGTGGAAGCCGGCGCGCGGTCGCGGTCGTGCAGGTCGGCTGCGGTCTTGTCGGCACGCATCGCCTTCAGCGAGGCCTGCCGCAGCAGGCCGTTGCCGCCGATGCCACGATAGTTCGCTTCCACCACCAGCTGCGGCGCGACCCAGCGCGCGCGGCGCAGTTCGGGATCGCCCACCTCCACCCGCGCGGTCGGTTCGCGTTGGCCTTCGCCCAGTTGCTTTGCCAGCTGCAGCAGCAGCGCGTCGCTGAAGCCGCTGCCCAGCCGGCCGACGTAGCGCCAGCCGCGCCCTTCCGGCGTGGCCAGCAGCAGCGCACCAATGCCGACGCGGCTGCCCTTCGGCGCGCTGTAGCCGACCACCGCGAATTCGTCGGCAAGCACGTGCTTGGTCTTGCGCCATTCCGGCGAGCGGCCGGGGTGGTAGGCGCGGTCCGCACGCTTCGACACGATGCCTTCGAAGTCCTGTTCGCAGGCCAGCCGCCAGGCGCGCTCGCCCTCGCCCAGCACGTGCGAGCTGTAGGCCAGGTGCGGCGGCGGCGTGTCCAGAACGGCCTCCAGCAGCGCCTTGCGCTCGACCAGCGGCGCGCCGGACACGTCCACGCCGTCCAGGTGCAGCAGGTCGAACAGCACCAGCGACAGGCTGGCGTTCCTGTCGCCGGACAGGGTGGCCTGCAGCAGGTTGAAATCGACCTTGCTGCCGCTGCCGGCGATCAGCTCGCCGTCCAGCGCGGCGTCGCCGAGCTTCAGCGCCTCGATGGCGGCCACGATCTCCGGCAGCTTCGGAGACCAGTCCAGCGCGTTGCGCGAATACAGCCGCGCCTTGCCATCGGCCACCGCCACCAGCAGGCGGTAGCCGTCCCATTTCAGCTCGTGCAGCCAATCGTCGCCGGCCGGCGGCGCATCACCCAGCTGGGCCAGCTGCGGCGCGAAGTAGCCGCCGTGGAAACGCAATGGCTTCGCCCCGGGCAGCTGCAGCGCGCGCTTCGACCAGTCGCGCTTGCGGCGCCGTTTCGCCGCTGCCGGCGGCGTGGTGCGCTGCGCCTTGGCCGGCTTGCCTGCACCGGCGCGCTTGATGTCGGCGGCCGGCGCGGAGGTCACGTCGCCCAGCAGGTCGTCCGCTTCCAGCGCGCCCGCGTAGCCGTCCTTGTCCTTGAACAGCAGCCACTGCACCTGCCGACCGGGCTTGCTGGAGCGGACCAGATGCCAGCCGCCCTTGAGCTTGTCGCCGAACAGCTCGAAGCGCAGATGGCCCTTGGCCAGCTGCGCCTGGGCGTCGCCGTCGGTGGACCAGTAGCCGGCGTCGAACCGGGCGACGTGGCCGCCGCCGTACTGGCCCTTGGGGATGTCGCCCTCGAAGCCGGCGTAGGTCAGCGGATGGTCTTCCACTTCCACCGCCATCCGCTTCACCGCCGGGTCGAAGCTGGGCCCCTTCGGCACTGCCCAGCTCTTCAGCACCCCGCCCACCTGCAGGCGGAAGTCGTAATGCCGGCGCGAGGCATGGTGCAGCTGCACCACGAAGATGGTGCGCTTTGCCGACCCAGCGGACCGACCGGGCGCGGGTTCCCGCGTCTTCGAGAACTCGCGCTTGCGCCGGTATTCGACGAGGCTCACGCCCGCGGCATCACATCATCTGGTCGCGCGCGTGCTCCGCGCGCGCCGCGCCGATGGCGGTCTGCACCTTCTTCACTTCCTCCGGCGGCGGCAGCACGGCCGGCATGCCCAGCGCCTGGATCCACAGCTCACGGCACCAGCCCTTGGTGTGGTAGAGGTGCTCGTCCTCCTGGTTCTCCACTTCCTCGTAGGCCTGCTTCAGCAGCTTCGCGCCGCTGGCGCGGGTCTCCCCGACCTTGCCGATCAGCTCCCAGTTCAGATGGTCCTTGGTTTCGGCCAGCACCACGCATTCGGCGGCGACGATCTCGGCCGCGGCCGGGTTGCCGGCTGCCATCGCGGCGTTGATCGAATCCACCAGCGCCGCGCCCAGCCCGGCCACCACTTCGCGACCAGGGCTCATCTCCTCGGTGTCCATGCCCAGCTGGGCGAACACGTCGGTGAGGATGCGCTCGTGGTTGGTGGTCTGCTCCAGGTAGTGCTTCCACTCCTTGCGCAGATCCTTGTTCTGCGCGGCCTCGATGGCGGCGGTATAGATCTGGATGCCGCCGCGCTCGGTCTCCAGCGCCTGCAACAACAGTTCGTGGATCTGACGGCTCTCTGCCTGCTTGGCCATGGTGGTTCTCCTGCGGTTTGGGGGAAGAGTGGTTGTAGGCCTGCCGGTGTGCAGGCGCGGTCAATGCGGCTGCGACGGGCTGATCCGATGCAGGCCGCTGCCGGTCAACTGCCGCAACTCCCATGCTAGCGTCCGCGACGCTACCGGCCGTCGTGCGCCGTGAGGGAAGCGTGCATCCGCTGCTTCCGCGCGCAGCGTTTTCGCACCCGGCAAGCGCCGGCGAAAGACCCGCTGAACAAGCCGCGACAAGGGCTGCAACGTTCACGCCGCTGCAACCCGCGGCGCGCAATCCTGTGACGCCCCCCAGCAGGAGTACGCCCATGCAGAACGTGAGTTCCATCATGACCAGCAACCCCGCCTTCTGTCGTATCGACACGCCGTTGCACGCGGTGGCGCGGCTGATGATCGACAACGACTGCGGCGGCATCCCGGTGGTGGACATGGAAGGCAAGCCGCTCGGGTTCGTGACCGACCGCGACGTCGCCGTGCGCATCGTCGCCACCGGCCATTTCGAAGCCTCCAGCATCGCCGGCGACGCGATGAGCGCGCCGTGCAAGACGGTGAACACCAATACCAGCCTGCAGGAATGCACCAAGCTGATGGAATCGGAAAAGATCCGCCGTGTGCCGATCGTGGACGACGACGGCCGCCTGTCCGGCATCGTGTCGATCGCCGACCTGGCGTTGGCCGGCAAGGACAGCGCGACCGCGGAAGTGGTCAGCAAGGTCTCGGAACCGGGCCTGCCGCACTGACGGCTGCGCCCACAGCTGCCCGGGGAATGTCGATGCAGCACCAGCATGATGGCTGCCGCACGCGCGCCGGCGACGCCCCGCTGGGCGCGAAGTGACGGCGGGCGCGAACGGATTCGGCGATGGACATCCACCTCAACCGGTTTTCCATCGCGGTCGAACCCGACGATGCGGTCGATGCCACCTTGCTGGCGCCGCGGCCGGAGCTGCCCGGCATCCTGTTCGTGCACGGCTGGGGCGGCAACCAGGAGCAGGATCTCAGCCGCGCCAAGCAGCTCGCCGGCCTGGGCAGCGTATGCCTGACCTTCGACCTGCGCGGCCACCGCGCCAACGCGGCGCGCAAGGAAACCATCACCCGCGCGCAGAACCTGCACGACCTCTGCGCCACCTACGACTGGCTGGTGGGCCAGCCGCAGGTGGATGCCGGCGCCATCGCTCTGGTCGGCGTCAGCTACGGCGGCTACCTGACGGCGCTGCTGTCGGAAATGCGGCCGGTGCGCTGGTTGGCGCTGCGTTCGCCGGCGCTGTACCTGGACCGCGACTGGGACCTGCCGAAGGCACGCCTGCACGACGACCCGGAACTGTTCCGCTACCGTCGCCGCGAGGTGGACGCGGACGACAACCGCGTACTGCGCGCCTGCGCGGCCTTCACCGGCGATGTCCTGCTGGTGCAGGCCGAACACGACGAGATCCTGCCGCAGGCGGTCATCGACAACTACGCGCGCGCCTTCCATTCGACCCGCTCGCTGACCCGCCGGCTGATCCCCGGCGCCGACCATGGTTTCAGCGGCAAGCCCGCGCAGCGCCAGTACACCGAAGTGCTGGAAGCGTGGATGACCGAAATGATCATCGGTGCGCGCAGCATGATCGCCGCCGGCAAGGTCCGCGACGACAAGCAGCAGCGTCGCGCCGGGCAGGGCCGCTAGCGGCCCGCGGGGCGATTCAGCTGCGCGGCGCGGCGCGCAGCGTGGCCAAGAAGTCCTCGCACCAGGCGTGGATGTCGTAGCGCGCCACCGGCGCCATCATCGACCGCCAGCGCTCGCGCCGCTCCGCCAGCGGCATCGCCGCGGCGCGCGCGAACGCGTCGGCCACCCCATCGAGATCGTGCGGATTCACCAGCAGCGCCCCTTCCAGCTCGGCGGCGGCACCGGCAAACATCGACAGCAGCAGCACGCCCGGGTTCTCCGGGTCCTGCGAGGCCACATACTCCTTCGCCACCAGATTCATGCCGTCGCGCAGCGGCGTCACCACGCCGATCGCGGCCAGCCGGTAGAAACCTGTCAGCGTGGCATGGGCGAAGTTTCGGTTGACGTAGCGCAGCGGCGTCCACTCCGGGTCAGCATGGGTGCCGTTGATGTGGCCGGCGATACCCTCCAGCTGGTCGCGCAGCAGCCGGTATTCCTGCACCTCGCCGCGCGAGACCGGCGCGATCTGCAGGAAGGTCATGCGCCCGCGATCCTCGGGATAGCGCTCCAGGTAACGGGAAAAACCTCGGAAGCGCTCCGGCAGGCCCTTGGAATAGTCCAGCCGGTCCACGCCGATGGCCAGCTCGCGCCCGCCCATGCTGGCGCGCAGCTTGCGCACCGCCGGCTTGGACACGGCAGCCGCAGCCTGGCTGGCGATCCGGCGTGCATCGATGCCGATGGGGAAGGCGCCGACGCGGACGCTGCGCCCGTCGGGCAGGCGCAAACCATCATCGCCGACGAGAGTCGCGCCACCGAACAGCCGCGCGTAACTGCGGAAGCGCTCGGCATCGCGCCGGGTCTGGAAGCCGACCAGGTCGTGGGCGAACAGCGCGCCGAACAGCTGCGCGTGGTCGGGCAGCGAGGCGGCGATGTCCGCCGACGGCATCGGCACGTGCAGGAAAAAGCCGATCCGGCAACCCACGCCGCGTTCGCGCAGCATCGCCGCCAGCGGGATCAGGTGGTAGTCGTGGATCCACACGGTGTCGTCGTCGCGCAGCAGCGGCGCCAGCCGCTCGGCGAACAGCGCGTTGACCCGGCGGTAGCCGGCGCGGGTTTCGCGCGCGTAGTCCACCAGGTCCAGGCGGAAGTGCAGCAGTGGCCACAGCGTGCGGTTGGAGAAGCCGTTGTAGTAGGCCGCCACGTCCTGCCGCGACAGGTCCAGGGTGACGTACCGGATGCCGCCGTCGGTCTGCTCGTGCAGCGCACCGCTGCCCTCGCGCGCGGTCTTGCCGCTCCAGCCGAACCACAGCCCGCCGCGCGCCGCCAACGCCGCCTGCAGCCCCACCGCCAGCCCGCCGGGCGCGCTTTCGCCGGGCAATGCAACGCGGTTGGACACCACCACCAGCCGGCTCACAGCGCCTCCGTCCATGGCCGCGACAGCCGCATCGCCGCCATGATCAGGCCCACATGCGAGTACGCCTGCGGGAAGTTGCCCCAGGCCTCGCCGTCCTCGAAGGCCATGTCCTCCGACAGCAGGCCAAGGTGGTTGCGGCGCGCGAGTACGCGTTCGAACAGCTGCCGCGCCTCGTCGTGGCGGCCGATCGCCGCCAGCGCGTCGATGTACCAGAACATGCAGATGGTGAAGCTGGTTTCCGGCACGCCGAAGTCGTCCGCGGCGACATAGCGGAACAGCCCGTCGCCGCGCTTGAGCTCGCGTCCGATCGCTTCCACCGTGGCGACATAGCGCGGGTCGTCGGCCGGCAGCAGGCCGATGTCGGCCAGCAGCAGCAGCGAGGCGTCCAGATACGTGCTGTCGAACGAGGCACTGAACCAGCCGACGTCCTCGCGCCACGCGCGTTCCAGCACCTTGGCGCGGACGCTGTCCGCGCGCTCGCGCCAGTAGCGTGAGCGCTCGGCAAGACCGAGCTTGGCCGCCACCCGTGCCAGACGATCGCAGGCGGCCCAGCACATCGCCGCAGTGTAGGTATGCACCTCGGCGCGGCCGCGGAACTCCCACAGGCCGGCATCGGGTACGTCGTGAAGCGCGAACGCGCGCTCGCCCAGCGGCTCCAGCCGGGCGAAGGTGGCGATGTCGCCCGGATCGGCCAGGCGCTGGTCGAAGAACAGCTGGGTTGTGGCCAGCACCACGCTGCCGTACACGTCGTGCTGCTTCTGCAGCCAGGCCAGGTTGCCGCGCCGCACCGGGCCGCAGCCGCGGTACCCGTCCAGGGACGCCACTTCCTCCTCGTGCAGCGCGGTCTCGAAGGCGATCCCATACAGCGGCTGCAGGCTGCCGTCGTGGGTGGCGATGTCGAAGATGTAGCGCAGGAACCCCTCCATGCTGCGGGTCGCGCCCAGCCGGTTGAGCACGCGCACCACGAAGGCCGCGTCGCGCAGCCAGCAATAGCGGTAGTCCCAGTTGCGCGACGACCCCGGCGCCTCCGGGATCGAGGTAGTCATCGCTGCGATGATCGCGCCGCTGTCCTCGTACTGGCACAGCTTCAGGGTGATGGCGCTGCGGATCACCGCGTCCTGCCACTCCAGCGGGATGGACAGGTAGCGCACCCATTCGCGCCAGTAGTCCAAGGTGCGGTTCAACGCTTCCTCCACGTAGCCGTCGATCGAGCGCGCCAGCGGCTCGTCCGGCCCCAACACCAGGTGCAGGCGGTGGTTCAGCACGAACGGCAGCTGTTCGCGGACGAAGCGGACAGGCACGTCGGTGGTCAGGCGCAGGGTCATCTGCGGCAGCAGCCAGCGGAGGTGGTTGCTGCCCCAGGTGCTGTCCGGGATGCGCGCGCCCCAGTCCGCCAGCGGCCGCGCCCGCACCCGGATGCGCGGCGTGCCGGCCAGCGGGGTGATCCGCCGCACCAGCGATACCGGCCGGTAGAAGCGCGCGTTCTGGTGCCAGCGCGGTGCGAAGTCGATGATCTCCACCGAGCCGCCGCGACTGTCGTGCAGCACCGTGCGCAGCACCGCGGTATTGGCGATGTAGTGCTGCTCGGCACGCTCGAAGTCTTCCAGCTCGATGGCGAAGTCGCCGCCCGGATGCTGGCGTGGCGACAGCAGCGCGCAAAACGCCGGGTCGCCGTCGAACGCCGGCAGGCAGGCCCAGACCACCCGCGCCCGCGCATCGATCAGCGCGGCGAAGCTGCCGTTGCCGATCACGCCAAGGTCGAGGCTCTGCGCCGTTGGAGTGTCTTCGTTCATGCCGCCTCCTGCAGCCAGCGCCGCACGGCGGCCGGGTCGGCCAGCCGGTGTGTCGCCAGCGTCGGCCGGCGGTTGCCGACCACGATGCTGATGCCGTCTCGCCGGTTGACCAGCGCGAAGCCGTGCTCGTCGGTGAGATCGTCGCCGGCAAACACCGGCCGCCGCCCGGCGAACGGCGGCTGGGCCAGGAACGCCGCGATCGCGGCGCCCTTGTCGGCGCCGTCCGGCCGCAGCTCCAGCACGCAATCGCCCGGCTGCAGCCGGTAGCCCGGCAGCCGTGCCAGCGCCAGCGCGGCGAAAGCGCGCACGCGCGGCTCCGCTTCCGGCTCGGCGCGCCAGTGCAATGCCAGCGCGCGGCCCTTGTCTTCCACCCGCGAGCGCGGATGCGCGGCCAGCCATGCACGCGCATCGGCCACCACCGCGGCCCATGCCCCCGGCTCGACCGCAGCCGCGGGCTCCGCCTGCGGCATGGCCGCGCCGCGCAGCTCCAGCCCGTGCAGCCCGCCCGCCGGAAACCGCGCCGGCGCGAACAGCCGGTCGATGCCGGCGATGCCGCGACCGCTCACCAGCGCCAGCGCGCCGTCGAGCCGCTGCGCGATCAGCGCAAGCTGCCTCGACAGCGACGGCGGCACGCGGACCAGGTCGGGATCGTCCTCGAATTCGAGCAGGCAACCGTCCACGTCGAGGAACAGGGCCCAATGCTCGGACAGCGGCGGTGGTGCGGGCAAGGGTGCGTCGGTCTCGGCAGCGGGCATGGGGGTACCGGAAGGGAACATGCTGCGGCGCCGCCGGCGATCTCGGGCGATGGCGGACGGCACGCTGCTGCAGTTGTACCCGGCCGGGTGTTGCGGAAATGTCACGCCGCGCGGGCGCGACGGCGACTCATGCCACCAGGCCGGCGCTTTCCTCCTCGACGATGCGCGCGTACTTGCACGGCGAACGCGCGTCGCCGCGCCATGTCATTACCGCACCCGCCGGGACGCGCTCGCCGGCGAAGCTTTCCACGGTTTCGGCCACCACCCGTTGCAGCCCCGGCAGCAGGGTGAAGCGTTCGATCGCCAGCAGTTCGGCCATGCTCGCGCCGCCGAAGCGCCACGACTGTTCCAGCACCCCGTGGTGCCGCCGCCCCAACCG
Organism: Thermomonas fusca DSM 15424; assembly: GCF_000423885.1. GTDB lineage: Bacteria > Pseudomonadota > Gammaproteobacteria > Xanthomonadales > Xanthomonadaceae > Thermomonas > Thermomonas fusca. Next base: position 54,379 of record NZ_AUIV01000009.1, on the reverse strand, counting down.
ATCGACCCCGGCAATCACGTCGTAGTTGCAGCGGCTGGCCACCACCCCGTAGGCGTGGCGGATGACCGCGTCGTAGCGGCTGGCCGCCTGCACCGCAGCGCGCGCCTTGCCCGGGCGCAGGGTCGCTTCCAGCTCGGCGAAGCCGCCGCGCACCACCTCCAGCCGCGAGCCGCCGTACCCGGCCACGCCCTGCGGGGTGATGAGGTTGCGCTGGGTGCCGACATAGGCGATGCGATGCCCGCCCGGCAGGGTGCTGAAGCCGACGCTGAAGGTGGTCGATTCGGCGAGGTCGCGTTCCAGTACCAGCCCCTGCTGCAGCGACTGCGGCGATGCCGCATCCAGCCAGTTGCCCAGTTCCTCTTCGCTGCGGACCACGCGTTGGCCCTGCCCGCCGCGCGCCTGCGGGTGCTTCAGGCGCACCGCGCCGCCGCGCAGCAGTTCCAGCCCGGCGGCCAACGCGTCATCGCGGCAGAACACCGACCAGCCCGGCAGCGTGCAGTCCTCCAGGCCGATGATGTCGATCCAGCCCTTCGGCGCCGCTGCGTGCCGGCCCCACCGCGGATGGCTGACCAGTTTGGTGGCGACGAATTCGGCAGGCACGATCCCGCCCCAGAGCTGGCTGCCGTCGCTGACGCCCAGCGCCGACGCCTCGCGCCGCGACAGCGTCGCCGAAGGAATCCAGTAGCGTCCGCAGGGCGGCAACGGCGCTGCGGCCGCCACCCGGCGGGCGCCGAACAGCGCCGCCAGCCGGCCGGCCGCGCAATGCAGCACCGCCAGCTCGTGCGGGTCGCGCCCGTCGCCGCATTCCGTCACCGAAATCTCGACCGGCAGCGCCGACCACCGGGTTGCCGTCGTCCTCGTCACCTGCTGCCGCAGCGTTGCAGTCATCCCGATGTCCTCGTGCGTGGTCAGTGGCCTTGAAAACGCCGCCTTGCCTCGGGATTGTGGCGAGGCGTGGATGACGGGAATCCCACCAAACGCCGCCCCCAACAGCGCCGGAAGTGCAGATTTTTCCCCCTTTCGCAGAATGTTCAGGGAGCCCGGCCTCATTTCTTCACCAGACCATCGCGTCCGTCGGGCAACAAAAAACCCGCCAGCGGCGGGTTCGGGAAATGCCTGTCCTGCCGCGCTATTCCAGCCCGCGCCGGCGCGCCAGCTGGTCGCGATCCAGCTGCATCAGGTAGCGGAACAGCTTGCGCTGCGCCGCGGGAGTAAGCCCGACGAACTCGCAGCCGGCCTGCGCCGCGTCGTAGCCGATATGGCCGCGCGTCAGCACGTGGCGGATCTGCAGGTTCACTTCCACCTCGCCGATATCCGGCAGCTCGATCCGGCAGCCCTCCAGCACGTCGCCGGTCTTGAACGTGGCTTCCGCGCGGGTGGCAACGATGGCCAGCCCGCCGCCGCCGATGTCGCGGATGCTGGCCCGGACCTCATGGCCGCCGTCGGGCAGGCGCAGGTGGCAGACCAGAGTGCCGCTGGGCGGTTCGCGCCGCATGAACTCGCGCCGCTGCAGATACAGCATCCGCACCGGCAACGACAGCCGCAGCGCCGGCTTGTCCTCGAAGCTGTCCAGCCACGCCGGCCCGGCGGAAAAACGCAGCGCGGCGCGGTCGATGCTGCCTTCGATGCGCAGCAGGTGCGCGCCCATCCAGTCATCCAGCAGCTTGCGGCTGGACGGCACGTCGATCCACAGCGAGGCCTCGTCCACCCGCAGCAGCATGGTCGCCATGCTGTGGTCGCTGCCTTCCGCGCGCACCGTCAGCGCACAGCGTTCGCCCGCCAGCCGCTGCAGGTGGTGGCGGATCTCGCCGAGGTCGTGGACGTAGAACTTGTCGTAATAGCCGTCCAGGTCGGCCGCGTCCAGCTCGGAGGGGGGCGAAACTTCGCTCATCATCCAAGCTTAACGGCTCGCCGGCGGCGATGCTTGATCGCGGCGCTCACTCCGCGTCGGCCAAGTCGCCCTCGCGCACCCCGACATTGGTGGGCGCGGCCTCGTAGATGTCCCGGTCCAGCAGCCCGGTTTCCCGCGCCACCAGCACCGGCACCAGGATCTGCCCGGTCACGTTGGTCATGGTGCGCATCATGTCCAGCACGCGGTCGATGGCGTACAGGTAGCCGATGGTTTCCAGCGGCAGCCCGGCCGCGCTCAGCACCACCGTCGCCATGATCACCGCCGTGCCGGGCACGCCGGCGGTGCCGAAGCTGCCCAGCACCGAGGCCAGCGCGATGATCAGGTACTGCGACAGCGACAGCTCGATCCCGGCGTACTGCGAGATGAACACCGCCGCCAGCGCCGGGTAGATCGCGCCGCAGCCGTCCATCTTGATGGTCGCGCCCAACGGCACCGCGAACGCCGCGTAGTCCTTGTCCACGCCGAGGTTGTGGGTGGCGCTGCGCAGCGACACCGGCAGCGCGGCGAAGCTGCTCGAGGCCACGAACGCCACCTGCATGCCGGGCGCGGCGCCGCGGAAGAACTTCAGCGGGTTCAGCCCGTGCGCCAGCAACAGCCCGCCGTACACCACCACGATGTGGAAAGCGCAGGCCGCGTACAGCGCGAACACGAAGTTCAGTAGCGGGCGCAGCTGCTCGAAGCCGTAGCCGCCCACCAGCGCGGCGATCAGGCCGAAGGTGCCGAATGGCGTGAACTCCAGTACGTAGCGGGTCACCTGGATCATCACGTCGCTGGCTTCGCCCACCAGCTTGCGCACCCCCGTGACCTTGTCGCCCAGCTTGACCATCGCGAAGCCGACCAGGCCTGCGAAGAAAATCACCTGCAGCACCGTGCCACTGCGCGGCACCAGCACCTTGGTGCCGTCGGCCAGCTTGGCGGTGGCGGCGCCGCCCAGCGCCTGGAACGGGTTGGCCGGCACCAGGTTGAGCAGCATGTCCAGCGCGCCCGGCACGTCCTTGGGCTTGTAGTCGGAGGCGATCTGCAGCACGCCGACGCCGCTGCCGGGCTGGATGATCCAGCCGAACAGCAGGCCCACGCCCACCGCCAGCACGGCGGTGAAGGCGAACCAGGCGAAGGTGCGGCCGGCCAGCGCGGCGATCGACTTCTGCCCGCTCAGCGAGGCCACCGCGTTGATCACCGCGAAGAACACCAGCGGCACCGCGATCATCATGATCAGGGTGACGTAGAGGTCGCCGATCGGCCCGAACCAGGTTTCCGCGTCCTTGCCGAACGCCCAGCCGGCCAGCGCACCGAACACGAAGCCCAGCACCACGCGCTTCCAGAACTTGATGCGGAACCACCAGTCGAACATGCGCGTAACCCCGGGAAAGTCCGTGGAACGATACCGGAGCGCCGCCCCGGCGTCAGCGCCATCCGCGCAACACTGCGGACATGGTGACCATTCATAATGGCGCGATGACCAATCTGCATCTGCGCCTGCTGCCGCTTGCCTGCAGCCTGACCCTCGCCGCCTGCGCCGGCACCCCGCCTGCGATCGCGCCGCCCGCCGCCAACGTGATGGTGGAAGTGCCGGCAGTCGTCCATCCCGCCGGCGAAACCCCCGCCTGGTGGTATCGCAGCGGCGCCGCGCAGGCCGCGCAGCGCGGCGCCATGGGCGGCAACGCCCGCAACGTGATCGTCTTCCTCGGCGACGGCATGAGCCTGGCCACGGTGGCCGCGGCACGCATCCTGGAAGGCCAGCGCAACGGCGGCAGCGGCGAGGAGCACCTGCTGTCCTGGGAAGCCTTCCCGGCCACCGCGCTGGCCAAGACCTACAACACCGACGCGCAGACCCCCGATTCGGCCGGCACCATGACCGCCATCACCACCGGGGTGAAGTCGCACATGGGCGCCATCGGTGTGTATGCCGGCAACAAGAACGATTGCGCCGACAGCCTGGGCAAGCAGGCGCAGACCTGGCTGGAACTGGCCGACGCCGCCGGCATGGCCACCGGCATCGTCTCCACCTCCCGCGTCACCCACGCCACGCCCGCAGCCACCTATGCGCACGTGCCCAACCGCAACTGGGAGAACGACGCTGCGCTGCCGCCACGCGCCGTGGCCGAAGGCTGCCGTGACATCGCCCGCCAGCTGGTCGACGCCAGCCGGGACGGGCGCGGCCCGTCGATCGTGCTGGGCGGCGGCCGCAAGCAGTTCCTCACCACCACGCAGGCCGACCCGCAGCAGCCCGACAAGCGCGGCCTGCGCCGCGATGGCCGCGACCTGATCGCCGAATGGCAGCGGGCGCACCCGCAGGGCGCCTACGTCACCAGTGCCGCGCAGCTGGCCGCCGCGGCAGGCGCGGGCAGCGTGCTGGGCCTGTTCAACCACGACCACATGCAGTACGACCGCGACCGCATCGCCAACGGTTCCGCGGAACCCAGCCTGGCCGAGATGACCCGCGTGGCCATCGACCATCTGTCGCGGAAGGGCGAGGGCTATGTATTGATGGTGGAAGCCGCGCGTATCGACATGGCCCACCACGAGGGCAATGCATTCCGCGCGCTCGACGACACCATCGCGCTCTCCGACGCGGTGCGCGCGGCGATGCAGGCGACCTCCGCCGACGACACCCTGATCCTGGTGACGGCCGACCACGCGCACACCCTCGGCTTCGTCGGCTATCCCGCCCGCGGCAACCCGATCCTGGGCAAGGTGCGCGGCAGCAGCAGCTTCGACGGCGAGCCGGGCAAGCTGGCGCTGGATCTCGATGGCCAGCCTTACACCACCCTCGTCTACGCCAACGGCCCCGGCAACACCGGCGCCAGCGACGCCCAGCCTGCCGGCCCCAAGCGCTACCCGCACTGGCCGAAGCAGCAACTCGCGCCCGCCAGCGGCCGCCCGGACCTGGCCGACGTGGACACCACCGACCCGGATTACCTGCAGGAAGCGCTGGTGCCACTGGGCGCCGAAAGCCATGGCGGCGACGATGTCGGCGTCTGGGCACGCGGCCCGGGCAGCCAGGCCGTGCGCGGCACGCTGGAGCAGAACGCGCTGTACCACATCCTCGTGCAGGCCACCCCGCGCCTGCGCGCGGCGCTGTGCGCGAAGCAGCTGTGCGACGGCAACGGCGTGCCGGTGGAACTGCCGCGGATCGAAACCTTCCGCCAGCCGCCGCCCAGTCCCTGACCGGGATCCGGCTTCACGGCGCACCGACAGCACTCGCGAAGCCGGAGTGCGGATCAGAACGGCTTGGCCAGCACCAGCCAGACGATCGCCACCAGCGCCGGCAGCGGCAGTTCGTTGAACCAGCGCAGTGCCCTGCCCGACGGCAGCGGCCGGCCGCGCTCGACACCCTTCAACCAGCGCCCGCTGACGATGTAGAACGCGAACAGCACCACCACCAGGCCCAGCTTGGCATGCAGCCACGCCGTGCCCGCGCCGACCATGGTCGGGAACGCCGGCAGCACCCGGTAGCCCAGCCACAGCACCAGCCCCAGCACGAAGGCGATGCCGAACATCACGTGGCCGAAGCGATACAGCCGCCGCCCCATCAACAGCAGCCGCGCGCGCACCTCCTGCGACTCGCCCGCCTCGGCGATGTTGACCAGGATCCGCGGCAGGTAGAACACCGCCGCCATCCAGGCGATCACGAACACCAGGTGGAAGGTCTTGGTCAACAGGTAGGCCATGCGGTCGCTCCGGAATGTTTCAATTCGCCATGCCCGCGCGGGCGCTGGCCGATGCGCCTTCGCCGCTGCCGCTGGCGCGACCCTCGACGATGACAACCGGCGGATGATACGCACACGATGACCAAGACCTACGACCGCGCCTACTTCGACCGCTGGTACCGCCACGGCGGCATCGGCCACGCCGCGCGGCTGGCGCGCAAGGTGGCGCTGGCGGTGGCGACCGCCGAATACCACCTGGAGCGGCCGATCCGCAGCGTGCTGGACATCGGCTGCGGCGAGGGCGCGTGGCGCGCGCCGCTGCTGAAGCTGCGTCCGAACGTGCAGTATCTGGGCTTCGACAGCAGCGACTATGCCATCGCCCGCTATGGCCGCCGCCGTGGCCTGCACCACGCACGCTTCGCCGATTTCGAGCATCTTCGCCCCTGCCCGCCCGCCGACCTGCTGGTCTGCAGCGACGTGCTGCATTACCTGGACACCCGCGAACTCGACCGCGGCCTGCCCGCGCTGGCCGAGCTGTGCGGCGGCGTGGCCTTCATCGAGGCGTTCGCCCGCGGCGACGGCGCCGAGGGCGACGAACACGGCTTCAAGCAGCGCAGCGCAGCATTCTACCGCGAGCGCCTGCGCACGCTGGGGCTGCGCCCGCTGGGCTCGCACTGCTGGCTGTCGCCGGCACTGGTGCCGCACGCGACCGCGCTGGAACTGCCGGACTGATCGGCAGAACCGGGATAGCGATCACAGCCCCGTCATGCCCATGGGTTATGCTGCAGTGCCGCAATCCGGGGCGACCCAAGACTCACCATGCTGCTGTACCAACTGCACGAATTCTGGCGGGCGGGCCTTGCGCCCTATACCTATTGGGCCGACGCCGGCGCGAAGATGTATTCCGCGCAGGACAGCTGGCTGTCGGCGCTGCCCGGTGCGCCGCGCACGTCGGCCGCGTTCGAGCTGATGTACCGGCTGGGCAAGGATTACGAGAAGCCCGAATTCGGCATCCACCAGATCGAGGTGGAAGGCCTGTCGATCCCGGTGGTCGAACGGGTGGCGCTGGAGAAGCCGTTCTGCCGGCTGCTGCGCTTCAAGCGCTACCACGACCAGGCCGACGGCCTGGCGCGGATGAAGGATGACCCCACCGTGCTGGTGGTCGCGCCGCTGTCCGGCCACCACGCCACGTTGCTGCGCGACACCGTTCGCACCCTGCTGGCCGACCACAAGGTCTACATCACCGACTGGACCGACGCGCGCATGGTGCCGGCGGCCGAGGGTGCGTTCACCCTCGACGACTACATCGCCTACGTGCAGGAATTCATCCGCCACATCGGCGTCGAGCGCCTGCACGTGATCAGCGTCTGCCAGCCCACCGTGCCGGTGCTGGCGGCGATCTCGCTGATGGCGGCGCGCGGCGAGGCTCTGCCGAAGTCGATGACGATGATGGGCGGGCCGATCGACACCCGCCAGTCGCCCACCTCGGTCAACAACCTCGCCACCCGCCAGCCGCTGTGGTGGTTCGAGAACAACGTCATCCACACCGTGCCGGCCAATTACCCCGGCGCCGGCCGCCGCGTGTATCCGGGCTTCCTGCAGCACCTCGGCTTCGTGGCGATGAACCCGGAACGGCACTCGACCTCGCACTGGGACTTCTACCAGGACCTGGTCAAGGGCGACCTCAGCTCCGCGCAGTCGCACCGCAAGTTCTATGACGAGTACAACGCGGTGCTCGACATGCCCGCCGAGTACTACCTCGACACCATCCGCACCGTGTTCCAGCAGCACCTGCTGCCGCGCGGCCTGTGGGACGTGGCCGGCGAGCGGGTCGACCCCTCGAAGATCCAGGGCTGCGCCCTGCTCACCATCGAGGGTGAGCTGGACGACATTTCCGGGCAGGGCCAGACCCGCGCCGCGCACGAGCTGTGCACCGGCATCGCCGACGCCGACCGCAAGCACCTGACCGTGGCCGGGGCCGGCCATTACGGCATCTTCAGCGGCCGCCGCTGGCGCACCCAGGTGTATCCGCAGGTGCGCGCCTTCATCGCCGCGCATGCCGGCAAGCCGGCTGCGCCTGCAGCATCGACTGTGAAGACAGCGCCCGCGAAAAAGGCCGCGCCGCGCCGCTGACCGGCGCACCGGCGGCAGCGCGCGGCGGCTATGCTTGCCGCTTTCACCGAGGATGCCGCCATGCGCCACGCCCTGCTCGCCTTCGCCGTTGCCGCCTTCGTCGCCGCACCCGCCATCGCCGCGGACGGCGCCCAGCCGCCCAAGCGCAAGTCGGCGCAGGAGATCATCGACGCCGCCCCGGCCAGCGCCTGGCGCAGCCTCGACCCGGCCAACACCCTGTACATGGAGCTGCCGTCCGGGCGGGTGGTGATCGAGCTGGCGCCGGGCTTCGCGCCCGAGCACGTGGCGAACATCCGGACGATGGCCAAAGGCGGCTTCTGGGACGGGCTGACCATCTACCGTTCGCAGGACAATTTCGTGGTGCAATTCGGCGATCCGGACGGCGAGGAAGCCGGCAAGGCCAAGCCCTACCCGGCCGGCACCAAGACCCATCTGCCGGCGGAATTCACCCGCAGCGACAAGGGCGTGCGCTTCGACCGCCTGCCCGACGTGGACGGCTGGGCGCCGCAGGTCGGCTTCGCCGACGGCATGCCGGCCGCGCGCGACCCGAAGACCGGCAAGCTGTGGATGGCGCACTGCTACGGCGTGCTCGGCGCCGGCCGCAACAGCGCGCCCGACAGCAGCATCGGCGCCGAGCTCTATGTCGTCATCGGCCAGGCCCCGCGAGCGCTGGACCACCAGCTGACGGTGGTGGGCCGGGTGGTCAAGGGCATGGAGCTGCTCAGCGTCATCCCGCGCGGGCCGGCGCCGATGGGGTTCTACGAGAAGCCGGAACAGCGCGCGCCGATCCTGTCGATCAAGCTGGCCAGCGAGGTGCCCGAGGTGCAGCGCACCCCTTTGCAACTGCTGCGCACCGACAGCAAGGCGTTCATCGATGCCACCGAGGCGCGCCGCAACCGGGTGGACGACTTCTATACCCAGCCGGCCGGCCACATCGACCTGTGCAACGTCAGCCTGCCGGTGCGGCCGGCGCCGTGAGCGGCGCCATCACCCGGCGTTCGCCTGCCTCCGCCTAGCCTGCGCTTTCCTTCCCTGGAAACCGCCACCATGCCCATGATGCGCATCCGCCTGACCGGCAGCGAGGACGATGTCCGCGCGATCAGCAACCTGTTGCAGAGCCTGGACGGCATCGAACACGTCGAGGAAGTCGACGACCTGATGCCGCACATGGACGATGCCGACTCCAGCTCGGCGGGGCTGAGCGACGTCGAGGGGCCGGATACCCATGAACTCGAAATCGACGCGCCCAACGCGGCGGCCGCGCAGAAGGTGCGGCAGACGGTGGAGGCGCTGGCGTTCGACCTCGACGTAGTGGCGGAATTCGAACAGGACGAAGGCTGAGGCCACCCGCAGCGCCACCGGCCTGTGCATCACGAACGGAAAAGGCGGCCGAGGCCGCCTTCTCCGTTGCATCGTCCGGTCGGCGCCGGATCAGAACTCCTTGCTGACCCGCACCCCGAACGTGCGCGGCTGCGCAATCACCGTGTAGGGCTCCGCGCCGCAGGTCAGCGCGGCGCACTGGGCGAACCGGCTCATCTGCGCGCGCTCGTCGAAGGCGTTCTTCAGGAACAGGTCGACCGACCAGCTGTCCTTGCGCCAGCCCGTCGACAGGTCGACCAGCGTGTAGCCATCGAGGTAGCCCAGCAACGCGGTTTCGGCACCGCGCATGTCCACCCGCCGTTTGCCCGCGTGCGACAGCGAAGCCTGCCAGTACGCCTCGCCCGAGCCCAACTCGAAGCTGTAGCGGGCACTCAGCGCACCCTTGAAGCGCGGCGTCACCGGCAGCGAGGTGCCGGCCGCGGCCTGCGGGCCGTCCACCGCATCGCCATTCGGGTCCAGCGTGCCGGCAGGGCAGACGGTTTCCGGCTTGCCGTCCGGCTTCAGCCAGCCGCAGAAGTTCTCGGTCAGCTTGGCGTCGTACCAGGCGAAACTGCCGGTGAACTGCAGGTTGTAGGTCGCCGCCCAGCTCAGATCCAGTTCCACGCCATCGATCCGCGCCTGATTGGCGTTGCGGATTTCGGTCAGCCCGTTCTGGCCCAGGTAGGAGAACTGGAAGTCCTTCCAGTTCTCGCGGAACACCGCGCCATTGAAGATCAGCGTGCCGTCCGCCCACGAGGTCTTCCAGCCGGCCTCGTAGTTGGTCAGGAAGTCGGAGACGTACGGCGGCAGCGTGCCGCGACGGTTGATGCCGCCGGGCCGGTAGCCCTGCGACCAGGTCGCGTACACCAGCTTCTTGTCGTCGATCTTCCAGGTAGCGTTGAGGCGGTAGGTGGCGTCGTTCTCCTTGAGCTGCTTGTCCACCACCTTGCACGGGGCGCCGTCGTACGGCTCCCAGTTCGAGGGCGCGCCGTACTGCGCCAGGCAGCCGGCCTCGCCGTAGCGGTCGGCCGGATCCAGGCTGCTGCCGGAGGAATAGCCGTTGGCGAAGCCGAAGTAGCCCTTCAACCCGTTTTCGGAGCGGAACCAGCGGCCGCCCGCAGTCAGTTCCAGCTTGTCGGTGGCATCGAAGCTGACTTGGCCGAACACCGCCTGGTCGCGGTCGCGGCGATCCTGCTGGGTCAACCAGATGGTTTCCGGCCAACCGCTCACCGACAGATCACTCGCCAGGCCGTCGATGCGGTAGCGCTGCTCGATGTCGTGGCTCTGCTGCTGCCAGAACAGGCCCGCCACCACTCGCACCCGGTTGTCCTGCGGCGAGGCGATGCGCAGCTCGTGGCTGGTGCGCTTGTAGCCGTCCTTGGCGTCGATGTGCTGTGCGGGATTGATCAGCTCGCCGTTGTCATCGTAGAAGTACGCGCCATAGCCGGCCAGCGCGTCGTACCAGTAGCCGTAGTCGCTGTAGTCGGACGCGGAATCGACGTCGCGCTTGAGGTGCGAGAACACGTAGGTCAGGTCGAAGTTGCCGATCTTGCCTTCCACCGTCATTGCCGCCTGGTACCAGCGGTCGTCGGAGAACTCGGGGTAGAAGTGCTTGACCGCCATCTCGCCGCTGGAAGCGTCGTAACCGGCGGCGGCGCTGCCCACCATCGGGTCGATGCCGGCGCTGCCGTAGGCCTTCTGCTTCTGCGCGATGACATGCGGGGTGATGGTCCAGCGGTCGTTGATGTCGAAGCGCAGCGCCGCGCGCATGCCGACGGTATCGGCGGTGTTGTAGTTCTTCTCCGCCAGGTCGGCGTTGTCGTCGACGATGCCCGAGGTGGGATAGGTGCGGGTGCCGTACAGGTTGTCGACATAGCCGGCGTCGTGCTTCTGCCAGCCCACCAGGCGCACCGCCGCGGTGTTCTCCTTGATCGGCAGGTTGACGAAGCCTTCCAGCACGTGGCCGATGCCGCCGCCGTCGATGGCGTTGACCTCCGCTGCCACGCCGGCCGAGAACCCGGATGGATCGGGCTTGCGGGTGATGATGCGCACCGTGCCGGACTGCGAGCTGGCGCCGTACAACGTGCCCTGCGGACCGGCCAGGGCCTCGACCCGGTCGATGTCGTACATGTGGATGTCGAGCGCACCCTGGATGGTGGTGATCGGCTGCTCGTCCAGGTACATGCCCACGCTGGGCTGGGAACCGGAATGGTTGCCGTCGCCGCCGCTGGCCACGCCGCGCATGTACACCTGCACGAAGCCCGGCCCGGAGAACACGCCACCGCCGGCGGTGCCGTAGCTCAGGCTGGGGATCATCTTGGCGTAGTCGGCGAACGAGGCGACGTTCTGCTGCTCGAGCTGCTGGTTGCCCAGCACCTGCAGGCTGATCGGCACCTTCTGCAGGTTCTCCTCGCGCTTCTGCGCGGTCACCGTGACGGTATCGAGGGTGCGCGCCTCGCGGTCCTTCTGCGGCGGTGCGGCCTCCTGCGCCCATGCCGGCGCGGCGAACGCCAGCGCCACCGCGGCGGCCAGCGGGATCCTGCGGAAACTGCGGTATGTATCGCCGTTACGCCGGCGATTGCGTTTGCTTGCTTGCATCGTGGACTCCCCTCCAGTTGTGGCACTCATCGTTGTTGTGCGGTTTCGCAGCCCCCCTGCCGCTCGACCGATTACGCACCTTCAGCGCCAGGCCGGCAACTCCGCGGCCGGCGGCACCGCCGGATAGCGGGTCAATACCGGCCCCAGCGCCTGTTCCAGCGGCCCCAGCCACGGCGCGAAATGCCGCCACTGGTCCAGCCCCTCGCGGTAGATCGGCCGGCGCACCTGTTCGGAGCTGGCGGTGCGCACCGCCCGCTCGTTCTCGAAGAAGCGCAGGCAGCGCTGGTCGAATTCCAGCCCGCAGTAGTCCAGCAGCGCGCGCACCTGCGTTTCGGTGTCGGCCACCATGTCCTCGTAGATCACGCGATGGACGCGGCCCGGCAGCACCGCGTCGAAGTGCGCCATCAGCGCCACGTAGTCGGCGTAGTAATGGCCCATGTCGGCCAGTCCATAGCTGAAGGCCTGGCCGCGTGCGAAATGCTGCTTGAAGTTGGAAAAGCAGCAGGCCAGCGGATGCCGGCGCGCGTCGATGATCTTCGCGTTCGGCAGGATCGCGTGGATCAGGCCGACGTGGGCGAAGTTGTTCGGCATCTTGTCGATGAACAGCGGCCGGCCCTCGCGCCGGTGCGGCTGCGCCCGGCGCAGGTAGTCCCGGCCCAGCGCTTCCAGTTCCGCCCGATCCAGGCCGGCCAGCACGTCGTGGTAGGACGTGGTTTCCGGTCTGCCGTCGCGCTGGCGCAATTCGCGGGTGATCGCGATCAGCGCAGGCAGCTCCATCGTCCCTTCCACCTGCGGGTGGCTGGAGAGGATCTGCTCGATCAGGGTGGAGCCGGCGCGCGGCATGCCGACCACGAAGATCGGATCGGGGGCGGCGCAGCCCGCGTCTTCGCGTTCGGCGAAGAAGGCGCGGTTATAGGTGCGGATCGCGCGGCGGGTGCGCTCGCGCCCCAGCTCGGCGTCATAGGGCAGCTGGCTGCGCCGCAGCGCGTTGCCGCGGGCGTAATGGGCAAACGCGTCGGCGTGGTCGCCGGCATCTTCCAGCGCCTTGCCGAGGGCGAACTCGAAGTGCAGGCGGGCGTCGTCGTCGAGATCGTCGCGGCGCAGCTGGGCGCGCATCGCCTCGATGTCGGCGGCATCGAAGCGCACCGTCTTGAGGTTGGCCAGGCTCCACCACGCGGCGCCGAAGCCGGGGTTCAGCGCGATCGCGCGGCGGTAGGCGACCACCGCGTCGGTGGTGCGGTTGGCGGTCTTGAGCGCGTGGCCGTAGCCCAGCCAGACCTGCCACTGCCCCGGCGCGCGCGCCAGCACGGCTTCGTAGGTGGCGATGGCACCGTCGAAATCGCCCAGCTTGCCCAGCACGACCGCGCGCATGTTGCGCAGCGGCTGGTTGCCGGGATCGCGCTCCAGCAGGCGGTCGATCTCGGCCAACGCCTCGGCGTGGCGGTTGCCGCGGTTGAGCACGGCGGCGTAGTTCTGGCGCGCGGCGTCGAAGCCGGGCGCGCGCTCCAGCGCATGTTCCAGCAGCAGCGCGGCTTCCTCGTTGCGGCCCAGCCGCACCGCCAGCTCGGCCAGCATGCGCAGCGCCGCCACGTCGCCGGGCTGGCGCGCCAGCCGCGCACGCAGGCGGGTTTCGGCCTCGGGCAGGTCGCCGCGGGCCAGTGCATCGGCGGCCACCATCAGCGCCGGATCGTGCGCGCTGTGGCGCACATGCTGGAGGTAGGCGGCATCGGCGCCGTCGTCGTCCCCGGCGGCGAAACGCAGGTCGGCCAGCGCCAGCCAAGCACCGGGCAGGACCGGCTGCAGCGCCACCGCTCGTTCGGCGCAGGTCAGCGCGTCCACCCGGCGGCCGGCGCCGGTGCGCGCCCGCGCCAGTTCCAGCCAGGTCATGGCCGAGCGCGGCTGCGCGCGTGCCAGCCGGTCAAGCCGCTGCTGCGCGGCGTCGAAGTCGCCGCGTGCGGTATCGGCCATGCCCAGCAGCAGTTCGGCAGCGGGATGCCCGGGCGCCACCGTCAGCACCTCGCGGGCCTGCTCCGCGGCCAACGCGGGGTCGGCGACCAGCAGCTGCAGGGCGTTCGCCAGCGCGCGCTCGACGTCGGCGGTCGGTGCCGGGGCGGTCATGGTCTGCATGCACGTCCCCGTCCCATGTCCGTCGCCCGTCCCTGCACGTCAGCGGCTTGCGCCGTCGTAGGCGGTGACCTTCAGCGACGACAGGTCGAGGTCCGGCAGGCAGCGCAGGTTGACCGCCGCCATCGCCTCGCCGCTGCGCGGATCGATGCCCTCGCTGAAGGGCGCCACCCCGCAGGTCGGGCAGAAGTGATGGTGGATGGCATGGGTGTTGAAGGTGTAAGTCGCCATGTCGGCTTCCGGCGTGCGCAGCACCAGCGCCTCGCGCGGAAAGAACGCCAGCAGGCCGCCGCGGCGCCGGCACAGCGAGCAGTTGCAGTCGATGGCCGCCTCGATCGGGCCTTCAACGGTGAACGCGATCGCGCCGCAATGGCAGCTGCCCTGGTGGATTGTCATGCCCTCTCCCGTCGGCCGTGACTACCGGCATGTTGCCACGTCCCGCCGCTTCGCACATCGTGGCGGCAACCTTGCCCGCATTCACCGGAGAACCCATGCACAGCCAACGGGTCGCAGTCGCCCTGTCCACCTTGCTCGCGCTGTCATCGGTTCCATTGCTGGCCAAGACTCCCGTCGCTGCCGCGCCCGGCGCGTCAGCCACCAGCTGCCCCGCCATCCCGCTGGCCGCCGCCGACGCAGGTGCGGTGCGCGCACCCAGCGGCGCGGACGCCTGGGGCGGGCCGCGCAAGGCCGACGCCGCCACCCTGTCGGATCGCGTGGCCTCGTATTCCATCGACGCCGAACTGGACCCGGTCAAGCACACCCTGCGCGGCAAGCAGCAGCTGAGCTGGCGCAACCGCAGTGCGCAGCCGGTATGCAGCGTCTATGTGCACCTGTACCTCAACGGCTTCGACGGCCCCGGCAGCACCTTCATGACCGAGCAGCGGGCCAGCAGCAGCGGCTTCCGCAGCAACGTCGCCACCAAGGACGGCGAGTACGGCTACATCCGTCTCGACAAGGTGGTGCAGAACGGCGCGCCGGCGAAATGGAGCTTCGTGCAGCCGGACGGCGGCCCGAAGACCGACCGCAGCGTGGTCCGCATCGACCTGCCGCAGCCGGTGGCGGCGGGGGCAACCACCACGCTGGACATCGACTTCTTCGACCAGCTGCCGCGGGTGGTGGCACGCACCGGCTACTACGGCAGCTTCCACCTGGTGGCGCAATGGTTCCCGAAGATCGGCGTGCTGGAACTGCCGGGCGAGCGCGGCGCCACCGCGCCGCGCTGGAACGCGCACGAGTTCCACCTGCACAGCGAGTTCTTCGCCGATTTCGGCAGCTACGACGTGCGCCTCACCGTGCCGAAGGACTACACCATCGGCGCCACCGGCCAGCAGGTCGGCACACCGGCGACCAAGGACGGCAAGACCACCCACCGCTACGTCCAGCACGACGTCCACGACTTCGCCTGGACCGCCGACAAGCGCTACGCCAAGCCGCTGGTGAAGACCTGGCAGGGCCCGCGCGGACCGGTCGAAGTCAAGGTGCTGTACACCCCCGACTACGCCTCCAACGCGGAGCCCGTGCTGCAGGCCACCATCGACTCGCTGGACTATTTCTCGAAGACGCTCGGCCCGTACCCGTACAAGACCGCCACCGCGGTGGTGCCGCCCTACGGCGCCGACGAAGCCGGCGGCATGGAATATCCGACCTTCTTCACCGCCGACAGCACCAAGATGGTGGAACCCGGCAGCATCGGCCGCTGGATGCTGGACTTCGTCACCGTGCACGAGTTCGGCCACGGCTATTTCTACGGGATCCTCGCCTCCAACGAGTTCGAGGAACCGATGCTCGACGAAGGCATGAACGAGTACTGGGACCAGCGGATGATGACCGCGCGCAGGCAGGGCCTGGCGCTGGAGCGTCCGTGGACGCGTTGGCTGGGCATCGGCACCCGCCTGGCGCCGTTCGACATGGAACGGCTGGGCGCCAGCCTGTCCGACCCGGCTGACCCGCTGGGCCGCAACTCGTGGGCGCGCCTGTCCAGCGGCAGCTACGGCACCGTGTATTCGCGCACTGCCACCGCCATGCGCCAGATCGAGATGCTGGTTGGCACGCCGGCGATGGAACGGGCGATGAAGCTCTATTACGAGCGCTGGAAGTTCCGCCACCCCTCGCTGGCCGACCTGCGCGAGGCGCTGGCCGAGGGCACCGGCAAGCCGGCCATCGTCAACGGCGCGTTCGACGCCTACTTCTACGGCACCGGCCGCACCGACGACCGCATCGAAAGCCTGTCCAGCCGCGAAGTGCTGCCGCTGCCGGGCTACCACGAGTACAAGGGCAAGCCGGTACTTGTCGATGGCAAGGCCATCGACAAGGCCATCGAGAAGCGCCGCAAGGCCTGGAAGGACAAGCACCCGGAAGCAAAGGACGGCGAAGGCGCCTTCCCCTACCGCACCGTGGTGGTGGTGCGTCGCGACGCGATCAAGCCGCCGCAGACCCTGCGCATCAACTTCGCCGACGGCAGCCACCGCGACTTCGCAGTCACCTCGCAGGACAGCTGGCAGCGCTTCGTGGTGACCACGCGCGCCAAGGCGACCTCGGCCCAGCTGGATCCGCAGGGACTGCTGCGGATGGACGCCAGCCGCCTCAACGACAGCCGCACGCTGGAGTCGCAGCCAGCCGCGGCACGCCGCTGGTTCGGCGATTTCACCGCCCTGCTGCAATCCTTCTTCGCCCTGCTGGCCACCATCTGAGGCGCGCCATGAACATCACCAATCGTCCGCTGCGTGCCCGCTCCGCCCTGCCCCGCGCCCTTGCCGGCGCCCTGCAGTGGCGCCTCCTGCTGCTCTGGGTAGTGGCCGCCCTGTGCTCCTCGCTGCTCGCCACCCTGCCCGCATGGAGCTGGCTGGGCGGCCTGCTCGACCACTCGCTGCAGGCCCCCGCCATCGCCGCGGGCACCGCGCCGACGCTGCTGGTCGAAAGCCTGATGGCGGAAGGCGCGCCGCTGGCGGTGCTGTCCGAAGGCATCTGGAACAGCGCAATCCTGATGCTGCTGCTGTCGCCGCTGCTGGCAGGCGCCACCGTCGTCGCCGCACGCAGCCCCACCCCATTGCGCTTCGGCGAGCTGCTGCGCGGCGGCATCGGCGAATACGGCCCGATGCTGCGCCTGCTGCTGTGGTCGGTGATCCCGCTCGGCGCCGCCGCGGCGATCCTGGCAGCCGGCGTGGGCCTCAACGGCAAATTGCACGAAGAGGCCATCGTCGCCGCCGACGGCGAACAGGGCCGCAACATCGCGCTGGCGGTCGGCGCCCTGCTGTTGCTGCTGGCGCACGCTGGCATCGAGGCCGGGCGCGGCTGGCTGGCCGCCGATGCGCGGCTGCGCTCGGCGTTCAAGGCGTGGTGGCGCGGGGTGAAGCTGCTGTGCCGGCGCCCGCTGGCGGTGCTTTCCGCCTACCTGCTGCCGACGGTGTGCAGCCTGCTGCTGGCGCTGCTCGCGGTGGCGCTGCGCCAGCGTGTGGACGCCAGCGGCCTGGGCGGTTTCGTGCTGGCGCTGCTGCTGGGCTGCGCCATCGCCGGCGCGCTGGCCTGGGGCAAGGTGGCGCGGCTGTTCGCCCTGCGCGCGCTGGCGGAGGACGCCCACGCCCGCCGTTGACCCGGCGGGTTCACGGTAAGATGCCGCCCGGGGACAATCTGGGGAAGCCGCGGCGTGGGATTTTTCGACCTGTTCAAGCGTGTCCGCCCACAGCAGGGCGGATCGGCTGCGGCGCCGACGCCCGCGGCAAGGCCTGCTTCACCGGCCACGGAAGCTGCGTCGCAGTTGCAGGCGGATGCGGACAATGCCGAAGCCGCGCACGGTGGCGTCCTCGAGCGTCGCGAGCGCGAGCGCCGCAACGCCCGCCCGGGCCTCCGCATCCTGGTGGTCGACGATTCGCCGACCATCGTCGCCCTGCTCAAGCGGATGCTGCTGCAGAACCATTTCGAAGTGCTGGTGGCCTACGACGGTGAGAGCGCGCTGGAGATCGCCCGTCGCGAACACCCCGACCTGATCTTCCTCGACATCGTACTGCCCGGCATCGATGGTTTCAGCGCGCTGCGCAAGCTGCGCCGGGATGAAGCCACCCACGACGTGCCGATCATCATGATCAGCGGCAACGCCCAGGCCACCGAGCAGTTCTACGTGCAGCGCATCGGCGCCGACGACTTCATGAAAAAACCCTTTTCGCGCGCGGAAGTGTTCAGCCGCATCGAGCACCTGCTGGACGAACAGGGCGTGCCGCGCCACGCCAACCGCCGCACCGAGATCGCTGCGGCCACGCGCTGAAGGCGCACCCCAGCGCCGGCAAAAACGAAGAAGGGGCCGCAGGGCCCCTTCTCCATTCGCGCGATCAAGGCGCTTACTGCGGCTCCACCCCGACCAGCACGCGGACACGCTCGCCCGGGTGATAGTCCATGCGCCGGGTGTAGCGGCGGCCGTTGTACTCGTAGGTCACGTCGTATCCGCCGGCACCGCCATCGCGATAGCCCGAACCCGGATAGCCACTGCGTACCGGCTCGGGATCGCAGACCCGCACCGTGCCGACCTGGCGGCGACCGCGCTGGTTCTGGTCGTAAATCTCGCGCCCGGCCATGCCACCCAGCATCGAACCCACCGCCGCCGCGGCGTAGCTGCCGCTGCCGCCGCCGACCTTGCTGCCCAGCACCGCGCCGGCAATGCCACCGACCACGGTGGCGACGTTGCGCCCGGTCTCGCCGCCATAGCCATAGCGTCCATCGTTGCGGCCGTCATAGCCGCCGTAGCGACGGTCGTAGCCATCGTTGCGATAGCCATCGTAGCGGCCGTCGTTGCGATAGCCGTCGTCGCCATAGCCATAGCCGCCGGCAGTGGTGGTTTCGTAGCAGCGACGGTCGCTGCCGTAGCCCTGGCGATAGCCACTGCCGCCCAGCACCGGGTCGACCCGGATCACCCGCGCGTAGTCGTAATAACGGTCGCCTTCGGCCTGGACCGAACCGTCGTAACGGCCGTAGCCCGCCGACTGGGCGAACGCGACGTTGCCGCCGGCAGCAAGGCCAAGGGCGAGCAGGCTGGCGAGAACACGCTTCATGGCAGTTTCCGGTCGCCGGGAAAGGGAAAGGGCCGGCGCGGTTTGCAGATTGCGCAGACATGCTTGACGCGAAGCTGAACCGGGCGTGCGTGAGCAAATCCGTTTAGCGCGGCGACAGCCGTCCGATGCTGCAGCGCAAGACGACAATCGCCGCCGCTGCGCTAAGGTGAATGCCCGCCATGACCGCCCGCCGAGCGCCCAACGCTCCGGCGCGAAACGCGGACAGCCATGACGCCACGTCCATTCGCACGCGAAGGAGGAACGGGCTCATGTCCTATTCGACCCAGCAAATCCGCAACGTGGCCCTGGCGGGCCACCCCGGCGCCGGCAAAACCACCCTGTTCGAAGCCCTGCTGCATGCCGGTGGCGCACTCCAGACGGCAGGCACGGTGGAACGCGGCAATACCGTGTCCGACTTCGATCCGCTCGAACGCGAACGCGGCCATTCGATCGATGCCGGCATCGCCAGCGTGGATCGCGGCGGCCTGCACCTGAACCTGCTCGACACCCCCGGCTATCCCGATTTCCGCGGCCCCGCGCTGGGCGCGCTGGCGGCGGCGGAAACCGTGGCGATCGTGGTCGATGCGGACACCGGCGTCGGCCACGGCACGCGCCGGATGATGGAGTACGCGAAACAGCGCGGGCTGTGCCGCGCCGTCGTGATCAACAAGATCGACCATGCCGGCCACGATCTGGCCGCGCTGCTGGACCTGCTGCGGGTGGAATTCGGCGCCGAGCTGCTGCCATTGAACCTGCCGGCGGACGACGGCGCGCGGGTGGTCGATTGCTTCCGCAGCCAGCAGGGCGAAAGCGATCTTGGCGCGGTGGCGGACTGGCACCAGAAGATCATCGACCAGGTGGTGGAGATCAACGAAACGGTGATGGACCATTACCTCGACGTCGGCGAGGGCGGCCTGTCCGGCGCGGAGCTGCACGACGCCTTCGAGCAGTGCCTGCGCGAAGGCCACCTGGTGCCGGTGTGCTTCGTCTCCGCGCGCAGCGGCGTGGGCGTGCCGGAATGGCTGGACATCGCCGAGACACTGTTCCCGCACCCCGGCGAAGCCAATCCACCACCGTTCGTGAAGGGCCATGGCAACGACGTGCGACCGGTGGAGGCGCGTCCCGACCCGGACGCGCACGTCATCGCCGACGTGTTCAAGATCGTCAACGACCCCTTCGTCGGCAAGCTCGGCATTTTCCGCGTCTACCAGGGCACCGTGCGCAAGGACATGCAGCTGTTCGTCGACGACGGCCGCAAGCCGTTCAAGGTGGCGCATCTGTTCCGGCTGCGGGGCAAGGACCATATCGAGATCAGCCAGGCGGTTCCCGGCGACATCGCCGCGGTGGCGAAGATCGACGAACTGCATTTCGATGCGGTGCTGCACGATTCGCACGACGAGGACCACATCCACCTCGCGCCGATGGCATTCCCGAAGCCGATGTTCGGGCTGGCGGTGGAGCCGGCCAGCAAGGGCCAGGAGCAGAAGCTGGCGACCGCGCTGCACAAGCTGGCCGAAGAGGATCCGGCGTTCGCGGTCGAACACAACGGGGAAACCAACGAAACGGTGATTCGCGGCCTGTCCGACCTGCACCTGCGGGTGATGCTGCAGCGACTCAAGGAACGCTTCGGGGTGGAAGTGAACACCCATCCGCCGCGCATCGCCTATCGCGAAACCATCGCCAGCAAGGCGGACGGCCACCACCGGCACAAGAAGCAGACCGGCGGCGCCGGCCAGTTCGGTGAGGTGTTCCTGCGTATCGAGCCGCTGCCGCGCGGCGCCGGCTTCGAGTTCGTCGACGAGGTGAAGGGTGGCACCATCCCCGGCCAGTTCCTGCCCGCGGTGGAAAAAGGCGTGCGCCAGGTGCTGGCCGGCGGCGCGGTGGCCGGCTTCCCGATCCAGGACGTGCGGGTGGTGGTCTACGACGGCAAGCATCATCCGGTGGACAGCAAGGAGGTCGCCTTCATCGCCGCCGGCAAACGTGCCTTCCTCGATGCCATCGGCAAGGCGCAGCCGCAGGTGCTGGAGCCGATCGTGGAGCTGGAAGTCAGCGCGCCCGAGCAGCACATGGGCGATGTCAGCGGCGGTCTTGCGTCCAAGCGCGCCCGCATCAGCGGCACCGATACCCTGCGCGGCGGCGACATCCTGATCCGCGCGCAGGTGCCGCTGTCGGAACTGGAGGGCTATGCCGCGGAGCTGAAATCCGCCACCGCCGGGCGCGGCCGCTACGCGCTGGACTTCAGCCACTACGAACCGGTGCCGGCGCCGATGCAGAAGAAGCTGGCGGAGGCGTACAAGCCCCACCACGACGAGGACTGAGCGCTCCGTCGCAGCTGGTTTCACGGATGCGCGCTATCGTGTGCGCATCCGCTTCCGGACCACGCCATGCACCGTTTCCGCCTCCCGTCCGCCGTGCTGCTGGCCGCGCTGCTGGTCGCCTGCGGCGACCGCAAACCCGCCGGCGAAGACGCCACCCTCGCCGAAGAGAGCCTGCCGAAGCCGGAGGCGAACGGCGGCTCTGCGACCGGCATGCCCGCGCCCGGCGCATCGACCCCCGACCCCGGCCGCGTCGAAGACGCCCAGCCCGCCCGGGCGACGCCAACCGACGGCATCGCGCCATCGACCACCGACGCATCCACCGCCCAGACCGAGCCGGGCGTCGAAGCCGCGGTCGCGGTGTTGCGCGACTACTACGCCGCCATCAACGCCCGCGACTTCGCACGCGCGCATGCGCTGTGGCGGCAGAATCCGCAGACGGCGGCACAGTTCGCCGACGGCTTCGCCGGCACCACCGGGGTGAGCGTCGAGATCGGCGCGCCGGGGCCCATCGACGCGGGCGCCGGCCAGCGCTTCATCGAAATTCCGGTGAAGCTGGCCGCCGGCCAGAGCGACGGCCGCATCGACCACTACACCGGCCGCTATGTCCTGCACCGCAGCGTGGTCGAGGGCGGCGATCCGGGCTGGCGGATCGAACGCGCGACCCTGGCAAAGCAATAGGGCGGCGACCGCCTCACGGCTTGCACCAGGGGCTGGCCCCGCGCAGGAAAGCGATACGCCGCAAGCGCTCAGCGCTTGGGCTTGAGCATGGTGCCGGTGCAGTCCATCGAGCCGCAGCGGCAGGCCCAGATCTTCTTCAGCCGCGGGGTGTGGCGCTCGGCCAGGGTGATGCCGTAATCGTAGGTCAGCTCTTCGCCGGGCTTGATGGCGCGTACCGCCTCGATGAACACGCGCGACCTCTTCGGCTCGGCCTCGTCCTCCACCATCACCGCCTCGCAGTTCGGCGCGCAGCTGTGGTTGATCCAGCGCGCGTCGTTGCCCTCGAAGTTGGCATCGATCACCCAATCCTCGTTGAGGGTGAACAGGAAAGTGTGGCCACTCTCGATGTCGCCGCTGTCGCCGGCGTCCACCTCTTCGTGGCTGCGGCGGCGGCCCTTGTATTCGATCAGGCGCTCGCCCTTTTCGATCGGCAGGGCGGCGAATACGCCGTTGCCGTGGATGGCGGACTTGCGGGTGGCGATCTTCTTCGGCATCGGTGCGGCGCGGCTTGGGGAAGGGCCATTGTGCCCAGCCGCGCCGTTCCCGTCACCGCGTGTCCGACCGATCGACGCGTGCACTCGCCATCGATCCGCGGCGGCTGCCAGTCAGCGCAACAGCCAGCCGGCGGCGCCGCTCCAGTACAGCGCCATGCCGATGCCGAACATCGTCCACAACAGCTTCCTGGCGCTGCGCTCCACCCGCCAGAGCAGGAACACGGCGCCGCCCACCAGCAGCCAGCGCAACAACCGCGAACGCTCCGGACCGGGGGCGGCGCTGGCCGCGCGCTCCACCAGTTCTCCCACGCTGGCCTGCAGCTGGTCGGCGAATGCCGTGCGGGATCGGGTCTGGGTCTGCATGGGGCTCTCCTGCGTCCGGATTGGACGCCGCCCATTTTCCGCAGCCGTGTTGCCGGCGGCAGGGGGCGTCGTCAGCCATCGCGGCTGACAGCTGTCATCCGTGGAACCTGCGCGCCCCCGCGTCAACCGCCGGCGGCTTCGATGCGTTGCCGCTGTGTCCCCCAACGCAGGAACGCCCGCCATGTCCCAGCGCCTTCCCCTCTTCGTCGGCCTGCTCGCGCTTTGCATGCTCGCCACCCCCAGTGCCCCGCTGCCGGCACAGCAGCGGCTGCGCGAACGCATCCAGCAGCGGCTGCAGCCACAGTCCGAAAACACCGGGCGTGGCGAACGCGCGTCGCTGCCACCGGGCGTGCGCGTCGAACGCGAGATCGCCTACGGCCCGGATCCGAGGCAGCGCTACGACGTCTACCTGCCGGGCCACGCGCGGCCGGGCGCGCCAATCCTGTTCATGGTCCACGGCGGCGGCTGGCGCCGCGGCGACAAGGGCATGCGCTACGTCGTCGGCAACAAGGCGGCGTACTGGCTGCAGCGCGGCTTCGTGTTCGTGTCCGCGAACTACCGGATGGAACCCGATGCCGATCCGCTGGTGCAGGCCGGCGACGTGGCGGCCGCGCTGGCCTCGGTGCAGCGGCGCGCCCGCCAGTGGCATGCCGATCCGGCGAAGACGATCCTGATGGGCCATTCCGCCGGTGCGCATCTGGTGGCGCTGCTGGGCAGCGATCCCACCGGCCTGCTGCGGCAAGCCAGCGCGGATCGCCCGCTGGGCGTGGTGGCCCTGGACAGCGGCGCGCTGGATGTCCCCGCATTGATGAGCCAGCCGCGGCTGCCGCAGCTTTACCGCGATGCGTTCGGCAGCGATCCGGCTTACTGGCGCTCGGTCTCGCCGCAACAGCAGCTTGAACGCGACGCGCTGCCGATGCTGCTGGTCTGCTCCAGCGACCGCCGCTTCCCGACTTCTCCCTGCGCCGAGGCCCGCGGCTTCGCCGCTCGCGCCGCCGCCCTGTCGGTGCCGATGCGGGTGCTGCCGGAAGCGCTGGAACATGGCGAAATCAACGACCAGCTGGGCCAGCCATCGGCCTATACCGACGCCGTTTCGGCATGGATCCAGCGCGCCTTGATGCAGGTCAGGCGCTGAAACTTGGCGGCGGGGGCGCCAAAACGTACAATTTCAGTCCAGATTCCCCCGCCTGCCCAACCGCCATGCTTCGCGTCACCCGGCTGACCGATTACGCCACTGTTGTCATGACCGTGCTTGCCGCACGGCCGGATGCGGTGCTGAGCGCACCGGAGCTGGCCGAACGCGCCGGGCTGGAAGCGCCCACGGTGGCCAAGGTACTCAAGCCGCTGGCCGCCGCCGGGCTGGTGGCAGGCTTCCGCGGCGCCAACGGCGGCTACCGGCTGGCGCGCCCGGCCGAAGCGATCAGCCTGTTCGAAATCGTGGAAGCGATGGAAGGCCCGCTGGGGATGACCGAATGCAGCGTGCCCAGCGGCCAGTGCGGCATCGAGCACAGCTGCGGCGTGCGCGCCAACTGGCGCCGCATCAACGACGTGGTGGCCGAAGCGCTGGGCAACGTCTCGCTGGCGCAGATGCTGGAACCACCGCAACGACCCGCGCGCGGGCGCATCGCCGCCCGCCTGGCGCAGGCCTGAGGAACACCCCATGAACGAACCGCAGAACGCGCAGATCCACGCCCAGCTGGGGCGCAAGTACGACGCCGGCTTCATTACCGACATCGAAACCGATTCGCTGCCGCCGGGCCTGTCGGAGGACATCATCCGCGCGCTTTCGGCCAAGAAGCACGAGCCGGAGTGGATGACCCAGTGGCGGCTGGAGGCCTACCGCCACTTCCTGACCATGCGCCAGCCCGACTGGGCGAAGCTCAACATCGGCCCGATCGACCTGCAGGCGCTGAGCTATTACAGCGCGCCCAAGGGTCCGAAGTACAAGTCGCTGGACGAAGTGCCGAAGGAACTGCTGGACACCTACGACAAGCTGGGCGTGCCGCTGCACGAGCGCGCCAAGCTGGCCGGCGTGGCGGTGGACGCGGTGTTCGACTCGGTCAGCGTGGGCACCACCTTCAAGAAGGAACTGGCCGCGGTCGGGGTGATCTTCACCTCGATGAGCGACGCCATCCTCAACCACGCGGAGCTGGTGAAGAAGTACCTCGGCACGGTGGTGCCGGTGGGCGACAACTACTTCGCCGCGCTCAATTCGGCGGTGTTCTCCGACGGCAGCTTCGTCTACATCCCCAAGGGCGTGCGCTGCCCGATGGAGCTCTCCACCTACTTCCGCATCAACGCCGGCCACACCGGCCAGTTCGAGCGCACCCTGATCATCTGCGAGGACAAGGGCCACGTGTCCTACCTCGAGGGCTGCACCGCGCCGATGCGCGACGAGAACCAGCTGCACGCCGCGGTGGTGGAACTGGTGGCGCTGGACGATGCCGAGATCAAGTATTCGACGGTGCAGAACTGGTACCCCGGCGACGAGAACGGCGTTGGCGGCATCTACAACTTCGTCACCAAGCGCGCCGAATGCCGCGGCGCGCGCAGCAAGGTGACCTGGACGCAGGTGGAAACCGGCAGCGCCATCACCTGGAAGTACCCCAGCTGCATCCTCACCGGCGACGACTCCACCGGCGAGTTCCACAGCGTGGCGCTCACCCACCACTACCAGCAGGCCGACACCGGCACCAAGATGGTGCACATCGGCAAGCGCACCAAGTCGAAGATCGTCAGCAAGGGCATCAGCGCGGGACGCGGCCAGAACACCTACCGCGGACTGGTGAAGGTCGCCGCCGGCGCCGACGGCGCGCGCAACCACACCCAGTGCGACAGCCTGCTGATCGGCAAGACCTGCGGCGCGCACACCTTCCCCTACATCGAGGTGAAGAACCCCAGCGCCACCGTCGAACACGAAGCCACCACCTCGAAGATCAGCGACGACCAGCTGTTCTACTGCCGCAGCCGCGGCATCGGCCAGGAGGACGCGGTGTCGATGATCGTCGACGGCTTCTGCAAGCAGGTGTTCCGGGAACTGCCGATGGAATTCGCGGTGGAAGCCAAGAAGCTGCTGGACGTGACGCTGGAAGGGGCTGTGGGATGAACGCCCAGCCCGAGCGCAGCCTGCGCTTCCTGGATGCCGACGAGCGGCAGGCCACCGCGTCGCGCCATTGGCATGCGCGCAGCCACGCCGAACGCCTGCAGGCCGCTCTTGCACTGCATCGCGAAGGCAACGCCCTGTTCAAGGGCGGCAACCCCGCCTTCGTCTTCCAGTGGGAACTGCACCATGTCCGCGCCCGCTGAGAGCCCGCTGGACAGGGACTGGCGGGACTTCCTGTCCGCCCTCGAAACCCACGGCGTGGAATACATGCTGGTGGGCGGGATCGCACTGGGCGTGCATGGGCATGTTCGCTACACCAAGGATCTGGATGTCTGGTTCCGTGGCACCGAAGCCAACGCGGAAAAACTCATCGCCGCCCTACGCAGCTTCGGCTTCCCGGATCTGGCCGCCGCCCCCGCTGCTTTCTGCAAACCGCGCGCGATGCTGGTGCTGGGCAAGGAACCCAACGCGATCGAACTCATCAATTTCGCCGACGGCGTCGATTTCGACGCCTGCTACCCCCGCCGGATCATCGTCCCGCTAGGTGGCATCCATGTCGCCGTGATCGGACTGGACGATCTGCGCGCAAACAAGCAAGCCGTTGGCCGTCTGCAAGACCTGGCCGATCTGGAATACCTGCAAGGAGCCGGCGACTCCGGCCGTGGAGACACACATGCTCAAGATCAATGACCTCCATGCCAGCGTTGCCGGCAAGGAAATCCTCAAGGGCCTTTCGCTGGAAGTGAAGGCGGGTGAAGTGCACGCCATCATGGGCCCAAACGGCGCCGGCAAGTCCACGCTGGGCAACATCCTGGCCGGCCGCGACGGCTACGAGGTCACCGCCGGCACGATCGAGTTCGACGGCAAGCCGCTGCTGGAGCTGGCGCCGGAAGAGCGCGCCGCCGCCGGCGTGTTCCTGGCCTTCCAGTACCCGGTGGAAATCCCCGGCGTGAACAACACCTACTTCCTGCGCGCGGCGTTCAACGCCCAGCGCAAGGCGCGCGGGCAGGAGGAACTGGACTCGATGCAGTTCCTCAAGAAGGTGCGCGAGAAACTCGCGGTGCTGCACCTCAAGGACGAGTTGCTGCATCGCGGCGTCAACGAGGGTTTTTCCGGCGGCGAGAAGAAGCGCAACGAGATCTTCCAGATGGCGCTGCTGGAGCCGAAGCTGGCGATCCTCGACGAGACCGACTCCGGCCTCGACATCGACGCGCTGAAGGCGGTGGCCGACGGCGTCAACGCGCAGCGATCGAGCGAGCGAGCCTTCCTCGTCATCACCCACTACCAGCGCCTGCTCGACTACATCAAGCCCGACGTGGTGCACGTGCTGGCCAATGGCCGCATCGTCGAAAGCGGCGGCCCGGAGCTGGCCCTGCAGCTGGAAGCCCACGGCTACGACTGGATCAGGAACCGGCTGGCGCCGGAGGCCGCCTGATGGGCGCCCTGCTCGATTCGCTAGCCGCAGGCTTCGCGGGTGACCCCGGCTGCCGTGCGCTGCTGGACGAAGTACTGCACGACGGCCTGCCGCAGCGCGCGGAAAGCTGGAAGTACACCTCGCTGCGCCAGCTGGAACGCCGCAGCTTCGCGCAGGCCGCGGCGGTGGCCGTCGATGCCGCGCTGCTGGCGGCCATCCCCGCGCCGCGCATCGTGTTCGTCAACGGCCACTTCGACGCCGCGCTGAGCGACCTCTCCACCCTGCCCGCCGGCATCGATGTGCGCCCGCTGTCGCAGCTGCTGCAGGGCGACGATCCGCGCGCGGTGAACTTCCTGGCGCGCCGCTACCAGCGCCCGGACGAGCCCTTCGCCCGCCTCAACGCCGCGCTGGCGCGCGAAGGCGCGGCGATCCGCGTGGAGGCCGGGGTGCAGCTGGAATCGCCCCTGCACATCGCGCATGTGGGCGCGCCGCAGGAGGGTGGCGATGCGGCCTGGCACCTGCGCCATTTCGTCGAACTGCGCCGAGGCGCTTCGCTGCAGCTGGTGGAACACGAGCTGGCCGCCGGCGAACACGCCCATCTCGGCAACGCGCTGCTGCACGCGCACGTGGCCGACGGCGCACGCCTGTCGCATGTGCGGGTGCAGGACGCCGCGCCGCGCGCCACCCTGTTCGCACGCACCGACGCCGTGCTGGCACGGGAGGCCGGCTATGCGCGCACCGACCTGGAGCTGGGCGCGGCGCTGTCGCGACACGAGCTCAACGTGCGGCTGGAAGGCGATGGCGCATCGCTGCAGGCCGATGGCGTGCTGCTGGCCGACGGCCGCCGTCACGTCGATACCCGCCTCGGCATCGAACACCTTGCCCGCGACAGCCGCTGCAACCTGACCTGGCGCGGCCTGGCCGGCCAGCGCGGGCGCGCGGTCTTCCACGGCGGCATCACCATCCATCCCGGCGCCGACGGCACCGAGGCCGACCTGTCCAACAAGAACCTGCTGCTGTCCAACGAGGCGGAGATCGACACCCAGCCAGTGCTGGTGATCCACGCCGACGAGGTCAAGGCCGCGCACGGCGCCACGGTCGGCCAGCTCGATGCCACCGCGCTGTTCTACCTGCGTTCGCGCGGCCTGCCCGAGCCGCAGGCGCGCGCGCTGCTGACCGGCGCGTTCTGCCGCGAGGTGCTGAACACGATCAGCGACGACACCACGCGGGCACTGGCCGACGCCGCATTGGGACGCGCGCTGGCGAAGCTGGGCGCGTGAACGTGAACGGCGAAAAGCAACCCCTCCCCAACCCTCCCCTGCAAGCTGGGGAGGGGGCTGTGTCTGACGCTCCCCTGCACGCAGGGGAGGGAGACAGGCCCATCGACTGGGCGGCGGTGCGCGGCGACTTCCCGCTGCTGCAGCGGCAGGTGCACGGCAAGCCGCTGGTCTATTTCGATGCCGCCAACACCGGGCAGAAGCCCGAGGCGGTGATCGCCGCCACCGACGACTTCTACCGCCGCCACAACGCCAACGTCAGCCGCGCGGTGCACGCACTCGGCAGTGAGGCCACCGAGGCCTATGAAGGCGCACGCAACAAGCTGGCGCGCTTTCTCAACGTGCGCACCGACGAGCTGATCCTGTGCAGCGGCACCACTTTCGCCATCAACCTGGTGGCGTATTCCTGGGGCCTGCCGCGGCTCAAGGCCGGCGATGCCATCCTCGTCACCCGCATGGAGCATCACGCCAACATCGTGCCGTGGCAGCTCATCGCCCAGCGCACCGGCGCCACCATCAAGGTGGCGGAGCTGCAGCCGGACGGCAGCCTGGATCTTGATGCGCTGCATGCGGCGATGACGCCGGACGTGAAGCTGCTGGCGCTGGCCCACGTCAGCAACGTGCTCGGCACCATCAATCCGGTGACCGGGATCTGCCGTGAAGCGCGCAAGCGCGGCATCGTCACCGTCATCGACGGCTCGCAGGCCGCACCGCACATGCCGGTGGACATCGCCGCCATCGGCTGCGACTTCTACGCCGTCACCGGCCACAAGATGAGCGGCCCCACCGGCACCGGCGCGCTGTGGGCGCGGCGCGAGCACATCAGTGCAATGCCACCGTTCCTGGGCGGCGGCGAGATGATCAAGGAGGTGCGCTTCGACGGCACCGTGTTCAATGAAGGCCCGCACAAATTCGAGGCGGGTACGCCGAACATCGCCGGCCATGTCGGGCTCGGCGCAGCCTGCGACTATCTGGCCGGCATCGGCATGGCCAATATCGCCGCGCGCGAACAGGCCCTGCTGGCGCATGCCACCGAAGAAATGCTGAAGATCGACGGCCTGCGCCTGTATGGCACCGCGCCGCACAAGGCTGCAGTCATCAGCTTCGCGATCGCGGGCACGCATTCGCACGACCTTGCCACCCTGCTTGATCTCGAGGGCGTGGCGGTGCGCAGCGGCCAGCACTGCGCGCACCCGCTGCTGCAGTGGCTGGGCGTGGGCACCACCTGCCGCGCTTCGCTTGCGTTCTACAACACGCACGAGGAAATCGATGCGTTCGTCGCGGCGCTGCGCAAGGTGAAGCGCCTGCTGGCATGAAAAAACCCGCGTCGCATGGCGCGACGCGGGCTTCGGCATGCCCGGTGGATCCCGTCGGGATCAGGGCTTGAACACGACCTTGACGCTGCCGTCCACGGCGGCATCGCTGATGTAGCCCACCGCCGCCGGATTGTCGCCCAGCGCTGCCTTGACCGCCGCATCGCCCGACACCTTGCGCGGCGGCTGCGCCTTGCCGGTGAAGGTGAGCTGCGACCAGTACGCCTTCATCTGCGCGGCGGACTTGTCGGCCACCTTGTCGTAGAACTCGTTGCGCACGGCCGCGCCTTCCGCTTGGTCGATCGGCTTGGCCACCCGTCCGTTGGGCAGGGCGTCGGTCTTGGCCATGAAGATCTGCGCCACCTGCGCCTTGCTCAGCGAGGACACATCGCTTTTCGACGACATCACCACCACCACGCCGGCCTGCGCCACCGAGGTGACCGACAACAGGACGGCCAGCAGGGCCATGCGCCGCTTGAAAGGAAGATTCATGGGTTCACCTCAGAAGACGAAGTCGACGGAGGCCGACAGCAGGCTGTAACCGCGGCCCGGCTGGAAACCCGGCTGGATGTTGTCCAGGCTGCCGAACGAACCGGAATGGTTCTGGACGCGGCTGGCCTGGAACTTGACGGCGACGTTGTCGCGCACGTCCCAACGCAGCGCCGCCGAGTAGCTGTGGCGGTTGGCGTTGTTGCTGGCGACGGCGCCGTTGAGCAGGCCGAACGGGTCGAGCGCGCCCGGCATTTCCTGCCCGCGCACGTCCACGTGCGCCACCGTCAGCGACGGCGTCAGGCTGCCATGGCGATAGCCCACGCTGGCGTAGCCCGAGGTGGTCTTGCCGCTGATCGACGGCGCGTAGTCGGCGCGGATGACCTCGCTGCGCAGGAACCAGTCGCCCGGATCGTAGCTGTAGCCGATGCCGCTGAAGCTGCCGTCCACGTCGCGCGGGTCGAGCCGCGTGGCCATCGCCGCCAGCGCCGGGATCGGCAGGTTGCGATAGGTGTCGAACAGCGCGTCGATGTCATCGGTGATGTACTGCACGCGCCCGAGGATGTGGCTGGCGCGGAAGCTGGACGCGCCCTTGTCCACCGTCACGGCCACGCCGCGCATGGCGTTGACTTTGGCCTTCTCGGAATCGATGCGGCCGTAGAAGCCCTGGATGCCGATGACCGCGTCGCCGGCGCTGATGTTGTACTGCCCTTCGATGCCATCCATCGGCAGCAGGTAGTTGTAGACCTCCTGCGGCGGGCGCGCCCACGGCATCGCATAGCCGACGCGCTGGTACTCGGACAGCATGTACAGCGGCGCCGAAATGCGTCCGAGGCGGGCGCTGAAAGCGGACGAGAAGCGGTACTTGACGTGCGCCAGGGTGATCTCCGGGCGGTACGACTTGGTCACCGCGTACTCGCTGACGGCCTGCACCACGCCGGTGAAGTTGTCAGTGAAGTTGGCGTTGAACTGCACGCCGACCCGCGAGTCCAGCCTGCCGGAAGTGGCATCGCTGGCACCGACGCCGCGGTCGGTCTGGAAGTCCGAGGTCACGTCGGCCTTGTCTTCGCTGGAATGGGCGACGCCCAGCGTGCCGAAGCCGCTCAGCTTGAAGCGGTCGTCGCCATCCTGCGCCTGTACGCCCTGCGCGAGCGCAAGGCCGATCGCCAGTGCGATCCATTGTTTTTTGAGTTGCATGGGCATGCCCTTGTTCTGGCTGTGGGGGAGGTTCGGTCACATCGACCCGGCCGCATCCGTTATCCAGACGCAGCCGTATGGCCTCGCCCCGGATAACGGCGCCCGACCTGCGGAGTTGAGCGCCATCCGCCTGAACAGCGATGGCGATCACGGTTGCGGCCGGCCCCCAACCCGGCTCTGGCCGGCACGTGCGAGCCTTGGCGACAGCAGGCCCCGGCACTGTTCCAACGGTTCACCGCTGCGGCCGGATCGAACGCCGCGACGGCAGCATCAGGCGGATGGCCGCGTGGCCAGATCCGCCCTTTGCCGCATGTCAGCGGCAAGCCGGCGTGTTGCTTGAAGCGCGCCTCAGCGCGCCCGGCAATCGGCCAGCAGGTCGCGCTGGCGGCGGTACACCGACGTCTGCACGTCGAACACCCCCAGCACGGTCGAGAACAGGTGGTCGTGGCTGGCCGGACGCTTCGCCGCCTCGCGCAGGCAGGCCGCGTCAAGCCGCTCGCCGGCGACAAAACCGGGCGACATCCACAGCGTCATCGGCACATGCAGCTGCGGCTTGGGCGCGATCGAGTAAGGCGCGCCGTGCAGGAACAGCCCGTATTCGCCCAGCGATTCGCCGTGGTCGGACAGGTACAGCATCGCCGCGTCGTGGCCCTGCTGTTGCGCCAGCAGGTCGATCAGCTGGCCAAGCACCGCATCCGAATAGAGGATCGCGTTGTCGTAGGCATTGATGATTTCCTGCTGGGTGCAGCGCCCCAGCTCTGCGGTGCGGCAGACCGGCGTCCAGCGTTCGAACTTCGGCGGATAGCGTTCGAAGTAGTTCGGGCCGTGGTTGCCCAGCATGTGCAGCACGATCAGTGCATCGCCCGGGACGGCATCGATCCGGGCCTGCAGGCCGGACAGCAGGATCTCGTCGAAACAGCGCCCGTCCGCGCACAGCGTGGCGACATCGGCAGGGCCCATGGTCTCCGAGCGCTGGCGGACGCAGATCCCCTTGCAACCCGACTGGTTGTCGCGCCAGAGCACGCCCACGCCGGCGCGGGCGGCGACGTCGAGCAGCGATTCGTGGCCGCGGATGGCATCGCGGTCGTAGCGTTCGCGTCCGAATGGCGAAAACATGCAGGGCAGCGACACCTCGGTGCTGGTGCCGCAGGCGGTGACGTCGGGGAAATTGATCACGCCGCGCGCGGCCAGCTCCGGGGTGGTCTGGCGGGCGTAGCCGTTCAGGCCCCAGTGGTCGCCGCGCACGGTCTCGCCCACCACCAGCACCAGCAGCCGTGGCCTGCGTGCCAGCGCCGCGGGCGGCCGGTGCGCATCGGCGCCGACCACCTGCACCGGCCCCCTCGCCTTCGAGGGCTTCAACACCCGCACCAGCGAAACGATGTAGTTCCCCGGGGTGATCTTGTAGCGCAGTGCCGGATCGCTACGCATCAGCGAGAACACGCCCTGCGAGGACACCCCCAGCGCGCCCGCGGCCAGCAGCGCCATCGCCAGCACGAAGCCCGCCCGGCGCAGCAGCGCGCGGCGCCAGCTGCCCTGCACCGGCCGCCGGGTCAGCAGCACCAGCACCGCGGGCAGCACGCCCAGCAGCAGCGCGTGCAGCAGCATCCGCACCGACACCAGCTCGCGGCTTTCGGCCATGTCGGTGTACAGGACATTGCGGATCATGTCCGGATCCAGCACCACCGCGTAGCGGGTCATGTACCAGTGGGCGAACGCGCTCACCACCAGCAGCAGGGCCAACAGCGGCCGCGCCAGCCTACCCCAGCACAGCAGCCCGAACAGCAGCGCCTGCAGCGCGAACACCGCCACGCCCAGCGACAGCAGCACCCGCAGGGAACCGCTACCGGCCTGCACGGCCTGCCACAGCGGACCGTTGAGGACCAGCACGAACCAGGCGCTGGCCAGCACGGCCAGCGCTTCCGTGGACACGCGCGGTCGCCACCAGGGGCCATCGCCGCCGGTGCGCAGGCGCATGTTCCGCAGCAAATCCGTCACGCCGTTCTCCGCCCGCAGTGGGTTCAATGGTATTGGCGCGCGACACTACCACCCGCGCAGCGTCCCGCCCAGCCGGCGGTCCCGCCGGATGCATCCGCATTCCGGCGGGATGTATCGGCTATGGCGCGCCGCCAGGCGCTACCAGATCACCACCTGCTGGCCGTCCGCGCGCACCATCGCATCGCCGGCCTTGCAGCCGAACGCACTGGCGAAGGCCGGCAGGTTGGACGGCGCACCGATGGCGCGGAAGTTGGCCGGCGCATGCGGATCGGTGGTCAGCCGCACCTTCAGCTCTTCCGGGGTGAAGTTGCGGCGCCACACCGTGCCCCAGTTCAGGAAGAAGCGCTGGTCGCGGCTGAGGCCGTCGGCCTTCGGGTCGTCCTTGCCTTCGGTGGCCTTGCGCATGGCGTCGTAGGCGGTGGCCAGGCCGCCCAGGTCGGCGATGTTCTCGCCCAGGGTCAGCTTGCCGTTGACGTGCTGGCCGGGGCCGGCCTCGTAGCCGTTGAACTGCGCGATCAACTTGTCGGTGCGGCCGGAGAAGCCCTTGGCATCCGCCGGGCTCCACCAGTTCTCGAACTTGCCGGTGGCGCCGAAGCGGCTGCCCTGGTCGTCGTAGCCGTGGGTCATCTCGTGGCCGATCACCGCGCCGATGCCGCCGTAGTTCAGGGCGTCGTCGGCAGCTGCGTCGAAGAACGGCGGCTGCAGGATGGCGGCCGGGAACACGATCTCGTTCTGCAGCGGGTTGTAATAGGCGTTGACCGTCTGCGGGCTCATGCCCCACTCGGTCCGGTCCACCGGCTTGCCGATCTTGCCCAGCATCCACTGGTAGTTGAACGCGTTGGCGGCCAGCACGTTGCCGATGTAGCTGTCGCGGCCGGTGGCCAGCCCGCTCCAGTCGCGCCACTTGTCCGGGTAGCCGATCTTGGGCGTGAAGCTGGCCCACTTTTCCATCGCCTTGGCCTTGGTGGCATCGCTCATCCACGCCAACCCGCCGATGCGCACCTTGAGCGCCTCCGACAGGTTCTTCACCAGTTCCTGCATGCGTGCCTTGGCTTCCGGCGAGAACGCGACCTTGACGTAGATCTGCCCCAGCGCCTCGCCCGCGCTGTCATTGAGCGTGTCCAGGACGCGCTTGCCGCGCTCCTTGATCTCCTGCTGGCCGCGCATGGCCTTGCCGTAGAAATTGAAGTGTTCGTTGGCGAACGCATCGGACAGGTACGGCGAGGCACCATCCACGGTATGGAAGCGCAGGTAGTTCTGCCACTGCGCAGCCGGCACCTCGGCCAGCATCCGGCTGACTTCCTGGTGGAAGGCCGGGATGGCCAGCGAGAACATCTTCGGCGCCGCGATGCCCTGCGCTTCGAAGAACTTCGTCCACGGGAAGTTGGGGGTCAGCTTGTCGGCGTCGGCCGGGCTGACCGGGTTGTAGTACAGCGAGACGTCGCGCGACATCTCCTCGCTGGACTTGGACACCTTGGCCAGCCGGGTCTCGAAGGCCACCACGTCCTTGGCCTGGGCGGCGGCATCGGCCGCCTCGACGCCGGAAAGCTCCAGCACCTTGGCGACGTGGGCCTGGTAGGCAGCCAGCTTGTCGGCCTTGTCCTTGTCGAAGTAATAGCCGCGGTCCGGCAGGCCCAAGCCGCCCTGCGCGGCGTAGGCGATGTTCATCGACGGGTCGTTGAAGTCCGCTTCCGGGGCGAAGCCGAACAGCAGGTTCTCGCCCTTGGCCGCGCTGCTGCGCAGGTAGTCGGCGATCTTGTCCTGGCTGTCGAGCGCTGCAATCGCGTCCAGCCGCGACTGCAGCGGCGCAATGCCCTGCGCGTTGATCTTCGCCGCATCCATGCCGGTGGCCCAGAAATCGCCGACGATCTTGTCGATGCCGCTGGCGTTGGCCCTGGCCGCGGCCTGCTCGGCCAGCTGCCGCTGCACCGCCTGCGAACGCTCATCGAGCATTTCGAACGCGCCCCAGCTGGTGCGGTCGCTTGGAATCGCGTTGGCGGCCAGCCACTTGCCGTTGACGTAGCCGCCGAAGTCGGCGCAGGCGTTCTTCGCCGGATCAAGATCGCCGGGCAGGAAGCGGTTGACCGGCGGCAGCTTGGATTCGTCCAGCGTGTAGGCGGCCGGATCGGCCTTGGCGTCGCCCGCGCCGGCGCTGGCGGCCGGTTCGGCCGGCTTCTGGCAGGCGCCCAGCGCCGCGGCGATGGCGAGGGAGAGCAGCAGGGACTTCGGGGTGTTCACGGCAGGCGGCTCCGGCGAGGCAGGAAAGAAAAAAAGACGCGGCACCTGGCCGCGTCTTCGGACTGTATCGGCTGCCCGGCGCGCGGGAGGGTGCCGGAGGTCATGGCCGCCGGCACCGCCCCGCGTTCAGGGTGAGAAGCGCGGATCGGTCAGCTTCATCTCGGTGACCGGGCCGTAACCCTGCATCACCGTGCGGATCTTCGCCGCATCGCCGATCGCCACGATCACCAGGTCCGGGCTTGCCGGGAACACCGCGCGGGCGGCGGCCACCTGCTCCGGGGTGGCGGACGCGACCTGGCCGAGGTAGCCGTCGATGTAGTCGCGGCCGTCGCCGTACAGGGCCAGCCAGGCGATCGCACTCGCCAGCTGCGGCGCGGTTTCCATGCTCGGGGCGAATTGCCCGGCGATGTAGTTTCGCGCCGACTGCAGGGTGGCGGCGTCCAGCCCGTCCTTGTGCAGGCGGTCGAGGGTGGCGATGGCCAGGTCGATCGCGGCCTTGGTCGAGTCGGTCTTGGTGAAGCTGGTGATCTGCGCGGCACCCGGCTGGCGCGGGCGCGGCAGCAGTGCGCTGGCGCCGTAGGTCAGCCCGGACTTCACCCGCAACTCGGTGTTGAGCATGGAGGTGAAGCGCCCGCCGAACGCGGTCTGCACCAGATCCTGCGCGGCGCGGGCGGGGTCGCTGCGCTGGCTGCCGACGTTGCCCAGCGAGAAATAGGTCTGAGTGGCGCCCGGCTTGTCCACCAGCAGCACGCGGCGGCCGCTTTCCTTCGCCTTCGCCGCCACCTGCGGCAGCGCCCCTTCGGCCTTGGTCCAGCCGCCGAACGCCTGCTTCACCTGCGCGATGACGGCGGCGGGATCGAAGTCGCCGGCGATGGAGACGATCAGCCGGTCGCCGCCCATCTGCTGGCGGCGGAACGCCTGCAGGTCGTCGAGGGTGATGGTGGCCAGGCTGGTTTCGTCGCCACCGGCGGGACGGCCGTAGGGATGGCCGCGGAACAGCCAGCCGCTGGCGTACAGGCCGATCAGCTGACGCGGGTCGGAATCCTTGGCCGTCGCGATCCCGTCGATGGCGCGCTTGCGCAGCTTGTCGAACTCGGCCGGCGCCATCGCCGGACGCAGCAGCGCATCGGCCAGCAGCGACAGCATGAGCCCGGTGTCCTTCGACAGGAACTGCGCGTTGGCGGTGAGCGCCTCGCTGGAACTGCCGAAGCCGAGGTTGCCGCCGGCGCCATCCACCGCCTGCGCGAAGGCCAGCGCATCGCGGCTGCCCGCGCCCTTGGACAGCATCTCCGCGAGCAGGTCGGCGGTGCCCTCCTTGCCGGCCGGATCGGCCAGCGCGCCGCCGCGCACCAGCACGGTGGCGGCCACCATCGGCACGTCCTTGCGCGGGGTGAGCAGCAACGTGGCGCCGTTGTCCAGCTGCACGATCTGGTAATCGGGAAGCTTGATTTCACCGGCGCCGGCGCAGCCGAACGCGAATGCGGCCAGCGCCGCGAACACGAAACGCAGGCCGCTCATCGGGCGCCCTCCTTGTTGGCCGCAGGCGCGGCGACGGGTTGCAGCAGGCCGGTGGTGCGGTTCTGCCTGCGCAGGATCTTCGCGGCCAGCGCCTGCACTTGCGCGGCGGTCACGGCTTCAAACGCGGCGGGTTCGTTGAAGGCCTTGCGGTAGTCGCCCTCGAACACCTCGGCGGTGCCCAGCGCGCGCGCCTTGCCGTTGATGGTGGCCATGCCGCGCCAGAACGCGGACAGCTGCAGGTTGCGGGCCTTTTCCAGCTCGGCGGCGGTCACCCCGCCGCGGGCGATCTTCGCCAGTTCGTCGTCCAGCAGCGCCTCGGCCTTCGCCAGGTCGCCGCCCGGCGGCAGCATCGCGTACACCCACAGCAGGCCGGGGTCGAAGCCGGCTTCGGCGAACGCACCGGCGTTCACCGCCGCCTGTTCGCGCTCGATCAGCCGCTGGTGCAGGCGCGA
Source organism: Thermomonas fusca DSM 15424 (assembly GCF_000423885.1). Lineage (GTDB taxonomy): Bacteria > Pseudomonadota > Gammaproteobacteria > Xanthomonadales > Xanthomonadaceae > Thermomonas > Thermomonas fusca. The sequence goes on along the minus strand of NZ_AUIV01000009.1, from coordinate 16,676 downwards.
GGAGTCGCCGCGCGCAAGGATCGTGGTCAGCAGCTCCAGCGCCGGATAGTCCTTGCTGCCGGCGCCGATGCCGCTGTGGAAGGCATAGGCCAGGATCGGCGACTGCGCATCGCTGCGCTCCACCACGATGCGGCGCTCGCCCAGCTGCTCCGGCTCGACGGTGGTGACCGGGGCCGGCTCCGGCTGCCGCGGCAGTGCGGCCAGGTACTTGTCGGCCAGTGCGAACACCTGCGCCGGTTCGACATCGCCCGCCACCACCAGCACCGCGTTGTTCGGCGCGTAATACGTCTTGAAGAACTGCTTGAGGTCTTCGGTCTTCCAGCGCTCGATGTCGCTGGGCCAGCCGATGGTGGGGATCTGGTACGGATGCGCGACGTAGGCGGTGGCCTGCATCTGCTCCATCAGCGTGCCCATGCTGTCGTTGTCGACGCTGGAGCGGCGCTCGCTGTAGACCACGCCGCGCTCGCTCTCCACCACCTTCGGGTCGAACGACAGGTTGGCCATACGGTCGCCTTCGAGGTCGAAGATCGCCTCCAGCGCGCTGGACGGGAACCAGTCCGTATAGATGGTCAGGTCGTTGCTGGTGCTGGCGTTGTTGCTACCGCCGGCGGCCTCCATGGTGCGGTCGAACTCGCCCGGGGCGCGCTTGGTCGTGCCGTTGAACATCATGTGTTCGAAGAAGTGCGCCAGCCCGGTGATGCCGGCGTGCTCGTTGCGGCTGCCGGCCTTGTAGAAGGTGTAGAAGTTGGCGTTGGGGATGTCGTGGTCCGGCCAGACGATGATCTTCAGGCCGTTGGCCAGGGTCTTGCTGGAGATGGTCTCGCTGCCGGGAACGGCGGTCGTCGGCGCGGCGACCGATGTGGCGGCGTGGGCGGCACAGGCCGCGGTGCCCAGCGCTAACGCACAGGCGATGGAGAGCAGGCGCATGGTGGTTTTCCGTTTTGCAAGTCGCATACCTTGCCGCAATCGCGCGCGCTCGGCCATCTGCCGGAAGTGGGGGTTGCTGGGTTAACCTGCGGCAACGCAACCAATCGGGCAAACGCATGCGCGTGCATTTCCACGGAGCGGCCGGTGAAGTCACCGGCTCGATGCATCTGGTCGAAGCCGCGGGCAAGCGCATTCTTCTGGACTGCGGCCTGGTCCAGGGCAGCCCGGAAGCCGACGCCCGCAACTTCGCGCCGTTCCCGTTCGACCCCGCCGACATCGATGCGCTGATCCTGAGCCATGGCCATATCGATCACGTCGGTCGCGTGCCGCGGCTGACCCTGTCCGGCTTCAACGGACCGATCTACGCGCAGGCCGCCACCGTCGACCTGCTGCCGATCATGCTGATGGACTCGGCCTCGCTGCAGGAAAACGATGCCGAGCGCAGCAACCGCAAGCGCAAGCCGGGCCAGCCCAAGGCGCTGCCGCTGTACACCCGCGAGGACGTGCGCGGCGCGCTGTCGCAGCTGCGCCCCCTCCCCTATGCGGCGCGCACCGAGCTGTTCCCCGGCATCGAGGTCGCCTTCCGCGACGCCGGCCACATCCTCGGATCCAGCATCGTCGAGTTGTGGGCCGACGGCAGGAAGCTGGTGTTCTCCGGCGATCTTGGCATGCGCAACGCACCGATCCTGCGCGATCCCGTGCAGATCGCCGAAGCCGACCTGCTGCTGCTGGAATCCACCTACGGCAACCGCAACCACCGCGAGCGCGACGAAACCGTGCGCGAACTTGGCGAGATTTTCGACGCCGCCTGGCGCGAGGGTGGCAATGTGCTGATCCCGGCGTTCGCGGTGGGCCGCACGCAGGAACTGCTGTACTGGTTCGCCCGCCACTGGAACGACTGGGACATGTCGCGCTGGCGGATCTTCCTGGACAGCCCGATGGCCTCGAAGGTGGTGCAGGTGTACGACCGCCACCACGCCCTGTTCGACGCCGAGGCGCGCGAGGTCTGGCGCGGCACGCCCAACCCGTTCCGGCTGCCCAACCTGCGGGTCACCGAGACCGCCGAGGAGTCGATGGCGATCAACCGCATCCACGGCGGCGCGATCATCATTGCAGGCAACGGCATGGCCAGCGGCGGCCGCATCCTCCACCACATGCGCCAGTGCCTGCCCAAGCGGCAGACGCGGATGGTGTTCGTCGGCTTCCAGGCCGAAGGCACCATCGGCCGGCGGCTGGTGGACGGCGCGCGCTGGGTGCGCATCCACGGCCACGACGTGCGCGTGAATGCGCATCGGCATACCGTCGGCGGGCTGTCCGCGCACGCCGACCAGCACGGCCTGCTGGACTGGTACGCCGGCTTCACCACGCCGCCGCCGGTGGCGCTGGTGCACGGCGAGGATCTTGCGCGCGAGGCGCTGGCCGGCGAGATCCACGAAGCCCACGGCGTGCAGGCGGTGCTGGCGCGGCCGGGGATGCAGCTGGAGGTCTGAACCGCGACGCCCGCCGGCAGCGACGCTTCAATCGGAGTCGTTGACTTCCGGGGTGCCGCGGTCGGTTTCCTCGCCGCCGAGCTTCCGCGCACTTCGGGCCAGCGCGACATAGCGGGCGCGGAATACATCGAGTTCGCGCTCTTCCAGCTCTTCCAGGTCCAGCAGCGCATTGTGCGCGCCACGGGTGGCGCGGATGAGCTCGTCCAGCTTGAGCTGGATCGCCTCGGTGTCGCGGTTCTGCGCGTTCTGGATCAGGAACACCATCAGGAAGGTGACGATGGTGGTGCCTGTGTTGATCACCAATTGCCAGGTGTCGCTGAAGCCGAACAGCGGCCCGGTGAGGATCCAGACCAGCACCACCAGCAGGGCCAGCGTGAAGACCGGCGGCCGGCCGGCGGCGCGCGAGGCCCACTTGGCCACGCGGCTGAACAGATGCGACGGCGACATCGGGAGCTCCTTGGCAGGGACGCCGGGAGTATGCCGCGGCTCAGTCGTTGTACTCGACTTCCCCGTACAGGTCGTGCTCGTCGCTGCCCATGATCCGCACCATCGCGAATTCGCCGGGCACCAGGCCGGCTTCACGGCCGTCCTGGATCTGCACCAAGCCGTCGATCTCCGGCGCATCGGCCATCGACCGGGCGATGGCCAGATCGCCGTCGATCGCGTCCACGATCACCTGCTGCACGCTGCCGACCTTGGCCGCAAGCCGCGCCTCGGAAATCACCGCCTGCCGCTCCATGAAGCGGGCCAGCCGCTCCTGCTTCACCTCTTCGGGCACCGGATCCGGGAGGTCGTTGGCCTTGGCGCCGGTCACCGGCGAATAGGCGAACGCGCCGACGCGGTCCAGCTGCGCCTCGTCGAGGAAATCCAGCAGCTCCTCGAACTCCGCCTCGGTCTCACCGGGGAAACCGACGATGAAGGTGGAACGAAGGGTGAGGTCCGGGCAGATCGCGCGCCAGCGCTGGATCCGCTCCAGCGTCTTGTCCACCGCGCCGGGCCGCTTCATCAGCCTGAGGATGCGCGGGCTGGCGTGCTGGAACGGGATGTCCAGGTACGGCAGCACCTTGCCGTCGGCCATCAGCGGGATCACGTCATCCACGTGCGGGTACGGATACACGTAGTGCAGGCGCGTCCACACGCCCAGCGTGGACAGGCCTTCGCACAGCGCCTTCATCCGCGTCTCGTAGACGTTGTTGCCCCACAGCCGCGGCGCGTACTTCAGGTCGACGCCGTAGGCGCTGGTGTCCTGCGACACCACCAGCAGTTCCTTGACCCCGCCGCGCACCAGCTTCTCGGCTTCGCGCAGCACTTCGTCCACCGGGCGCGACACCAGGTCGCCGCGCATCGACGGGATGATGCAGAAGCTGCAGCGGTGGTTGCAGCCTTCGGAAATCTTCAGGTAGGCATAGTGTTTCGGGGTGAGCTTGAGCCCGTAGTCCGGCAGCAGGTCAACGAACGGGTTGTGCGTGGGCGGCACCGCCGCATGCACCGCGTCCATCACGCTCACGTAGTCCTGCGGGCCGCTGATCGACAGCACGCCCGGATGCGCCTGGCGGATGACCTCGGCGCGCTTGCCCAGGCAGCCGGTGACGATGACCTTGCCGTTTTCCGCCATCGCCTCGCCGATGGCGTCCAGCGACTCGGCCACCGCGGAATCGATGAAGCCGCAGGTGTTGACCACCACCACGTCGGCGTCGTCGTAGGCCTGCACCAGGTCGTAGCCCTCCCCCCGCAGCTGGGTGAGGATGCGCTCGGAGTCCACCAGCGCCTTGGGGCAGCCGAGGCTGACGAAGCCGACTTTGGGATTGGCGGAGGCGGGGGTCTGGGACATGGACATCGTGGACGCTGGCCGGCGGGGATCCGCCGCGGGCCGCGTAGTATACCGGCGGGGGGCTGGCGGCCCGGCCCCACAGGCGTACTATCGCGGCAAGCGGACGGAGCCAACCCCATGAGCGAGTGGATGTCCCTGGAAACCCCGAGCGGCCGCATCCGCGCCTGGCTCGCGAAACCGCACGTACCGCCGCGCGGCGCGCTCGTGGTGGTGCAGGAAATCTTCGGCGTCAACCAGCACATCCGCGCGGTCTGCACCACCTTCGCCGAGCATGGCTACGTGGCGATGGCACCGGCGCTGTTCGACCATTTCGAACACGACGTGCAGCTGGATTACGACCCGGACGGCGTGCAGCGCGGCCGCGCGCTGGTGGAGCGGCTGGGCTTCCCGCGTGCGCTCGAGGACATCCACGCGGCCGCCGCGCAGCTGCAGGAATACGGCAAGGTCGGCGTGGTGGGCTATTGCTGGGGCGGCACCGCCGCCTATCTGGCCAACACCCGCCTGTCGCTGCCGGCGGTCAGCTACTACGGCGCGCGCACGGTGCCGTTCCTCGACGAACAGCTGGACGCGCCGATGATGTTCCACTTCGGCGAGCACGACCCCAGCATCCCGCAGGCCGACGTCGAGCTGCACCGCCAGCGCCATCCCGAGGCGGAGATCCATGTCTATCCCGCCGGGCACGGCTTCAACTGCGACCAGCGCGGTGATTTCCACCGTCCCAGCGCCGAACTCGCGCTGGATCGCACGCTGGGCCTGTTCCACCGGGCGCTGCGCCCGGCCTACTGAGCCGAGGACGCCATGAGCCCCTCCCAGCCGCCGTCGCGCTACGAACTGCACCCGCAGCTGGCCGACGACACCGCCCCGGTCTGTGACCTGTCGGTCTGCGAGGTCCGGCTGATGGACGATGCCAACCACCCGTGGCTGGTGCTGGTGCCGAAGCTGGCCGGCGCGGTGGAGATCATCGACCTGACCCCGGCGCAGCGCACCCAGCTCAGCGCCGACATCGACGCCGCGGCGCGCGCGCTGAAGGCGCTGTTCAAGCCGCACAAGCTCAACGTGGCCGCGCTCGGCAACCAGGTGCCGCAGCTGCACGTCCACGTCATCGCCCGCTACACCGACGACATCGCCTGGCCGCGCCCGGTCTGGGGCGCGGCCAACGCGCGGCCGTACGCGCCGGAACAACTCATCGAACGGGTCAGCGCGCTGCGCGCGGCGCTGGCGCGGTAGCCGCCATCGCCCGGGAAAGTCCCGGGGCACTGCGCATCGCTCAGGTGCGCGGCAGGGTGACCCCGGTCTGCCCCTGGTACTTGCCGCCGCGGTCCTTGTAGCTGGTCTCGCAGACGTCGTCGGCATCCGACTGGAAGAACAGCATCTGCGCCACGCCTTCGCCGGCGTAGATGCGCGCAGGCAACGGCGTGGTATTGCTGAACTCCAGGGTGACGTGGCCCTCCCACTCCGGCTCCAGCGGGGTCACGTTGACGATGATCCCGCAGCGCGCATAGGTGCTCTTGCCCAGGCACACCACCAGGGTGTCGCGCGGGATGCGGAAGTACTCGACGGTGCGCGCCAGCGCGAAGGAATTGGGCGGGATGATGCACTCGTCGCCGACGATATCGACGAAGCTCTTCGGGTCGAAGTGCTTGGGATCGACAATCGTCGAGTTGATGTTGGTGAACACCTTGAACTCGCGCGAGCAGCGCACGTCGTAGCCGTAGCTGGAGGTGCCGTAGCTGACGATGCGCTGGCCATCGGCGGCCTGCTTCACTTGGCCCGGCTCGTACGGCTCGATCATGCCGTGCTGCTCGGCCAGGCGGCGGATCCAGCGGTCGCTCTTGATGCTCATGCGGTTCGGTCCCGGTGCGGAACCTGCGAGTTTAAGCCAAGCGGAGGGGATTCATGCCGGCCTGCGACCCGCGATGCGTTCGCGGACCCACCGCTCGGCCGCTCGAAAACCCGCCTACCCCAGCAACGAGGCCATGATCCCGGTGCGTACCTTCGGCCGCTTGTCCAACTCGGCCAGCAGCGCCCGCGCGGCCGCGCGGTAGGCCTGCGCGGCCGGGGAATCCGGCTGCGCCGCCACGATCGGGGTGCCTGCATCGCCCTGTTCGCGGATGCCGATCTCCAGCGGCAGTGCACCCAGCTGCACCACCCCGTACTGTTCGGCCATCTTCCTGCCGCCGCCTTCGCCGAAGATGCGCTCCGCGTGGCCGCAATTGCCGCAGACGTGCACCGCCATGTTCTCGATCAGGCCCAGCACCGGAATGTTCACTTTCTCGAACATCTTCAGCGCCTTGCGCGCGTCCAGGGTGGCGATGTCCTGCGGCGTGGTGACGATGACCGCGCCGGCCACCGGGATCTTCTGCGCCATGGTCAGCTGGATGTCGCCGGTGCCCGGCGGCAGGTCCACCACCAGCACGTCCAGATCGCCCCAACGTGTGTCGTTGAGCAACTGCGAGAGCGCCTGGGTGGCCATCGGCCCGCGCCAGATCATCGGCGTGTCCTGGTCCACCAGCAGCCCGATCGACATCGCCTCCACGCCGTGCGCCAGCATCGGCGTGATGGTCTTGCCGTCCGGACTGTCGGGACGGCCGGACAGACCCAGCATCATCGGCACGCTGGGGCCGTACACGTCGGCGTCGAGGATGCCGACCTTCAATCCCTCCGCGGCCAGCGCCAGAGCCAGGTTCACGGCAGTGGTGGACTTGCCCACCCCCCCCTTGCCGGAGCCGACGGCGATGATGTTGCGGGCATTGGCGAGCGGTTTCAGCTCGCCCTGGACGGCGTGGGAGGGGAGGCGGGGCATGGCAGGGCGGCGCGTGGGGAATGCGCGGATTCTAGCGAAGCGGTTCCCGCCCGCCCTTGATTCCTGTCATCCGGGCGACGGATCCGGCCGGCCGCCGTGCGCCACCGCGCGGCTCATTCACAACCGGCAAAGAGTAGTCAATACCAAACGGCCCCGTATGTTCAGGGGTCGGATGTTAACCGGGTGTTAGGTTCCTCCGCCTCCGGGTCCGGAGATGCATGCGCCCGCATCCGCCGCGCGTGCCCACAACAAGATCGAAGAAGAAGACCAAAGGAAGTCCCCCATGTTCGTATCCCACCGCCGCCCGCTGGCGCTGGCGCTTGCCGCCGCATTGCTGCCCGCCACCGCCTTCGCCCAGTCGCAGGCGCCCGCCGACGCCACCGCTCCGCAAGCCAAGGAGCTGGACAAGGTCGTCGTCACCGGTTCGCTGATCCCGCAGACCCAGGTCGAGACGTTCGTCCCGGTCACCATCATTTCCGCCGAGGACATCAAGGCCCGCGGCTTCAACAACGTTGCCGAAGTACTGCAGAAGAGCAGCTTCGCCACCGGCGGGGTGCAGAACAGCCAGACCTCCGGCGGCTTCACCCAGGGCGCTGACACGCTGAGCCTGTTCGGCCTGTCCGCCAGCTACGTGAAGTACCTGATCGACGGCCGCCCGATGGCCAACTACCCGGCGCTGTACAACGGCTCCGACGTGTTCAACAACATCAGCGGCATCCCGGTCGACCTGGTGGAGCGCATCGAAATCCTCCCGGGCGGCCAGTCCTCGCTGTACGGCTCGGACGCCATCGCCGGCGTGGTCAACATCATCCTCAAGAAGAACATCGACGGCAGCGTGCTGAGCGGCCGCATCGGCGGCTATGAGAAGGGCGGCGGCCAGAGCGGCCGGGTCAGCTTCGCCACCAGCGTCAACGGTGCCGGCGGCCGCTGGAACATCCTGCTGGGCGTGCAGGCCGAGAAGGCCGACCCGGTGTGGGCCTCGCAGCGCGATCTGACCCAGCAGTTCAACGTCGACGCCCGCAACGGCGACGCCCCGGTCGCCAGCCGCGACTGGACGATCCTCGACGTGGAGAACGACTACAGCTACGTGTTCCTCGACCCGGCCAACTGCGCCAACCTGGGCAGCGCCTTCGGCGGCACCGAGGGCAAGCAGAGCCGCGCCGGCAAGGGCGATTACTGCGGTTCGCAGTGGACCCCGGGCTACCGCACCCTGAAGAACAGCAAGGAATCTGCGCAGGTCTACGCGCACTCCACCTTCGAGCTCAACGACCTGGCCCAGGCCTATGCCGACGTGCTGCTGAGCCACGAGAAGGTGGAATACAACAGCGGCTCCAACTACCTGTGGTGGGGCACCGAAGTGGGCTTCGGCGCCTACTACGACCCGAACCAGGGCAAGCTGCTGAACCTGTAGCGTGCATTCGCGCCGGAAGAAGTGGGCAACTGGAACGACCACAACGACCGCAACCACAGCAACTCCTACTCGGTCACCTTCGGCGTGAACGGCACCCTGAGCGAAGACTCGAACTGGGACTACGACATCAGCCTGACCCGCACCGAGTACAAGCTGACCGAAACCTCGCAGGCGCTGCTGGCCGGCAAGGTGAACGCGTACTTCATGGATCGCGTGCTGGGCCCGCAGCAGGGCTGGGATCCGAACTACGACGCCTACCCGGTGTTCACCCCGGACTACGCCGCGTTCTATACGCTGATGTCGCCGGAAGACTTCGCCGGCATCTCCACCTACGTGCGTTCGCACAGCCGCACCTACGACAACATGCTGCGCGCGCAGTTCACCAACGGCGCCCTGTTCTCGCTGCCGGGCGGCGACGCCGGCATGGCGGTGGCCGTGGAGACGGGCACCCAGGGCTGGAGCTACACGCCCGACGCGCGGCTCACCAATGGCGACATCTGGGGCCTGACCGGCGTCAGCGGCAAGGGTCAGCGCTCGCGCTACGCGCTGACCGGCGAGCTGTGCCTGCCGGTGTGGGAGCAGCTGACCGTGTCCGCCTCGGCGCGCTACGACGGCTTCCGCATGGGCGGCACCGAGATCTCCAAGCCGACCTACGCGCTGGGCCTGGAATACCGTCCGTTCGAATCGCTGCTGCTGCGCGGCAAGTACGGCACCGCGTTCAAGGCGCCCACCCTGGCCGACCAGTTCCAGGGCGTCAGCGGCTTCTACAGCCAGGCGGTGGACTACTACAACTGCGCCCTGCTCGGCTTCGACGCCGGCGACGTGGCCGACTGCCCGAGCCAGTACTCGGAAATGCAGTATTTCGGCGAGCAGTCCGGCAACCCGGCGCTGAAGCCGATCAACGCCACCGTGTGGAGCTACGGCGTGGTGTGGGCGCCGACGCCGAAGTTCTCGGTCAGCGCCGACTTCCACCACTGGGACATCCGCAACGAAGTCGCGTTGCAGGACGTCGATCAGCTGCTGCGCGATGAAGCCAACTGCCTGCTCGGCAAGCTGCCGGCGGATTCCGGCACCTGCGTCGCGGCCAGCACCCAGATCGTCCGCGACGTCAGCGGCAACGTGGAGTCGATCCGCCTGGACAAGGTCAACGTCGCCAAGGAAACTCTGGACGCGGTGACCGTGGACACCAACTACAGCCTGGAGCTGGGCAGCTTCGGCCAGCTCAACCTGGCCGGTTCGTGGACGCGCAACCTCAAGCACGAAATCCAGACCCACCCCACCGACCCGGTGCGCGACGCGCTGAGCGATCCGTACTGGAGCACCGACGCCAAGTACAAGGCCAGCGCCTCGGCCAGCTGGAGCAAGGACCGCTGGGCGACCACGCTGTACGCCAACTACCTCGGCCCGACCCCGAACTACCGCGCCACGCTGGACCCGGCCGGCTACGCGTTCGCCGGTGCCGGCCGCCTGGGTTCGTACACCACGGTCAACGCCAGCGTGAACTTCGACGCCACCGACGCGCTCAAGCTTTCGTTCCTGGTCAACAACCTGGGCAACCGCACCCTGAGACCGCTCGCCCTGCAGCTTTGCCAGAACCTGCTCCTGCTTGGCCGGTGTCAGCCGTCCCGCTTCTGCTAGCCAACGCTTGAGTTCAGGTGCGCGCATCCCGGTCTCCCGCCGCCCGAAACCTTCGAGCAGTGACGAAACCATGCAGGTAGGCAGCCTCACAGGTTGAGACGATCAACGACCAACGCGAGCAGCGCCTTTTTTGGGGCCGACCTGGGCTCTTGCGCCACGCGCGTAGGCGGCTGGCGCTGGCGATCAAGCAGGCAGACCAAAGCCTTCGCGCCCGATCAAATTCCTTTACCGCGGCAGCTTATTTCCAGCACTGGCAGGCTGTTCCGGGCCCCAGGAAGTTGCGGCGCGTTAACAAAGGGCATGCTACGCCTGCTACTCACAGGTTAATTCTTTGTTACTCTCTGCCTTCGGTTCAAACGCAAGACCGAGCCCTGACCGGCCACCACGTCGTGTCACGCAAGCCCGTTAACAAACAAACAAGGGGATCCCATGACTGTTCGTAACATTCATCGCAACCGGTTGACGCTCGCGCTGGCAGCGGCGCTCCTGCTGCCGTCGCTGGCCATGGCACAGGAGGCCCAGGAGGCCGACCAGCAGCCCGAAAAAGCGCAAGCTGCAAGTCAAGCCGCAACGCTGGAGAAGGTGTCGGTGGTGGGCTCCCGCATCAAGAAGGTGGACATCGAAGGCCCGGCGCCCATCACGGTGATCTCGCGCGCCGACATCGACCGCGAGGGCTTCCAGACCGTGGGCGACATGCTGCAGTCGCTCACCCAGCAGGCCCAGTCCAACTTCACCGGTGACCTGGCAGTGACCGGCTTCACGCCGAACGCCCAGGTGATCAACCTGCGTGGCATGGGCCCGGGCTATACGCTCACCCTGATTGACGGCCGCCGTCCGCCGCAGTACCCGCAGCCGTACAACCGTGACAACAACGTGGTGAACGTCAAGGCCATCCCGTCCGCCATCGTCGAGCGCATCGAAGTGCTGACCGGTGGTGCTTCCGCGATCTACGGCTCCGATGCCGTGGCCGGCGTGGTCAACATCGTCACCCGCAAGCACTTTGACGGCAACCAGCTGCGCCTGACCACGGGCACCACCGCGGAGGGAGGCGGCGACAGCGTGAGCTTGGAATACGTGGGCGGCAAGTCCGGCGACCGCTGGGACCTGCAGTACTCGGCCCAGTTCACCAGCAACGAGCCCATCTTCGCCTCACAGCGCGAAACGTTTGCCGATATCCGCAACAACCCCTACGGCATCACCGCCAACCCGGCACTGTCGCTGGTGGCCATCAGCGGCGCCGGCTTTGCCGGTCCGAGAGGTTCCAACCTGCTTTACAGCGAGGCGGCGTGCAACGCGTTCGGCTACACCACGGTCACCACAGCAAACCGCGGCAAGTACTGCGGCTCCTACGACCAGGTGGCCAGCCGGTCGCTTTACAACAAGAACCAAGTATGGGCGGGGTACCTGTCAGGCACGTTCAACCTGACCGACGACATCCAGCTGTTCGGCTCGGCCACCTACTACACCACTGACGCCAAGTCCTCCGGCGGCACCGAGTTCTGGAGCACCTCGGGTGACAAGTTCACCCAGCGCAACGGCGTGCAGTCAGCGTATTACTACGACGCCAACCTGGGCGACCTGGTGCTGCTGCAGCGCGTATTTAACCCGTCCGAGTTGGGCGGCGCCGAGGCCGCGTCCACGGTGTACGACGAGGCGTCCTACGGCATCACGGTCGGCGCGCTGGGCACCATCGCAGACCGGTTCGATTGGGAGGTCAGCTACAACTACGGCGAGTACACCTACGTGGCGGATCGCCCGCGTCTACTCGCCAAGGCCGTGCATGATTACTTTCTGGGCCCGCAGCAGGGCACGCTCAGCGGCTACCCGATCTATTCGCTGAACCAGGACCGCTGGAACACGCCGATCACGCCGGACATCTACCGCTCGTTCTCCACCCGCGTGAAGAACACCGCCGAGACCTCGTCCAGTACCCTGAACTTCAACATCAGCGGCGACCTGTTCACCCTGCCGGCAGGCCCCGTGGGCTTCGCCGCGGTGCTGGAAGGCACCCGCCAGACGACGGATCTGGAAAGCGACCCGCGCACCAACCAGCTGCGTCCGCTTGACGACCAGACCATCTACAACCTGACCAGCTCGGGGGAAACCCACGGCACGCGCGACCGCTATGCCATGGGCGTGGAATTCCACGTGCCGATCTTCAGCAACCTGTCGATGAACCTGGCCGGCCGCTACGACAAGTACGACGACATCACCGCCGTCGACGAGGCCAAAACCGTCAACCTGGGCATCGAGTATCGTCCGTTCTCGAACCTGTTGTTGCGTGGCTCCTACGCCACCAGCTTCCGCGCACCCGACATGCAGCTGGTGTACGCCGAAGGCGCGGCCTCATACTCGGGCGTGTTCGACGAATACGCGTGCCGTTCCGGTAACTACCTGGGCCAAACCACCGGCCCGCGCACGGTCACGCAGTGCGGCGCCACCGGCGACCCAACCTCCTACACCACCCAATCGGTGATCGCGGGCAACCCGCTGCTGAAGGAAGAGGAAGGCAAGTCGTGGGGTTACGGCCTGGTGTGGGACGTCCTCGACAACCTGTCGGTTACCGTGGACTACTACCGCGTGAAGCTGGAAGACAAGGCCACCGCCCTGACGTCGGGCTACCTGACCCAGAACGAAGCCAACTGCCGGTTGGGCGTGAAGCGAGACGGCAGCGCGTTCGAGTTCGCCAGCGATTCTTCGTTCTGCCAGAACATCTACGGCCTGATCACCCGTAATGACGCACCGGGCACCACGCTGGACGGGCAGATCCAGCGCCTCAACACCGCCTACATCAACTCGGCGCTGGTGGACGTGAGTGGTATCGACACCGCGGTGCGCTACAGCCTGCTGACCGACCGTTTTGGCCGGTTCAACTTCGATCTTGGCCACTCTATCCGGCTGACCGACAAGGAGCAGCAGTTCCAGGACGACCCGATCACGGATTATCGCGACTATGCGGTGATCGACCCGCGCTCGCGCGTCCGTGGCTCGGTGTCGTGGAGCAAGGACAACTGGAGCGCATCGGTGTTCGGCTCCCGCCTGGGTAGCGTCTACAACTGGGCAGAAACCAAGCGCATGAAGCCCTACGCCACCTACAACCTGCAAGTGGGCCGCAAGTTCGGTGCCAACACGAAGGTGGACTTCACCGTCGTAAACGTGACCGACAACCAGTACCGTCCGGACCCGACGTACACCTCGTATCCGTACTTCTACAGCTACTTCGGCGCCGACCCGATGGGTCGCCGCTTCTTCCTTTCGATCAACCACAAGTTCTGATAGCTGTTGACGCAGTTGAAAGGCTTATTCGGAACCCGGCGCAAGCCGGGTTCCGTCTTTGAAAAGGTCAATCAAGGATTCGACACGATGAAGATTGCAACACCCTCGCTGCTTTCCATGACGCTACTGCTGTGCACCACCGGCCAGGCAGCAACTCTGCCCCCGGTGAAGGATTTCGTGGGCCGCGCGGCTTACGGCAACGCACGTATCTCGCCGAATGGCGACTACCTGGCTCTGACCGTGGACATGGGTGAGCAGGACGTGCTCACTATCCTGCGTACGTCCGACCTGAAGATACTCAAGGTCAACCAGCTGCCCGACAAGAAGAGCATTGGCGGCTTCTACTGGACCGCGCCGGACCGGCTGCTTTTCACAGCGGTGAAGAAGTTGGGCGGCTATGCCCAGCCGTTCTCGCTGGGCGAGTGGTACGCGGTCAACGCCGATGGCAGTCAAGCCATTCCCGTCATCTTCCGGGGCACGCGCGACAACACCCAGCGCAGCAAGGCGGTGGGATCGGAGAGTTTCAGCCTGCTGGACACGCTGAAGGACGACGATCGCAACGTGTTGATGACGATGTATTCGCCGCTGTCCTCCGAGGGCCCCACTTCGGAAGTGGTCCGGGTGGACACCATCACTGGCCGTCGCACCTCGCTTGGACGGGCGCCTAAACCCAACTGCTCGCTGGCACTTGATGCCACCAAGGAACCGCGCTTTGCCGTGTGCTCGTCCAGCAAGAACGAGAAAGGCGAGTTTGAAGAGCGCTCGGAGCTCTATCGCCGAGACGGGCAGACTTGGACGCTGCTGAATGCATCCAAATCCGACGGCAAGCATCTGTCCGTCATTAGCGCCACCGACGACGGCACCATTTACGCCGAGCTTGACGACGGCAAAAAGCCCGCCTCGATCGGCAAGATGGACCCGACAAACGGAAGTTTCTCCGAGTTGTTCGCCGACCCGGTGGCCGACATCTCGGGCATGATCTGGTCCACCGACAACAAAACGCTGCTGGGCGTGGTCACCGAGGCGGGCGCGCCCAAGGTGCACCTGCTCAATGAGCAGCACCCTGACGCACAGCTTTATGGGTCGTTGGCAGACGCGTTCCCGGGTCAGAAGGTCGATTTTTCCAGCTACACCACCGATGGCCGCAAGATCCTGGTGTCGGTGTACAGCGACGCCAACCCAGGTGAGCTGTACCTGTTCGACCGCGACACCGGCAAGGCCCGGTTCCTGATGGCAAGGCAAAAGCAGCTCGACCCGGCCAAGATGGCGCAGGTCATGCCCTTCTCGTTCACCGCACGGGACGGCCGGCAGATCCACGCCTATCTGACCATTCCCCATGGCAGCGACGGCAAGAATCTTCCGCTGATCGTCAACCCGCACGGCGGGCCCATCGGGCCACGCGACAACTGGAGCTTCAACCCCGAAGCGCAGCTGTTCGCCAGCCGTGGCTATGCCACGCTGCAGATCAACTACCGCGGCTCCAGCGGCTATGGCAAGGCGTTCAGCGATGCCGGCCACCAGCAATGGGCGCAGGGCATCCAGAACGACATCCTGGATGCCACCCACTGGGTGGTGGACCACGGCCATGCGAACCGGGACCGCATCTGCATCTACGGCGGCAGCTTTGGCGGGTATTCCGCGCTGATGGCGCCCATCCGCGAGCCCGGCCTGTTCCAGTGCGCCTTTGGTTACGTGGGCGTGTACGACATGGACATGATGTTCAAGAAGGGCGACATCCCGCAGCGCGATTCCGGCCTGCGCTACTTGCGCAGGACCTTGGGCACCGACGCCAACGTCCTGACGCAGACCTCGCCAGCTAGCCGTGCCGATGAGGTCAAGATTCCGGTGTATCTGGCAGCCGGCGCCCGCGACGAACGCGCCGTGCCGGAACAAACCGAGGCCATGAACAAGGCGCTGATCGCCGCCGGCAATACACCCGAAGGGATGATCATTGCACCCGGCGAAATGCACGGTTTTTATGGAGAGGATGCGCGCATCAACCTGTACACCGAAATGCTGGGATTCTTCGCGCGCCACATCGGTGGACAGACCAGCGTCGGCACGCCCGGCAAGGTGGATTGATGGGCATCCCCGTCGCCATGTCCTGCCGAACGCTGCTGGCCGCCCTGGCCTTGGCGGGAGCCATGCTCCCGGCCAATGCACAGATCGCCCCATCCAAGGATCCCACCGCCGACGCCTTGATGATGAGTGCGGGTTTCCTGTCCGGGCACCCCGACCTGCGCTATCGCCTGCTGGGCCTGGATGAGCTCAAGCAGGGGAACTACGAAAGCGCACTGAAGTTCTTCAAGCGTGCCAGCTTCTACGGCGACAAGCCGTCGCAGGGCATGGTGGCGGAGCTGCTGTGGGACTCCAAGGGCGTGCCCCGGGACCGCCCTTCCGCGTACGCATGGATCGACCTTGCTGCAGAACGCGGCTATCTGGGCTTCCTGAGCATCCGGGAGCGCTACTGGGCCGCGCTTGACGATGCCGAAAGGAAGCAGGCACTTGAACTGGGCGGGGATATTTACGCCCAGTACGGGGACGCCGCCGCGCAGCCCCGTCTGGACGCCGTGCTCCGCCGGGAACGTCGCCAGGTCACGGGCAGCAGGACGGGCTTTGCCGGCAATCTGAAAATCTACATCCCGGGGCCGGCGGGCTTCGAGCAGATCGACGGCAGCAAGTTCTACGACCTCCAGTTCTGGGACCCGCAGCTCTACCGCCAGTGGCAAAACAGCATCTGGATGCAGCCGCGCATGGGCAAGGTCACGGTGGGCGAGGCGGAAAAGGTAAGCGGTACTCCCACGGCATCACGGGTTCCGGCCACGGCGCCGGTCAGCGACGCGAAGGAGCCTGAAACCCCGCAGAAGGACGAAAGCGGCCTGGGCACCAAAAACCCCAGGCCCTAGGCGTTCAACGTCGGGCCCCGCCCTGACGGTTTGAAACCCGGCTCCGCATGCGAAGGTCAAGGCCGCGCGTGCGGGGCCTTTTTTTTGGCGCTGTTCGCGTTGATTGTGGACATGGAGGTCATGTCATCGCCAACCTGAGCAATGACGCGGGTCCTGCGCCGACTTGGGCATTCCGCTCCAGTGCCCGGAACCACCCCAGGTAGTTCGGCAGATAGGACGTCGCCACGCCCCGGAATCGGGCCATCCAGCCCTTCAGTCGGCTGTGGTGCGCATTGACATTCTGGACATGCCACGCACCTCGCTTGCGCTCGCCGCGCAAGGTGTTCAGGGCGTGGTGCTCAATTCCCAGATCCCTTGCCGCACTTGCCAACATGGCGCTGCCGTCGGTGCACAG